>NZ_QKZD01000002.1:0-688197 GCF_003253945.1 Pseudomonas sp. 2848
TGCGAGAAACCCGTTCAACTTCAAACACTTGACTCGCTGCGATCTCTCGTAGCGGGAGGCGAATCATACAGCGTTACAACCTGCTGTCAACTGCCTTTTTCACCGCTGCCGATCAGATGACCGAAGCACTTCCGGAACCTTTCCAAACAATCAACTCTTTGATATTCAAGGAGTTTTTCGTTCCGATGTCGCTGGAAGTGGGGCGCATTATAAGGGGATCTGAAAGCGCGTCAACCGTTAATTTCATAAAACCTTCAGATTGTTGAAAAGCAAAGCGGGGCGGCCTGCCGGCCGCCCCGCTTCTTTCTATCTATAGCGCGTGTTACAGCACACCTGCGCCCCGAAGCCCCTGCACCGCTTCCCCACTCAGCCCCAGCACATCCATCAGCACCGCCTCGGTGTGCTCCCCCAGCAATGGAGGCGCATGGCGATACTCCACCGGCGTCTCCGACAACCGGATCGGGCTGGCCACCTGCGGCACGCTGCCCGCCAGCGGATGTGGAACATTCACCGCAAGCCCACGCGCCAATACCTGTGGGTCCTGGAACATCTGCGCCAGGTCATTGATCGGCCCGCATGGCACACCCGCCTTCTCCAGCTCTGTGACCCATTCAGCCGTGGTCTTGAACACCGTAGCCTGACGAATCAACGGAATCAGCTCCGCACGGTTGGCTACCCGCTGCTTATTAGTAGAGAACCGCGGGTCATCCGCCCACTGCGCCTGCCCCGCCACTTCAGCAAACTTGCGGAACTGCCCGTCATTACCCACGGTAAGAATGAAATTGCCATCCGCCGTCGGGAAGTCCTGGTAGGGCACGATATTGGGGTGCGCATTGCCCAACCGCCGTGGCGGGTTGCCAGTGGTGAGGTAGTTCATCGCCTGATTGGCCAGGCAGGCCACCTGCACATCCAGCAACGCCATATCGATATGCTGACCTATCCCAGCCTGATCACGATGCGCCAAGGCCGCAAGAATCGCCACGGTGGAATACAGCCCGGTCAGGATGTCAGTGAGAGCCACCCCCACCTTCATCGGCCCCGCGCCCTCCTCTCCCTCCGGGCGCCCGGTCAGGCTCATCAGCCCGCCCAGCCCCTGGATCATGAAGTCATAGCCAGCACGCTTGGCATATGGCCCGGTCTGGCCGAAGCCGGTGATCGAGCAATAGATAAGCTTCGGGTTGATGGCCTTCAGACTTTGGTAATCCAACCCGTAGGCTGCCAGCCCGCCCACCTTGAAGTTCTCGATGACGATATCCGACTTCGCCGCCAGCTCGCGCACCAGGCGCTGGCCTTCGGGCTGGGTGAAGTCGATGGTCACCGAGCGCTTGTTACGGTTGGCCGATAAGTAGTAGGCCGCCTCGCTGGTATTCTCGCCCTGGGCATCGCGCAGGAAAGGCGGCCCCCAGGAGCGGGTGTCGTCACCCGCGCCGGGGCGCTCCACCTTGATTACATCCGCCCCAAGGTCGGCAAGGATCTGGCCGGACCAGGGGCCGGCCAATACCCGGGAAAGATCCAGCACCCGCAGATGGGAAAGCGCGCCCATGGCCTGGCTCCTCTATTAATAGAACGCCTGGATGCCGGTCTGCGCGCGCCCAAGGATCAGCGCGTGCACGTCGTGAGTACCTTCATAGGTGTTGACCACCTCGAGGTTGACCAGGTGGCGGGCGACGCCGAACTCGTCGGAGATGCCGTTGCCACCCAGCATGTCCCGCGCCAGGCGGGCGATGTCCAGGGCCTTGCCGCAGGAGTTGCGCTTCATGATCGAGGTTATTTCCACCGCTGCGGTGCCTTCGTCCTTCATACGACCCAAGCGTAGGCAGCCTTGCAGGGCCAGGGTGATCTCGGTCTGCATGTCGGCCAATTTTTTCTGGATCAGCTGATTGGCGGCCAGTGGGCGGCCAAACTGCTGACGATCCAGGGTGTATTGGCGAGCGGTGTGCCAGCAGGCCTCGGCGGCACCCAGCGCACCCCAGGAGATGCCGTAGCGGGCCGAGTTCAGGCAGGTGAACGGGCCTTTGAGGCCGCGCACATCGGGGAAGATGTTCTCTTCCGGCACAAACACGTTGTCCATGACGATCTCGCCGGTGATCGAAGCACGCAGGCCGACTTTGCCATGGATGGCCGGAGCACTGAGGCCGTCCCAGCCTTTCTCCAGCACGAAGCCACGGATATCGCCGGCATCGTCCTTGGCCCAGACCACGAACACATCGGCGATCGGGCTGTTGGTGATCCACATCTTGCTGCCGCTCAGACGATAACCACCGTCGACCTTGCGGGCGCGGGTGATCATCGAGCCCGGGTCGGAACCATGGTTGGGCTCGGTCAGGCCGAAGCAGCCGATCCATTCGCCACTGGCCAGCTTCGGCAGGTACTTCTGCTTCTGTGCCTCGGTACCGAACTCGTTGATCGGCACCATGACCAGCGACGACTGCACGCTCATCATCGAGCGGTAGCCGGAGTCGATACGCTCCACCTCGCGGGCGATCAGGCCGTAGCAGACGTAGTTCAGGCCGCTGCCGCCGTACTGCTCGGGAATGGTGGCGCCGAGCAGGCCGACTTCACCCATCTCACGGAAGATCGCCGGATCCGTCTGTTCATGACGGAACGCCTCCAGCACACGGGGCGCCAGCTTGTCCTGGGCGAACTGATAGGCGCTGTCACGGACCATGCGCTCTTCTTCAGTGAGCTGCTGATCCAGCAGCAGCGGGTCGATCCAGTTGAAGCTTGCCTTGCCAGCCATGTGCGGATTCCTCGAAAGATGGGAACGAATTGTTGTGCTGGATTGATCCTAGGCCTGTTTGGCGTGAGGGACAAACGAGGATTGCGCACCGTTTAGTGATATTTTCTCACTTCGTAATCATCAAAATGCCCTGCTCAACGCCTGACATGTGAGGTTCACGTACATGCGCCGCAAGATTCCCAGCACCACTGCCCTGGTCTGCTTCGAGGCGGCCGCACGTCACGAGAGCTTCACCAAGGCCGCTCAGGAACTGGCCCTGACCCAGGGTGCCGTCTGTCGGCAGATCGGCAGCCTGGAGGCCTTCCTCAATGTCGAGCTGTTCCGCCGCTCGCGCCGGGGCGTGAAACTGACCGAAGCCGGGCTCTCCTACAGTCGCCAGGTAACCGCACAGCTGGATGCGGTGGAGCGCGACACGCTTTCGGTGATGCGCCAGCAAGGCGCCAATGTGATCGAACTGGCAGTGGTGCCGACCTTCGGCACCCAGTGGCTGCTGCCGCGCCTGAAGGACTTCCAGCAGCGTCACCCGGAGGTCACGGTCAACCTGACCAACCGCACCCGCCCCTTCCTGTTCGCCGACACGCCCTTCGATGCCGCCATCTACTTCGGCGACGCCGACTGGTCGGGCACCCAATCCCACCGACTGATGGGCGAGAACCCCGTGCCGGTGTGCAGCCCTTCCCTGCTGGAAGGGCAAGCCAGGCTCGACGCCCAGCGCATTGCCGACTTGCCACTGCTGCAGCAGACCACCCGCCCTTATGCCTGGCGACAATGGTTCGACGGCTTGGGGATGAGCGTCGAACGCGACATGACCGGCCCGCGCTACGAGCTGTTTTCGATGCTCGCCCAGGCCGCCATGCATGACATGGGCATTGCGCTGATTCCACCGTTCCTGATCCAGCGCGAGCTGCAGGAGGGCCGACTGGTGGTCGCTAACAGGCATGCCCTCTCCAGCGACAAGGCCTACCATCTGATGATCCCCGAGCGGAAGGTCGAGTCCGCCTCGCTACGGGCGTTCCGCGACTGGCTGGTGGCGCAGGCGCAACGATACACCGCCACGGAATAGGGTGAAGCGGGCAAAGCTGACCCCGTAGTCAATTATTTTTAACACCTACAAATATATGGATTTGTCGCAAATTCGTAATCTGTTCCGTTCACCCTGAAAAACATAGCAACCCTAGTTACTGCGCGGGTTTGCAGCTGATTTTGCGACATTCAGCAAACTGAGAACGAAAATAGCGGAATTTTTTTCAAATTTTCTCCTAAGCTCCGCATAGCGCGTGCTTGACGGGTTGAGGGCAAATCGTTGCGACATACGGTCACAGGGTGACTTGTAGTTTTGACTTCGTTTCGCTCCATAACCGGTTGAAGGCCCTCGGGTTCGTCTGCAAAATGCCTCCCCGCCCCGGATCCGGCGGGGTCGTGCTCTACGACCACCCAGCCGCACCACCCGAAGTGCGCTGGTTCCTATAAAGACAAAAGGTCACCGCAGGAGACAAAGTCGTGCACATTGGTGTTCCTCTCGAGACGCAGACGGGTGAGACAAGGGTCGCCGCGACCCCGGAAACCATCAAGAAACTGGTTGGCCAGGGCCATCAGGTCACCGTGCAACGGGGGGCAGGGCTAAAGGCCAGCATTCCGGACAGTGCCTATGAGGCCGTTGGCGCCAACTTGGGCGAAGCCGCCGACGCCTTCGGCGCGCAGCTGGTGCTCAAGGTGGTCGCGCCCAGTGACCAGGAGTTGGCGCTGATCAACAGTGGCAGCCTGCTGGCAGGCATGCTCAACCCGTTCAACAACGAACTGATCGCCAAGATGGCCGAGCGCGGCATCACCGCCTTCGCCCTGGAAGCCGCACCGCGCACCTCACGCGCGCAGAGCCTCGACGTCCTGTCGTCGCAAGCCAACATCGCCGGCTACAAGGCCGTGTTGCTGGCCGCCCACCACTACCCGCGCTTCATGCCCATGCTGATGACCGCCGCCGGCACCGTGAAAGCCGCCCGCGTGCTGATCCTCGGTGCCGGTGTGGCCGGCCTGCAGGCCATCGCCACGGCCAAGCGCCTGGGCGCGGTGATCGAGGCGTCCGACGTGCGCCCGGCAGTGAAGGAGCAGATCGAGTCGCTCGGCGCCAAGTTCATCGACGTGCCCTACGAGACCGACGAGGAACGTGAGTGCGCCGAAGGTGTGGGCGGCTACGCCCGGCCAATGCCGGCCAGCTGGATGCAGCGCCAGGCCCAGGCCGTGCACGAGCGTGCCAAGCAGGCGGACATCGTCATCACCACCGCACTGATCCCCGGACGCAAGGCACCGACCCTGCTCAGCGCCGAGACCGTGGCGCAGATGAAACCCGGTTCGGTGGTCATCGACCTGGCCGCGGCCCAAGGCGGCAACTGCCCGCTGACCGTGGCCGACCAGGTGGTGATGGCGCACGGCGTGACCCTCGTCGGCCCGACCAACCTGCCGGCCCAGGTCGGTGCCGACGCCTCGGCGCTGTACGCGCGCAACCTGCTGGACTTCATGAAGCTGCTGTTCGACAAGGACGGCAACCTGGTCATCAACCTCGAAGACGACATCGTCGCCGCGTGCCTGATGTGCCGCGACGGCCAGGTCGTGCGCAAGAACGGCTGAGGAGCACGACAATGGAAGACATGCTGATTTCCCACGGCATCTACAACCTGATCATCTTCGTGCTGGCCATCTACGTGGGCTACCACGTGGTGTGGAACGTCACCCCGGCCCTGCACACGCCGCTGATGGCGGTCACCAACGCCATTTCCGCGATCGTCATCGTCGGTGCCATGCTGGCCGCCGCGCTGACCGTCACCCCGGTCGGCAAGGTCATGGGCACCCTGGCCGTGGCGCTGGCCGCGGTCAACGTGTTCGGTGGCTTCCTGGTCACCCGCCGCATGCTTGAGATGTTCAAGAAGAAAACCAAGAACGAGGCGCAGAAGTAAGCATGAGCATGAATCTGGTAACGCTCCTCTACCTCGTCGCCTCGGTGTGCTTTATCCAGGCGCTCAAGGGCCTGTCGCACCCGACCACTTCGCGGCGCGGCAACCTGTTCGGCATGATCGGCATGGGGATCGCCATCCTCACCACCGTTGGCCTCATCTATAAGCTTGGGGCTGAGCTTGCGACAGCGGGTATCGGCTACGTGATCGTCGGCCTGCTGGTCGGTGGTACCGCGGGTTCGATCATGGCCAAGCGCGTGGAGATGACCAAGATGCCCGAACTGGTCGCGTTCATGCACAGCATGATCGGCCTGGCCGCGGTATTCATTGCCATCGCCGCCGTGCTCGAACCACAGTCGCTGGGCATCGTCGCCGCCATCAGCGACCCGATCCCCACCGGCAACCGCCTCGAGCTATTCCTTGGCGCGGCCATCGGCGCCGTCACCTTCTCAGGTTCCGTGATCGCCTTCGGCAAGCTGTCGGGCAAGTACAAGTTCCGCTTGTTCCAGGGCGCACCGGTACAGTTCGCCGGCCAGCACAAGTTGAACCTGATCCTGGGCCTGGCGACCATCGCCCTGGGGCTGCTGTTCACCTTCACCGGCCACTACAGCGCCTTCACCCTGATGCTGGCCCTGGCCTTCGTCATGGGCGTGCTGATCATCATCCCGATCGGCGGCGCCGACATGCCGGTGGTAGTGTCGATGCTCAACAGCTATTCGGGCTGGGCAGCAGCCGGTATCGGCTTCTCGCTGAACAACTCGATGCTGATCATCGCCGGCTCCCTGGTCGGTTCCAGCGGCGCGATCCTGTCGTACATCATGTGCAAGGCGATGAACCGTTCGTTCTTCAATGTGATCCTCGGTGGCTTCGGTGCCGACGTCGATGCCGGTGCCGCGACGGGTTCGAAAGAGCAACGCCCGGTGAAATCCGGTTCGGCCGACGACGCCACGTTCCTGCTGAGCAACGCCGACAGCGTGATCATCGTCCCGGGCTATGGCCTGGCGGTGGCCCGTGCCCAGCACGCGCTCAAGGAGCTGACCGAGAAGCTGACCCACAACGGCGTGACCGTGAAGTACGCGATCCACCCGGTGGCGGGGCGCATGCCCGGGCACATGAACGTGCTCCTGGCCGAGGCCGAGGTCCCGTACGACCAGGTGTTCGAGATGGAAGACATCAACGCCGAGTTCGGCCAGGCCGACGTGGTGCTGGTGCTGGGCGCCAACGATGTGGTCAACCCGGCGGCGAAGAATGATCCGAAGTCGCCGATCGCCGGCATGCCGATCCTCGAGGCCTTCAAGGCCAAGACCATCATCGTCAACAAGCGCTCCATGGCCAGCGGCTATGCCGGCCTGGACAACGAATTGTTCTACCTGGACAAGACCATGATGGTGTTCGGTGACGCGAAGAAGGTCATCGAGGACATGGTCAAGGCTGTGGAGTAGGTCCAACGAGCATCGCGACCGCTTGTACAAGACAAACTCCGGGAAGCCATTTCCGGGGTTTGTCGCATCTGCCTGATCCAGATCAACGGCTCTATTTCCGGGCCGCTCATACGACCATGGTCGCGGGACGGCACCGGGCGAAATCTCTAGACTGCGCTTCCAGTAGCTTCAGTAGCCTGAGATAACAATCCATGTACCGTGATCGTATCCGCTTGTCCTCCCTGCACAGCAAGGTAATGAGTGCGGCTGACGCCGCTGGCCTGATCGAGGACGGCATGACCGTCGGCATGAGCGGCTTCACCCGCGCCGGCGAAGCCAAGGCCGTGCCCCACGCACTGGCCGAGCGCGCCAAGCAGTCGCCGCTGAAGATCAGCCTGATGACCGGCGCCAGCCTGGGCAACGACCTGGACAAGCAACTGACCGAAGCCGGCGTACTCGCCCGGCGGATGCCGTTCCAGGTCGACAGCACCCTGCGCAAGGCCATCAACGACGGCAAGGTGATGTTCATCGATCAGCACCTGTCGGAAACCGTCGAGCAGTTGCGCAACAAGCAACTGACCCTGCCGGACATCGCGGTCATCGAAGCGGTGGCGATCACCGAGCAAGGCCATATCGTGCCGACCACCTCGGTGGGCAACTCGGCCAGCTTCGCGATCTTCGCCAAGCAGGTCATCGTCGAGATCAACCTGTCGCACAACGCCAACCTTGAAGGCCTGCACGACATCTACATCCCGACCTACCGTCCGACCCGCACGCCGATCCCGCTGGTGAAGGTAGACGACCGCATCGGCAGCACCGCGATCCCGATCGACCCGGCGAAGATCGTCGGCATCGTCATCAGTGACCAGCCGGACTCGCCGTCCACCGTGCTGCCGCCCGATCATGAGACCCAAGGCATCGCCGACCACCTGATCGCCTTCCTCAAGGGCGAGGTGGATGCCGGCCGCATGAGCAACAACCTCGGGCCGCTGCAGGCCGGTATCGGCAGCATCGCCAACGCGGTGATGTGCGGCCTGATCGAGTCGCCGTTCGAAAACCTGACCATGTACTCCGAAGTACTGCAGGACTCGACCTTCGACCTGATCGACGCAGGCAAGCTGAGCTTTGCCTCGGGCAGCTCGATCACCCTGTCGAGCCGCCGCAATGCCGATGTGTTCGGCAATCTGGAGCGCTACAAGGACAAGCTGGTGCTGCGTCCGCAGGAGATTTCCAACCACCCTGAAGTGGTGCGTCGCTTAGGGATCATCGGCATCAACACGGCGCTCGAGTTCGACATCTACGGCAACGTCAACTCGACCCACGTCTGCGGCACCAGGATGATGAACGGCATCGGCGGCTCGGGCGACTTCGCCCGCAACGCCCACCTGGCGATCTTCGTCACCAAGTCGATTGCCAAGGGTGGTGCGATTTCCAGCGTGGTGCCAATGGTCAGCCACGTCGATCACACCGAGCATGACGTGGACATCCTGGTGACCGAAGTAGGCCTGGCCGACCTGCGCGGCCTGGCGCCGCGCGAGCGCGCCCGGGTGATCATCGACAACTGCGTGCACCCGGACTACCGCGCGGCACTCAACGACTACTTCGAGCGCGCTTGCCAGCGTGGCGGGCATACCCCGCATATCCTGCGCGAGGCGCTGAGCTGGCACGAGAACCTGGAAGAAACCGGGCGTATGCTGGCGGGTTGATCCAAAGGCAACAGGGCGCCGCTGACGCGGCGCATCGCCGGCAAGCCGGCTCCCACAAGAACGGCGCAACACCTGTGGGAGCCGGCTTGCCGGCGATTGGGCCTAAAGGGTCTGCACCAAACCCGGGGTGGGCACCTGCAACAGGTACTCGATCAACGCCTCCACCGGCAACGGCCGACTGACCAGGAAGCCCTGCACCTGGTCGCAACCGAACGCCCGCAGCAGCGCCAGCTGCTCCTCGCTCTCCACCCCTTCTGCCACCACCTCCAGATTGAGGTTGTGCGCCAGGTTGATCATCGCGTGGACCAGCTTGGCGTTCTCTTCGCGTTGCTCCATGCCGCCGACGAAGCTGCGATCGACCTTCAGCAAGGTGATCGGCAAGCTGTTCAGGTGCACGAACGATGAAAAGCCGGTGCCGAAGTCATCCAGCGAGAAGCGCACCCCCAGCCGCCCGAGGGCATCCATGGTCTGGCGGACCAACTCGTTGCGGCGCATGACCGCCGTTTCGGTCAGCTCGAACTCCAGCCAGCGCGCATCGACCCCGTGCTCGACGATCAGCCGGCTCAGGGTTGCCAGCAACTGACTGTCCTGGAACTGGCGAAAGCTCAGGTTCACCGCCATGTGCAGCGGCGCCAGGCCGCGTTCGCGCAGGGCCTGCATATCACTCAGGGCCCGCGAGATCACCCAGTAACCCAGTGGCACGATCAACCCGCTCTGCTCGGCCAGCGGCACGAACTCACTGGGCGCCAGCAGGCCGCGCTCGGGATGGTTCCAGCGCACCAGCGCCTCGAGCCCGACGATACGCCCGTCGACAAGGTTCAGCCGCGGCTGGTAGTGCAGTTCCAGCTCGTCGCGGCGCAGAGCGCGGCGCAACTCGCTTTCCAGGTCGGCGAGGCTGCGTGCGTTGCGATTGATACGCTCATTGAATACGTGGAAGGTACAGCCCTGGCTGCCCTTGGCCTGGCGCATGGCGATGTGGGCGTGCCACATCAGCGGGTCGGCGCCGGCCTGGGCGCGGGCATGGGCGATCCCCAGGCTGCAGCCGAGCAGCAGGCTCTCGCCGTCGATCCAGTAGGGCTCGGTCAGCGCCTCGGTGATGCGCTCGGCCATCCACTCGGCGCGGTTGGGGTCACGCCGGGTGTCGATCAACAACGCGAACTCGTCGCTGCCCAGGCGCGCCAGTTGGTCGCTCGCCTCCAACTGGTGCTTCAGGCGGGCGACCACCTGCAGGATCAGGCGATCGCCCCCCTGGTGGCCGAGGGCGTCGTTGACGTGGCGGAAATTGTCCAAGTCGAGGTGGCCGAGGGCCAGGCCACGGCCTTCGTTCTCGGCCAAGCGCGCGGTCAGCAGGGCCTGGAAGCCCTGGCGGTTGGCGATGCCGGTCAGTGGGTCTTGTTCGGCCAGGCGCTGCAGGGTGGCCACCAGCACGCCGCGCTCACGCACATGGCGCAGCGAACGACGCAACGTGTCGGTGGACAGTTGCGCCAGCACCAGCCAGTCGCTTGCGCCCAGCGGCGCGCTGGCCGGTTCCTGCTCAAGCAGCAGGATCGTCGGCAGCTCGCAACGCCCCGGCGCGGGCTGCAGCTCGGGCGTGGCCAGCACCACGGCCTGACGGTCGTTGGCGAACAGGCTATCCACCGCCGCCCAGTTCGGCGCGGTCAGCAGCACGACGCTGCCACCCATAGGTTGCAAGCACTCGCGCAGATGCACGGCCCACTCCGGCTCATCAGCCAACAGCAGCAAACGCAGGGGTTCGACAGGCGTGGACAAGCGGGCTCCTTAGATGTGGGCGGTGGAACGGCGAGCGCGGGCAATCCTACCCGATTAATTGGAAATGATTTTCACTTTTAGTCATTGCCCGTCCCTGGCCACCATCCCGACGCAATCTGACGTGCATCCTGCGCGAAAGTAGCAGATGCGGCAAATCCGATTCGCGCCCTGCATCACAACGTCAGACGGTCGCGCATTAACCACCCCATGCCTGCTAGAATGCGCGGCTATTTTCTGGTCACCCCCGGTTTCTAGCATGTCCCGACTCAATCCCCGGCAACAGGAAGCCCGCGACTACGTCGGCGGCCCTCTTTTGGTGCTCGCCGGTGCAGGCTCCGGCAAGACCAGCGTGATCACGCGCAAGATTGCCCACCTCATCCAGAACTGCGGCATCCGTGCCCAGTACATCGTCGCCATGACCTTCACCAACAAGGCCGCGCGCGAGATGAAGGAGCGAGTCGCCACCCTGCTGCGTCCGGGGGAAGGCCGGGGCCTGACCGTGTGTACCTTCCACAACCTGGGCCTGAACATCATCCGCAAGGAGCATGACCGCCTGGGCTACAAGCCGGGGTTCTCGATCTTCGACGAGTCCGACATCAAGGCGCTGCTGTCGGACATCATGCAGAAGGAATACTCCGGCGACGACGGCATCGACGAGATCAAGAACATGATCGGTGCCTGGAAGAATGACCTGATCCTGCCGCCCGAGGCCCTGGAAAAGGCGCGCAACCCGCGCGAGCAGACCGCGGCCATCGTCTACACCCACTACCAGCGCACGCTCAAGGCGTTCAACGCGGTGGACTTCGACGACCTGATCCTGCAGCCGGTCAAGCTGTTCCAGGAACACCCCGACGTGCTCGAACGCTGGCAGAACCGCGTGCGCTACCTCCTGGTGGACGAGTACCAGGACACCAACGCCAGCCAGTACCTGCTGGTGAAGATGCTGATCGGCATGCGCAACCAGTTCACCGTGGTCGGCGACGACGACCAGTCGATCTACGCCTGGCGTGGCGCGCGCCCGGAAAACCTGATGCTGCTCAAGGAGGACTACCCCTCCCTGAAGATCGTCATGCTCGAGCAGAACTACCGCTCCACCAGCCGCATCCTGCGCTGTGCCAACGTGCTGATCGCCAACAACCCGCATGCCTTCGAAAAGCAGCTGTGGAGCGAGATGGGCGTGGGCGACGAGATCCGCGTGATCCGCTGCAAGAACGAGGAAGCCGAAGCCGAACGCGTGGCCATGGAGATCCTCACCCTGCACCTGCGCACCAACCGCCCGTACAGCGACTTTGCCATCCTCTACCGCGGCAACTACCAGGCCAAACTCATCGAATTGAAGCTGCAGCACCACCAGGTGCCGTACCGACTGTCCGGCGGCAACAGCTTCTTCGGTCGCCAGGAGGTCAAGGACCTGATGGCCTACCTGCGCCTGCTGGTGAACCCCGACGACGACAATGCCTACCTGCGTGTCATCAACGTGCCGCGCCGCGAGATCGGCTCGACCACGCTGGAAAAGCTCGGCAACTATTCCACCGAGCGCGGCATCTCGATGTACGCCGCCAGCGAGGAGATGGGCCTGGGCGAGCACCTCGACGCCCGCTACACCGAGCGCCTGCAGCGCTTCAAGCACTGGCTCGACGGGGTACGCCACAAGGTCGCCCTGGACGACCCGATCGCCGCGCTGCACGAGATGATCCGCGACATCGACTACGAGAACTGGATCCGCCAGCAGACCGCCAGCGACAAAGCCGCCGAGTTCCGCATCAGCAACGTCTGGTTCCTGGTCGAAGCGCTGAAGAACACCCTCGAGAAGGACGAAGAGGGTGACATGACCATCGAGGACGCCATCGGCAAGCTGGTGCTGCGCGACATGCTCGAGCGCCAGCAGGAAGAGGAAGAAAACGCCGAGGGCGTGCAGATGATGACCCTGCACGCCTCCAAGGGCCTGGAATTCCCTTACGTGTTCATCATGGGCATGGAGGAGGAGATCCTCCCTCACCGCTCGAGCATCGAGGCCGACACCATCGAGGAGGAACGCCGCCTGGCCTACGTGGGCATCACCCGCGCGCGCCAGACCCTGGCCTTCACCTTCGCCGCCAAGCGCAAGCAGTACGGCGAAATCATCGACTGCACACCGAGCCGGTTCCTGGATGAACTGCCGCCGGACGACCTGGCCTGGGAAGGCCTGGACGATGCGCCCGTGGAAGTGAAAGCCGCGCGCGGCAACAACGCCCTGGCCGATATCCGGGCAATGCTCAAACGCTGATCAACCATTACTCTTAAACTTTGCCGCTATTTGCGGCCACCTTTGCTACATCGAGGAAAAAAAAGTGGAAGCACTGCATCAGAAGATTCGCGAAGAAGGCATCGTGCTTTCCGACCAGGTACTCAAAGTCGACGCGTTTCTCAACCACCAGATCGACCCGGCGCTGATGCAGCTGATCGGTGACGAGTTCGCCCGCCTGTTTGCCGACTCCGGCGTGACCAAGATCGTCACCATCGAAGCGTCGGGCATTGCC
This sequence comes from Pseudomonas sp. 2848, assembly GCF_003253945.1. Taxonomy (NCBI): domain Bacteria; kingdom Pseudomonadati; phylum Pseudomonadota; class Gammaproteobacteria; order Pseudomonadales; family Pseudomonadaceae; genus Pseudomonas; species Pseudomonas sp. 2848. The sequence goes on from NZ_QKZD01000002.1 coordinate 13,102, forward strand.
CCAGCGGTGATGACCGGCCTGAAGCTCGGCGTGCCGGTGATCTTCGCCCGCAAGCACCAGTCGCTGACCCTGACCGAGAACCTGCTGACTGCCTCGGTGTACTCCTTCACGAAGCAGACCGAGAACACCGTGGCCATCTCGCCGCGCCACCTCAACAGCAGCGACCGCGTGCTGGTAATCGACGACTTCCTGGCCAACGGCAAGGCGTCCCAAGCGCTGATCTCGATCATCAAGCAAGCCGGCGCCACCGTGGCCGGCCTGGGCATCGTCATCGAGAAGTCGTTCCAGGGCGGCCGCGCCGAGCTGGACAGCCAGGGCTACCGCGTCGAGTCGCTGGCCCGGGTGAAGTCGCTGGAAGGTGGCGTGGTCACCTTCATCGAGTAATGGATCCGTGGGGGCGGGCTTGCCCGCTCCCACGCAGTCTCACGGTTTGGTAGCCTGAAGTCCTGCCAGCAGCAGCCGCTGGTACAACTCCTCCTTCAGCCCCTGTGGTTCCCCCAGCCCCATGCGCGCCAACTGCGCTGCATAGGCCTCGGGCGCCGGCGCATCCAGAGCCGCCTTGCCCAGCTCCAGCGCCTCGCTCAGCTTGAACTTGCTCTTGAGCCAATTCAGCGCCCGCAACAAGTCACGCTCCTCGGCCGTGAAATCGCTGCCCAACGGATATTCCGGGAACAATCGCGCATGCCGCGCGCGGGTTGCCTCCAGACGCTCGGGAGTGTTGTCGGTATAGCGCGCATCCAGCACGAAATACTTCGCCAGCTTGCCCGCCGCCTTGGCTCGCTCCATCAGCTCGCGCTGAAAACGTGAGTCGCTGATCGCCAGCAACCGCGCGATCACCTCGCTGTCGGTCTGCCCGCGCAGGTCGGCGATGCCGTATTCGGTGATCACGATGTCTCGCAAGTGCCGGGGTATGGTGCAATGGCCGTAGGTCCAGTAAAGATTGGAGGTCACCTCGCCACCGACCTCGCGCCAGCTGCGCAACAAAAGGATCGAGCGACCGCCCTCCAGCGCATGGCCTTGGGCGACAAAGTTGTACTGCCCACCCACACCGCTGAGTACCCGGCCATCCTCGAGCTGGTCGGCGACACCGGCACCCAGCAAGGTCATGCCGAATACCGTATTGATGAAGCGCGCATCCCGGCGCTGGCAGCGCTTGCGCTCCTCCTGGCCGTAAAGCTCGTTGATGTAGCTGATGGCGGTCATGGCGAAGCATGCGCGCTGCTCCAGCGGCATCTCGCGCAGGCGCTGGTAAAACGCCCGTGGGCCGAGGAAGAACCCACCATGCACCAGCACGCCGTGCTCGTCGGCCGGGCGGCGCACCACCCCGGCTTCAGCCAGCGCAAGCAACCCGTTGACGAACATTTCGCTACAGCCATACAGCCCCTGGGCAAAGGTATCCCGCCCCCCTTCCCGCTCGATCAGTGCCTGCCATGGGCCGACATCCAGCTCATCGAGCAGCGCACGATAGCCTTCGTTATCGCCCTGGCGCGCCAGCAGCGCCGCCGCCACCGCATCCCCCATGGCGCCGATACCGATCTGCAGGGTGCCTCCGTCACGCACCAGAGTGCTGGCATGCAGGCCGATGCAATGGTCTTGGGTGTTCACCGGCATGTTTGGCGTGGAGAACAACCGGCGACTTTCGGGCTGGTCGATCAGCAGGTCGAACTGTTCCAGGCGCAGCTCCGCGTCCCCTGGCATGTAGGGCAGTTCGTCATGGATCTGACCAAGCACCAGGATGGTCTCGCCCTCAGCGCGGCGCCGGGCGATCATCGGCAGCAGGTCGAGGGTGATATCGGGGTTGCAGGCCAGGCTCAGGTGATCGGGCCGCTCGGGCGTGGCCGCCACCAGCTGCGCAATCAGGTTCAGTCCCTTGGCGTTGATATCCCGTGCGGCGTGGCTGTAGTTGCTGCTGACGTAGGCCTGCTGGGCCGTGTCGCTGTGCAGCAGGCTGCCGGGCTGCATGAAGAACTGCTCGACGCGGATGTTCGGCGGGAGCCGGTCGGCACGCAGGTCGGCCAGATAGGTGAGCTCTTCGTAGTCGGCGAACACACGCTCGACGAAGGGCTCGAGGAAACGACGCTGCAGACCGTCGCCCAGCGCGGGCCGGCCCAGGGACAGGGCGGTGTAGATCGTCAGCCGGCGCTCGGGAAGATCACGAACCCGCGCGTACAGCGCGTTGACGAAGGCGTTGGGTTTGCCCAGGCCGAGCGGCAGGCCCATGTGAATATGGCTGGGCAGTCGGGCCAGGGCCTGTTCGACAGCCTGGTCGATGGAGCAGCGATACATCTGGGCCTCCTGAGTCATCCGTGGGTTCAGGGGTTGGACACAAAGTCACAGCGGGTTGGTTGCCTGTCCCGCCCCCGCCCGGCCCAAAAACAAAAGCCCGCCATCAGAGGCGGGCTTTATACAAGTCAGGTCCGGCTCACAGCCCGGACATCTTCTTGATCGCGCCCTTCAGGTCTTCATCCGAACAATCGGCACAAGTGCCCTTCGGCGGCATGGCGTTGATCCCGGTGATGGCCTTGGCCAGGATGCCATCAAGGCCGCCCTGGTGGTCGGCACGCTCTTTCCACGCGGCGGTGTCACCGATCTTCGGCGCGTTCAGCAGGCCGGTGCCATGGCAGGCATTACAGTGTTTGGCGATGATCTCATCCGGCGTCTTGGCACCGCCGCCACCGGCACTGGCGGCCACTTCCATGCCCTTGCATTCCTGGCCCTGGACGCACACCTGGCCGACCGGCTCGAGACGCTTGGCGATGTCGTCGTTGGTTGCAGCGGTTGCGCTCATTGCCCAAAGGGCGAATACGGCTGCTGGTACGGCCAGCATCTTCTTGATTTGGTTCACGCGAACACCCTCATGGTGGCTAATCACGCCCGCGGCCACGGAATTGCGAGCGTTGAAAAGTATAGCGGGAACCTGGAAGGCGTGAAACGACCACACTCAGGGAAAGGGTATTGACCCATCAATGCACTGCGCTGGATCAAAAGTTCGACGGGGTGGCCGCGCTGATCAGCCGGGCCGGCTCCTCGAACGGGTTGCGGAAGCGGTGCGGGCGGGTGCTTTCGAAGTAGTAGCTGTCGCCGGCCTCGAGGATGAAGATCTCGGTGCCGACCACCAGTTCCAGGCGGCCTTCGAGAAGAATGCCGGTCTCTTCGCCATCATGGGTGAGCATTTCCGCCCCCGTGTCGGCGCCCGGCGGGTAGACCTCGGTCAGAAACGCGATGGCGCGATTGGGGTGCGACTTGCCGACCAATTTCATGGTCACCGCGCCATCGGAGATGTCGATCAGCTCGTGCGCCTTGTAGACGATCTGGGTTGGGCTTTCGGGCGCGAGTTCCACCGAGAAGAACTCGACCATGGACATGGGGATACCGCTGAGCACTTTGCGCAGGGAGCTGATCGACGGGCTCACGCTGTTCTTCTCGATCATCGAGATGGTGCTGTTGGTCACCCCCGCGCGCTTGGCGAGTTCGCGCTGGGACAGGCCCTTGAGCTTGCGGATGGCTTGCAGTCGTTCACCGACGTCCAAAGCTTGCGCCTCCAGAAACGGTCGAGGTTGGGGGAGTGTGAACGATATGATGGCAATGCCGTTCAGTATTTACAACACACAGCCCCGCAGCCTGTCCGCTTCAGCGCCTTATTCGCCGATATAGTCCAGCGGCACGCGCTTGAGATTGCAGAAGATCTGGTACGGAATGGTCCCGGCCTGCATGGCCACGTCGCTGGCCAGCACTTGCTTGCCCCACAACTCGACCGGGCTGCCGATAGTGGCCTCGGGCACGTCTGTGAGGTCGACGCAGAGCATGTCCATCGACACGCGGCCAATCAGCTGGGTGCGCTTGCCGGCCACCACCACTGGCGTGCCAGTAGGTGCCTGGCGCGGGTAGCCGTCGGCATAACCCATGGCGACCACGCCGACCCGCGTCGGCCGAGGGCTGACGAACTTGGCGCCATAGCCCACAGGCTCGCCGGCGGGCAGCTCGCGCACGCTGATGATGCGTGATTGCAGGGTCATCACTGGCTGCAGACGAGCAGCCTCGGCCTGCTCCACTTCGAACGGCGTGGCGCCGTAGAGCATGATGCCCGGACGCACCCAGTCGCTCTTGATGCTCGGCCAGCCCAGCACGGCCGGCGAGTTGCGCAGGCTGCACTCGGCGGCCAGCCCCTGGCGGGCGGCCTCGAACACGGCGACCTGCTGTGCGGTAGCGGCGGCGTCGAGCTCGTCGGCGCGGGCGAAGTGGCTCATCAGTACGATGCGTGAGACCTTGCCGCTGGCCAGCAGGCGCTGGTAGGCGTCGGCGTAGTCCTTGGGGTGCACGCCGACACGGTGCATGCCGGTGTCCATCTTCAACCAGACGGTCAGCGGCTTGTGCACCGAGGTCTTCTCGATCGCTTCCAACTGCCATGGCGAATGCACCACGCACCACAGATCATGTTCGGCGATCAGCGCCAGCTCGCTGGCCTCGAAGAAACCTTCGAGCAATAGTACCGGTGCCTTGATGCCCGCCGCGCGCAGCTCCAGGGCCTCCTCGATGCAGGCCACGGCAAAACCGTCGGCCTCGGTTTCGAGCGCCAGTGCGCAACGCACCGCGCCATGGCCATAGGCATCGGCCTTGACCACGGCCAGGGCCTTGGCGCCGGTCAGCTCACGGGCCAGGCGGTAGTTGTGTCGAAGGGCTTGGAGGTCGATCAGGGCACGGGCGGGACGCATGGCGGCAGCCTTCTGGCAGTTCTGGTTATCGATAAAGCCCCGGCGCGGCAGATGGGGGTAGGTACCCACCGCGCCGGGGTGAGGGAACAGGTCAATTGGTTTAGGGCCTCATCGTGGGGCAAGTCGCATCGGCGCACCACGATAAGGCCAACAGCATCGAATGCTTACTGGTGCGCAGGCGCCGGCTGTCCGTGCTTGGCAGTCTCGCGGCTATTGCCATAACGCGAGATGTCCAGGCCTTCGGCACTGATCTGCGGCTTCTTGCGCGCAATCAGGTCGGCCAGCAGGCGACCGGAACCGCAGGCCATGGTCCAGCCCAGGGTGCCGTGACCGGTGTTGAGGAACAGGTTACGGAACTTGGTCGCCCCGACGATCGGGGTGCCATCCGGAGTGGCCGGGCGCAGGCCGGTCCAGAAGCTCGCCTGGCTCAGGTCGCCGCCGCGAGGATAAAGGTCGTTGACGATCATCTCCAGCGTTTCGCGTCGACGCGGGTTCAGCGAAAGGTCAAAACCGGCGATCTCGGCCATGCCGCCGACACGGATGCGGTTGTCGAAACGGGTGATGGCGACCTTGTAGGTCTCGTCCAGGATGGTCGAAGTCGGCGCCATGTCACCATTGGTGATCGGCACGGTCAGCGAGTAGCCCTTGAGCGGGTAGACCGGTGCCTTGATGCCCAGCGGCTTGAGCAGCTGCGGCGAGTAGCTACCCAGGGCCAGCACGTAGCGGTCGGCGGTTTCCAGCTTGCCGTCGATCCAGACGCCGTTGATGCGGTCACCGGCGAAGTCCAGGCGCTGGATATCCTGGCCGAAGCGGAACTCGACACCCAGCTTGATGGCCATCTCGGCGAGCTTGGTGGTGAACATCTGGCAGTCGCCAGTCTGGTCGTTGGGCAGGCGCAGGGCGCCAGCGAGGATACCCTTCACGCTCTCCAGGGCCGGTTCGACCCGGGCAATGCCGTCACGGTCGAGCAGCTCGTACGGTACACCGGACTGCTCCAGCACTGCGATGTCCTTGGCCGCGGCGTCCAGCTGCGCCTGGGTGCGGAACAGCTGGGTGGTTCCCAAGCTGCGGCTTTCGTAGGCGATGCCGGTTTCGGCGCGCAGCTCGTCGAGGCAATCGCGGCTGTACTCGGACAGGCGCACCATGCGCTCCTTGTTCACCGCATAACGGCTGGCGGTGCAGTTGCGCAGCATCTGGGCCATCCACAGGTACTGGTCGACGTCGCCGGTCAGCTTGATGGCCAGGGGCGCGTGGCGTTCCAGCAGCCACTTGATGGCTTTCAGCGGCACGCCCGGTGCGGCCCAGGGCGAGGCATAGCCGGGCGAGATCTGGCCTGCGTTGGCGAAGCTGGTTTCCATGGCCACCGCCGGCTGGCGATCGACCACCGTCACCTCGAAACCTTGCCGGGCCAGATAGTAGGCACTGGAGGTACCGATCACACCGCTACCAAGTACCAGAACTCGCATTGTTGTATCCCTCGCACGCGGCTTGCCGCAGTCTTTTGTTGAAATGGCATGGATGCGCGCAGTATAAGAATCTCCGACCAGTGCTATTCACTATATAAGCAGCTATATTTGGCGAGAATTCTCGGCAAAATGGCCTTTCACGGAGGGGCATCCCCTATGAGAACCCAGCACCAGAGCAAGCGTGAACTGGACAAGATCGACCGCAACATCCTGCGGATCCTGCAGAATGACGGGCGTATCTCCTTCACCGAACTGGGCGAGAAGGTCGGGCTGTCCACCACCCCCTGCACCGAACGGGTGCGGCGCCTGGAACGCGAGGGGATCATCATGGGCTACAACGCCCGGCTCAACCCGCAGCACCTGAAGGGCAGCTTGCTGGTGTTCGTCGAGATCAGCCTGGACTACAAGTCCGGGGACACCTTCGAGGAGTTCCGCCGCGCCGTGCTCAAGCTGCCCCATGTACTGGAATGCCACCTGGTATCCGGGGATTTTGACTACCTGGTGAAGGCGCGAATCTCGGAGATGGCGTCGTATCGCAAGCTGCTCGGCGACATCCTGCTCAAGCTGCCCCATGTGCGCGAGTCGAAGAGCTACATCGTGATGGAAGAAGTGAAAGAGAGCCTGTGCCTGCCGATTCCGGACTGAAGCCTTACACCAGCACCTGGCGGGTACTGGCGATATAGGTGTGAACCAGCTGCTCGGCCGCCGGGTCGATCGGCTGCTCCGGGCCCCGCCCCCTGGGGCAGGCCAGCCGCGGCGTGGTGCCGAACAGGCGGCAGATCATCGGGCGCTCTTCATATACGGTGCAGCCGTTCGGGCCCAGGTGCACGCAGTCCAGGCGCTCCAGCGCGGCTTCCTGCTCGGCCTGGGTCTTGCGCGGCAGGCGGGCCATTTCCTCGGCCGAGGTGGTGACCGGGCCGCAGCAGTCATGGCAGCCGGGCTCGCACTCGAACGAGGGGATGAGCTCGCGCAGGAAATGGATCTTGTGGCGGTTGCAGGACATAAACGGCGCATCTGGGACATGAGTGCTGGATTATAAGGCAATCGCAGGAATCATCGTGGGAGCGGCGGTGCGCCGATGCGACTTGCCCGGCGATTGGCCGGTTGCCTATCCTCGCCTTTTCGCCTTGCACCCAGGAAACGACACATGGTCCACAGCGCGCAACACGCCGCCTCCTACTACGCCGCCAGCAGCGCGCCACACCCCGACTACCCGTTCCTGCAAGGCGAGCACAGCGCCGACGTATGCATTGTCGGCGGTGGCTACTCGGGCCTGAACACCGCCATCGAATTGGCCGAACGCGGCTTGTCGGTGATCCTCCTGGAAGCACGCAAGCTCGGCTGGGGCGCCAGCGGCCGCAACGGTGGCCAGCTCATCCGGGGCGTCGGCCACGGCCTGGAGCAGTTTCTCCCGGTGATCGGTGAAGAAGGCGTGCGCAGCATGAAGCTGCTGGGCCTGGAGGCCGTGGAGATCGTCCGCGAGCGTGTCGAGCGCCATGGCATCGACTGCGACCTGACCTGGGGCTACTGCGACCTGGCCAACAAGCCCGCCGAACTGGAAGGCTTCGCCGAGGACGCCGAGGAACTGCGCAGCCTGGGTTATCGTCACGAACTGCGCCTGGTGCAGCCCGGCGACATGCACTCGGTAGTAGGTTCCGAGCGCTATGTCGGCGGCCTGATCGACATGGGTTCCGGTCACCTGCACCCACTCAACCTGGCGCTGGGCGAAGCCGCCGTGGCCAGGCGCCTGGGTGTCGGCTTGTACGAGCAGTCGGAAGTGACCCGCATCGAGTACGGCCCGGAAGTGAAGGTGCATACCGCCCAAGGCCGGGTGCGCGCCAAGACGCTGGTGCTGTGCTGCAACGCCTACCACAACGACCTCAACCGCGAACTGGGCGGCAAGGTGCTGCCCGCCGGCAGCTACATCATCGCCACCGAACCCTTGGGTGAGGAACGCGCCCGCCAGTTGCTGCCGCAGAACATGGCGGTATGCGACCAGCGCGTGGCGCTGGATTACTATCGCCTCTCTGCCGACAACCGCCTGCTGTTCGGCGGCGCCTGCCACTATTCCGGGCGCGACCCGCAGGACATCGCCGCCTACATGCGCCCGAAAATGCTCAAGGTGTTCCCGCAACTGGCCAATGTGCGCATCGATTACCAATGGGGTGGCATGATCGGCATCGGTGCCAACCGCCTGCCGCAGATCGGCCGCTTGGCCAGCCAGCCCAACGTCTACTACGCCCAGGCTTATTCGGGCCACGGGCTCAACGCCACCCACCTCGCCGGACGCCTGCTCGGCGAGGCCATCAGTGGCCAGCAGAGCGGGCGCTTCGATCTATTCGCCAAGGTCCCGCATACCACCTTCCCCGGCGGCAAACTGCTGCGTTCGCCGCTGCTGGCACTGGGGATGCTCTGGTATCGACTCAAAGAGCTCGCCTAGTCACGCCAGAAGGGCTTGCTCGCCTCATGCCGAGCCTGCTCCCAGCTGATGCCGATATCGCGCAGTTGGTAATCCTCCAACTGCAACAGGGCCCTGCGGGTGCGCCAGCGATGCAGCATCAGGCTCCAACGACCCATGCCTTGGGGCGCGCTGAAGACCCGGGGACGCTGCTCCGACTCCAGTTCACTGGCCAACAGTTGCAAGCGCACATCGCTCATGCCACCCATCACCACGTCCTCCGTTCAGTACCTGACGTGGAGACAGCATGCGGGTACACCTCCTACCAATACAGAGCCAAAATCGACTTATTATTCCCATACAGAATTGGCGCAAATAGGGCTGCATGCAGTATTTTTCGCCTATCTGTACCGGTCCTTGGTCATCAGCTGAGCAGGAGTATGCAGTGACCCTCTATTTCAACCTCGCCGAACTGCTCGGTTCACGCATCGAGCAGGGCCTGTATCGCCCCGGCCAGCGCCTGCCGTCAGTGCGCGCCCTGAGCGTGGAGCATGGCGTCAGCCTGAGCACCGTGCAGCAGGCTTACCGCCTTCTGGAGGACAACGGCCTGGTCTCGCCGCGCCCCAAGTCCGGCTACTTCGTCGCCGAGGACCGCCAGCTACCAGCCCTGCCAGCCATCAGCCGCCCAGCCCAGCGTCCTGTGGATATCTCCCAGTGGGAACAAGTGCTGGAGCTGGTGCGCGCCACCCCGCGCCCGGAAGTGATCCAGCTCGGCCGCGGCATGCCCGACGTCGACAGTCCCACGCTCAAGCCACTGTTGCGCAGCCTGGCGCAGATCAGCCGGCGCATGGACATGCCCGGCCTGTACTATGACAACATCCACGGCAACGCCCTGCTGCGCGAGCAGATCGCCCGCCTGATGCTCGACTCCGGCTGCCGCCTGGGCCCGGCCGACCTGGTGGTGACCACCGGCTGCCACGAGGCGCTGTCGTGCAGTATTCGCGCGGTGTGCGAACCCGGTGACATCGTCGCGGTCGATTCACCCAGCTTCCACGGCGCCATGCAGACGCTCAAAGGCCTGGGCATGAAGGCCCTGGAAATCCCCACCGACCCCATCACCGGCATCAGCCTGGAAGCCCTCGAGCTGGCCCTCGAGCAATGGCCGATCAAGCTCATCCAGATCACCCCCAACTGCAACAACCCCATGGGCTACATCATGCCCGAGGCGCGCAAGAAGGCGCTGCTCACCCTGGCCCAGCGCTACGACGTGGCGATCCTCGAGGACGACGTGTATGGCGACCTGGCCTATACCTACCCGCGCCCGCGCACCATCAAGTCGTTCGACGACGATGGCCGCGTGCTGCTCTGCAGCTCGTTCTCCAAGACCCTGGCGCCAGGCCTGCGGGTTGGCTGGGTGGCTCCGGGTCGCTATCTGGAGCGGGTGCTGCACATGAAGTACATCAGCACCGGCAGCACCGCCTGCCAGCCGCAACTGGCGATCGCCGACTTCATCGCCGAAGGTCACTACCAGCCGCACCTACGGCGCATGCGCAGCCAGTACCAGCGCGGCCGCGACCAGATGTGCGACTGGGTGACCCGCTTCTTCCCGACAGGCACCCGGGCCAGCCGCCCGCAAGGTGGCTTCATGCTGTGGGTGGAACTGCCGGAGAGTTTCGATACGCTGCGCCTGAACCGCGCTTTACTGGAGCAAGGTGTGCAGATCGCGGTGGGCAGCATCTTCTCAGCCTCGGGCAAGTACCGTAACTGCCTGCGCATGAACTTCGCCGCCAGGCCCACGCCGCAGATCGAAGCCGCCGTGCGCAAGGTCGGTGAAACCGCCCTTCGTCTACTGGATGCCGAACACCCTGACAGGTAACTTTGCGCCGCCTGCCACGGTCCAACTTCATAAGCCCTTGCCGCACAGGACGATCCACCCTTGAGACTCCAGCATGCCCTGCCCCTGCTGCTGGTGCTGCTGCTCGGCCTGTCGGGCTGCGCCAGTGTCGGTACACCACGTGAAGTCAGCCAGGCGCTACCGGCGGCCGACTCGGCCTTCGGCCGCTCGGTGCAGCGCCAGGCCGCGCCCTACGAGGGACGCTCGGGCTTTCGCCTGCTGCCCAACAGCAACGAGGCATTCCGCGCCCGCGCGGAGCTGATCCGCAACGCCCAGGCAAGCATCGACCTGCAGTACTACATCGTCCACGATGGTCTCAGCACCCGCGCCCTGGTCCATGAACTGCTGCGCGCCGCCGACCGCGGCGTGCGAGTGCGCATCCTGCTCGACGACACCACCAGCGATGGCCTCGACAATCTCATGGGCACCCTCGCCGCCCACCCGAACATCCACATCCGCGTGTTCAACCCGCTGCACCTGGGGCGCAGTACCGGGGCTACCCGCGCCGTCGGCCGGCTGTTCAACCTGTCGCGCCAGCATCGGCGCATGCACAACAAGCTGTTCCTGGTGGACAACAGCATGGCCATCGTCGGCGGCCGCAACCTGGGCGACGAGTACTTCGACGCCGAACCCAACCTCAACTTCACCGATATCGACCTGCTGGGCGTGGGGCCTGTGGCCGAACAACTCGGACACAGCTTCGACCAGTACTGGAACAGCGCCTTGAGCCTTCCGATCGGCGACTTCCTCTGGCGCCAGCCCGACGCCGACGACCTGTTCAGCAGCCGTCAGCGCCTGGAGGTGTCCCTGGCCGAAGCACGGACCAAGCGCAAGGCCCTGTACGATCGCTTGATGGCCTATCAGTCGCAGCCGCGCCTGGATGTGTGGCGCAACGAGCTGATCTGGGCCCACAGCCAGGCTTTGTGGGACGCGCCGAGCAAAGTCCTGGCAGAGGGCGAACCGGACCCGCAACTGCTGATGACCCAGCAACTGGCACCCGACCTGAACCGCGTGCACAAGGAATTGATCCTGGTGTCCGCCTACTTCGTACCCGGCGAGCCTGGCCTGCTGTACCTGACCAGTCGCGCCGACGCCGGCACCTCGGTCAAGCTCCTGACCAACTCGCTGGAAGCCACCGACGTGCCAGCGGTCCATGGCGGCTATGCGCCTTATCGCCGGGCCTTGCTGGAGCATGGCGTGCAGCTGTACGAGTTGCGCCGCCAGCCCGGCGATCCACGACCACGGCTGGGTTTCCACGGCAGCTCCGATTCGAGCCTGCACAGCAAGGCGATGGTGTTCGACCGAAGCAAGACCTTCATCGGCTCGTTCAACTTCGACCCGCGTTCCGTGCTGTGGAACACCGAAGTGGGCGTGATGGTGGACAGCCCTGAGCTGGCCGAGTACACCCGCGAACTGGCGCTACAAGGCATGGCTCCAGCGCTGAGTTACCAGGTGAAGCTGGTGGACGGGAGGATGGTCTGGGCGACCGAGGACAACGGCCAGCGGCACCTGTTGGTGACCGAGCCCGGGGGACTATGGCGACGCTTCAATGCCTGGATCAGCAAGGCGGTCGGGTTGGAGAAGATGTTGTAGAACGCATCGCGGGCAAGCCCGCGATTGCAATCGGTCAGGCAGACGCCGGCTCGAAGGCATCCCGCCGCCGCGTCAGCAGCACCAACCCCGCCGCGCCCACTGCCATCAGCAACGGCAGCGCATGCCCGCTGATCCACTGGCTTCCCGCCCCGGCCAGCAAAGGTCCGAGCAGGCAACCGATACCCCACAGCTGCGCCACATGGGCATTGGCCCGTACCAGTTCGTCATCCCGGTAACGCTCGCCGATCAGCACCAGCGACAAGGTGAACAACCCACCCGCACTGGCACCGAACAGCACCCACAGCGGCCAGATCACCGGTGTGTGCAACAGCAGGGGAATCGCCAGGCTGGACACCATCAAGGTCAGTGCACAACCGCTGAACAACGTGCGCCGCGACATGCGGTCGGCCAAGGCGCCAATCGGCAATTGCAACACCGCATCCCCCACCACCACGGTGCTGACCATGAACAACGCCACCTCCGTGGTGAACCCTTGCTGCAGGCAGTACACCGGCAGCAACGTCAGGATCATCGCCTCGAATGCCGCGAACAGCGCGATGGCCCAGGCGATCACCGGCAGACGCCGACAGAAGCCGAACAGGTCGGCGAAGGTGACGCTGCACGCCTCGGTGGTCGGTGCACCGCCGCGCCCCAGCAGGATCAGCGGCGCGACCAGCAATAACCCGGTCGCGGCCCAGAAACCGAAATCGTCGTCCGAACCCAGAAAACCCAGCACCAGCGGCCCGGCCAACTGGCTCAGCGCATAGCTGCTGCCATACAGCGCCACCAACCGGCCACGCCACTGTTCGACCACCAACTGGTTGATCCAGCTCTCACCAAGGATGAACACCACCGTCAGCGACATACCGATCATCAAACGCAGCACCAGCCACAGGGCATAGCTGGGCAGCACCGCCACCAGGCCGATCGACAGCGCCCCACCCCACAGGCACAGGCGCATGGCCATGGGCACGCCGACCCAGCCGGCAAGGCGGCTGGCCAGGCTGGCACCGACCAATACTCCGAGGGCCGGCATCGCCGCCATCACACCGATGGCGAACCCACCGTAGCCCCAGCCCTCCAGGCGCAGGGAGACCAGCGGCATGCTCACGCCGAGCGCAAGCCCGACACTGAGCACCGACGCGAGGACGGCAAAGTAGGTTCCCCAACGCATCACAGCCTCCTTTCAGCGCAAATCGTGTATGACAGAGACGACAAAGCCGGGACGGCGTGAACCGGCCCGGCTGTCTGCGGCTCATCGCGGGGCAAGCCCGCTCCCACGAGTACCGCGATGAGACGTTACTGGATCACAGCTTGATCCAGGTCGCCTTCAGCTCGGTGTACTTCTCCAGCGCGTGCAGCGACTTGTCACGGCCGTTGCCCGACTGCTTGAAGCCACCGAACGGCGCGGTCATGTCGCCACCGTCGTACTGGTTGACCCAGACACTGCCGGCGCGTACGGCGCGAGCAGTCTTGTGCGCCTTGGAGATGTCCGAGGTCCAGATGCCCGCCGCCAGGCCGTATGGCGTGTCGTTGGCGATGGCCACGGCCTCTTCGGCGGTATCGAAGGTGATCACCGACAGTACCGGGCCGAAGATCTCTTCCTTGGCGATCTTCATGGCGTTGGTCACGCCGTCGAAGATGGTCGGCTCGACGTAGGTGCCGCCGCTCTCCTCGAGGGTACGCTTGCCACCGGCCAGCAGCTTGGCGCCATCCTGATGGCCGGCCTCGATGTAGGACAGCACGGTGTTCATCTGCTGGGTGTCGACCAGCGCGCCGACGGTGGTCGCCGGGTCCAGCGGGTTGCCCGGTTTCCAAGCCTTGAGGGCCTCGACCACCATGGGCAGGAACTTGTCCTTGATCGAGCGCTCGACCAACAGGCGGGAACCTGCGGTGCAGACTTCGCCCTGGTTGAAGGCAATGGCGCTGGCGGCAGCCTCGGCGGCGGCCTGCAGGTCAGGGGCGTCGGCGAAGACGATGTTCGGGCTCTTGCCACCGGCTTCCAGCCAGACACGCTTCATGTTCGACTCACCGGCATAGACCATCAGCTGCTTGGCGATCTTGGTCGAGCCGGTGAACACCAGGGTGTCGACGTCCATGTGCAGGGCCAGGGCCTTGCCCACGGTGTGGCCGTAGCCTGGCAGCACGTTCAGCACGCCAGCCGGAATACCGGCCTCGATGGCCAGCTGGGCGATGCGGATCGCGGTCAGCGGCGACTTTTCGGACGGTTTGAGCACGATGGAGTTACCGGTGGCCAAGGCAGGGCCCAGCTTCCAGCATGCCATCAGCAAAGGGAAGTTCCACGGTACGATGGCACCGACCACACCCACTGGCTCGCGGGTCACCAGGCCGAGCTGGTCGTGCGGAGTCGGCGCGACTTCGTCGTAGACTTTGTCGATGGCTTCGGCAGTCCAGTGGATGGCCTGCGCCGCGCCCGGAATGTCGATGGTGGAGGAGTCACCGATCGGCTTGCCCATGTCGAGGGTTTCGAGCAGGGCCAGTTCCTCGACGTTCTTGCGCAGCAAGTCGGCGAAGCGGATCAGCTTGGCCTTGCGCTTGGCCGGGGCCAGGCGCGACCAGGCGCCGGATTCGAACACGGCGCGGGCGTTGTCGACAGCGCGGTTGGCGTCGGCCAGGTCGCAGCTGGCGACCTTGGCCAGGAAGCGTCCGTCCACCGGGCTCAGGCAGTCGAAGGTTTCACCGGATGCGGCATCGGTGTATTCGCCGTTGATGAAGGCGCGACCTTCGATCTTCAGTTGCTGGGCACGCTGTTCCCAGTCCGCACGAGTCAGGGTGGTCATAGGAAACTCCTCTCTTGTTAAGGTGCAACGCCGCACTGAGGACTCACGGGCGCTGTCAGAAATTCTGGCCGGGTGACGACGCACACGGGCACCTGCCACCCTAAACCAGGGCGGGGAAACTATCAATATATTTGACACCAACGGCTCAAATGCCTACTGATGTTCATTTTATTAAACAACAACAGGGTAACCACCATGAGTATCACCAGCATCGTCGACTTTGCCCAGGTTCTGACCGAAGCCGAACGCTACCGCCCGGCGGCGGAGAAAATCCTCAAGGGCGAGCCTGACCAGGCTGTCTACAACCACTACGCCAGCCCGTGCGGGCAATTCGCCGCGGGCGTCTGGGAGGGCGAGGTGGGCCAGTGGACGGTGAACTACACCGAGCACGAGTACTGCGAGATCGTCCAGGGTGTGTCGGTGCTGCGCGACCAAGACGGTGGCGCCAAGACCTTGCGTGCCGGCGATCGCTTTGTGATCCCCGCAGGCTTCAAGGGCACCTGGGAAGTGCTGGAGCCGTGCCGCAAGATCTATGTGATGTTCGAGCAGAAATGAACCGATCGCGGGACCCGGCTTTGTGCAGGCCCCGCGATGACTTTGCTGGAGACATAAAAAAACCCGCCACCTTGCGGTTGCGGGTTTTTTCAGGTTGCCGATCAATTACTTGATCTTGGCTTCCTTGTACACCACGTGCTTGCGGACGACCGGATCGTACTTCTTGATCTCGATCTTGTCCGGAGTGGTGCGCTTGTTCTTGTCGGTGGTGTAGAAGTGGCCGGTACCGGCACTCGAAACCAGACGGATCAATTCACGCATGATGTTCTCCTTTAAACCTTGGCGCCAGCGCGACGGATGTCGACCAGAACGGCATCGATGCCGCGCTTGTCGATGATACGCATGCCTTTGGCGGAAACGCGCAGACGCACGAAGCGCTTCTCGGATTCAACCCAGAAACGGTGGTGCTGCAGGTTCGGCAGGAAACGACGACGGGTTTTGTTGTTTGCGTGGGAAATATTGTTCCCAGTTACCGGACCCTTACCGGTAACTTGACAGACTCTCGACATGCCTCAGCCCTCTAAAACCACATGCCCAACCCGGCATGGGTTGGCCGCTTAATCTCTCAGTCAATGGCGCCAAGGCGCCGTGTTCCCGGGGGTCTTATCGGCCGGGTGCGCTTACGCGACAGACCGAGCCCCTAGAAAAGAGCGCTGCTTTATACCAGAAAGACTCCGCCACAACAACAGAATATGAGAGTTCCGGTCGGGCCGAGCGCGCCTGGGCAGCATAACGACTGGGGCGGCAAGCTGTCGACCGCCCGTCGCCGAATTAATGCGAAAGGGTGTGGTCATTTGCCCATGCCCGCACTAGGGTAGGACATTTCCTCAATTTTCCAGACTGCACCGGCAGATGGGCCACCGACCAGCCAAGGAGTCACCATGCGTGCCGCCGCCCTTTCCCTCCTGTTCACCACCCTGTGCGCTGCGGGCTTTGCCCAGGCCGCAGCGCTGTCGGTGTGCACCGAAGCCAGCCCCGAAGGCTTCGACGTGGTGCAGTACAACTCGCTGACCACCACCAACGCCTCGGCCGACGTGCTGATGAACCGCCTGGTCGAGTTCGACGCCGCCGAGGGCAAGGTGGTGCCGAGCCTGGCGCAAAGCTGGACGGTGTCGCCTGACGGCCTGGTCTACGACTTCAAGCTGCGCCCGGACGTGAAGTTTCACACCACCGCTTACTTCAAGCCGACCCGCGAACTGGACGCCGACGACGTGCTGTTCAGCTTCCAACGCATGCTCTACCCGGCCCACGCCTGGCACAAGACCGCCCCGGGCGGCTACCCGCATGCCCAATCTCTGCAACTGGGCAGCCTGATCAAGGCCATCGACGCACCCGAGCCGCACACCGTGCGCTTCACCCTGACCCACGCCGACGCCACTTTCCTGGCCACCCTGAGCATGGGCTTTGCCTCGATCTACTCCGCCGAGTATGCCGACAAGCTGCTCAAGGCCGGCACCCCCGAGAAACTCAACAACCAGCCAGTGGGCACCGGCCCGTTCGTCTTCCAGCGTTTCCAGAAAGACGCCGTGGTGCGCTACCGCGCCAACCCTGACTATTTCGCCGGCAAGCCGTCGATCGACCCGCTGATCTACGCCATCACCCCGGACGCCAACGTCCGCCTGCAAAAGATCAGGCGCGGCGAATGCCAAGTGGCCCTGTCGCCCAAGCCGCTGGACATCGCCGAGGCCGGCAAGGACGGCAACCTCAAGGTCGCCACCACCCCGGCATTCATGACCGCCTTCGTCGCCATCAACAGCCAGCACCCGCCACTGGACAAGCCTGAAGTGCGCCAGGCCATCAACCTGGCCTTCGACAAACCGGCCTACCTCAAGGCCGTGTTCGAAGACACCGCCACCGCCGCCACCGGCCCCTATCCGCCCAATACCTGGAGCTATGCCAAGGACCTGCCCGGCTACACCATGGACCACAGGAAAGCCAAGGCACTGCTGGCCAAGGCCGGCCTGGCCGAGGGATTCGAGACCACCATCTGGACCCGCCCGTCGGGTAGCCTGCTCAACCCCAACCCCAGCCTGGGCGCACAGATGCTGCAGGCCGACCTTGCGAAAGTCGGCATCAAGGCCGAGATCCGCACCATCGAGTGGGGCGAGCTGATCCGCCGCGCCAAGGCCGGCGAGCACGACCTGCTGTTCATGGGCTGGGCGGGTGACAATGGCGACCCGGACAACTTCCTCAGCCCGCAGTTTGCCTGCGCCGCGGTGAAGTCCGGGACCAACTTCGCCCGGTTCTGCGACAGCCGCCTGGACCAGCTGATCAACGCCGGACGCACCACCAACGACCAGAGCGTGCGCAGCCGGCTGTACCAGCAGGCTCAGACGCTGATTCAGCAACAGGCGCTGTGGCTTCCGCTGGCTCACCCGACGGCGGCCGCGCTGCTGCGCCAGGACGTACAGGGTTACCAGGTGAGCCCGTTCGGGCGGCAGGATTTCAGCAAGGTCTCAGTCAACCGCTGACGCCCAATCGCGAGGCAAGCCCACAGTCATTGTGAACGCGAGCTTGCCCCGCGCTGCCTAACCGGCCAGCCATCCATGCTCGACCATCGACAACGGCTCGCCATCACCCACGATGACGTGGTCCAGCACCCGCACATCGATCAATGCCAGTGATCGTTTCAAAACAAGCGTCAGGTGCACATCATCCTGACTTGGCTCGCAATTGCCCGACGGATGGTTGTGACAGAGGATCAGGGCCGCAGCGTTGTGCAGCAAAGCCCGTCGCACCACTTCGCGCGGATAGATGCTCGCCCGGTCGATCGTGCCGCGGAACAGGATCTCGAACGCCAGCGGCCTGTGCTTGGTGTCCAGGAACAGACAACCGAACACCTCGCTGGCCTCATGCCGCAGCATCGCCTTCAGGTAACGCCGCACAGCCAGCGGGCTGTCCATGACCGACTCGCGTTCGATGGACGTCGCCAGGTTCCTGCGCCCGATTTCAAGCAAGGCCTGCAACTGGCTGTACCTCACTGGCCCCAGCCCCAGTTCGCCTAGAAACGCCTGTCGATCAGCCTCGAGCACCTGACGCAAGCCGCCGAATTTCAGCAAGAGCCCGCGCGCCAGCTCCAGCACGTTGCGCCCTTTCACGCCGGAGCCGAGAAATACTGCCAGCAGTTCTGCATCGGAAAGGCTGCCAGACCCGCGCTGCAACAACTTCTCCCTCGGCCGTTCTTCAGCCGGCCACTCCCTGATGTTCATTTCCCCTCCTCGCCTGCCACTACGGCCCCTTTGGGCGCTGTGTTAATCTAGTTCGCTTCGAAAATGCGACGATCTGCCGCAGGCAGCTGTCGTCGCCACCCGCTTTCACTGGAATAAGGCAAGGCCTATGCAGCGGTTGTATCGCAAGCGCATCGTTCTCGGCGTGGGTGGCGGCATCGCCGCCTACAAGAGCGCCGAGCTGATTCGCCGACTCCTGGAACACGGCGCGCAGGTGCGCGTGGTCATGACCCGTGGTGGCGCCGAGTTCATCACCCCGCTCACGCTGCAGGCGCTGTCCGGCCACCCGGTCCATCTGGACCTGCTCGACCCCGCGGCCGAAGCGGCCATGGGCCATATCGAGCTGGCCAAATGGGCCGACCTGGTGCTGATCGCCCCGGCCACTGCCGACCTGATGGCGCGCATGGCCCAGGGCATGGCCGACGACCTGCTGACCACCCTGGTACTGGCTACCGACGCCACCGTCGCCGTCGCCCCGGCGATGAACCAGGCCATGTGGCGCGACCCGGCGACCCAGGCCAACCTCGAGCTGCTGAAAAGCCGCAGCATCCAGGTATTCGGCCCGGCCTCCGGCAGCCAGGCCTGTGGCGACGTGGGCCTGGGCCGCATGCTCGAAGCCACCGACCTGGCCTGGTGCGCCGCCGAAAGCTTCAAGCGCCAGGCCCTGACCGGCAAGCACGTGCTGATCACCGCCGGCCCTACGCAAGAGAACATCGACCCGGTGCGTTACATCACCAACCATAGTTCAGGGAAGATGGGCTTCGCCCTGGCCGAGGCTGCCGCCGAAGCCGGGGCCCGGGTGACCCTCGTCACCGGACCTGTGCACCTGCAGACCCCCGACCGGGTCAGCCGTATCGACGTGGTGAGCGCGCGGGACATGCTCGCGGCCTGCGAAGCAGCCATGCCTTGCGACCTGTTCATCGCCTCGGCTGCGGTCGCGGACTACCGCCCTGAGGTCGTCGCCTCACAGAAGCTTAAGAAAGATCCCACTACCGGCGACGGCATGCTGCTGCAGATGGTGCGCAATCCCGATATCCTTGCGACCATTGCCGGCCGCGCCGATCGCCCGTTCAGCGTCGGTTTCGCCGCCGAGACCGAGCACCTGCTCGACTACGCCACGCGCAAGCTCAAGGACAAGAACCTCGACCTGATCGTCGCCAATGATGTGGCCAACCCCAGCATCGGCTTCAACAGCGAGGAAAACGCCCTGACCGTGATCGACCGGCAGCAGCATCAAACCCTCTTCGCGCAGACCAGCAAAGGCAAGATTGCCCGTCAGCTGGTCGCCTTCATCGCCGAACGGCTCAACCAGGTTCAATAAGTTACATGCACGCTCTTCAAGCCAAGATCCTCGACCCTCGCCTGGGCACCGAATTCCCCCTGCCGCAGTACGCCACTCCAGGCTCGGCAGGCCTCGACCTGCGCGCCCTGCTCAAAGAAGACACCGTCCTCGAGCCAGGCCAGACCCTGCTGATCCCCACCGGCCTGTCGGTGTACATCGGCGACCCGGGCCTGGCGGCCATGATCCTGCCGCGCTCGGGCCTGGGCCATAAGCATGGCATCGTACTGGGCAACCTGGTCGGCCTGATCGACTCCGACTACCAGGGCGAGCTGATGGTGTCCTGCTGGAACCGCGGCAGCACGCCGTTCACCATCACCGTCGGCGAGCGCATCGCGCAGCTGATCCTGGTGCCGGTGGTGCAGGCGCACTTCGATATCGTCGAGCAGTTCGACGAAACCCAGCGTGGCGCCGGCGGCTTCGGCCATTCGGGCACCCGCTGAGCCGACGACAGACCGTTCGGGCCATGGATGGCGAACTCTGCGGCGAAACCACCGTCCAAGCGTTCAGTTTGTGCCTGCCCAGAAGCCTTTGAATACTTGGAGTCCCCAGAGATGAACGACATGGCCCAGCTGGTCCCCGCACTGCCCGACAGTATCTTCCGCGCCTATGACATCCGTGGCGTGGTCGGCAAGACCCTGCATGCCGAGACCGCTTACTGGATCGGCCGCGCCATTGGCGCCCAGACCCTCGCCCAGGGCGAACCGCAGATCTCGGTCGGCCGCGACGGTCGCCTGTCCGGCCCGATGCTGGTCGAGCAATTGATCAAGGGCCTGGTCGAGGCCGGTTGCCAGGTCAGCGACGTCGGCCTGGTGCCGACCCCGGCGCTGTACTACGCCGCCAATGTGCTGGCCGGCAAGTCGGGCGTGATGCTCACCGGCAGCCACAACCCGTCGGACTACAACGGTTTCAAGATCGTCATCGCCGGCGACACCCTGGCCAATGAACAGATCCAGGCCCTGCTGACCCGCCTGAAGACCAATGACCTGACCCGTGGCGATGGCCGCGTGGAAAAGGTCGAGATCCTTGAGCGCTACTTCCAGCAGATCGTCGCCGATGTGAAACTGGCCAAGCGTCTGAAGGTGGTTGTCGACTGCGGCAACGGCGCGGCCGGCGTGGTCGCTCCGCAACTGATCGAAGCGTTGAACTGTGAGGTGATCCCACTGTTCTGCGAAGTCGACGGCAACTTCCCCAACCACCACCCGGATCCGGGCAAGCCCGAGAACTTGGAAGACCTGATCGCCAAGGTGAAAGAGACCGGCGCCGATATCGGCCTGGCCTTCGACGGCGACGGTGACCGCGTCGGTGTGGTGACCAACACCGGCAGCATCGTCTATCCCGACCGCCTGCTGATGCTGTTCGCCCAGGACGTGCTGTCGCGCAACCCGGGCGCCGAGATCATCTTCGACGTCAAATGCACGCGCCGCCTGACCCCGCTGATCGAGCAGCATGGTGGCCGCGCGCTGATGTGGAAGACCGGCCACTCGCTGATCAAGAAGAAGATGAAACAGACCGGCTCGCTGCTGGCCGGCGAGATGAGCGGGCACATCTTCATCAAGGAGCGCTGGTACGGTTTCGACGACGGCATCTACAGCGCCGCGCGCCTGCTGGAGATCCTTAGCAAGGCCGGGCAGGACGCCGAAAGCCTGTTCGCCGCGTTCCCCAATGATATTTCCACGCCGGAAATCAACATTGATGTGACCGACGAGGGTAAATTCAGCATCATTGATGCACTGCAACGCGACGCCGACTGGGGCGAAGCCAGCCTGACCACCATCGACGGTGTGCGGGTCGACTACCCCAATGGCTGGGGCCTGGTTCGCGCCTCCAACACCACGCCGGTGCTGGTGCTGCGCTTCGAGGCCGACAGCGCC
Source organism: Pseudomonas sp. 2848 (assembly GCF_003253945.1). NCBI lineage: Bacteria > Pseudomonadati > Pseudomonadota > Gammaproteobacteria > Pseudomonadales > Pseudomonadaceae > Pseudomonas > Pseudomonas sp. 2848. The sequence continues at coordinate 34,961 of NZ_QKZD01000002.1, forward strand.
GCAGAACTCGACCGAATCAAGGCTGTATTCCGCACGCAGCTGCTGCGGGTCCAACCAGGCCTGCAACTGCCGTTCTGACGACTATCCGTTCCTTACCTGGAGCCCTGCATGACCCTCGATCGCGATGCCGCTTCCCATGTAGCCGAGGTTTTGTCCGAAGCACTGCCTTACATCCGCCGCTTCGTCGGCAAGACCCTGGTGATCAAGTACGGCGGCAACGCGATGGAGAGCGAGGAGCTCAAGACCGGCTTCGCCCGTGACATCGTGCTGATGAAGGCCGTGGGCATCAACCCGGTGGTGGTGCACGGTGGCGGCCCGCAGATCGGCGACCTGCTCAAGCGCCTGTCGATAGACAGCCACTTCATCGATGGCATGCGCGTGACCGACGCGGCGACCATGGACGTGGTGGAAATGGTCCTGGGCGGCCAGGTGAACAAGGACATCGTCAACCTGATCAACCGCCACGGCGGCAGCGCCATCGGCCTGACCGGCAAGGATGCTGAGCTGATCCGCGCCAAGAAGCTCACCGTCACACGCCAGACGCCGGAGATGACCACCCCGGAAATCATCGACATCGGCCATGTCGGCGAGGTCGTCAGCGTCAACACCGACTTGCTGAACATGCTGGTCAAGGGTGACTTCATCCCGGTGATCGCGCCGATCGGCGTGGGCGCCAACGGCGAGTCGTACAACATCAATGCCGACCTCGTGGCCGGCAAGGTGGCCGAGGCGCTGAAGGCCGAGAAGCTGATGCTGCTGACCAACATCGCCGGCCTGATGGACAAGCAGGGCGAGGTCCTCACGGGGCTGAGCACCGAGCAGGTCAACGAACTGATCGCCGATGGCACCATCTACGGCGGCATGCTGCCGAAGATCAAGTGCGCACTGGATGCCGTCCAGGGTGGCGTGAACAGCTCGCACATCATCGACGGTCGCGTGCCGAATGCCGTGCTGCTGGAGATCTTCACCGACAGCGGCGTGGGCACGCTGATCAGCAACCGCAAACCACGCTGATCCAGCTGTAATCCTATCGCGGGGCAGGCCCGCTCCCGGCTGGGAGCAGGCCTGCCCCGTGATGCATCCATCCCCGCCCACTCAAAAAGATGGCTTATAGCCATTACCCTTGATGTTTGACTATCAAGAATCCCGGTAGACTGCCGAAACAACGTGACAGCATGCTTGCTCATTACGAATAGTTTCTATTTACCTGGAGAACACGCGTGAAATACGCATCACAAGGACTCGTGCTGGCAGCCGCCCTGGCTGTCGGGTCCATCGCCGGCTGTGCCACCGAAACCTCCACCGCTGTTGCCGTGCAACAGGTCGAAAGCGTCAGTCGTCCCTACAGCGGCGTGCGCACGCCGATCGCCGTGGGCAAGTTCGACAACCGCTCCAGCTACATGCGCGGCATCTTCTCCGACGGCGTCGACCGCCTCGGCGGCCAGGCCAAGACCATCCTGATCACCCACCTGCAGCAGACCAACCGTTTCAACGTGCTGGACCGCGACAACATGGGCGAGATCCAGCAGGAAGCGGCCATCAAGGGCCAGGCCCAGCGCCTGAAGGGCGCCGACTTCGTGGTGACCGGCGACGTCACCGAGTTCGGCCGCAAGGAAGTCGGCGATCACCAGCTGTTCGGCATCCTCGGCCGCGGCAAGACCCAGATCGCCTACGCCAAGGTCGCCCTGAACATCGTCAACATCAGCACATCCGAAGTGGTCTATTCGAGCCAAGGCGCCGGTGAATACGCCCTGTCCAACCGTGAAGTCATCGGCTTCGGCGGCACCGCCAGCTACGACTCGACCCTCAACGGCAAAGTGCTCGACCTGGCCATGCGCGAAGCTGTCAACAAGCTGGTGGGCGCAGTCGAAAGCGGCCAGTGGAAACCACAGGCGCAATAACAAGCACAACACGACAAGGAAGACCGTTCGATGAGCATCACCTACCCGGCCTGGCGCACTGTCGCCGGGCTGCTGCTGGGCAGCGTCCTGCTGGCCGGCTGCAATTCGCCCAAGACCTTGTACCAGTGGGAAAGCTACCAGCCCCAGGTATACGGCTACCTCAAGGGTGACGCCAAGGAAGAACAGGTCACCGCCCTGGAGCGCGACCTGGAGAAGATCAAGGCCAAGAACGGCGCAGTGCCGCCGGGCTACCACGCGCAGCTGGGCCTGCTGTACTCCAGCCTGGGCAAGGATGACCAGATGATCCAGCAGTTCCGTACCGAAAAAGCGCTGTTCCCTGAGTCGGCGGCCTACATGGACTTCCTGATGAGCAACGCCAGCAAGGGAGCCCAGCAATGATCAAGCGCCTGACCCAACTGATCGTCGGCGCCTGCGTGCTGGCCCTGTTCGCCGGCTGCGCCGAGCGCAAGAGCATCGACTATTCGGCCTACAAGCAGAGCCGACCGAAGTCGATCCTGATCCTGCCGCCGCTGAACGAGTCACCCGACGTCAAGGCCACCTACAGCATGCTGTCCCAGGTCACCTATCCGCTGGCCGAGGCCGGCTACTACGTGATGCCGGTAGCGCTGGTGGACGAGACGTTCCGCCAGAACGGCCTGACCACGCCGGCCGATATCCACCAGTTGCCCACAGCCAAGCTGAACGAGATCTTCGGCGCCGACGCCGGCCTGTACGTGACCGTCAGCGACTACGGCACCCGCTACATGGTGCTGAGCAGCGCGACCATCGTCACCGCCAGCGCCAAACTGGTCGACCTGAAGACCGGTGCCACCTTGTGGACCGGCAGTGCCACGGCCTCCAGCGAGGAAGGCAAGCAGAACCAGGGTGGCCTGATCGGCATGCTGGTAGCGGCGGCCATCAACCAGATCATCAGCAGCGTGCAGGATGATGCCGGCTACCCGATCGCCGGGATGACCAGCGCACGCCTGCTGACGCCCTACCCGAATGGCGGGATCCTCTACGGGCCACGTTCGCCGAAGTACGGCACAGACTGACACGACGCGCAGGCGGCCCAAGGGCCGCCTTTCTGTTCCAGTTCGGAAAAATCCTACCGCCAGCACGGACAGGCACTACAACACGCATCTCTGCCAGCCGACTAGCATTCCAACTCCATCCCATCGGAGATACAGCGATGCAGAAAGAACTGGTCAAATATGGCAGCGATGTTTCCGCAGGCAGCTACGAATGCGCCGACTGCGGACGCAAGTACTCCAACCAGGGCAAGACCTCGATGCCTCCCTGCCCTGACTTCACCCCCGGCACCCACCCCAAGCGTGGCTGGAAGATCCTCACCGGCGTCGGTGACGCCGTGCAGGACCCTTACCCGAATCGCCGCTGAACCGCAGGCACGAAAAAGGCGACCCGAAGGTCGCCTTTTTCGTGCCTGCGGGCCGGTCAGATACCGTACTGCGCGCGGTAAGCCTCGACCGCCGGCAGGTGCTGCTTGAGCTGCGGATCGTCGGCCAGGAACTCCAGCACCTGGGTCAGCGAGACGATGCTGACCACCGGGATACCGAAGTCGCGTTCGACTTCCTGGATCGCCGACAGCGCGCCATTGCCGCGCTCTTCGCGGTTCAGTGCGATCAGCACACCGGCGGCCTTGGCCTGCTGGGCGCTGATGATCTGCATGACCTCGCGGATCGCGGTGCCGGCGGTGATCACGTCGTCGATGATCAGCACGTCACCGGCCAGCGGGGCGCCGACCAGGCTGCCGCCCTCGCCGTGGTCCTTGGCCTCTTTGCGGTTGAAGCACCACGGCACGTCGAGCTGGTGCTGCTCGGCCAGGGCCACGGCAGTGGCCGCCGCCAGGGGAATGCCCTTGTAGGCCGGGCCGAACAGCACGTCGAAGGGGATCTTGCTGTCGACGATGGCCGCCGCGTAGCAACGCCCCAGCTGCGCCAGGGCGGACCCGGTATTGAACAGGCCGGCATTGAAGAAGTACGGGCTGGTACGCCCCGATTTCAGGGTGAACTCACCGAAGCGCAGAACGCCGCGATCGATGGCAAAACGGATGAAGTCGCGCTGATACGGCTGCATGAAAGGTCCCGGACACCACGGATTTAGCTAAATGTGTTGAGCTCGGGTATCATACACGCACGAGATTTTTGGGGCCATTTATGCGGATCATCAGTGTGAACGTAAATGGCATTCAGGCTGCGGCCGAGCGTGGATTGCTCAGCTGGTTGCAAGCCCAGAATGCCGACGTCATCTGCCTTCAGGATACCCGCGCCTCGGCCTTTGAACTCGACGACCCAGCTTTCCAGCTCGATGGCTATTTCCTTTACGCCTGCGACGCGGAGGTGCCCACCCAAGGTGGCGTGGCACTTTACTCGCGCATGCAGCCCAAGGCAGTCATCACCGGCCTGGGCTTCGAGACAGCCGACCGCTACGGGCGTTATCTGCAAGCAGATTTCGACAAAGTCAGTATTGCCAGCCTGTTGCTGCCTTCGGGCATGAACGGGGACGAAGACTTGAACCAGAAGTTCAAGTTGATGGACGACTTCGCCAAGTACCTGGACAAGCAACGCCGCAAGCGTCGCGAGTACATCTACTGCGGCTCGTTCTACGTGGCGCAGCAGAAGCTCGACATCAAGAACTGGCGTGACAGCCAGCAGTCGCCGGGCTTCCTGCCGCCCGAACGCGCCTGGATGGACGCCATCGTCGGCGACATGGGTTATGTCGATGCCCTGCGCGAAGTCAGCCGTGAAGGCGACCAGTACAGCTGGTGGCCGGACAACGAGCAGGCCGAGATGCTCAACCTGGGCTACCGATTCGACTACCAGATCCTCACCCCAGGCCTGCGCCGCTTCGTGCGCAACGCTCGCCTGCCGCGCCAGCCGCGCTTCTCCCAGCACGCGCCGCTGATCGTGGACTATGACTGGACGCTGACCATCTGAGGGTGGCACGCACAAAAAAGCCGACCATCAGGTCGGCTTTTTTGTGTCTATCTGATCGGCCGCCAGATGAAGGGATAGCGATACGGCTGCCCTTCATTGGCCTTGACCGCTGCCAGGATGATCAGGATCAGCACCGTCACCATCAGCACGGCGAACAGCAGGATGCCGATGAACACGAACATCAGCAGGAAGCAGACGAAGCCGGCGATGGTCACGCTGATCTGAAAGTTCAACGCCTCCTTGCCCTGGGCATCGATGAACGGATCCTGCTCGCGCTTGAGGTGCCACAGCACCAGCGGGCCCAGCAAATGCCCAAGGGGCAGCACCAGCCCCAGGAGCGCCGAGAGGTGGCAGAACATCGCCCATTGCCGGACATCGGCGCTGGGCGGGGTGATCGGTAGATCCGAATCGTTCATGTCCCGCACCTCCCTGGCGTCTGCTCAGTCGGCGAGCGCCGCCTTCTGCAGTTCGAAGATTTCGTCCATGCCCTTCTGCGCCAGCGCCAGCATGGCGTTGAAGTCGGCAGGCTGGAACGGCGCGCCCTCGGCGGTGCCCTGTACCTCGATGAAACCACCGGCACTGGTCATGACCACGTTCAGGTCGGTCTCGGCGGCGGAGTCCTCGAGGTAGTCGAGGTCGAGCACGGCCTCGCCCTGGTACATGCCCACCGACACTGCGGCGATCATGTGCTTGAGCGGGTTGCCACCCTTGAGACCGCCACGTTTCTTGATCACCGCCAGGGCGTCGCACAGGGCGACCATGGCGCCGGTGATCGAGGCAGTGCGAGTGCCGCCGTCGGCCTGGATCACGTCGCAGTCGACGTACAGGGTGATGTCGCCGAGCTTGCTCATGTCCAGCGCAGCGCGCAGGGAGCGGCCGATAAGGCGCTGGATCTCTAGGGTGCGGCCGCCTTGCTTGCCACGGCTGGCCTCGCGCTGGTTACGCTCGCCGGTGGAGCGCGGCAGCATGCCGTACTCGGCGGTCAACCAACCTTGGCCCTGGCCTTTGAGGAAGCGGGGAACACCGTTCTCGACGCTGACCGTGCAGATGACCTTGGTGTCACCGAACTCGACCAGAACCGATCCTTCGGCGTGCTTGGTGTAGTTGCGGGTAATGCGGATCGAGCGGAGCTGATCGGCGGCGCGACCACTTGGACGTTTCATCTGGAATACCTGTACGGGGACTTTGAATCTGCCGAGCATTATAGAGCCCGACACCCGACGAAGGCACGCCTGTCGTCGCGCTCGCGCAGCCTGTCGTGTTTTCCGACAGGTTTCGGGGCGACCGTTAGCATGGCTGGATTGGGCGCCCGCGCCGCACTGCGCTACAATCCTGCGCCTTGCAGCCGACAGGCTCCCCGTCCACCTGAATACGCGAGGTACTCCCCATGGTGCATAGCATGACCGCTTTTGCTCGTGTCGAGCGCGCTGGCAGCCAAGGCACCCTGGTCTGGGAGCTGCGCTCGGTCAACCACCGCTATCTCGAACCCCACCTGCGCCTGCCCGAGGCCCTGCGCGACCTCGAAGGCGCCGTACGCGAAGGCCTGCGCCAAGGCCTCTCGCGCGGCAAGGTCGAGTGCACCCTGCGCCTGAGCGAGGACAGCACCGGCAAGCCACTGCAGGTCGATCGCGAACGTGCCGCGCAACTGGTCGCCGCCGCCGAAACCGTGGCCAGCCTGATCAAGCAACCGGCACCGCTCAACCCGCTGGAAGTGCTGGCCTGGCCGGGCGTGCTGGTGGCCGACGCCACCGATCCGCAAGCGCTCAACGCCGAGGCCATAGCGCTGTTCGACGAAGCCCTGACCGAACTCAAGGCCGGCCGCCAACGCGAAGGCGCCGAACTGGCCCGCCTGATCAACGAACGTCTGGACAGCATGGCCGGCGAGGTCGCCACCCTGCGCGCCCTGGTGCCGCAGATGCTCGCCGGGCAGCGGCAGAAGGTCCTCGACCGCTTCAGCGACATGCAGGCCGAGCTCGACCCGCAGCGCCTGGAACAGGAGATGGTCCTGCTGGCGCAAAAAAGCGACGTCGCCGAAGAACTGGACCGCCTCAGCACCCACGTCACCGAAGTGCGCCGGGTGCTCAAGTCGGGCGGCGCCGCCGGTCGGCGCCTGGACTTCCTGATGCAGGAGCTCAACCGCGAAGCCAACACCCTTGGCTCCAAGGCGTTCGACCCACGCAGCACGCAGGCGGCAGTCAACCTGAAGGTGTTGATCGAACAGATGCGTGAACAAGTACAGAACATCGAGTAAGGCCACCCCTACCATGAACCACAGCAGCGGCACCCTCTACATCGTCTCGGCCCCGTCCGGCGCCGGCAAGACCAGCCTGGTCACGGCCCTGATCAAGGACGACGAGCGCGTCCGCGTCTCGGTCTCCCACACCACCCGCGCCATGCGCCCGGGCGAGGAACACGGGGTCAACTATCACTTCGTCGTCCACGAAGAGTTCAAGGCACTGATCGCCCAGGGCGATTTCCTCGAGCACGCCGAAGTGTTCGGCAACTTCTACGGCACTTCGCGCAGCGCCCTGCAGGAAACCCTCGACCAGGGCTACGACCTGATCCTGGAGATCGACTGGCAAGGTGCCCAGCAGGTGCGCAAGCTGATGCCCGAGGCGCGTTCGATCTTCATCCTGCCGCCAAGCCAGGAGGCCCTGCGCCAACGCCTGGACGGCCGTGGCCAGGACAGCGAGGAAATCATCGCCGGACGCATGAAGGAAGCGGTCAGCGAGATGGTGCACTACGACGAATATGAGTACGTCATCATCAATGATGACTTCGATGTGGCGCTGGATGACCTGAAAGCGGTGTTCCGCTCGAACCGGCTACTGCTCAAGAAACAACAACAGCGCCATGAGGCGCTGCTGAAACAACTGGTCGGCTGAAGACAGCCGGGGCCTCTGCGAGGCCCATTCGCCGGCAAGCCGGCTCCCACATGGATCACGCCACCTCGAGTCAAGCATCGTACCTGTGGGAGCTGGCTTGCCAGCGAATGGGGCGCAAAGCGCCCCCAGCTGTTATTCCTGCAACTGGATAGTGGCCTGCTGACGCAGGGTAGCCCCCAGGAAGTACGCCGGCGCACGCAGCCGCGACAGCAGCATCAGCACGATGCCCAGCGCCGAGATGATCGCCGCGATCACGAATACCAGCCCCAGCCCCCCAACATGCGAGCCACTGCCGAAGTCCGGCGAGGCGCTGTCGATCGCCGTGCGCAGGAAGATCACCGACAGGATCAGACCACCCACCAGCGGGCACACACCGCGCATGAAGAAGTGGCGCACGCTGTCGAACAGGCTGCGGCGGAAGTACCACACGCAGGCGAAGGCGGTCAGCGAATAGTAGAAGCAGATCATCATGCCCAGGGCGGTGATGGTGTCGGCCAGCACGTTCTCGCTGAGGGTACGCATGGTCACGTAGAACAGGCCTGCGGCAATACCGGCACAGATGGTCGCGTAGCGCGGCGTCTGCGAACGCGGGCAAACAGTGGCGAAGCGTTGCGGCACTGCGCCGTAGTAACCCATGGCAAGCAGGGTGCGCGCCGGCGAGACGAAGGTCGATTGCAGCGAGGCGGCGGTGCTGGCCAGCACCGCGATCGACATCAGGATCGCCAGCGGTCCCATCACCGGCCCGGCCAGGTGGGCGAACACGTTCTCCTGGATGCGCGGATTGTTCAGGCCCAGGCCGTGCTCACTGATCCCGGCAAACTGCAGGGTGGCGATGGCGGTGAGCAGGTACAGGCCGAGAATCAGCAGCACGGTCCAGGTTGCCGCCTTGCCCGGCACTTCATCGCTGCCGATCGACTCTTCGCTGACGGTCAGGCACACGTCCCAGCCCCAGAAAATGAAAATCGACAACGACAGGCCGGCGGCAAAGGCCGAGAACGACTCGACACCGAACGGGTTGAACCAGGCCAGGTCGAACGCCAGCGGCGGCGGCGCGGTGGTCTCGCCGAACGCTGCGAAGGCGAAGCCAATCAGCACCAGCAACTGCAAGGCCACCAAGCCGTACTGCACCGTCATGGTGGTGGCCATGCCGCGACAGCAGATCCACACCGCCAGGGCGATGAACACGCAACAGGTGGTGACGTTGATCAACAGGTTGTCCGCCAACGCGGCCAGCTCCTGGTTGCCGGTGATCTGGGCCAGGAACAGGTAGAAGAAGTCCACCGCCACGCCTGCCAGGTTGGACAGCACGATGGTGGTGGCGACCACCAGCCCCCAGCCGCCGATCCAGCCGATCATAGGGCCGAAGGCCCGGGCCGACCAGGTGAAGGACGTGCCGCTGTCGGGCTCCGCCGAGTTCAGCTCGCGGTAGCCCAGGGCGACCAGCAGCATCGGCAGAAAGCCGACGATGAACACCGCCGGCAGGTGGGCGCCAACTTCACGCACGGTCGGGCCGAGCGCGCCAGTCAGGGTGTAGACCGGCGCAATGGTGGAAATGCCCAGCACGACGCTGGCCAGCAGACCGAGGCGGCCCTTGGCCAGGCCCTTGCTGCGCTGGGTGTTGCCCGAGTCGGCCGCCACGTCGGGGGGGCGGCCGGCTTCTGTGTAATCGCTCATGAGTATTTGCCGTAACTATTGGAATTGTTTTCACAGGCCCGCCGTAGCGGGCCCGCTTCCACTCATTGAAAGCTCACTGCCGGGGTGGGTCATCCGAGACTACCGGGTGACGTCAGAGGATCTTCTGGCGCACACCCTCCCGCGCAGCATGGGCAATGCAGGCCTCGCGGAACGCCTCGAACAGGCGCAGCGAAACCGGGTTTTCGGCGAAACGCCATTCAGGGTGCCACTGCACGCCGAGTACAAAGCCCGGCGCATCAGGCATCGACACCGCTTCGATCAGGCCATCCGGGGCCCGTGCCTCGACGCGCAGGCCTGGGGCCAGGCGGTCGATGCCCTGGCTGTGCAGCGAGTTGACCTCGAACCGCGCAGCCAGGCCCAGGCGCTCGAGCACCCCACCCGGCTGTATGCCGACGGAGTGACGAGGGCCGTATTGCACCTCCAGGGGTGCGTCCTCAGGTTCGCGGTGGTCCAGGTAGCCGGGCAATTCCTGCACCCGTTGGTGCAGGCTGCCACCGAGGGCCACGTTCAGTTCCTGGAAGCCACGGCAGATGCAGAACACCGGCACACCCGCGGCAATGGCCGCCTGCAGCAGCGGCAAGGTCAGGCGGTCACGTGCAAGATCGTGCCGGGTGCCTTCCGCGCTGGGCGCGCCATTGTAATGATGCGGCTCGACATTTGAAGGCGAACCGGTAAAAAGAATGCCATCGAGCCTGGCCAGCAGCGTCTGCGTGTCGCTGCCGCCGTCACGGGCCGGCAGGATCAGCGGCAGCCCGGCAAAGCCCGCGGCCTCGACATACTTGTCGCCCACCGTGTGCGACGAGTTCTTCCCCACCTGCTGGCGGCAGGCGCTGACACCGATCAAGGGGACCGCAATTGCGCTCATGGGCTTACACCGTGTGCAGGTACCAGTTGTACTCGAGGTCGGAGATCGACACTTCGAACTCGGCCAGCTCGCTTTCCTTGCAGGCCACGAAGATGTCGATGTAGTCCGGGCTGATGTATTGGTTGAGGACTTCGCTGTCATCCAGCGCGCGCAGGGCATCACGCAGGTTGTTCGGCAGGCTCTGCTCCAGCTGCTCGTACGAGTTGCCCTCGATCGGCGCGTCCGGCTCGACCTTGTTGGTCAGGCCGTGGTGGATGCCGGCGAGGATCGCCGCGAGCATCAGGTACGGGTTGGCATCGGCGCCGGCCACGCGGTGCTCGATGCGCACGTTCTCGCTGCTGTCGGTCGGCACGCGGACAGCCACCGTGCGGTTGTCCAGGCCCCAGCTCGGCGCGTTGGGCACATAGAACTGTGCACCGAAGCGACGGTACGAGTTGATGTTCGGGCAGAGGAATGCCATCGATGCCGGCATGGTTTCCAGCACGCCACCAATGGCGTGGCGCAGGGCGTCGCTTTGCAGCGGGTCGGCATTGGCGAAGATGTTCTTGCCGGTTTTCTTGTCCAGCAACGAAATGTGTACGTGCAGGCCATTGCCCGCCTGGCCCGGATAGGGCTTGGCCATGAAGGTGGAGTCCATCTCATGGTCGTAGGCGACGTTCTTGATCAGGCGCTTGAGCAGGATCGCGTAGTCACAGGCCTTCAGCGGGTCGGCGACGTGGTGCAGGTTCACCTCGAACTGCGCCGGGGCGCTTTCCTTGACGATGGCGTCGGCCGGCAAGCCCTGCTCCTTGGCAGCTTCGAGCATGTCCTGCAGGCAGTCGGCGTATTCGTCGAGATCGTCGATCAGGTACACCTGGGTCGACTGCGGGCGCTTGCCTGAAATCGGCGAGCGCGGCGGCTGCGGGCGACCGTTGAGGTTGTCCTGGTCGATCAGGTAGAACTCCAGCTCGAACGCGGCGCAGATATCCAGGCCCAGGTCGTCGAACTTGCTCACCACCTGGCGCAGCACTTCCCGCGGGTCGGCGAAAAACGGCGCGCCGTCCAGCTCATGCATGGTCATCAGCAACTGGGCGGTCGGGCGTTTCTGCCAGGGTTCGTCGCACAGCGTGCCGGCAATCGGGAAACAGATGCGGTCGGCGTCACCGATGTCCAGGCCCAGCCCGGTGCTTTCGACGGTCGAGCCGTTGATATCCAGGGCAAACAGCGACGCCGGCAGGTTGATGCCCTTCTCGTACACCTTGTGCAGGCTGGCACGCTCGATGCGCTTGCCGCGCACCACGCCGTTCATGTCGGAGATCAGCAGGTCGACGTACTGGGTATCCGGATGGGCATCCAGGAATTCATTCATCTCGCGGGAAGAACTGGCGCACGGGGAGACCGACGTCATGGCTGTACATCCTTTGATTCGGAGCGGCGATGTGGGAACTGCGGATGACGCCTTGTAGGGCGACGATGGTGCTGCTGTTGTTCTTTTCACTGGCCCATCGTTGGGGGCTGGTTGCCGACCGGCTGCATTGATTCCCGGGGGCCGTTCCACTATAAAATGGCCAAAACGCAACAGACATTGGCATTTAGGCAAGCAGAGCGTGCACCGATGCAATATCAGATCAACCATGCGGACCTTTCCCTGGTCCTGGCACTGGAGCGCGGCCGCTCGCTGGCCAAGGCAGCCGAACTGCTCAAGGTCGACGTTTCGACGGTGTTCCGCTCGATCCGCCGGCTGGAGTCGGCGCTGGGCACCGCCTTGTTCGTCAAGAGCCGTAAAGGCTACCTGCCCACCGACACCGCCCAGGCCCTGGCCGAGCAGGCCGAGCGCGCCGAACAGGCACTGGATGCGGCGCGCATCGCCCTGACCAGCGGCGAACAGGTGGTCAGCGGCACCGTGCGCCTGACCTGCACCGAGGCCGTGCTGCACAGCCTGCTGCTGCCGGCGCTGGCCGAGTTCATGCCCAACTATCCGGCGTTGTCGCTGGAGATGGGCACCTCCAACACCTTCGCCAACCTCAGCCGTCGCGATGCCGACATCGCCCTGCGCCTGACAAACACGCCGCCGGAGCATCTTGTCGGGCGCTGCCTGGGCTCGACCTCCTACGTGGTCTGCGGCCAGCCGGCGCTGCGCGAGCGGCTGCAGGAGGCGCCCCTGAGTGTGCCCTGGATCGCCCCCGACGATTCCATGCAGGACCACGCCACCGTGGTCTGGCGCAACCAGCAGCATCCCGGCCTGATCCCGCGCTACCAGTGCAGCGGCATGTCGACCATCGCCCAACTGGTGACCACCGGCCTGGGCGTGGCGGCGCTGCCCGACTACATGGTCCACGACCTGCCCGGCGTCGAGGCGCTGAGCGGCCCGCTGCCCGGCTGCGACACCCAGTTGTGGCTGCTGACACGGCCCGATTGCCGTGCCCTGCGTTCGGTGCAGACGCTGTTCGAGGAGCTGACCCCGCGCCTGCGCGACGCAATGTTGCGTTAACGCGCCAAGGACGGTTGTTTTCGGGCAACAAGAACCGTTATCGTCCGAATCAGGACATGGGCTGCTTCGCGGGCAAGTCCGCTTCCACAGGGCCCGCAAAGCGATTCCAACAGCATCGGAGGAAGGCCACCCGATAAAACAGTCCTTCCCTATTGGCTGGTGATTTTTTAAACTATCGAGTCCGCCTGCCCATTCTGGGCTGCACGCCTAACCGCATTTGCTACTGAGGAAGACCATGGCCCGCGTAACTGTTGAAGACTGCCTGGAACACGTGGATAACCGCTTTGAGCTGGTCATGCTCTCGACCAAGCGCGCCCGCCAGCTGGCTACCGGCGGCAAAGAGCCACGCGTTGCGTGGGAAAACGACAAGCCTACCGTCGTCGCCCTGCGTGAAATCGCCGAAGGCATCGTCACGCCAGAGTTCATCGCCGCCGAAGAGATCGTCACCGAGGATCCGGTATTCGCCGCGTTCGAGGACGAGAACAACGAGGCCGTCTGATTGATGCCCAGTCGACACCGTGCGGCGCAAGGCCCTCTTCTACTGCAAGAGGTGAAACCATGCCGGGTATAGAAGCCCTCGCCGAACGGCTGTCGACCTATCTGGGCCCCGAACAGGTCAACTTGGTTCGTCGGGCCTACTTCTACGCCGAACAGGCCCACGATGGCCAGCGCCGTCGCAGCGGCGAGCCCTACGTGACCCATCCGCTGGCGGTCGCCAGCATCCTCGCCGACATGCACATGGACCATCAGAGCCTGATGGCGGCCATGCTGCACGACGTGATCGAAGACACCGGCATCGCCAAGGAAGCCTTGAGCCAGCAATTCGGCGAGACCGTCGCCGAACTGGTCGACGGGGTCAGCAAGCTGACCCAGATGAACTTCGAGACCAAGGCCGAGGCGCAGGCCGAGAACTTCCAGAAGATGGCCATGGCCATGGCCCGCGATATCCGCGTGATCCTGGTCAAGCTGGCCGACCGCCTGCACAACATGCGCACCCTGGAAGTGCTCTCCGGCGAGAAACGCCGGCGCATCGCCAAGGAAACCCTCGAAATCTACGCCCCCATCGCCAACCGGCTGGGGATGCACACCGTGCGCGTGGAATTCGAGGACCTCGGTTTCAAGGCCATGCACCCGATGCGCTCGTCGCTGATCCACCGGGCGGTGAAGGCCGCGCGCGGCAACCGCAAGGAAATCGTCGCCAAGATCGAGACCTCGCTGGCCAACTGCCTGGCCGCCGACGGTATCGAAGGCGAGGTCAGCGGCCGGCAGAAACACCTCTATGGCATCTACAAGAAGATGCGCGGCAAGCGCCGCGCCTTCACCGAGATCATGGACGTGTACGCCTTCCGCATCATCGTCGACAAGGTCGACACCTGCTACCGCGTGCTCGGCGCCGTGCACAACCTGTACAAGCCACTGCCGGGTCGCTTCAAGGACTACATCGCGATCCCCAAGGCCAACGGCTACCAGTCGTTGCACACCACGCTGTTCGGCATGCACGGCGTGCCCATCGAAATCCAGATCCGCACCCGCGAAATGGAAGAGATGGCCAACAATGGCATCGCCGCGCATTGGCTGTACAAGTCCAACGAGGAAGAGCAGCCAAAAGGCAGCCATGCCCGCGCCCGTCAATGGGTCAAAGGCATCCTCGAGCTGCAGCAGCGCGCCGGCAACTCGCTGGAATTCATCGAGAGCGTGAAGATCGACCTGTTCCCGGACGAGGTCTACGTCTTCACCCCGAAAGGCCGGATCATGGAGCTGCCCAAGGGCTCCACCGCCGTCGACTTCGCCTACGCGGTGCACACCGACGTCGGCAACAGCTGCATCGCCTGCCGCATCAACCGCCGCCTGGCACCGCTGTCCGAGCCGCTGCAGAGCGGCTCCACCGTCGAGATCGTCAGCGCACCGGGCGCTCGGCCGAACCCGGCCTGGCTCAACTTCGTGGTCACCGGCAAGGCGCGCACGCATATCCGCCACGCCCTCAAGCAGCAGCGCCGCTCCGAGTCCATCAGCCTTGGCGAGCGCCTGCTGAACAAGGTGCTGACCGGCTTCGACAGCAGCCTTGAGAATATACCGCAGGAGCGCATCCAGGCGATCCTCACCGAGTACCGCCTGGAGCTGGTCGAGGACCTGCTCGAAGACATCGGCCTGGGCAACCGCATGGCCTACGTGGTCGCCCGCCGCCTGCTGTCTGCCGAAGGCGAACAGCTGCCGGCCCCGGAAGGCCCGCTGGCGATCCGCGGCACCGAGGGCCTGGTGCTCAGCTACGCCAAGTGCTGCACGCCGATCCCGGGCGATCCGATCGTCGGCCACCTGTCGGCGGGCAAAGGCATGGTCGTGCACCTGGAAGACTGCCGCAACATCAGTGAAGTCCGGCATAACCCAGAGAAGTGCCTGCAGCTCTCCTGGGCCAAGGACATTACCGGCGAGTTCAACGTCGAGCTGCGCGTCGAGCTGGAGCACCAGCGCGGCCTGATCGCCCTGCTGGCCAGCAGCGTCAACGCCGCCGACGGCAACATCGAGAAAATCAGCATGGACGAACGCGACGGCCGTATCAGCGTGGTCCAACTGGTGGTCAGCGTGCACGACCGCGTGCACCTGGCCCGTGTGATCAAGAAGCTGCGCACCTTGACCGGCGTGGTCCGCATCACCCGGATGCGTGCGTAGTCCGCCAACCGCAAGGAGTCATCATGAGCAAGACCGTCATCACCAGCGACAAGGCCCCAGCCGCCATCGGCACTTACTCGCAAGCGATCAAGGCCGGCAACACCGTGTACATGTCGGGTCAGATCCCGCTCGACCCGAAAACCATGGAACTGGTCGAGGGCTTCGAAGCCCAGACCGTCCAGGTGTTCGAGAACCTGAAGTCGGTGGCCGAAGCCGCTGGCGGTTCGTTCAAGGACATCGTCAAGCTGAACATCTTCCTCACCGACCTGAGCCACTTCGCCAAGGTCAACGAGATCATGGGCCGCTACTTCGAGCAGCCCTACCCGGCCCGCGCCGCCATCGGCGTGGCCGCCCTGCCCAAGGGCGCCCAGGTCGAGATGGACGCCATCCTGGTTCTCGAGTAATACCCCGGTGACGGGCCAAGGCCCGTCACCCTCCTCCCGCCTCAAGGTTTTCACCATGCGCCACGCATTGCCTCTCACGCTGGCAGCCCTGCTCCTGGGCGGCTGCGCCAGCCACAAGCCTGAAGATTTCAACGGCACCTGGATCAACCAGGCCGCCATCGACGCCGCCAGCGAAGGCACCAGCCTGCGCCAGGCCCTGGACGCGAAGGGGCCGGTGTTCGAGTGGAAGATCGACGTCAAGAACCAGCAGGCCAGCTTCAGCAATGGCTTCGAGGCCGCCGACGGGCGTCTGAGCGCCAACGAGAAGGACTGGCAGGTCACCTTCGAAGGCGACCTGACCGAACAGCTCAAGCTCGATGGCGACGAACTCGTGGCGATCGACCCCTCCGGCCATGAGCAGACCTTCGTGCGCAGCAAGGCGTCAGAAGGCGCTGCACTGGGCGCCAGCTTCGAGAAGGCGCTGTACCAGCAATACCTGGGCGGCGACTGGAAGATCGTCGAGGGCCAGGGCAAGGGCGCGGTGGTGCGCTTCAGCGATACCGGCAACGTCACTGGCCTGCCCGGCCCGGACCGTTTTGCCCTGTGCCTGGCGGGTGACTGCGCGACCATGGGCGATGGCAACGACAGCCTGTGGCTGGAGCGCAACCAGCGTGGCGCCCCGTGGATCTTCAAGCGCGATGGCGACACCCTGGAGATCTTCCAGGCAGTCAACCGCGCCCAGCCGGATGAGATGCCGCAACTGACTGCCGGCGCCCGGCAGTGGGTACTGGAAAAGGATTAGCCATCAGCGCGGCGACCCGACTGGCCCCGCGATGGGGCCGGCTCTCTCAACCACGCCCTTGGAGAATGGCCGCATAGCCTTCTTTATAGCTCGGATACTGCGGCACCCATCCTAGCGACCGCGCCCGCGCATTGCTGCAACGCTTGCTGCCGGTACGCCGCACCCGCTGCTGGTCCGACCACTCGGTGACCCCCAGGTACTCGCGCAGCCAGCCCACCACGTCAGCCAGCGCTGCCGGGTCGTCATCGACACCGATATAGCAGTCGTCCAGCACCACGCCCCGGGCATCGGCCTGCAGCAGGTGCGCCAGCAAACCAGCGGCATCCTCGGCGTGAATCCGGTTGCCGTACAATGGCGGCTCCTCGGCCACTCGGTAGCCTTGGCGTACCTGACTCAGCAACCACTCACGTCCCGGCCCATAGATGCCGGTCAGGCGCACGATGCTGGCGGGGATGCCACTGCCCAGCGCCAGGCGCTCCGCCGCGAGCATCACCTTGCCCGAATACCCCTCGGGCGCGGTGGCTGCGGTCTCGTCGATCCATTCGCCATCCTGTTGTGCATAGACACTGCTGCTGGAAACGAACAGCAGGCGACGCGGCCGCTGACCCTTGCTCTCAAGCCAGCCAAGCACATGGCGCAAACCGTCGACATAGGCGGCCTGGTAGCCCGCTTCGTCATGCTGGCTGGCCGCCACGCAGTACACCAGGTAGTCCGGCGCGCGCGCGGGCCACGCTTCTGGCAGGCGCGGGTTCGCCAGATCGGCGGCAACGGGCCGCACCCCTTCGGGCAGGTCCCGCACCGACCGGCGCAGGCCATCGACCTGCCACCCATGGGCGAGCAACTGGCGGGCCAGACGGCCTCCCACATCGCCGCAGCCGACGATCAACGCACTCAGGTCCGACATCATGAAACTCCAAATCCAAAGGTTCACGCTAACCGGATTTAGCGATCAGCGGCTAGACAAAGGTTAAAAAAAGCGCTCTCCATTCTTTTGTTAACAAGAATTACTTGCAATAATGGCGGCCCTGTCTGTTCTCGGCCTGCTTCGAGGCCTTGAAGAACTCAACCCATTTCTCTTCATCAGGTCCGGCCAGCATGACACGTACTCAACCTTCCGCTTCGCCAACCCCGTCGCGCGCCTGGCGCGCCATTGCCGCGCTGATGTTCAGCCTGGTACTGGCCCCTGTGGCCATGGCCGATGAGCCCACCACCACCGCCGCTCCAGCCGCCGCCGCCGCCGCCCCGGCCGCGCCAGCCGCCGAAGGCCAGGCACCTGTAGCTGCGCCAAACGAAGCGCCGGTCGATGCCAATGCGCCAATCGATGGCCAGGCACCTACCGACGAGAACGTGCAGGCGATGGTCGAAGACACCTCGCTGGGCATGGCCCACGACCTGTCCCCATGGGGCATGTACAAGAACGCCGACGTGGTGGTGAAGGCCGTGATGATCGGCCTGGCCATCGCCTCGATCATCACCTGGACCATCTGGATCGCCAAAGGCTTCGAGCTGATGGGCGCCAAACGCCGCCTGCGTGGCGAGATCGCCGCCCTGAAACGCTCGGTGAGCCTGAAAGAAGCCAGCGAGGTGTCGAACAAGGAAGGCACCCTGGCCCACACCCTGGTGCATGACGCCCTCGAAGAAATGCGCCTGTCGGCCAACGCCCGCGAGAAGGAAGGCATCAAGGAACGCGTGAGCTTCCGTCTGGAGCGCCTGGTGGCCGCCAGCGGCCGCACCATGAGCAGCGGCACCGGCGTGCTGGCCACCATCGGCTCCACCGCCCCGTTCGTCGGTCTGTTCGGTACCGTGTGGGGCATCATGAACAGCTTCATCGGCATCGCCAAGACCCAGACCACCAACCTCGCCGTGGTCGCCCCAGGCATCGCCGAAGCCCTGCTGGCCACCGCCCTGGGCCTGGTTGCCGCGATCCCGGCCGTGGTCATCTACAACGTCTTCGCCCGCTCCATCGCCGGCTACAAGGCACAGGTGTCCGACGCCTCCGCCCAGGTCCTGCTGCTGGTCAGCCGTGATCTGGACCACCAGGGTGGCGAACGCGCCGCCCCGCACATGGTGAAAGTGGGGTAAACCATGGGCCTGCATCTCAACGAAGGTGGCGACGACCTCGCCGAGAACCACGAAATCAACGTCACGCCGTTCATCGACGTGATGCTGGTGCTGCTGATCATCTTCATGGTCGCGGCACCCTTGGCCACGGTCGACATCAAGGTCGACCTGCCCGCCTCGACCGCCAAGCCGGCGCCGAGGCCCGAGAAGCCGGTGTTCGTCAGCGTCAAGGCCGACAAGAAGCTCTACCTCGGCGACGACGAGGTGGCCCAGCGCGACCAGCTTGGCGCCATGCTCGATGCCAAGACCAAGGGCGACAAGGAAACCACCATCTTCTTCCAGGCTGACAAGGGCGTCGACTACGGTGACCTGATGGAAGTGATGAACACCATGCGCGCCGCCGGCTACCTCAAGGTCGGCCTGGTCGGACTCGAGACGGCAGCCAAGAAATGACGAAAACGCGCTCAAACATGGCGCGCTACGGTGGCAGCCTGGCGATCGTGCTGGGTGTGCACGCGGTCGCCGTGCTGCTGACGCTCAACTGGTCGGTGCCCCAGGCCCTCGAGTTGCCGCCGGCAGCGATGATGGTCGAGCTGGCCCCGCTGCCAGAGCCCGCGCCACCGCCACCGCCCAAGGCCGCCCCGAAACCGCCGACGCCGATCGAGGAGCCGCCGCTGCCCAAGCTGGCAGAGGCGCCGAAGCCGAAGATCGCCATCCCCAAGCCGCCCAAGCCCAAGGCCAAGCCACAGCCGCCCAAGCCTGAGAAAAAACTGGAGCCGCCGAAGGACGAACCGCCGGCCAAGGACGATGTGGCGGATACACCGCCCAGCAACACGCCACCGCAGAAGTCGGCGGCGCCGCAGCCAAGCATCGCGTCCAACAGCAATGCCCTGCCGAGCTGGCAGAGTGACTTGCTGCGCCACCTGGCCAAGTACAAGAAGTACCCCGAGGACGCTCGCCGCCGTGGGTTGCAGGGCATCAACCGCCTGCGCTTCGTGGTCGACGCCGAAGGCAAGGTAGTGTCGTACACGCTGGCCGGTGGTTCGGGTAGCGCGGCGCTGGACCGGGCCACGCTGGAGATGATCCGCCGTGCCGGCACGGTACCCAAGCCTCCGGCGGAGTTGCTGAACAATGGCACGATCGAAGTGGTTGCGCCGTTCGTCTACTCGCTGGACCGACGCTGACGTTTTTGTTTCTGTCACAAAACGGCAAGTCTGATAACGTGCGTCTATCGATTGCAGCCGCTATGCTGGGGCCGCAACTTCATGGACGCACGTTATGACCCTCACCGAACTTCGCTACATCGTCACCCTCGCGCAAGAGCAGCACTTCGGCCACGCAGCCGAGCGTTGCCACGTCAGCCAGCCGACCCTTTCGGTGGGCGTGAAGAAGCTCGAGGACGAACTCGGCGTGCTGATCTTCGAGCGCAGCAAGAGCGCGGTGCGCCTCACGCCGGTCGGCGAGAGCATCGTCGCCCAGGCGCAGAAGGTGCTGGAACAGGCCCAGGGCATCCGCGAACTGGCCCAGGCCGGCAAGAACCAGCTGACTGCCCCGCTCAAGGTCGGCGCCATCTACACCGTCGGCCCCTATCTCTTCCCGCACTTGATCCCGCAACTGCACCGCGTGGCGCCGCAGATGCCGCTGTACATCGAAGAGAACTTCACCCACGTGCTGCGCGAGAAGCTGCGCAATGGCGAACTGGACGCAGTGATCATCGCCCTGCCGTTCAACGAGGCCGACGTGCTGACCCTGCCGTTGTACGACGAACCGTTCTGTGCGCTGATGCCGGCCGACCACCCGTGGACCGCCAAGGACACCATCGACACCGCCATGCTCAACGACAAGAGCCTGCTGCTGCTGGGCGAGGGGCATTGTTTCCGCGACCAGGTGCTCGAAGCCTGTCCGACCCTGAACAAGGGCGGCGAGGCCTCCAAGCACACCACGGTCGAATCCAGCTCGCTGGAAACCATCCGCCACATGGTCGCTTCGGGCCTGGGCGTCTCGATCCTGCCGCTGTCGGCGGTGCACAGCCATCATTACGCGCCGGGCGTTATCGAAGTTCGCCCGCTGACCGCGCCCGCGCCGTTCCGCACCGTGGCCATCGCCTGGCGCGCCAGCTTCCCGCGGCCGAAGGCCATCGAGATCCTCGCCGACTCGATCCGTCTCTGCTCGGTGGCCAAGCCACCCGTGGAACAACCGGCCTGAGCCCATGACCGAGCTGTCGAACGTCCCGGTCACCACGCTCAAGGGTGTTGGTGAAGCCATGGCAGAGAAACTCGCCAAGGTCGGCCTGGAGAACCTGCAGGACATACTGTTCCACCTGCCGTTGCGCTACCAGGACCGCACCCGCGTGGTGCCCATCGGCCAGCTGCGTCCCGGCCAGGACGCGGTGATCGAGGGCGTGGTCAGCGGCGCCGACGTGACCATGGGCAAGCGGCGCAGTCTCGTGGTGCGCCTGGGCGATGGCAGCGGCACGCTGAGCCTGCGCTTCTACCATTTCAGCAATGCGCAGAAGGAAGGCCTCAAGCGTGGCACCCACCTGCGTTGCTATGGCGAAGCCCGCCCCGGCGCCTCGGGGCTGGAAATCTACCACCCGGAATACCGGGCGCTGAACGGCGACGAAGCACCGCCGCCGGTCGAACAGACGCTGACGCCGATCTACCCGACCACCGAAGGCCTCACCCAGCAGCGCCTGCGCCTGCTGTGCCAGCAGAGTCTGGGCCTGCTCGGCCCGCGCAGCCTGCCCGACTGGCTGCCCGACCAACTTGCCCGCGACTACCAGCTGGCGCCATTGAGCGATGCCATCCGCTACCTGCACAACCCGCCGGCCGATGCCGATCTGGACGAGCTTGCCGAGGGCCATCACTGGGCCCAGCACCGCCTGGCCTTCGAGGAACTGCTGACCCATCAGCTCTCCCAGCAGCGCCTGCGGGAAAGCCAGCGCAGCCTGCGTGCGCCGGTACTGCCCAAGGCCACCCGCCTGCCGGCCCAGTACTTGGCCAACCTCGGCTTCAACCCAACCGGTGCCCAGCAGCGCGTCGGCAACGAGATCGCCTACGACCTCAGCCAACCCGAACCGATGATGCGCCTGGTACAGGGTGACGTGGGCGCCGGCAAGACCGTGGTCGCTGCCCTGGCGGCGCTGCAGGCCCTGGAGGCCGGTTACCAGGTGGCGCTGATGGCCCCCACCGAGATCCTCGCCGAGCAGCATTTCATCACCTTCAAACGCTGGCTCGAGCCGCTGGGTATCGAAGTCGCCTGGCTGGCCGGCAAGCTCAAGGGCAAGGCCCGCGCCAGCGCCCTGGAGCAGATCGCCAATGGCGCGCCGATGGTGGTCGGTACCCATGCGCTGTTCCAGGACGAGGTACAGTTCAAGCACCTGGCCCTGGCGATCATCGACGAACAACACCGTTTCGGCGTGCAACAGCGCCTGGCCCTGCGCAAGAAAGGCGTCATGGGCCAACTGTGCCCGCACCAGTTGATCATGACCGCCACCCCGATCCCACGCACCCTGGCCATGAGCGCCTACGCCGACCTGGACACCTCGGTCCTCGACGAGCTCCCCCCCGGTCGTACACCGGTGAATACCGTACTGGTTGCCGACAGCCGTCGTTTCGAGGTGGTCGAGCGGGTCCGCGCCGCCTGTGCCGAAGGTCGCCAGGCCTACTGGGTATGCACCTTGATCGAGGAATCCGAGGAACTGACCTGCCAGGCCGCCGAAAGTACATTCGAGGAGCTGGGCAGCGCCCTGGGCGAGCTGCGCGTGGGCCTGATCCACGGGCGCATGAAGCCTGCGGAAAAGGCCGCGGTGATGGCCGAGTTCAAGGCCGGCGACCTGCAATTGCTGGTGGCCACCACGGTGATCGAGGTCGGCGTCGACGTACCCAATGCCAGCCTGATGATCATCGAGAACCCCGAGCGCCTGGGCCTGGCCCAGCTGCACCAGCTGCGCGGCCGGGTCGGCAGGGGCAGCGCGGCAAGCCATTGTGTGCTGCTCTACCACCCGCCACTTTCGCAGATCGGCCGCGAACGCCTGGGCATCATGCGGGAAACCAACGATGGTTTCGTCATAGCAGAGAAAGACCTGGAGTTGCGTGGCCCCGGCGAAATGCTCGGGACCCGCCAGACCGGCCTGCTACAGTTCAAGGTCGCCGACCTGATGCGCGATGCCGACCTGTTGCCGGCCGTGCGCGATGCCGCCCAGGCCCTGCTGGCACGCTGGCCCGACCACGTCAGCCCGCTACTCGACCGCTGGTTGCGCCACGGCCAACAATATGGCCAGGTGTGACGCCCGTCCCATTATGGATCCAGCTTGGCGGCCAGGCTGGTTATACTTCGCGTTTACAGAAATGATTGGATACAGGCCATGACTGAAGTTGCCCTGGATACCGCAACCCTACACGCACCGTCTGTTATCCGGCAGTTGCTCGAAAAGCTCGACGTCAGCTTCCGCGAGGTGCCCGAGCACCCGGGGCTGCCGGCCAACTCGCGCGTTCAGGCCGTGCTGCTCGATGACGAGATCGGTGCCTTGATGGTGCTGTTCCCGCAAAGCCAGTTGCTGGACCTCAAGCGCCTCGAGGAACTGACCGGACGCAAGCTCAAGGCCGTGCCGCTGGAGCGCTTGAAGCAGATGCTCGACAAGCATCACCTCAAGGCCCTGCCCGCCATTCCCGCGCTGACCAGCTCGCCGTGCCAGTACGAAAAGAGCCTGCTCGACAACGAAACCCTGCTGATCCAGTCCGGTGAAGCCGGGCTGCTCCTGGAAATCGGCCGGACGGCTTTCAAGAAGATGCTGATCAAGGCCAGCGCCAGCACCTTCGGCCAGCGGATCAGCGATATTCGCCTCAGTTTCGATCAGTTGGACGGCCCTCCCAAGGAAGTCATCCGCGCAGTCCAGGCCTTCACCGCCCGGCGCATCCAGCAACGCCTGGAGCAGACCATCGAGATTCCGCCGCTGGCCGACACCGCGCAGAAGATCATCAAGCTGCGCGTCGACCCCAATGCCAGCATCGACGACATCACCGGCGTGGTCGAAACCGACCCGGCCCTGGCTGCGCAAGTCGTCAGCTGGGCGGCATCGCCCTACTACGCGTCACCCGGCAAGATCCGCTCGGTGGAAGACGCCATCGTGCGGGTACTGGGCTTCGACCTGGTGATCAACCTGGCCTTGGGCCTGGCCCTGGGCAAGACCCTGAGCCTGCCCAAGGACCACCCGCAACAGGCCACGCCGTATTGGCAGCAGTCGATCTATACCGCTGCCGTGATCGAGGGTCTGACCCGTGCCATGCCGCGCGCCGAACGCCCGGAAGCAGGCCTGACCTACCTGGCCGGGCTGCTGCACAACTTCGGCTATCTGCTGCTGGCCCACGTCTTCCCACCGCATTTCTCGCTGATCTGCCGTCATCTGGAGGTCAACCCGCACCTGTGCCACAGCTATGTGGAGCAGCACTTGCTGGGGATCAGCCGTGAACAGATCGGTGCCTGGCTGATGAAGCTGTGGGACATGCCCGATGAACTGTCCACAGCCCTGCGCTTCCAGCACGATCCGGCGTACGACGGCGATTATGCGGCGTTCCCCAACCTGGTGTGCCTGGCGACGCGCCTGCTGCGCGCCCGGGGGATTGGCTCGGGGCCGAAGGACGAGATCCCGGATGCCCTGCTCGAGCGCCTGGGGCTGACCCGGGACAAGGCCGAAGAGGTGGTGAACAAGGTGCTGGAGGCCGAGGCATTGCTACGCGAGCTGGCGTCGCAGTTCCATGCGCCGCATTCGCATTAAGGCCGCCCCGTAGGAGCGGCTTCAGCCGCGATCACCCGCGAAGCGGGTGCCAGAAACCGCGGTGCCTGCATCGCGGCTAAAGCCGCTCCTACACTTTCTTCTTCGGTTTCAGGTACTTCATCAAGCCCTGGAACCAGATCACCAGCGCCGGATTGCCCTTGATCTGGATGTTCTTCTCCTGAATCCCCTGCATGAACGCCAGCTGCTTGTTACCGGCCTGCAGCGTGGCAAAGCCGTACGCGGCATCCTTGAAGGCAATGGCGAACGCCGGCTGCGGGTGCAGGCCGCCCTTGCTGCTGATGCGCAGGTCCTTGACGATGAAGTGCCGGGCAATCTTGCCGTCGAGCGTCTGCATCTGGAAGACCAGGTCCTTGTCCTGCAGCTGCTGCTGGAACGCCGGGTTGTTGCGGCTGGCCTTGGCCATCAGCAAGCCCATGGCCCAGAGAAGAAAACGAAACTTCATCAACGCGCCTCGAGTGAAAAATGACTGAGTCGCGCAGTTTATCCGTTTATCGCCCTGTTTATGCAAGTTCGCTGCATTTGCTTACCAGAAACACAACGGGCGCCTTAAGGCGCCCGTCTCGATGGCTTGTCGATCACTTTTTCTTGGCAGGCTTGGCCGGTGCGTTGACGCTTTCCTTCAAGTTCTTGCCCGGCTTGAAGGCGACGGTGTTGCTAGCCTTGATCTTGACCGGCTCGCCGGTCTGCGGGTTCTTGCCGGTGCGAGCGCCGCGGTGGCGTTTTTCGAAGGTGCCGAAGCCGACCAGGGTGACGGTGTCCTTGTCGAGTGCGCCGGTGATGCTGTCGAGAATCGCGTTCAGGACAATATTGGCCTTTTCCTTGGTCAGATCGGCCTTTTCGGCGATGACGGCGGCGAGTTCTGGTTTACGCATAGTGAAGCCTCTTTGACGGGATTTCTTGTTGTTATGCCGTGCTGCCGAAGGGAGCAGCGTTCAAGGCACCGCAGGCTCTAGGCTGCGGCAGACGCCAGTGAGGATGGCACGCCGACCGGGGCCGCGCCAGTATCTGGGCGGCCATTGTGGTGGCAAGAACAGGATAATTCCGACAGAACGCCCGCTATTTACGCCATCAAGGGTGGCAACTGGCGATTCAACGCCAGTTTCTCCATGACCGCGCCGCCGGTCAGGGCGTAGCCCAGCAGCTGGCCATCGGCGCCATGGCAGAGCACTTTCAGATCACCACCGCTACCTTCCACCACCCAGGTGCCCTCGTGGCCTGCCGGCACGGGAGATACCACCAACGGGCAGGCCGGCGTCTTCACGGTGACCGGCATCGGGCCATAGGCCACTGCAGTCGGGTTGCCGGCCAGGGTCTGGGCCAGGGCACGAGCACAAGTCATCAAGGGCATGACGTACAGGAGGTTGATGCCATCAACCTCGGCGCAGTCGCCCAGGGCGAAGATGTTGGCGTGAGAAGTGCGCAGCTGGCGATCCACCACCACCCCGCGGTTGACCTGCAGGCCCGCTGCCGCCGCCAGGTCGGTACGCGGCCGCAGGCCGATCGCAGACACCACCAGGTCGCAAGGGATGACGCTGCCGTCGGACAGGTGCGCCTCCACAGCCGCCCCCGAACGTTGCAGGCGGGTCAGCACCGGGCCGAGATGGAAACGCACCCCCAACCCTTCCAGGCCTGCCTGCACGGCAGCGGCCGCCGCCGGGTGCAGTAAGGTCGGCATTACCTGTTCGCACGGCGCCACGACCTCGCACTGCAGGCCGCCCAAGGTGAGGTCGTTGGCGAACTCGCAGCCGATCAGGCCGGCGCCGAGGATCAGCACCCGTTGCTTGCCTGCGGCAGCGACACGAAAACGTGCGTAGTCCTCAAGGTCGTTGATCGGGAAGACCAACTCACCCGCATCGCCTTCCACGGGCACCTGCACAGTCTGCGCGCCCCAGGCCAGTACCAGGTCGCGGTACTCCACCGCTTCCTCACCGATCCACAGGCGCTTGTGGCCGGGGTCGATACCGCTGATGCGGGTGTGGGTGCGGATCTCGGCCTTGAGCTGCTCGGCCATGGCGCCGGGTTCGGCCATGCACAGGCCGTCGGCGTCCTTCTGCTTGGCAAAGCCGGTGGACAGCATCGGCTTGGAATAGGAGCGGCCGTCGTCGGCGGTGATCAGCAGCAGCGGCGTGTCGCCGTCCAGCTTGCGAAACTCTCGCGCCAGGTTATAACCGGCAAGGCCGGTACCAATGATCACCACGGGGGACGTCATGTCGTGCGTTCCTTGTTCAAGCCAGGGTTGCGATCAGCCAATGGCGATCATTTCGAAGTCACTCTTGCCTACGCCGCAATCAGGGCACAGCCAGTCTTCCGGCACGTCTTCCCAGCGGGTGCCGGGGGCGATGCCGTCGTCCGGCCAGCCGTCGGCTTCGTCGTAGATCAGGCCACAGACAATACATTGCCACTTCTTCATCGGGTGCTGTTCCTCGGTCAGGCTTATTGGTGCGTTGCAGCTGGTGGCCGGGTCGCGGGGTACGCCCGCGCCTGCAAGTGACCACCGTGCAATCTCTGGTCGGCTTTTGTACTGGGCCTGCTGGCAGTATGCAAGCCAGGACGGCAATCATGCTAAGCTCGCCGCCTCTCTGGCCTGTATCAAGCATACCGACGTGCCGTACGAAACCCCGCAAGCAGCCGCTGTCGCGTGGCTGGCGTATCCGCAACTGGCGCCCCTGCCCGACCAGCCGACCCTGGACTGGCTGTTCGACGAAGGCTCCCTGACCCGTCGCCTGACCGGTCTTTCCCATGACCACTTCAGCGTCACCCCTTTGTGCGAGGGCTGGCAGCCACTGCGTGACGATGAATGCGCCGCGTTGGGCCTGCGGCCTGGCGCGCAGGGCTGGGTGCGCGAGGTCTACCTGCGCGGCCATGGCCAGCCGTGGGTATTCGCCCGCAGCGTCGCCAGCCGCACAGCGCTGGAGCGCGGGGGGCTCGACCTGGAGACCCTGGGCAGCCGCTCGCTGGGCGAGCTACTGTTCTGCGACCAGGCGTTCGTCCGCCACCCTATCGAAGTGTGCAGTTATCCACAGGACTGGCTGCCCGCCGCGGTCGCCAGCGCCGGGCTGTGGGGACGGCGCTCGCGCTTCGAACGCGACGGCCTCGACCTGCTGGTGGCCGAGGTGTTTCTGCCCGCCCTGTGGCACGCGGCCAAGGAGGAAAAACGCTGATGTACCTGCAACTGCTCAAGTCGCTCAACCACCTTCACCCGCGCGCCTGGGACTTTGTCCAGCTCAGCCGCATGGACCGCCCCATCGGCATCTATCTGCTGCTGTGGCCGACGCTGTCGGCGGTGTGGATCGCCGGCAACGGCTCGCCGACCCTGGCCAACGTGCTGATTTTCGGCCTCGGCGTGGTGCTGATGCGTGCCGCCGGCTGCTGCATCAACGACTTCGCCGACCGCAAGGTGGACGGCCACGTCAAACGCACCGCCGACCGGCCACTGGCCAGCGGCCGGGTGAAGCCCCGCGAAGCACTCATGCTGTGCGCTCTGCTGGTGGGGGTGAGCTTCCTGCTGGTGCTGTGCACCAACGCCACCACGGTGTGGCTGTCGTTCGGAGCGGTCGCCCTGGCCTTCTGCTACCCGTTCATGAAGCGCTACACCTACTACCCGCAGGTGGTGCTGGGCGCGGCGTATTCCTGGGGAATCCCGATGGCTTTCACCGCCGCGGGTGGCGAGCTGCCGGCCAGCGCCTGGCTGCTGTACATCGCCAACCTGCTGTGGACGGTGGGGTATGACACCTACTACGCCATGGTCGACCGTGACGACGACCTGAAGATCGGCGTGAAATCCACCGCCATCCTGTTCGGCGAGGCCGACCGGGTGATCATCCTGAGCCTGCAGTTGCTGTCGCTGGGCTGCCTGCTCCTGGCGGGCAACCGCTTCGAACTGGGCGGCTGGTTCCACCTGGGGCTGCTGGCGGCGGCGGTATGCTTCGCCTGGGAATTCTGGTCGACGCGCAAGCTGGACCGCGAGTCGTGCTTCAAGGCGTTCTTGCACAATCACTGGGCGGGGTTGTTGATCTTCATCGGTGTGGTGCTGGACTACGCGCTGCGCTGAAACTGTCCAGGCAATGGTGGGAGCGGCGGAGCGGCGCTCCCACGCCTGGTGCATCAAGGCTTGGCGACGTGCCAGACATCCTTCATGCCATCGCCGGTGGTCTCGCCGGCCTTCTTGTCCTTGACGAAGGTGTATAGCGGCTTGCCGTCATAGGCCCACTGCATCGAGCCATCGTCGCGGGTGACGTGGGTCCACTTGTCCTTCGGCGCCTCGTCGTCCTTCTTCACCATCAACGGCGGCCAGTTCTTGGCGCACTCGCCATTGCACATGGACTTGCCTCCAGCGTCCTTGTCAAAGGTGTACAGCGTCATGCCATCGTGGTCGACCCACATGCCATCCTTCTCCATGGCGTGATGAGCCGACGCCACCCCCGGCACTGTCAGCGCAGCGCAAAGGGCCATCCAGCTCAGCGTATGTCGTGTCATTGGAATCACCATTGTTTCAGGGGTGGATTGAATGTTCGCGGCCGCCCTCGCGGCCCCTTGTAGCCTAGTCCAGTCACGCAATGTCGCCAGAACCGCCCACGCCCTGTCACACAGCTGCAATAATTCCGTTATCTAATGCGGGCCAAGACATCGTTCCTGGGAGAGGTAATTGAGCATGGTTGGCAGAAACATTCTGATCGTCGACGACGAAGCGCCTATCCGCGAGATGATCGCCGTTGCATTGGAAATGGCCGGCTATGACTGCCTCGAGGCCGAGAACTCGCAACAGGCCCACGCCATCATCGTCGACCGCAAGCCGGACCTGATCCTGCTCGACTGGATGCTGCCGGGCACCTCCGGTATCGAACTGGCCCGCCGCCTCAAGCGCGACGAGCTGACCGGCGACATCCCGATCATCATGCTCACCGCCAAGGGTGAAGAGGACAACAAGATCCAGGGTCTGGAAGTCGGCGCCGACGACTACATCACCAAGCCGTTCTCACCCCGTGAACTGGTGGCGCGCCTCAAGGCCGTGCTGCGCCGCACCGGCCCAAGCGACAGCGAAGCGCCGATCGAAGTCGGCGGCCTGCTGCTCGACCCGATCAGCCACCGCGTGACCATCGACGGCAAACCGGCCGAGATGGGCCCCACCGAGTACCGCCTGCTGCAGTTCTTCATGACTCACCAGGAGCGCGCCTACACCCGCGGCCAGTTGCTCGACCAGGTCTGGGGCGGCAACGTCTATGTCGAGGAGCGCACCGTCGACGTGCACATCCGCCGCCTGCGCAAGGCACTGGGTGAAGCCTACGAAAATCTGGTACAAACCGTCCGCGGCACTGGCTATCGCTTCTCGACCAAAAGCTGATCGAAGCCCAAGCGCCCGCTGTACAAGGACTGTCAATTGAACCAGAACTGGCACGCGACCCTGATTCGCCACATGCTCCTGCTGATCACCGTCTGCCTGATCGGCGGGCTGGTCAGCGGTTACTATGGCTGGAGCCTAGCCATCGGCCTGGCCTTCTACCTGGGCTGGACACTGAAGCAGTTGCTGCGCTTGCACGACTGGTTGCGCAATCATCAACCCGATGAAGCGCCACCCGATGGCTACGGCCTGTGGGGCGAAGTGTTCGACAGCATCTATCACCTGCAGCGCCGCGACCAGCGCGTGCGTGGCCGCCTGCAGGCAGTGATCGACCGGGTCCAGGAGTCCACCGCCGCGCTGCGCGATGCGGTGATCATGCTCGACAGCGATGGCAACCTGGAATGGTGGAACCGCGCCGCCGAGACCCTGCTGGGCTTCAAGACCCCGCAGGACGGCGGCCAGCCGGTGACCAACCTGGTGCGCCACCCGCGCTTCAAGGAGTACTTCGAGTCGGAGAACTACGCCGAGCCGCTGGAGATCCCGTCGCCGATCAACGACCGCCTGCGTGTGCAACTGCACCTTACCCGCTACGGCAACAACGAGCACCTGATGCTGGTGCGCGACGTGACCCGCATCCACCAGCTGGAACAGATGCGCAAGGACTTCGTGGCCAACGTCTCCCACGAGCTGCGCACGCCGCTGACGGTGATCACCGGCTACCTGGAGACGCTGCTGGACAACGTCGAGGACGTGAACCCGCGCTGGAGCCGTGCCTTGCAGCAGATGAGCGCGCAAGGCTCACGCATGCAGACCCTGCTCAACGACCTGCTGCTGTTGGCCAAGCTCGAAGCCACCGACTATCCCTCGGACAACCAGCCGGTACTGGTCGACACCCTGCTCACCGCCATCAAGAACGACGCCCAGGCCCTGTCCGGCCCGCGCAACCAGCGGATCAGCCTGGAAGCAACGCCTGGCATACGCCTCAAAGGCAGCGAGTCGGAGCTGCGCAGCGCGTTCTCCAACCTGGTGTTCAACGCGGTCAAGTACACCCAGGATGAGGGCAATATCCGCATTCGCTGGTGGGCCGACGACCAGGGCGCGCACCTCAGCGTGCAGGACTCGGGGGTCGGTATCGAGGCCAAGCACCTGCCCCGCCTGACCGAACGCTTCTACCGCGTCGACTCCAGCCGCGCCTCCAACACCGGCGGCACCGGGCTGGGCCTGGCGATCGTCAAGCACGTGCTGATGCGCCATCGCGGACGCCTGGAAATCAGCAGCGTGCCGGGGCATGGCAGCACCTTCACCTGTCATTTTGCGCCAGCACAATTGGTCACGAATCGAGGATGACCCTTCGCGGGGCAAGCCCGCACCCACGCCAGCAAAGACAAGCGTGGGAGCGGGCTTGCCCCGCGATGCGGTCAGCGTCCCCTTTGCTTTTGCGGCGCCAGCCGCTACATTGGATCCCCCGTGCCAGCCATCGCTGGCACTTTTTTTCTCCCTTTCAAAGACGGACCCCGTAAAAACCCCATCATGGACCCTTCCCCTGGTATCAGCCTCACCTCGTTGTTCGCCGATTTCGGCATGATTCTCTTTGCCTTGTTCCTGGTGCTGCTCAACGGCTTCTTCGTGGCCGCCGAGTTCGCCATGGTCAAGCTGCGCTCCACCCGCGTCGAGTCCATTGCCGAGCTGCATGGCTGGCGGGGCAGCATCCTGCGCAAGGTGCACAACCAGCTCGACGCCTATCTTTCGGCGTGCCAGCTGGGTATCACCCTGGCCTCGCTGGGCCTGGGCTGGGTCGGCGAGCCGGCATTCGCCCACCTGCTCGAACCACTGCTGGCCTACTTCGGCGTCGACTCCCCCGAGCTGATCAAGGGCATCTCGTTCTTCGTCGCGTTCTTCGTCATCTCCTACCTGCACATCGTGGTCGGCGAGCTGGCGCCCAAGTCCTGGGCGATCCGCAAACCCGAGTTGCTGTCGCTGTGGACGGCGGTGCCGCTGTACCTGTTCTACTGGGCGATGTACCCGGCCATCTACCTGCTCAACGCCAGCGCCAACACCATCCTGCGCATCGCCGGGCAAGGTGAGCCCGGCCCGCACCACGAGCACCACTACAGCCGCGAGGAGCTCAAGCTGATCCTGCACTCCAGCCGCGGCCAGGACCCAAGCGACCAAGGCATGCGCGTGCTGGCCTCGGCCGTCGAGATGGGCGAGCTGGAGGTGGTCGACTGGGCCAACTCCCGCGAGGACATGGTCAGCATCGATGCCCATGCGCCGCTGAAGGAAATCCTCGCCCTGCTGCGCCGTCACAAGTTCAGCCGCTACCCGGTGTATGACGCCGAGCGCGAGGAATTCACCGGCCTGCTGCACATCAAGGACCTGCTGCTGGAGCTCGCAGAGCTCGACCACTTGCCGCAAACCATCGACCTTGCAGACCTCGCCCGCCCGCTGGAACGGGTGTCCCGGCACATGCCGCTGTCCCAGCTGCTGGAACAGTTCCGCAAGGGTGGCGCGCACTTCGTGCTGGTCGAGGAAGCCGACGGCAAGGTGATCGGCTACCTGACCATGGAAGACGTGCTGGAAGTGCTGGTGGGCGATATCCAGGACGAACACCGCAAGACCGAGCGCGGCATCCTCGCCTACCAGCCGGGCAAGTTGCTGGTGCGCGGTGATACGCCGCTGTTCAAGGTCGAGCGCTTGCTGGGTATCGACCTGGACCACATCGAAGCGGAAACCCTCGCCGGGCTGATCTACGAGACCCTCAAACGCGTCCCCGAGGAAGAGGAAGTGCTGGAGGTCGAAGGCCTGCGCATCATCATCAAGAAGATGAAAGGGCCGAAGATTGTGCTGGCCAAGGTGCTCAAGCTCGATTGACCTGAGAGCCCGCGCCTACATCTGTGGGTGCGGGCTTGCCTCGCGATGCGTCATGGATTCCCTGCGGTAAAGTCCGGCAGTCCACCGATTGGCCGGTCGAACTGATACGGGATCGACTCCAGCGCCAGCCCCACATTGCGCTGCACCACGAAATGCAGGTGCGGCCCGCTGCTGTTACCGGTGTTGCCCGATTTGGCCAGCGCCTGCCCCTGGGCCACACGCTGCCCCTCGCCCACCACCACCGAGCCGCGCATCAGGTGCAGGTAAACGCCCATGGTGCCGTCCGGGTGCAGGATCCTGACGAAATTGCCCGCCGGATTGTTGCCCCGCCCGCTCTGGTTGTTCTCGATCTTCACCACCACCCCGCCGCGTGCCGCGATGATCGGCGTGCCTTCGGGCATGGCGATATCCATGGCGTAGCGGCCCTTGGGCCCGAAGTGGCTGAAACGGCCGTTGGGGCCCTGGCTCAGGCGGAACGGCCCGCCCTTCCAGGGGAACGGATAACGGTAGCCCTGCGGGCGCTGGCCCGGGTCGCCCATGGCGTAGCGGAACTTGGTGTCGTACTTGAGGCGAGCCCCTTGGCGAGCCTGCACCACGCTGAGGATCAGGTTCGAGCGTGGTGGCACCAGGCGCCGGACGATACGCGGGGCGTTACCGCCCTGGGCATTGGCCAGGCGCTCCACACGCAGTTCAACTTCCATCGGCACGAACAGCTCGTTGCGCGCGACAAAACGCACGCCACCGGCGAAATCCTCGGTCTTCAGCCGCACCTGGCCGTCCAGGCGCTCGACCATGGGTTCGCGGAACACGAAAACCTTGGCGCCCACACTGGGACGGTCGGAATAGGAAACCACGCCATAGGTATCGGTGGTCTTGTAGATGGTCATGCCCAGGCTCGACGCCGAGGCCGTGAGCAAGGCACAGAACAGCAGCAGTCGGGAGGGCGGCATGATGGTGGCTTTTTGACAGTTACGTTCTGTCGAAGCCTAGCAGCCGGATTTGAGAGGGATATGACAGTTGGTCGGGATGCTGGAGGTGTAACGTGGGAGCGGGCAAGCCCGCTCCCAAAACATCCGCTCCGACGCGGTGCTCAAGCGGCCATCAGGCGCCAGGCGTGAAATGCTTCTGCGCCGTGCCGCGGGCGATCAGCCGCGACAGGTAGTCGAGTTTCTGCGCATCCTGGTCGACAAACTTGAAGGTCAGCTGCAGCCAGTCGCTCTCAGGCTTGGGCTCCAGCGCCGCAATGGCGTGCAGGTAGCCGTTCAGGCGCGCCGTTTCGGCATTCTCGCCTTGCTCCAGGTCCAGCACCGCGCCTTCGAGCACCTGTGGCAGGTTGGTACCGCGGCGCACCACCAGCAGGGCTTCCTTGAGGCTCAGGGCCTTGATCATGCACGGCTGGGTTCCGCTGGACAGGCGCAGTTGGCCCTGGCCACGACCAGCCTGGGCCGCTGCAGCGGCAGCCTTCGGCGTGGGGGCGTTGATCAGAGGCTTGGCCGCTGCTGCCACGGGCGCAGCGGCGGGCGCGGTTACCTTGGCCGCGTCCGGGCGACCGCCCGTCAGGGCACTGAGCGAGTCGTTGGCGAACGCAGAGTTGACCCGCGCCGGCGCGCTGGACATCAGGCTGTCGAGCTTGCCGATCTTGGTCAGCGACTTCTTCACCTTGGTCAGCAGCTGCTCGTTGGTGAAGGGCTTGCCGACGAAGTCGGAAACGCCGGCCTGGATGGCCTGGATCACGTTTTCCTTATCACCACGGCTGGTCACCATGATGAACTGCATGGTCTTCATCTCTTCCTGCTGACGGCACCAGGTCAGCAGTTCGAGGCCGGACATCTCCGGCATTTCCCAGTCGCACAGGACCAGGTCGAAACGTTCCTTGCTCAGCATGGCCATGGCCTTGCGACCGTTGACCGCGTCCTCGATCACCATGCCGGG
Source organism: Pseudomonas sp. 2848 (assembly GCF_003253945.1). Classification (NCBI taxonomy): domain Bacteria; kingdom Pseudomonadati; phylum Pseudomonadota; class Gammaproteobacteria; order Pseudomonadales; family Pseudomonadaceae; genus Pseudomonas; species Pseudomonas sp. 2848. Next base: position 69,585 of record NZ_QKZD01000002.1, read on the forward strand.
GAAGGCATTGCGCAGGCACTTCCTTACCAGGTCACGGATGAACGGGGCATCATCCACGACCAGCACATTCACTTTACTCATCGATACTCCTCTTGATCCCGGCTAGCATACCGCCGACTGATGGCCATTTGCCAAACCACTGGTCACGCCGGGACTTCTCACACGGTTCGCGGGTGCCTGCTGGTGCTCGACCGCAAACGAAAACGCCCGGCGGTTGCCGGGCGTTCATGCTCGGGAGCAATCTTATTTATCGTCCGGTTCAGCCGGAACATTAGCGATTTCGCCCTCATCGAACGCTTCGCCCTGCACCTCGGCCTTCATGCGCTTGAGGCCCATGTGGCGCACGTCGGTACCACGTACCAGGTAGATCACCAACTCGGAGATGTTGCGTGCGTGGTCGCCGATGCGCTCCAGCGAACGCAGGGCCCAGATCACGCTCAACACGCGGGAGATCGAGCGCGGATCTTCCATCATGTAGGTGACCAGCTCGCGCAGCGCCGTCTTGTACTCGCGGTCGATGGTCTTGTCGTACTGGGCCACCGACAGCGCCAGGTCGGCATCGAAGCGGGCGAAGGCGTCCAGCGCGTCGCGGACCATGTTGCGCACCTGGTCGCCGATGTGGCGCACCTCGACGTAGCCACGCGGCGACTCGCCTTCCTCGCACAGCTGGATGGCACGGCGGGCGATCTTGGTGGACTCGTCACCAATGCGCTCCAGGTCGATCACCGACTTGGAGATGCTGATGATCAGGCGCAGGTCGGAGGCCGCCGGCTGGCGACGAGCGAGAATGCGCACGCACTCCTCGTCGATGTTGCGCTCCATCTGGTTGATCTGTTCGTCGACCTCGCGCACCTGCTGCGCCAGGCCCGAGTCGGCCTCGATCAGCGCGGTGACGGCATCGTTCACCTGTTTCTCCACCAGCCCGCCCATGGCCAGCAGGTGGCTGCGCACCTCCTCGAGCTCGGCGTTGAACTGCTGGGAGATGTGGTGGGTAAGGCTTTCTTTGTTGATCATCGTTTCGCTCCGCGAAGCAGCTGCAGGCTTCAAGTCGTTCGTGTCGTTCCCTGGCGTTCCTACCTTGCCGGTCTTAGCCGTAGCGACCGGTGATGTAGTCTTCGGTCTGCTTCTTCGCCGGGTTGGTGAACAGGGTGTCGGTATCACCGAATTCGACCAGTTTGCCCATGTACATGAAGGCGGTGTAGTCCGAAACACGGGCCGCCTGCTGCATGTTGTGGGTCACGATGACGATGGTGTACTTGGATTTCAGTTCGTAGATCAGCTCTTCGACCTTCAGCGTCGAGATCGGGTCCAGTGCCGAGCAGGGTTCATCGAGCAACAGCACTTCCGGCTCAACGGCAATGGTACGGGCGATCACCAGACGCTGCTGCTGGCCACCGGACAGGCCCAGCGCCGACTCGTGCAGGCGGTCCTTGACCTCATCCCACAGGGCCGCGCCCTTCAGCGCCCACTCGACGGCCTCGTCGAGCACGCGCTTCTTGTTGATGCCCTGGATACGCAGGCCGTAGACCACGTTCTCGTAGATGGTCTTGGGGAACGGGTTGGGCTTCTGGAACACCATGCCCACGCGGCGACGCAGCTCGGCCACGTCCTCGCCCTTGCGGTAGATGTTGTTGCCGTACAGGTTGATGGCGCCTTCGACACGGCAGCCGTCGACCAGGTCGTTCATGCGGTTGAAGGTGCGCAGCAGCGTGGACTTACCGCAGCCGGACGGGCCGATGAAGGCGGTCACGCGCTGCTTGGGGATGTTCATACTGACGTCGAACAGTGCTTGCTTGTCGCCGTAGAACAGGGACAGGCCGGGTACTTCGATGGCCACGGTCTCTTCAGCCAGGCGCAGGCTCTGCTTGTCGCGGCCCAGGGCCGACATGTCGATGCCGTGGGCGTGGGATTCATGCTGCATGGTCAACTCCATACGCTATCAATTCGTTTCAAAGGGCCGCCCGGCATCCGGGCAGCACGCTTGCAATCAGGATCAGTGGTCCAGGGCCTTGTACTTCTCGCGCAGGTGGTTACGGATCCACACCGCCGAGAGGTTGAGGGTGGCGATCACCAGCACCAGCAGCAGCGCGGTGGCGTACACCAGCGGCCGCGCGGCCTCGACGTTGGGGCTCTGGAAGCCGACGTCGTAGATGTGGAAGCCCAGGTGCATGATCTTCTGGTCCAGGTGCAGGTACGGGTAGTTGCCGTCCACCGGCAGCGATGGCGCCAGCTTCACCACACCCACCAGCATCAGCGGGGCCACTTCGCCGGCGGCGCGGGCCACGGCGAGGATCATGCCGGTCATCATGGCCGGGCTGGCCATCGGCAGGACGATCTTCCACAGCGTCTCGGCCTTGGTCGCGCCCAGGGCCAGCGAGCCTTCGCGAACAGTGCGCGGAATACGCGCCAGGCCTTCCTCGGTGGCCACGATCACCACCGGCACGGCCAGCAGCGCCAGGGTCAGCGAAGCCCACAGCAGGCCCGGCGTACCCAGCGTAGGTGCCGGCAGCGACTCGGGGAAGAACAGCCGGTCGATGGAGCCGCCCAGCACGTAGACGAAGAAGCCCAGGCCGAACACGCCATAGACGATCGCCGGTACGCCGGCGAGGTTGTTCACGGCGATGCGGATCAGCCGGGTCACCGGGCCCTGCCTGGCGTATTCACGCAGGTAGACGGCAGCCAGCACGCCGAACGGGGTGACGATCACCGCCATGATCAGGGTCATCATCACGGTGCCGAAGATGGCCGGGAAGATACCGCCTTCGGTGTTGGCCTCACGCGGGTCGTCGCTGAGGAACTCCCACACCTTGGCGAAGTAGGCACCCATCTTGGTAAAACCGGACATGGCGTTCGGCTGGATGGCGTGGACCACCTTGCTCAGGTTGATCTCCACTTCGCGGCCATTGCCGTCCCGGGCTACCAGGCTGTCGCGGGCGAACTCCTGGTGCAGGCCGTTGAGGCGCTCTTCGATGGCCTTGTAGCGGTTGTTCAGTTCGGCGCGCTCGGCGTCCATGTCGGCCTGTGCAGCGGCGTCGAGCTTGCCGTCCAGCTCCAGCTTGCGGCTGTGCAGGCGCAGGCGCTCCAGGCCGTGGTTGATGGCACCGATGTCCTTCTTCTCGAGCTTCACAAGCTGGTCGTTGAGCTGGCTGGCGCGCTTGAGGCGGGCCTGCAACTCGTTCCAGGCTTCCGGCCCCTGGGCGACCACGCGGCCTTCTTCCTTGACGCTGACCAGGTAGCCGTAGAAGTTGCCCCATTCGCGGCGCTCTAGGGCAATCAGGTCGGCAGGTTTCTGCTGATCGACCAGCCACTCGCCGACCACCCAGGTGAAGTCGCTGCCGTTGAGGTCGCGGTTGCCCACCTTGATCAGCTCGCGGGTCATGAACTCCGGGCCTTGGTCGGGCACCGGCAGGCCGGCACCCTTGAGGCGTTCCCGGGGCACTTCTTCCTTCTGCACCACTTCACCGATGACGATGTGGTCAGCCTGGCCCGGCACCTTGTAGGTGGCCTGGACCAGGTCGGCCGGCCAGAAGTGGCCCAGGCCGCGCACGGCGATCACGGCCAGCAGGCCGACGGTCATGATGACCGCCATGGCCACCGCGCCGCCACTGATCCAGACGCCGGGGGCGCCGCTCTTGAACCAGCCTTTGAGGGAATCCTTTTTCACGGATCTCTACCTTTCTATCAAAGCGACGAGTATTTCTTGCGCAGGCGCTGGCGAATCAGCTCGGCCAGGGTGTTCATCACAAAGGTGAACAACAGCAGCACGAGGGCGGCGAGGAACAGCACACGATAGTGGCTGCCGCCGACTTCCGATTCGGGCATTTCCACGGCCACGTTGGCGGCCAGGGTGCGCATGCCCTCGAACAGGTTCAGCTCCATCACCGGGGTATTGCCGGTGGCCATCAGCACGATCATGGTCTCACCCACCGCACGGCCCATGCCGATCATCAGCGCCGAGAAGATGCCCGGGCTGGCGGTGAGGATGACCACGCGGGTCAGGGTCTGCCATGGCGTCGCGCCCAGCGCCAGCGAGCCCAGGGTCAGGCTGCGCGGCACGCTGAACACGGCGTCCTCGGCGATGGAGTAGATGTTCGGGATGACCGCGAAGCCCATGGCGATACCCACTACCAGGGCGTTGCGCTGGTCGTAGGTGATGCCGAGGTCGTTGCTGATCCACAGGCGCATGTCGCCCTTGAAGAACCAGCTCTCGAGGAACGGACTCATGTACAGGGCAAACCAACCGATCACCAGGATCACCGGGATCAGGATCGCCGCTTCCCAGCCATCAGGGATGCGCAGGCGGATCGACTCCGGCAGGCGGCTCCAGCTGTAGCCGGCAAGCAGGATACCGATCGGCATGATCAGGAACAGGCTGAACACGCCCGGCAGGTGGCCTTCGAGGTACGGCGCGAGGAACAGGCCGGCGAAGAAGCCGAGGATCACCGTCGGCATCGCTTCCATCAACTCGATCACCGGCTTGACCTTGCGGCGCATGCCTGGGGCCATGAAGTAGGCGGTGTAGATGGCGGCGGCGATGGCCAGCGGGGCAGCCAGGATCATCGCGTAGAACGCGGCCTTGAGCGTACCGAAGGTCAGCGGCGACAGGCTCAGCTTGGGTTCGAAGTCGGTGTTCGAGGCGGTCGACTGCCAGACGTACTTGGGCTCGTCGTAGTTCTCGTACCAGACCTTGCCCCACAGCGCGCTGAAGGAGACTTCCGGGTGCGGGTTCTTCAGGCTCAGCGGCAGCAGCTTGTTGCCTTGCTCGATGATGATGCGGTTGGCGCGCGGCGACAGGGCGAGGATGCCCGCGCCTTCGGCGACCGGCTCGACCAGCAGGGTGCGGTGCGCGGTGCTGTGGAACACGCCGAGCTTGCCGTCGCTGTCCAGGGCGATGAAGCCCTTGCGGCGCTCCTCGGCGTCGATCTGCACCACCGGGGCCTTGCCCAGCTGGAAGCTGCGGATCAACTTGAAGCGCGACTCGCCATCGGGGTCGCGGGCCATGAACCACTGGCTCAGGCCACCCTTGGAGTCACCGAAGATCAGCGAGATGCCGCCAACCAGCTGGGCGGTCGCGGTGATTTCGGCGTTGCCGTCCTCGAGCAGCTTGTAGCGGCCGTTGAGGCTCTTGTCGCGCAGGCTGAACACGTCGGCGGTGGCGCGGCCGTTGACCACGTACAGCCACTGCTGGCGCGGGTCGATGAAGATGTTCTTCACCACCTCGGTCATCTGCGGCAGTTCGATACGGTTTTGCTCGACAGTGACCTCGTCAGTCATCATGTTCTCGGTGCGCGACAGTTCGATCACCTGCAGGTGCGCACCGGTGGAACCGGCCAGCAACAAGGTGTCGCCGTTGACGTTGACGCTCACATGCTCCAGCGCGCGGCCTTGTTCATCCAGGGTGAACAGGTCCTGACCATAGGGGAAGTCGATGCCCGCCTCGATGGTCTTCTTGTTGTCCGGATAGGTGATCTTGTAGGTGTGGTGGAACACCAGCGCCTGGCCGTTGGACAGGCCCACCACCACCAGCGGGCTGCCCGGCTGGTCGGTGCTGATCGAGCTGACCTGGGCGCCGGCCGGCAGCGGCAGGTCGACGCGCTTCAGCTCGTTGCCGGTCTTGGTGTCGAAGAACAGGGCCTGGCCCTTGTCGGATACACGCATACCCACGAGGTTCTGTTCCTCGAGGGCGATCAACAGCGGTTTACCGGCGTCCTGCTGCAGCCAGGTCGGCTCCAGCGCCTTCTTGCTGGAAAGCGTGGCGCCCTGGAACAGCGGCAGCACCACATAGGCCAGGTAGAAGAAGATCAGCGTAATCGCCGCCAGCACGGCAAGCCCGCCCACCAGGACGTACCAGCGGGTCAGGCGATCCTTGAGGGCGCGCAGGCGGCGCTTGCGTTGCAACTCGGGCGTATTGAAGTCAATGCGCACGGGAGGAGAATTTTGGGTCATTGTGGAGTTGGCCAGATCATTCATGCGCACACCCTAGCGGTCCCGTATGACAAAAACATGACAGTGCAGTGACGCAAAAAAGCCCGCCGCGCAGGAGCCCTGGCTTCGGACTAAGGAATTCGTGGAAGAGGCCGGTATTATTAGTCACCGGCCTCAACCTCAATTACTTACTTCTTTGCAACGTTACCCGCGTGGGACAGGCCCAGGTCGGCCAGGGTCTTGTCGACCACTTTGGCTGGAAGCGGGATGTAGCCGTCCTTCACGACAACTTGCTGGCCGGCCTGCGACAGCACCAGCTTGACGAACTCGGCTTCCAGCGGGGCCAGAGGCTTGTTCGGCGCCTTGTTGACATAGACGTAGAGGAAACGCGACAGCGGGTAGGTGCCGTTCAGGGCGTTGGCTTCGTTGTCTTCGACGAACGCGCCGCCTTCTTTCTTGGCCAAGGCAACGGTCTTGACGCTGGCGGTCTTGTAGCCGATGCCCGAGTAGCCGATGCCGTTCAGCGACGAGCTGATCGACTGCACTACCGAGGCCGAGCCAGGCTGTTCGTTGACGTTAGGCTTGAAGTCGCCTTTGCACAGGGCTTCTTCCTTGAAGTAGCCGTAGGTGCCCGATACCGAGTTGCGGCCGAACAGCTGGATTGGCTTGTTGGCCAGGTCGCCGGTCACACCGATGTCGCCCCAGGTCTTGACGTCAGCCTTGCCGCCGCACAGGCGAGTGGAGGAGAAGATAGCGTCAACCTGAGCCATGGTCAGGCCCTTGATCGGGTTGTCCTTGTGCACGAACACGGCCAGGGCGTCCACGGCAACCGGGATGGCGGTCGGCTTGTAGCCGTACTTCTGCTCGAAGGCCTGCAGCTCGACGTCCTTCATCTTGCGGCTCATCGGGCCCAGGTTGGCGGTGCCTTCGGTCAGGGCGGGTGGCGCGGTCGAGGAACCGGCGGCCTGGATCTGGATGTTTACGTTCGGATATTCCTTCTTGTAGGCCTCGGCCCACAGGGTCATCAGGTTCGCGAGGGTGTCGGAACCGACGCTGGAGAGGTTGCCCGAAACACCGGTGGTCTTGGTGTAGGTCGGGATTGCAGGATCGACAGCGGCGACCGCATTGGCGGCAGCGACGCCAGCGGCGGCAAAGGTCAGGGCCGCCATCAAACGCTTCAGTTTCATGCCTTGCTCCTAGCAGGAATATCGTGGGTTGTGAGATGGAACGGGCCCAAGTATCTGCAGGCCGCATGAACACTCTATGACTCGAATATGACAATTGGATGAAAGGCCATCACCGGTAACCGGGATGGCCTTTACAGGATGTTGCAGAGGGGGAAATTAGAGCGGGTTTCAGCGTTTGCGTGCGAGCAGATAGATGCCCACCAACAGACCAACGGCGCAAAGGCACGCCACGTAATAGGCGGGTGCCATCGGACTGAACTTCAGCAGTGCGGTCACCACCATCGGCGTGAGGCCACCGAAGATCGCGTAGGCCAGGTTGTAGGAGAACGACAGACCGCTGAACCGAACCACCGGCGGGAACGCCTTGACCATCACGTAAGGCACGGCGCCGACGATACCCACGCACAGGCCAGTCAGCGCATAGAGCGGGAACAGCAGGTCCGGGCGGGTCGGCAGACTGTGGTAGAAAGCCCAGGACGACGCCAGCAGCGCCAGGCTGCCGACGATGAACACGCGCCCGGCGCCGAAACGGTCGGCCAGGCTGCCAGCGCCGACGCAGCCCAGGCTGAGCAGCACGATGGCCAGGCTATTGGCCTTGAGCGAGTCGGTGGGGCTGACGTGGTAGAGGCTCTGCAGCAACGCCGGGGTCATGAGGATGATCACCACGATGCCGGCCGACAGCAGCCAGGTGAGCAGCATCGACAGGATGATCGCGCCGCGGTGATCACGCAGCACCGCGCGCAGCGGCAGCTCTTCGGCCAGGGCCTTGCGCGCCTGCATTTCGGCGAAAACGGGGGTCTCATGCAACCAACGGCGCAGGTAGACCGCGAAGAAGCCGAACACCCCACCGAGCAGGAACGGGATACGCCAGGCGTAGTCCGCCACTTCCTCGGGGGTGTAGAGCGTATTGATCAGCGTTGCCACCAGCGAGCCAAGCAGGATGCCCGAGGTCAGGCCGGCGGTCAGCGTGCCGCAGGCATAGCCGGTGTTGCGCGCCGGCACGTGCTCGGAGACGAACACCCAGGCTCCTGGCACCTCGCCACCGATGGCCGCGCCCTGAATCACCCGCATCAGCAGCAGCAGGATCGGTGCCCACAGGCCAATCTGCGCATAGGTGGGCAACAGCCCCATCACCAGGGTCGGCACGGCCATCATGAAAATGCTCAGGGTGAACATCTTCTTGCGTCCGAGCAGGTCGCCGAAGTGGGCCATGACGATACCGCCCAATGGCCGGGCCAGATAGCCGGCGGCGAAGATGCCGAAGGTCTGCATCAGGCGCAGCCATTCGGGCATGTCGGCGGGGAAGAACAACTTGCCCACCACCGTGGCGAAGAACACGAAGATGATGAAGTCGTAAAACTCCAGTGCACCGCCCAGCGCGGACAGCGAGAGGGTCTTGTAGTCACTGCGGGACAACGGCCGGGACGGCTGCTCGATACTGCTCTGCACGGAGGTCATCGCTGTTCTTTCTCTTGTAGGTCTGCGGACCGCTTGGCATGCGGCTTCTGGATTGAGTAGTCGGCGAAGATAGCAAATTGCCGAGCCGCGCTCATAGCGGTACAAAATCCATACAGATATTCATGAATGTGCGGTCGTCGCTGGCTGTGCAGGTATATATACTGCCCGCTCGTAGGAAAAGGTTGCTTATCCTGAGGGATGCTGTGCGAAAACGTCGGTCATTGTTGTCAGACTGTTTCGCAGAGTTTCCCTGAGGCCGCCCCCTGAAGCGAAATCAGCGTAGTATGCGTGTTGCTGAATCGTTTTTACGGCGTCCGTTATTGCGCCACCAACGAAGCGTCACGGGTCAGAGGCCCCACGGCATGATTGAGCTCGAACAAGAAGATCCTATCCCGCAAGGCGACCTGGCCTTGCAGATCACCGCGCTGCCGCGTGAGACCAATGGTTTCGGCGATATCTTCGGCGGCTGGCTGGTCGCCCAGATGGACCTGGCCGGCACCGCCATGGCCAGCCGCGTCGCCGGAGGCCGAGTGGCCACGGTAGCCATCGATCGCATGGCGTTCCTGGTCCCGGTGGCCGTGGGCGCGCAGCTGTCCTTCTATACCCAGACCCTGGAAATCGGCCGCAGCTCGATCCAGATGATGGTCGAAGTGTGGAGCGACGACCCGCTGTCCAGCGAATGGCGCAAGGTCACCGAGGCAGTGTTCGTGTTCGTCGCCATCGATGGCAGTGGTCGCACCCGCTCCGTACCTCGTCGCTGAGCCTGGCGAGCGGTAAACTCATTGCACGTCACCGGGTCCAACGGCCTGACAGACAATCAATGAGACGAACGCAATGGCTAACTTCACGGTCGAGACCGAGCTGCACGGCGAGCTCAACTGCTGGCGCATCACCAGCGATCATGCCGAACTACTGATTGCCCAACAGGGCGCCCAGGTCCTGAGCTATCAGCGCCTGGGCGAGCCACCGCTGCTGTGGCTGAGCGACCAGGCCACCTTCGGCCAGGGCAAGTCGGTGCGTGCCGGCGCACCCGTGTGCTGGCCGTGGTTCGGTATCTTCGAGCGCAATCCCGATTCGGTCAAAGCCATGTTCAAGGGCGAGCAGCCGCCCGCCCACGGCCTGGTGCGTGGCCGTGACTGGCAGTTGTTGCGCGCCGAGGAACACGGCGACCACCTGCAGTTCGAGTTCGAATTGCCCGAAGCCCAGGGTGAGCTGCCGGGTTGGCCTCATGACGTCCAACTCAAGCTCCTGGTAGAACTGGACGACCAGCTGAAGCTCACCCTCACCAGCTACAACCTCGGCAATACCGATGTCACCCTGAGCCAGGCGCTGCACAGCTACTTCGCCGTGAGCGATGTGCGCCAGGTGCAAGTGGAAGGCGTTGACGGGTTGGCCTACATCGAAACCCTGGCCAACTGGGAACAGCGCAAACAACAGGGCAGCCTGGGTTTCGCCGGCGAGACTGATCGCATCTACCTGAACGCGCCTGAGCGACTGGCGATTGTCGACCCACACTGGAGCCGACGCATCACCCTGCAGGCCGGCGGCTCACGCACCGCGGTGATCTGGAACCCCTGGACCGACCGCGCCCGCGACCTGCCGGACATGGCCGACGATGGCTGGCAGCGCATGCTGTGCATCGAGACGGCGAATGTGATGGATGACGTGGTGGTGCTCAAGCCAGGGGCGACTCATGCGATGAGCGTGGCGATCGGTAGCGAAGCGCTCTGACCCGATAGTTTCAGCCGCCTGTACTGGCCCTATCGCCGGCAAGCCGGCTCCCACAGGATTGCGCGGTCGCCTCTGGGAGCCGGCTTGCCGGCGATAGGGCCTCGACAGGAAAAATACCTTACAGATCCGCGTCTTCCACCACCCTCACCTTCCCCGCCTCCAACGCATACGCCGCATCCGCCAGGTCATTGCTGACTTTCTCCACCTTCAAGGTGCCGGTCACCCACAGCGGCGTGTAAATGTCGTCGATCTTCAACCCTTTCGGATACCGCACCAGCACCAGCTGGTTCGGTGGCGGCGGCGGTACATGGATGCACGCCCCTGGGTACGGCACCAGGAAAAACAGCGTGCTGTTGCCTTTGGCATCGCTCTCCAGCGGCACCGGATAACCACCCAGGCGGATCTGCCTGCCGTTCATGGCGGCCACGGTCTTGGTCGAGTACATCACCGCCGGCAGGCCTTTGCTCTGCTTCAACCCACCCTTGGCGGTGAAAGTGCCCAGGGCTTCCGGGGAGTTGTGGTCGATCTCGGGCATCTGCTCGAGCGCCTTCTGGTCCGACTTGGGCATCAGCTCCAGCCAGTCGGTCTCGGGCAGTTCGGCATGGGCCAGGGCGCTGGCCAGCAACAGGGGAATGAGGAATAACGCACGCATGAAGATGCTCGGCAACTCTGGATGAATTGCCGGGCATTCTAACGGGAATTCAGCGTTTCTTGATGAAGCCGTAGATCACCAGCAGGATGATCGCGCCGACCAGGGCTCCGAAGAAGCCCGCGGCCTGCCCGGCCTGGTAGATGCCCAGGGCTTGTCCGCCGTAGGTGGCGGCCAGGGAACCGGCGATGCCGAGGAGGATGGTCATGATCCAGCCCATGCTGTCGTCACCCGGTTTCAGGAAACGCGCCAGCAGGCCGACGATCAGGCCGATGAAGATGGTTCCAATGATGCCCATGGCAATCCCTCTGTGATGAACATGAAACATGCCAAAGCCTAGTCAGCGCTTTGGCATGCTGCCATCTCAGAGCGGCATTGCCCGGCAGAAGTTCGATCAGCCGGCGATCAACGCCTCTACTTCGGCAATCTTGGCCTTGAGGGTGGCCATGTCCTGGCAGCGCAGAGTGGCGTGGCCGACCTTGCGCCCGACCTTGAATGCCTTGCCGTAGTGGTGCAGGTGGCAGTCATCGATAGCGACCACCTTGTCCACCGCCGGCACTTCGCCGATGAAGTTGAGCATGGCGCTTTCGCCGACCTTCGCGGTCGAGCCCAGCGGCAGGCCGGCCACGGCGCGCAGGTGGTTCTCGAACTGGCTGCACTCGCTGCCTTCGATGGTCCAGTGCCCGGAGTTGTGCACACGCGGGGCGATTTCGTTGGCCTTCAGGCCACCGTCGACTTCGAAGAACTCGAAGGCCATTACACCGACGTAGTCGAGCTTCTGCAGCACGCGGCCAACGTAGTCTTCGGCCAAGGCCTGCAACGGGTGCGCCTCGCTGGCCACCGACAGGCGCAGGATGCCGCTGTCATGGGTGTTGTGCACCAGCGGGTAGAAGCGGGTTTCGCCGTCGCGGGCGCGCACGGCCACCAGCGACACTTCGCCGGTAAACGGCACGAAGCCTTCCAGCAGGCACGGCACGCTGCCCAGTTCGGCAAAAGTGTCGACCACGTCTTCGGGCTTGCGCAGGACCTTCTGGCCCTTGCCGTCGTAACCCAGGGTGCGGGTCTTGAGCACGGCCGGCAGGCCGATGCTGGCCACGGCGGCATCAAGGTCCGCTTGCGAGAGGATGTCGGCGAAGGCCGGGGTGGGAATACCCAGGTCGCGGAACATGCTCTTCTCGAACAGGCGGTCACGAGCGATGCGCAGGGCCTCGGCGCTCGGATAGACCGGGACGAACTGCGAGAGGAAGGCGACGGTCTCGGCCGGCACGCTTTCGAACTCAAAGGTCACCAGGTCGACTTCGTCGGCCAGCTGGCGCAGATGGTCCTGGTCACCGTAGTCGGCACGCAGGTGCTCGCCCAGCGGCGCGGCGCAGGCGTCCGGTGCCGGGTCGAGGAAGGCGAAGTTCATGCCCAGCGGAGTGCCCGCCAAGGCCAGCATGCGGCCCAGCTGGCCACCACCGATTACACCGATCTTCATGTGTTTCAGCCTCAAGCCTGACGCGGATCTGGATTGTCCAGCACGGTGTCGGTCTGCTCGGTGCGGAACTGCTTGAGCGCCGCGTGGAACTGCGGGTGCTTGGCCCCGAGGATGCTCGCCGACAGCAAGGCTGCATTGATCGCGCCGGCCTTGCCGATGGCCAGGGTGGCGACCGGAACGCCAGCAGGCATCTGCACGATCGACAGCAGCGAATCGACACCCGACAGCATCGACGACTGCACCGGCACACCGAGCACCGGCAGGTGGGTCTTGGCGGCGCACATGCCCGGCAGATGGGCGGCGCCACCGGCACCGGCGATGATCACTTCGATGCCGCGGCCTTCGGCCTCATCGGCGTACTGGAACAGCAGGTCCGGGGTGCGGTGGGCGGAAACCACCTTCACTTCGTAGGGAATGCCGAGTTTTTCCAGCATATCGGCGGTGTGGCTAAGGGTGGACCAATCGGACTTGGAGCCCATGATCACGCCAACCAGTGCACTCATCGTCGAGCCTCTTCGCTTGTGCGCCCGCAGGCGCGTCAAAAAACAACAAGCCACGCGGGACGACCGGCGTGGCTTGTTTGCTGATCATGACCGGAATCTATCCGGTCGAGGGGCCGCGCAGTATAGCGTAACGCGAGGCAATCACGGCACCCCCGGCGACCAACTGTCGGCCTTATTTTTCGGGGGTTTGGCTGACTTTCGGGTCAACTGAACCGCCCTCCAGCTTGCGCCACAGCAAGCGCACGTTGGCCTTGCGCACCAAGGCACAGCGATACAGGCGGATTTCCAGTGGCACATGCCACTGGCTGCCACCGCAGATCGCCAGCTCGCCACGCTCCAGTTCACCGCGCATCGACAGTTTCGGGACCCAGGCGATGCCCATGCCTTCGAGCGCCATGCTCTTGAGACTGTCGGCCATGGCCGTTTCATAGACAGTGGTATAGCGCAGGTTGCGCTGGCGCAGCAGCAAGTTGACCGACCGGCCGAGGAAAGCGCCGGCGCTGTAGGCCAGCAACGGCACGCTGGCCTCCCCCTCCAGGTCGAACAGCGGCTTGCCGTCCGGGCCCACGGCACACACCGGGAGCATTTCGGTATTGCCCATATGCAGCGACGGGAAGATCTCGGCGTCCATCTGCAACGCCGCGTCCGGGTCATAGAAGGCCAGCATCAGGTCGCAGCCGCCTTCGCGTAATGCATGCACCGCATCACCGACGTTGGTGGCGACCAGGCGCGTGGCGATGTTCAGGCCATCGTTGCGCAATTGCGCCACCCAGCGCGGGAAAAAGCCCGAGGCCAAGGAGTGCGCGGCCGAGACCTGGATCACCTCGCCCTGGCCGCCTTCCAGATGATGTAAATGGCGAAGAACTTCGCTCAACTGGTCGACAACAGTGCGCGCAGTGACGAGAAACAGCTGCCCCGCCTCGGTCAGCTCGATGGGCGTGCGGGAACGATTCACCAAGGTCAGCCCAAGCGCCGCTTCCAGGCTGCGTATGCGTCGGCTGAACGCCGGCTGGGTAACGAACCGGCGCTCGGCCGCTTGCGAGAAACTGCGGGTCGAGGCCAGGGCACTGAAGTCCTCCAGCCATTTGCTTTCGAGGTTCATCGACTACTCCGCACCGCGTGCACCAAAATGGAACACGCTCGATTGTCAATCGGCGTCACATCAAACCGTATGCCGTTTGCGCATAGGTTAGCGTGCAACAGCATTGGCCGCAAAATCTGGGCAGCCCTAGCATTGGCGCCATTCCGGCAGGTGCCGGGTCAAAATCGAGATGATATCCATCATGTCCTCCGCTGCATCGTTCCGCGTCGAAAAAGATCTGCTTGGTACCCTTGAAGTCCCTGCCGATGCCTACTACGGCATCCAGACTCTGCGCGCTGCCAACAACTTCCACCTCTCCGGTGTTCCGCTGTCGCACTACCCGAAACTGGTAGTCGGCCTGGCGATGGTCAAGCAGGCAGCTGCTGACGCCAACCGTGAGCTGGGGCACCTGAGCGATGCCAAGCACGCCGCGATCAGCGCAGCCTGCGCACGACTGATCAAAGGCGACTACCACGAGCAGTTCGTGGTGGACATGATTCAAGGCGGTGCTGGTACTTCCACCAACATGAACGCCAACGAAGTCATCGCCAACATCGCGCTGGAGGCCATGGGTCACCAGAAGGGTGAGTACCAGTACCTGCACCCGAACAACGATGTGAACATGGCGCAGTCGACCAACGACGCCTACCCGACCGCGATCCGTCTGGGTCTGCTGCTGGGCCACGACGCCCTGCTGGCCAGCCTCGACAGCCTGATCCAGGCCTTCGCTGCCAAAGGTAAAGAGTTCGACCACGTACTGAAGATGGGCCGTACCCAGCTGCAGGACGCCGTGCCGATGACCCTGGGCCAGGAATTCCGCGCCTTCGCCACTACCATGACCGAAGACCTGCAGCGCCTGCGCTCGCTGGCTCCGGAACTGCTGACCGAAATCAACCTGGGCGGCACCGCCATCGGTACCGGCATCAACGCCGACCCGGGCTACCAGATGCTGGCCGTCCAGCGCCTGGCGATCATCAGCGGCCAGCCGCTGGTGCCGGCTGCCGACCTGATCGAAGCCACCTCCGACATGGGCGCCTTCGTGCTGTTCTCCGGCATGCTCAAGCGCACCGCGGTCAAGCTGTCGAAGATCTGCAACGACCTGCGCCTGCTGTCCAGCGGCCCACGCACCGGCATCAACGAGATCAACCTGCCGGCGCGCCAGCCAGGCAGCTCGATCATGCCAGGCAAGGTCAACCCGGTTATCCCTGAGGCCGTCAACCAAGTCGCCTTCGCCATCATGGGCAACGACCTGGCCCTGACCGTCGCCGCCGAAGGTGGCCAGCTGCAGCTGAACGTGATGGAACCGCTGATCGCCTACAAGATCTTCGACTCGATCCGCCTGCTGCAACGCGCCATGGACATGCTGCGCGAGCACTGCATCGTCGGCATCACCGCCAACGAACAGCGCTGCCGTGAACTGGTCGAGCACTCGATCGGCCTGGTCACCGCCCTGAACCCGTACATCGGCTACGAAAACGCCACCCGTATCGCCCGCGTTGCCTTGGAAACCGGCCGCGGCGTGCTGGAACTGGTGCGCGAAGAGAAGCTGCTGGACGAAGAGATGCTCAACGACATCCTGCGTCCGGAAAACATGATCGCTCCCCGTCTGGTTCCGCTGAAGGCGTAACCCAGGCCGCTGCAAACAGTCTCACCAGGTCGAGGGACTAGACACCTCTCAACCTTTCAAGGGCCCGAGCGCATGCTACGGGCCCTTTTTTTATGCACGGAACAGGCACCTGCTGAACGGCACACAACTTGCTCGGTAATGCTCCCCAGCTCAACGGGATGCCGAGCATGCTGCACAGCCACCTCACCACCCTCAACGCCGTTTCGCTGATCCTCCAGGTGTTCCAGGAAGACGGCGTGGACGCGCAGCACATGCTCGCCGGCAGCGGCATAGGCCCCGCAGACCTGGGCCACGCCGATGCGCGCATCACCACCCAGCAGGAACTGCAGGTCTGCGCCAACGCCGTGTCCAGGCGCCAGGACATCGGCCTGGAACTCGGCCGGCGCATGCACGTGTCGTGCTACGGCATGCTCGGTTACGCCCTGCTCTCCAGTGCCACTTTGGGTGACGCCCTGCGCCTGGCGCTAACCTTTCCGGCACTGCTGGGAACAGTTTTCCAGCTGCGCCTGGTGGACGATGGCCAGCGCGTGTGGCTCAGCGCCAGCGACCATTACGACGCGCCTGGGCTGGCCGCCTTCAATGCCGAATTCTGCCTGCTGTCGCTGAAAGTGATCTGCGACGACCTGCTCGGCCGCCAGCTACCGTTGCTGGCGGCCCGTTTCGAACACCCGCGCCCGAGCTATCACGCGCTCTATGACCCTGCATTCCAGTGCCCGCTCGGCTTCGACGCCAGCGACAATGCCTTCGCCTTCGAACGACGCTGGCTGGACATGCCCCTGCCCCTGGCCGACCCGATCACCCACAAGGCCATGGGCGAACGCTGCCGGCGTCTCAACCTGGAGTTCACTGGCCGCCAGGCTTGGCTTGGACGCATCCGCCAGCTGCTGCTGCGGCAACTGGATGCCGCGCCTGGGCTGGAAGGTTTGGCACGGCAGATGAACTGCTCGTCGCGCACACTGCGCCGGCATTTGCAGGCGCTGGGCAGCAGTTATCAACAGCTCCTCGACGAGCTGCGCTTCGAGCGGGCCAAGCAGTTGCTGGCCGAGGACCAGATGCCGATCTACCGCATTGCCGAAACATTGGGGTTCAGCGAGACCGCGAGCTTCCGGCATGCCTTCCAGCGCTGGAGCGGCGTGGCGCCCAGCCATTTTCGCGGTTGACCGCACCTACGCCGATTCGTGGGAGCGGGCTTGCCCCGCGATAGAGTCGGCACAGGTGATGGCCACATCTATCCCCTTTTGGCCATTCATGCCGTTCTCCCTTCATCAGGCCACCCAGCACAATCGGCCCACGCCAGTAATGATCCGGAGAACAACAACGTGCTGACGATCTATTCCGATGACCACCGCCTGCACCATGGCCGCTGCGAGCTCATCGACGGCAAGCTGATGCCCTGTTTCGAAATGCCGTCGCGCGCCGACCACGTCCTGGAGCGCGTCAAGCAGCGCAACCTCGGGCCCGTGCAGGGCCCCGTCGACTTCGGCCGCGCACCGCTGCAGCGCATCCACAGTGCCGACTACCTGGATTTCTTCGAAGGTGCCTGGGACCGTTGGGCCGCGCTTGGCCAGGAAGGTGACCTGCTGCCGTTCACCTGGCCAGCGCGCACCCTGCGCCAGGTCAAACCCAGCGGCCTGCACGGCGAGCTCGGTTACTACAGCTTCGACGCCGGCGCTCCGATCACCGCCGGCACCTGGCAGGCCGCCTACAGCGCCGCCCAGGTCGCCCTGACCGCCCAGGCCGCGATCCAGCAAGGCGCCCATGCCGCCTTCGCCCTGTGCCGGCCGCCAGGGCACCACGCCGCAGGCGAAGTGATGGGGGGTTACTGCTACCTCAACAACGCAGCCATTGCCGCCCAGGCCTTCATCGACCAAGGCCGGCGCAAGGTAGCCATCCTCGACGTCGACTATCACCACGGCAACGGTACGCAGGACATTTTCTACACCCGCAACGACGTGTTCTTCGCCTCGATCCACGGCGACCCGCAGGACGAGTTCCCGTTCTTCCTCGGCTACGCCGACGAGACCGGCGAAGGTGCCGGCGAGGGCTGCAACATCAACTACCCGCTGCCTGCCGGCAGCGACTGGGCAGCCTGGAGCGCAGCCCTGGAAGACGCCTGCCAGCGTATCGCCGCCTTCAATGCCGATGTGCTGGTGATCTCCCTTGGCGTGGATACCTTCAAGGATGACCCCATTTCCCAGTTCAAGCTCGACAGTCCCGACTACCTGGCGATGGGCAAGCGCATCGCCCAGCTGGGCAAGCCGACCTTGTTCGTGATGGAGGGCGGCTACGCTGTGGAGGAAATCGGCATCAACGCGGTCAATGTGCTGGAAGGCTTCCAGCAGGCCCAGCCAGGAGCGTGAACATGACCCGACTCAAATGTCTGCTCGCCCCGCTCATCGCCACCGGCCTGTTCGCCGGCGCACTCCAGGCACACGCCGAACAGAGCACCCTGCGGGTGTACAACTGGTTCGACTACATCACCCCGCAAACCCTGGTCGACTTCCAGAAGGACAGCGGGGTCAAGCTGATCTACGACATCTTCGACACCAACGAAGCACTGGAAGCCAAGCTGCTAACCGGCAACTCCGGCTATGACGTGGTGGTGCCGTCCAACGTGTTCCTCGCCAAGCAGATCGAGGCTGGGGTTTTCCAGCCCCTTGACCGCGGCAAGCTGCCCAACTGGCAGCATCTGGACCCGGCACTGATGAAACTGATCGAAGCCAACGACCCCGGCAACAAGTTTGCCGTGCCTTACATGTACGGCACGGTGCTGATCGGCTTCAACCCAGACAAAGTCAAGGCCGTGCTCGGCGACGACGCACCGGTGGACAGCTGGGACCTGATCTTCAAGGAAGAGAACATCGCCAAGCTCAAGCAATGCGGCGTGGCCCTACTTGATTCGCCGTCGGAGATCCTGCCGCTGGCGCTGTCGTACCTGGGGCTGGACCCCAACAGCGGCAAGCCGGCCGACTATCAAAAAGCCCAGGATCTGCTGCTGAAGATCCGCCCGCATGTAACCTACTTCCACTCGTCCAAGTACATGGCCGACATCGCCAATGGTGATATCTGTGTGGCGGTGGGCTACTCGGGCAGCTTCTCCCAGGCCGCGAATCGGGCTCGCGAAGCGAAGAACGGCGTGGTGGTGGACATGCGCCTGCCCAAGGAAGGCGCACCGATCTGGTTCGACATGCTGGCGATCCCCAAGAACGCGGCCAACCCTGAAGATGCCCACACATTCATCAACTACCTGTTGCGACCAGAAGTGATCGCGCCGATCAGCGACTTCGTCGGCTACCCGAACCCGAACAAGGATGCGACCGACAAGGTCAGCCCGGCGATCCGCAACAATCCGAACCTGTACCCAACGGCGGAGGCAATGGCCAAGTTGTACACGCTCAAGCCGTTGCCACGGGATGCCGAGCGGGCGCGGACGCGGGCCTGGACCAAGATCAAGTCCGGCACCTGATGTTTTTGGGGCTGCTCTGCAGCCCATCGCCGGCAAGCCGGCTCCCACAAAGACATGTGCAATTCCTGTGGGAGCCGGCTTGCCGGCGATGGGTCGCAGAGCGGCCCCATTCAATCTCGCCAGGCCTTGCGCAGGCGCATCAAAGCCTGCGCAATCTCCCCTTCTGGCACTGCCGCGAATCCCAGTACCAGCCCTGCCCTCGTATCCGCAGGCTCCGCGCTGTCCTCCAGCCAGTAGCTGCTCAGCGGAGTGACCTCCACCCCCACCGCCTCCGCCCGCGCAACCAGCTCCTGCTCCCGCGCCAAGTTATCCACAGCTACCTTCACATGCAGCCCTGCTGCGACGTCCGGCATTGCCCCCAGCCCCGGTACCTCCACCGGCCAACCGGCCTTCAGCACATTCCTGCGGGCCAACGCCGCCCGGCGCATACGGCGGATATGTCGCTGGAAATGCCCTTGGGCCATGAACTGCGCCATGACACATTGCGTGCCGACTTCCGAGTGACGCACCGACAGCGCCTTGGCCTGGCTGAATGCCCGCACCAGGCGCCTGGGCAGCACCAGGTAACCCAGCCGCAAAGCCGGAAAGGCGATCTTGCCGAACGTTCCCACGTACAGCACCCGACCCTGACGATCCAGTGCCGCCAGCGGCGCCAAAGGCGCACCGCTGTAGCGGTACTCGCCATCGTAATCGTCCTCGACGACCCAACCGTCCTGGCGCTCGGCCCAGGCCAGCAACGCCAGGCGCCGGGCCAGGCTCATGGTCACACCGGTAGGGTACTGGTGAGCCGGGGTCACGTAAGCCAGCCGGCAATCCGGCAGCTCGGCCAGGCGCGCACAGTCCATGCCCTCTTCATCTACCGGCACGCCCCTGACCCTTGCCCCCGCCAGGGCGAAGGCGTGCCCGGCAGCGCGGTAGCCCGGGTTTTCCACAGCCACCCCGTCACCAGGCTGCAACAGCAACTGTGCACAAAGGCTGATCGCCTGCTGCGCACCACTGGTGATCACAATTTGTTCAGCACTGCAGCAAAGCCCTCGCGATCGACGCAGATAGGTGGCGATCAATTCACGCAACGGCAGCTCCCCTGCCGGGTCGCCATAACCGAGCTGCGCCGGATCGGGATTTCGCCAGAAACCCGCTTGCAGCTTGGCCCAGACCTCGAAAGGAAACAGGTCGAACGCTGGCAGACCAACCCTGAAAGCCCTCGGCGCGTCGCCTTTTGGCGGCGGCAAATGGTGCTTTTTCAGACGCAACAACGGCTCGCTGCACAGTGCAAAACTGGATAAATCCTCAGTATCAGGCGCTTCAAATGTGGATAAGTCTGTTGATAACCCCAGGGATAACCCTGTGGACAGTTGTGTGGATAGTTTTCCTAGGCGGCTTACATAAGTGCCATCGCCTACCCGGCTTTCGATAAAGCCCTCGGCATACAACTGGTCATAGGCACGCACCACGCTGTTGCGCGACAACACCAGCACCGCAGCAAGGTCACGGGTGGCCGGCAGCCGAGTGCCGCCTTCCAGGCGCCCATCCAGCACGCGCGCGCGCAAGGCCTGGTAGAGCTGCTGGCTGAGCCCGCGACGGCGATCCAGGACGATCCCTGCCGGATCGAAAGGCAACGCGTGGGTACGTTCGCTCATGGTATTGGACCTATCAAAACAGTCACGAATGGCTCTTACACAGAGCCAATAGCCTGCCTAGGATGAAGCCACAGCACAAGGAACACCGGCATGTACAACAGCAAACCGCATCAGGAACATGACCTTGCCCGCCTGCACCAGCACATGCAGCACACCCGCCTGGCAACGCTGATCAGCCACGGTGAGCACGGGCTGCTGGCCACCCATCTGCCCGTGCTGGTCGCCACCGGCGAGGGCGAATTCGGCACGGTCTACGGCCACCTCGCCCGGGCCAACCAGCAATGGCAGGATCTGGCACAAGGCGCTGAAGCCTTGCTGGTATTCCCCGGCGCCGACGCCTATGTCAGCCCCGGCTACTACCCGAGCAAGGCCGACAACCCCAAGGTGGTGCCCACCTGGAACTATATGGCGGTGCATGCCTGGGGCCCGGTGGAGGTGATCCACGAGCCGACACAATTGCTGGACATCGTCAGGCGCCTGACCGACCGCCATGAGCAAGGCCGCGCAGCACCGTGGAACGTCGCCGATGCTCCGGCTGACTACCTTGACGGCATGCTCCGCGCCATCGTCGGTATCCGCCTGCCGATCGCCCGCCTGCAGGGCGCACGCAAGCTCAGTCAGAACCGTTCGGCGCAAGATATCGCCGGGGTCCGCGAAGGCCTGGCCGCCAGCGCCGACCCTGTGGATAACCAACTCGCCGCGCACATGCGCGACCTCTGAAGGAAAAACCCCATGACAGCCATCACTCTGCGCCCGGTTCGCGCCGAAGACCATGCCGCCTGGCTGCCCTTGTGGCAGGCCTATCTGCGCTTCTACCAGACCGAACTGCCCGGCGCCGTCAACTCCAGCACCTGGCAACGCCTGCTCGATGCAGACGAGCCGACCCACTCGACGTTGGCCTGGGTCGACGGCAAGGCAGTGGGGATGGTCAACTTCATCTACCATCGTTCCAACTGGAGCATCGAGAACTCCTGCTACTTGCAGGACCTCTACGTGGACAGTGAAGTACGTGGCCTAGGCATCGGCCGGCAGCTCATCGAGCATGTCTACGCCACGGCCAAGGCCGCCGGCTGCATCAAGGTGCACTGGCTGACCCACGAGACCAACGCCACCGCCATCAGCTTGTACGAGCAGGTCGCCGAGCGCCCGGGCTTCATCCAATTCCGCAAAGCACTGTAGGCCGCACATGAACGACGCATTGAACTGGAAACCCGCCGGTACGCCCAAGGCCGAGCCCATCGAAGGCCGTTTCATCCGCCTGGAGAAGCTTGACCCGGCGCGCCATGGCAACGACCTTTGGGATGTACTGCAAGGTCCAGGTTCGGACCCGGTACTGTGGGACTACCTGCCCTACGGCCCATTCGCCGAACGCGCCAGCTTCGACCGCTGGCTGGAAGGCAACGCCGCCAGCCGCGACCCGCTGTTCTACAGTGTGATCGACCGCGCCAACGGTCAGGTTCAGGGCATCCTCAGCTACATGTCGATCGTCCCGGAACAGGGCCGCTTCGAGATCGGCCACATCGCCTTCGGCGCCGCCATGCAACGCACACCCAAGGGCACCGAGGCGGTTTACCTTTTGAGCAAGTTGGGCTTCGAGCTGGGCAATCGCCGGCTGGAATGGAAGTGCAACGACGCCAATGCCCGCTCCAAGCGCGCGGCCGAGCGCTTCGGTTTTGTGTTCGAGGGCGTGTTCCGCAACCACATGGTGGTCAAGGACCGTAATCGCGATACAACGTGGTATTCGATTACCGATACCGAATGGCCTACCGTGGCGGCGGGGTTCGAGCGTTGGTTGAGTGAGGAAAACCAGCAGCCTGAGGGACAAGTCCGCACGCTGGAAGCGTGCCGCGCGGGCTGATTTATCCAGGCAAAAAAAGGGGAGCATCCGCTCCCCAGAGGTTAACCGCTTGTAGATGAAGGCTTCTGTCAGCCTTCGATCTCGATCAGGATTTCGCCCGGGGTCACCCGGTCGCCCTTGGCCACGTGGATGGCCACGACCTTGCCGGCGATCGCCGCCTGCACTTCGGTCTCCATCTTCATTGCCTCGGTGATCAGCACCGCCTGGCCGGCCTTGACCACGTCGCCTTCCTTGACCAGCACATCGACGATGTTGCCCGGCATGCTGGTGCTGACGTGGCCCGGCGCGCTGGCCTGCTTGCGCTTGCTGCCGCCACCGCCGACGAATTCGTTGAGCGGCTCGAACACCACTTCTTCCGGCATGCCGTCGATGGACAGGTAGAAATGGCGCTTGCCTTCGGCCTTCACGCCGACACCGGTGATATCGACGCGGTAGGTTTCACCGTGGACATCGATGACGAACTCGGTCGGCACGCCTTCACCACCCACCGCCCCCACCGCGCCGGCTTCCGGAATCGGCAGCAGGGCTTCTGGCTTGAGGGTGCCGGCTTCACGCTCCTCGAGGAACTTGCGGCCGATGTCGGGGAACATGGCGAAGGTCAGCACGTCCTCCTCGGAGTGCGCGAGGCTGCCGATGTCGGCGCGCAGCTTGGCCATCTCCGGCTTGAGCAGGTCGGCTGGGCGCACGTCGATCACGTCCTCGCTGCCGATCGCCTGGCGGCGCAGTTGCTCGTTGACCACACCGGGGGCTTTGCCGTAGCCACCTTGCAGGTACAGCTTCACTTCATTGGTGATGGTCTTGTAGCGCTCGCCGGCCAGCACGTTGAAGAACGCCTGGGTGCCGACGATCTGCGAGGTCGGGGTCACCAGCGGCGGGAAGCCGAGGTCTTCGCGCACCCGCGGAATCTCCGCCAGCACCTCGTTCATGCGGTTGAGCGCGCCCTGCTCCTTGAGCTGGTTGGCCAGGTTGGAAATCATCCCGCCCGGTACCTGGTTGACCTGCACGCGGGTGTCCACGGCGGTGAACTCGCTTTCGAACTGGTGGTACTTCTTGCGCACGGCGTAGAAGTACAAGCCGATCTCCTGCAGCAGCTCGAGGTCGAGGCCGGTGTCGAACTCGCTGCCCTTGAGCGCGGCGACCATCGATTCGGTACCTGGGTGGCTGGTGCCCCAGGCGAAGCTGGAGATCGCGGTGTCGATGTGGTCGACGCCGTTCTCGACGGCCTTGAGCTGGCACATCGCGGCCAGGCCGGCGGTGTCGTGGGAGTGGATGAACACCGGCAATGACTGCTCGGCTTTAAGTGCCTTGACCAACTCGCCGGTGGCGAACGGGGTCAACAGGCCAGCCATGTCCTTGATCGCCACCGAGTCGCAACCCATGGCTTCCATCTGCTTGGCCTGCTGCACGAAGGCATCGACGGTATGCACCGGGCTGGTGGTGTAGGCGATGGTGCCCTGCGCGTGCTTGCCAGCGGCTTTCACCGCCTCGATGGCCACGCGCAAGTTACGCACGTCATTCATGGCGTCGAAGATGCGGAACACGTCGATGCCATTGACCGCAGCCTTGGCCACGAAGGCCTTGACCACGTCGTCGCTGTAATGGCGGTAGCCCAGCAGGTTCTGCCCACGCAGGAGCATCTGCAGGCGGGTGTTGGGCAGCGCGGCACGCAGCTTGCGCAGGCGCTCCCACGGGTCTTCCTTGAGGAAGCGCACGCAGGCGTCGAAGGTGGCGCCGCCCCAGACTTCCAACGACCAGTAGCCGACCTTGTCGAGCTTGTCGCAGATCGGCAGCATGTCTTCGGTGCGCATGCGGGTGGCCAGCAGGGACTGGTGGGCGTCACGCAGGATCGTGTCGGTAACAAAGATTTTCTTGGACATTATTCGGTTCCTCACAGGCCTGCGTGGGCGGCGATGGCGGCGGCGATGGCCAGGGCCAGCTCTTCGGGTTTGCGCTTGATCGAGTAGTTGGTCAGTTCAGGGTGGCTTTCGACGAAGCTGGTGTTGAACTGGCCGCTACGGAATTCGGGGTTGCGCAGGATTTCCTGGTAGTACGCGGCAGTGGTCTTGACCCCCTGCAGGCGCATGTCGTCCAGGGCCCGCAGGCCGCGATCCATGGCTTCTTCCCAGGTCAACGCCCAGACCACCAGTTTCAGGCACATGGAGTCGTAGAACGGGGGAATGGTGTAGCCGGTGTAGATCGCCGTGTCGGTACGCACACCCGGGCCGCCCGGGGCGTAATAGCGGGTGATCTTGCCGAAGCTGGGCAGGAAGTTGTTCTTCGGGTCCTCGGCGTTGATGCGAAACTGCAAGGCAAAGCCGCGGTGCTGGATATCTTCCTGCTTGATCGACAGCGGCAGGCCGGAGGCGATGCGGATCTGCTCGCGAACGATGTCGATGCCGGTGATTTCCTCGGTGATGGTGTGTTCGACCTGCACCCGGGTGTTCATCTCCATGAAGTACACCTCGCCATCAGCGAGCAGGAACTCCACGGTACCGGCGTTCTCGTAGTCCACCGCCTTGGCCGCGCGCACGGCCAGGTCGCCGATGTAGGCACGCTGCTCAGGGGTCAGCTGCGGGCTCGGGGCGATCTCGATGAGTTTCTGGTTGCGGCGCTGGATCGAGCAGTCGCGCTCGAACAGGTGCACCACGTTGCCGAAGCTGTCACCGAGAATCTGCGCCTCGATGTGCTTGGGATTGACGATGCACTTTTCCAGGAACACTTCCGCCGAGCCGAAGGCCTTGGTGGCCTCGGAAATTACCCGGGGGAAGTTCTGTTCCAGTTCCTCGCGGCTGTTGCAGCGGCGAATGCCGCGCCCGCCGCCACCGGAGGTGGCCTTGAGCATCACCGGGTAACCGATGCGGTCGCCTTCCTGCAGGGCTTCATGAATATCGGCGACGTTGCCTTCGGTGCCGGGGGTGACCGGCACGCCGGCCGCGATCATGGTGCGGCGCGCTTCGGTCTTGTCACCCATGCGGCGAATGACATCGGCGGCCGGGCCGATGAACTTGATCCCGCGTTCGGCGCAGATCTCCGCCAGTTCGGCGTTTTCCGACAGGAAACCGTAGCCGGGATGCAAGGCATCGCAGCCGGTCTCGACAGCAAGGTTCACCAGCTTGCGCGGGTTCAGGTAGCCGGCCAGGGGCTCGGCACCGATGCTGTAGGCCTCGTCGGCGCGCTTGACGTGCAAGGCATGGCGGTCGGCGTCGGAGTAGATCGCCACGGAGCGAATGCCCATCTCGGCGCAGGCACGCACGATCCGTACTGCAATCTCACCCCGGTTGGCGATCAGGATTTTTGTTATCACTGGAGTCTTCCCAAAGCCGTAGGAACAGACGATCCGGTTCTACCGGTCGGCGCGTGACCAGACGTCGCTGGCCAGTCGCATATTCACCCTAGCGCTGAAGGTCGATAAACAAAAATCAATATTTGTTAGAGGCAGCATAAGCAAAAGCTTATAGTTGGGTAACAAGGTTTTGCCGGAGCACCGCAAAAAATGCGCAAGTCATTGATGCGTATGACTTTACGTCAGTTGCAGATCTTCAACGAAGTGTGTGATTTGCGCTCCTACAGCCGGGCGGCCGAGGAGATGGCGCTGACGCAACCCGCCGTTAGTCTACAGATCCGCCAGCTCGAAGAGCTGGTTGGCCAGCCGCTGTTCGAGTATGTCGGCAAGAAGCTTTACCTGACCGAGGCCGCCGAAGCGCTGCAACGCGCCAGCCGGGATATCTTCGGGCGCCTGGAGAACCTCGACATGCAGCTGTCGGACATGCAGGGCTCACTGCAGGGGCAACTGAAACTGGCGATCGAATCCAGCGCCAAGTACTTCGTGCCACACCTGTTCGCCGCCTTCAAGCAGCGCCACCCGGAGGTCAATCTCACCCTGACGGTGGTCAACCGTGCCCAGGCGATCAGGCGCCTGTCGGACAACCGCGACGACCTGGTCATCATGTCCATGGTGCCCCAGGACATGGGCCTCGAGTTCCTGCCGTTCCTGAACAACCCGATCGTCGCCGTGGCACCGCCGCAACACCCGTTGTGCAAGCCGGACAGCCTGCGCCTGCAGGATCTCGAGCCGCACACCTTGCTGGTCCGTGAACAGGGTTCGGGCACCCGCAAGGCCTGCGAGGAGTTTTTCAAGGACAAGCGCGTGCATTTCACCCAGACCCTCGAGGTGGCCTCCACCGATGCCCAGCGCGAATGTGTGGTGGCCGGGCTGGGCATTGCCCTGCTGACCCGCCATGCGGTCAACATGGAACTGGCCACCGGCATGCTCAGGGAGTTACCTGTGGAAGAGCTGCCGTTGTACCGCAGCTGGTGCCTGGTGCAATCCCGGAGCAAGCGGCAATCGCCGGTGGCCCTGGCGTTCCAAGCATTCATTCGCAGCGAACGCGCAATGATCAGCGGGCTTGTTGAGCGTTTCTCGGGAAAGTTGCCGCCGATACCTGCCACACCGTGAGGTCCTGCAGGTCAGGGTAGTCGGCCAGTTCGCGCAGCAACTGGCGCTGGTCGCAATAGCATTCGATCGCGCGGCGGTACTCCATGCGGCGCTGATCCTTTTCCTGCTGCTTGCGAGCCTTGGCGTTGGGTTGGTACACACCGTCGTGATCACGTGCCATTGCCTGTCTCCCAGAAAGGATGCGGGGAGTTTCAGGGTGGGCCTTGGGGTTTACGGTTTAGTGGTGAAAGGGTGACAAAACCGTGAAGCTTGAGGATAAGGCAACGTGGGAGCGGGCTTGCCCCGCGATGAGGCTATCGCGGGGCAAGCCCGCTCCCACGCCAGTCGCATGTCCGAACAGCGTGCAGGTCAGTCGTCAGTCGCCTTGATCGACTTGGGCGACAGGCGCAGGCTGCGCAAGCTGCGTTTCACGCTCTTCAGGTGGTTGACCAGGCTCGGCCCGCGGGCCATGGCCACGCCCATGGCCAGCACGTCGATCACCACCAGGTGGGCGATGCGCGAGGTCAGCGGCGTGTAGATCTCGGTGTCCTCGTGCACGTCGATGGCCAGGTTGACCGTCGACAGCTCGGCCAGCGGTGTCTGGCTCGGGCACAGGGTGATCAGGTTGGCACCGCTCTCGCGCACCAGGTTGGCGGTGATCAGCAGGTCCTTCGAGCGCCCCGACTGGGAAATGCACACCGCCACATCGCCCGGCTTGAGCGTGACAGCCGACATTGCCTGCATGTGCGGATCGGAGTAGGCCGCCGCGCTGAGCAGCAGGCGAAAGAACTTGTGCTGCGCATCCGCCGCGACCGCGCCCGAGGCACCAAAACCGTAGAACTCCACTCGCTGGGCCTGGGCCATGGCCGTCACCGCCTGCTGCAAGGCTTGCGGATCGAGGTGCTCGCGCACTTCCATCAAGGTATGCAGGGTGGTGTCGAAGATCTTCAGGCTGTAGTCGGCGACCGAGTCGTCTTCATGGATGGCGAACTGACCGAAGCTGGCACCGGCAGCCAGGCTTTGCGCCAGCTTGAGCTTGAGATCCTGGAAGCCCGAGCAACCGATCGCCCGGCAGAAGCGCACGATGGTCGGTTCGCTGATCCCCACGCTGTGCGCCAGGTCGGCCATCGAGCTGTGCATGACGGCAGCCGGATCGAGCAGCACATGGTCGGCCACTTTGAGTTCCGATTTACGCAGCAGGTGCCGCGATTGGTCGATATGTTGCAACAGATTCACGGGCTGGACTCGGTTATGATCGGCGTGCCGGGATGTAGCTTTCTTGTAGTTATACTACATGCTTGCCAACCCGCCCAGCTAATCGAACGTGGAGAGTGGTGGTTTGACGATTCCTTGCGACATCCTGGTCTTCGGCGGCACGGGCGACCTGGCCCTGCACAAACTGCTCCCGGCGCTCTACCACCTGTATCGCGAAGCCCGCCTGCACACGGCCGTGCGGATTATCGCCCTGGCCCGACGCAACCTGCCGCGCACCGACTACGTCAAGCTCGCCGAGCGCCATTGCCGGGCGCAGGTCGCCCGCCAGGACTTCGACGAAGACGTCTGGCAGCGCTTTTCGGCGCGGCTCGACTACTTCCCCATGGACGCGGCGCAGAGCGCCGACTTCGGCCGCCTGGCCCGCTACCTGGGGGAGCCCGGCGGCCTGACGCGGATCTTCTACCTGGCCACCGCGCCCAAGCTGTTCGTGCCGATTGCCACTCACCTGCGCATCGCCGGCCTGGCCGACAGCGAAGCGCGCATCGTGCTGGAAAAGCCCATCGGCCACTCGCTGGAGTCGGCCACCGCGATCAACGAAGCGATCGGCTCGGTGTTCGACGAATCCCAGGTCTTTCGCATCGACCACTACCTGGGCAAGGAAACCGTGCAGAACCTCATGGCCCTGCGCTTTGCCAACGCCTTGCTCGAGCCGGTATGGCGCAACGGCCAGGTCGACCATGTGCAGATCAGCGTCTGTGAAACCCTCGGTGTGGAAAACCGTGGCGCCTACTACGACCGTGCCGGCGCCACCCGCGACATGCTGCAGAACCACCTGCTGCAACTGCTCTGCCTGGTGGCCATGGAGCCCCCCTCGGAGTTCGAGGCCGAGGCGGTACGCGACGAGAAGGTGAAGATCCTCCGCGCCCTCAAGCCCATCACCGGCCTGGACGTACAGGACAAGACCGTGCGCGGCCAGTATGGCGCCGGCAAGATCGGCGGCCAGGAAGTGCCGGCCTACTATTTCGAGAAGGACGTGGACAACGACAGCGACACCGAAACCTTCGTCGCGGTCCAGGCGCACATCGACAACTGGCGCTGGGCCGGCGTGCCGTTCTACCTGCGTACCGGCAAGCGCATGGTGCGGCGCTCGTCGCAGATCGTCATCCAGTTCAAACCCGTGCCGCACGAGCTGTTCAGCGGCGGCCAGGTCAACCAGCTGCTGATCCAGCTACAACCGGACGAGCACATCAGCCTGCGCATGATGACCAAGAGCCCAGGCAAGGGCATGCGCCTGGCGCCGGTCGAGCTGGACCTCAACCTGGCCCAGGCCTTCGCCCAGACCCGCCGCTGGGAGGCCTACGAACGGCTGTTGCTGGATGTACTCGAAGGCGATTCGACGCTGTTCATGCGCCGCGACGAGGTCGAAGCCGCCTGGGCCTGGATCGACCCGATCCTGCAGGGCTGGGAGGAGCATTTCCAGGCGCCGCGCCCTTACCCCGCCGGCAGCAATGGCCCGGAACAGGCCAACAGCCTGCTGGCGCGCCTGGGCCAGGCCTGGCACGCCTAGCCCAGGTCGGCGGTCGAACGCCCCAGCAGCGCCTTGAACGACGCGGCATCGACCGGCCGGCTGATCAGGTAGCCCTGCACCTCGTCACAGCCGTGCTCGCGCAGGAACTGCAGCTGCTCACGGGTTTCCACCCCTTCGGCCACCACCTTCAATTGCAGGCTCTGGGCCATGGCAATGATCGCCCGGGTGATGGCCGCGTCCTGCGTGCCTTCGAGCAGGCCGCGGATAAACGCCTGGTCGATCTTCACGTAATCGACCGGGAAACGCTTGAGGTAGCTCAGTGACGAATAACCGGTACCAAAATCGTCGATGGCCAGCTTCACCCCCAGCGCATGTAGCTGCTCGAAGGTGGCGATGATGTGCTCGACACTGTCCAGCAACTGGCTTTCGGTCAGTTCCAGCTCCAGCAGGTGCGGCGCCAGGCCGGATTCCTGCAGTACCTGACGCACCAGGCTGACCAGCTTGCCCTGGCGCAACTGGTACACCGACAGGTTGACCGAAACACGCACTTCCAGGCCCTGGCGCAGCCACTCGCAGGCTTGCCAGCAGGCCTGGCGCAGCACGAACTCGCCCATGGGCGCGATCAACCCAGTTTCCTCCGCCAGACCGATGAACTCGCTGGGTGGCACCATGCCCCATTGCGGGTGCTGCCAGCGTACCAGGGCCTCGGCGGCGTGCAGCTGGCCGGTGCGCAGGCACAGCTTGGGCTGGTAGTAGACCAGCAGTTGGCCTTCGTCGATGGCCTTGCGCAACTGGTTCTCCAGTTGCAGGCGCTCCAAGGTGCTGGCACGCAGGCTCTCGGTATAGAACTGGAAGCTGTCGCCGCCCAGATGCTTGGCATGCTGCTTGGCCATGTCGGCTTGGCTGACCAGGGCATTGAGATCCAGGCTGGCGTCGGACAGCAAGCTGATGCCCACCGAGGCGCTGATCACCACCTCGTGCCCGCCCACACGCTGGGGCACGCGCAGTTTGTCCAGCAGCCGGGTGGTGACACGCACCAGGCTGGATAAGTTGGTATAGCCGTCAAACAGCACCGCGAACTCGTCGCCAGACAGGCGCGCCACGGTGTCGGCCTCGGGCACCGCGTTGGCCAGGCGCTGGGCCATCTTCTTGAGCAACTGGTCGGCCAGTTCATGGCCCAGGCTCTCGTTGAGCAGCTTGAAGCGGTCCAGGTCGACGTGCAGCAGCGCCAGGCTGCGGCCATTCAGGCGCATGCGCTGCGCCGCCTCGTGCAGGCGCAGGCGGAACAACGCACGGTTGGCCAGGCCGGTGAGGTCGTCGTAGTGCGCCAGATAGCGCAGGCGCTCCTCGGATTCGCGGCGCGCCGACAGGTCGGTGAAGAAGCCGACGATATTGACGATGCGCCCCCGCACATCGCTCACGCTGTTGAGCTGCAACCATTGGGGGTAGAGTTCGCCGCTCTTGCGCGCCTCGACCAACTCGCCCTGCCAACGGCCCTGCTGGTCCAGCGCCTGATCAATGGCCTGGCTGTGGCGCCGGGCGTCACGGCTGCAGGGCAGCTCCAGGGCGTTGCGGCCTATCAGCTCGGCGCGGCCGTAGCCGGTGACATCGCAGAAGGCCTGGTTGACCGCCAGCAGCTGGAAGTCGGCATCGAGAATGGCGATGCCCTCGCTGGCTGCCTCGAAAACCGTCGCGGCCAGACGTTGCTGCTCCTCCTGCTCCTTCTGTACGGTGATATCACGACGGGTGCCCAGCATGCGCAGGACCTTGCCCTGGGCATCGGATTCCACCGCCCGCCCACGGTCCTCGATCCAGCACCAGTGGCCCTGGGCATGGCGCACCCGGTACTCGACCCGGTAGTCCTCGGTACGCCCCTTGAGGTGTTCGACCAGCGTGCGCCGCAGCAGCGGCAGGTCATCGGGGTGCAGCCGCGGCTTGAGGTCGGCGCGCACCGAACGGACCTGCTCGGCGTCGAGGCCGAACAGGGCATGCAGTTGCGTGTGATGGACCTCGTCAGTCTCCAGGTTCCAATCCCACAGCCCCAGCTCGCTGGCCTGCAGGGCCAGGGCCAGGCGCTGCTCGCTCTTGCTCAGGGCCTGGTTGGCCAGGTCCAGTTCATGGCTGCGCTCGGCCACGCGCTGTTCAAGGCCGGCATGGGCCTGGCGCAGGTCGTCCTCGGCCTGGCGGCGCTGGGCGATTTCGGCGCTGAGCTTGCGGTTCAGCCCCTCGCTGTGGCGCTGGGCGCACTGCAGATGTTCGATCAGGGCCTGGTTCTGGAAGCGACGCAGCAAGCCACGCTCAATCAGGCGATTGACCTGCCAGGCCACCACCATCAGCGCCACCAGCAGGATCAGCCCCAGCCACCCCCAGCCACGCTGGTGCCCGGCGTCATAGACGAAGAGAAACGCGATGGGCGGCAGCAGGCACGGCACCGCGAAGCTGAGGAACGCCGGCAGGCTGACCGCGTAGGCGACACTGGCCGACAACGCCGCCGCCCCGAGCAAGCCGAACACCCAGGCCTGCTGCACGAAGTTGTCCGCCGGCGCCAGGGCTATCACCGCACTGGCCAAGGTCAGGCCGCTGAACGCAGAACCGAGCAGGAACATCCGCCGCCAGACTGGTTTGGCCTGACGAACCGGTGTCGCCGATTCGAAGGCCGCCACCTGGATCACCCTCAGCACCACCAGTGCCAGCAGCCAGGCCATCCACACGCCAACCAGCAGATAGCGCCCAGGGCCCCACAGCAGCCAGGCGCTGAGCAGGCCGTTGAGCAGCATGAACAACGTGGGCAGCAGAGAGCCCTGGTAAAGCAGGCGAGTACGCTCGATCGACAGTTGGGTGGCGAATTGCCTGCGAACGCTCCGTGTCGTCTCCGGCGATGCTCCGATCGCCATGCAATCCTGGGTCATATGGCTGGATTCTTTTGAGTTCTTGTTATGGCTGACCACAAATGTGCAGGGAGAATACACAAGCGTCGCGTCAGACCAAACTGCTCTACGTCATGATTTGGAAAATGTCTTGTCCGTCCAGGTCTGACCGCTCAACCACGGGGCGCTGCCAGCAGCGCCGATGAACGGTAGATGGCCTGTGCGGTGATTTGCAGCGCGGGCGTTTGCCCCTGCCTGCGCGCGGCCATAGAATGCCCGCATGCATAATGACGACCTCTCCCTCCTGCTGAACTCCCTCAACGACGCCCAGCGCCAGGCCGTGGCGGCCTCCGTCGGGCGCCAACTGGTGCTGGCCGGCGCCGGCTCGGGCAAGACCCGCGTGCTGGTGCACCGTATCGCCTGGCTGATCCAGGTGGAACAGGCTTCGCCGCACTCGATCCTGTCGGTGACGTTCACCAACAAGGCCGCGGCGGAAATGCGCCAGCGTATCGAGCAACTGCTGGGCATCAATCCGGCCGGCATGTGGGTCGGCACGTTCCACGGCCTGGCCCACCGGCTGTTGCGGGCGCACTGGCAGGAGGCAGGGCTGGCGCAGAACTTCCAGATCCTCGACAGCGACGACCAGCAGCGCCTGGTCAAGCGGGTGATCCGCGAAATGGGCCTGGACGAGCAGAAATGGCCCGCGCGCCAGGTGCAGTGGTTCATCAACGGCCAGAAGGACGAGGGCCTGCGCCCGCGGCATATCCAGGCCAGCGGCGACCTGTTCCTGGCCACCATGCGCGACATCTATGTCGCCTATGAACAGGCTTGCGACCGCGCCGGGGTCATCGATTTCTCCGAACTGCTGCTGCGCGCCCTCGACCTGTGGCGCGACCAACCGGACCTGCTCAAGCATTACCAGCGCCGCTTCCGCCACCTGCTGGTGGACGAGTTCCAGGACACCAACGCCGTGCAGTACGCCTGGCTGCGCCTGCTGGCCTCCGGTGGCGACAGCCTGATGGCGGTGGGTGACGACGATCAGTCGATCTACGGCTGGCGTGGCGCCAAGATCGAGAACATCCACCAATACACCGCCGACTTCCCCGACGCCGAGTTGATCCGCCTGGAGCAGAACTACCGTTCCACCGGCGGCATCCTCAAGGCGGCCAACGCCCTGATCGCCAACAATAGCGGACGCCTGGGCAAGGAACTGTGGACCGACATGGGCGAGGGCGAACCCCTAACGCTCTACGCTGCGTACAACGAGCACGACGAAGCGCGCTACGTGGTAGAGACCATCGAAAGTCTCATCAAGCAGGGCAACGCTCGCGACGAGATCGCCATCCTCTACCGTTCCAACGCCCAGTCGCGGGTGCTGGAAGAGGCCCTGCTGCGCGAACGCATCCCCTACCGCATCTATGGCGGCCAGCGCTTCTTCGAACGCGCCGAGATCAAGAACGCCATGGCCTACCTGCGTCTGCTCGAGGGCCGCGGCAACGACGCGGCGCTGGAGCGGGTGATCAACGTGCCGCCACGCGGCATCGGCGAGAAGACCGTCGAGGCCATCCGCGAACACGCCCGCCACAGCCAGCTGTCGATGTGGGACGCCATGTGCCAGCTGCTGGCTGCCAAGGCCCTCAAGGGCCGCGCCGCCAGTGCGCTGGGTGCCTTCATCGAGCTGCTCGAGAACCTCGCCGCCAAGGTGCTGGACATGCCACTGCACCTGATGACCCAGACCGTCATCGAACAGTCCGGCCTGATCATCTACCACCAGGAAGAAAAGGGCGAGAAAGGCCAGGCCCGGGTGGAAAACCTTGAGGAACTGGTCAGCGCGGCGCGCAACTTCGAGACCAGCGACGACGACGCCGACCTGTCGCCACTGTCGGCGTTCCTCGGTCATGCCTCGCTGGAGGCCGGGGACACCCAGGCCGACGAGCACGAGGACAGCATCCAGCTGATGACCCTGCACAGCGCCAAAGGCCTGGAGTTCCCCTACGTGTTCCTGGTGGGCATGGAGGAAGGCCTGTTCCCGCACAAGATGAGCCTCGAAGAACCCGGCCGCCTCGAAGAAGAACGGCGCCTGGCCTATGTGGGCATCACCCGGGCCATGCGCCAGCTGTTCATGACCTACGCCGAAACCCGTCGCCTGTACGGCAGCGAAACCTACAACAAGGTGTCGCGTTTCGTCCGGGAGATTCCGGCCGGGCTGGTGCAGGAAGTGCGCCTGTCGAATACCGTCAGCCGCCCGTTCGGCGGCGCCAAGACGCCCGCGAGCAGCCTGTTCGCCAACGCCAGCATCCCGCAGACCGCCTTCAGCCTTGGCCAGCGGGTGCAGCATGCGGTGTTCGGCGAAGGCGTGATCCTCAACTTCGAGGGCTCCGGTGCCCAGGCGCGGGTGCAGGTGAACTTCTCCGAAGGCAGCAAATGGCTGATGCTTGGATACGCCAAGCTGGAAGCCATCTGAGCCCAATCGCGGGGCGTGCCCCGCGATGACCTTTCAGACAACGCCCGTCCGCATTCCCGACTATCAGGCAAAAGCTCGAAACATGTTGTCGCTGGCTATGTCTGCCGGTTCATGTGCACCATGACGCGCGTGCAATCCACACAAACGGGAATCCCCAACTTATGCAACGTTTTCTTAGCATCGCTCTGGCGCTCTGCGTCGGCCTGACGCTGAGCCTCGACGCCAACGCCAAGCGCTTCGGTGGCGGCAAGAGCTCGGGCTCCGCGCCTATCCACCAGACCCGCCAGGCAACCCCGACCACCCCTGCCGCCGCCCCAACCGCGCCAGGCCGCGCACCCGCTGCCGCCAGCGGCGCCTCGCGCTGGCTCGGTCCACTGGCCGGCCTCGCCGCCGGTGGCCTGCTGGCCTCCATGTTCATGGGCGACGGCTTCGATGGCATGCAGATCCTCGACTTCCTGATCATGGGCCTGATCGCCTTCCTGGTCTTCCGCTTCATCGCCGCGCGACGCCGCCAGCAGCAGCCGCAACACGCTGCCGCCGGCCATGCCCCGTACCAGCGTGAAGCCCAGCCGCAGGCCGCCCCGCAGTCGATCTTCGGCGGTGCCGCCGCACCGGTTGCCGCGCCTGCAATCAACGCCCCGGCCTGGTTCAACGAAGCCAGCTTCCTGGCCGCCGCCCGTTCGCACTTCCAGTCGTTGCAGCAGCACTGGGACGCCAACGAGATGGACAAGATCGCCGAGTTCGTCACCCCGCAGATGCTCGAGTTCCTCAAGCGTGAGCGCGCGGAACAAGGTGAAGGCTTCCAGTCCACCTACATCGACGACCTCGATGTGCAACTGGACGGCGTAGACGACCGCGCCGACCAGACCGACGCCACCCTTACCTTCCGTGGCGTGTCGAAGACTTCGCGCTTCGACCAGGGCGAAGCGTTCAGCGAAAGCTGGCACATGGTTCGCGCCCAGGGCGAAAACCAGCCTTGGCTGCTGGCCGGTATCCGCCAAAACGGTTAACCGTCGCACGTTGCAGAAAAAACCCCGGGCCTGTCCCGGGGTTTTTGCTTTTGCCAGACCGGCCTACTAGGGTATAACGCGCAGCGTTGTCATAAGGTCAGAGGATGTGAACCGTGGAAGAAGTGATCGAACAACTCCGTGAAGCCAACGAGCCGGTACCGGTGCCGCTGGAACTGCCGGACGAGGATCAGCTGGTCGAAATCGAGGAAGAGCTGTTCATCAATATCCCCTTCGTGTTCAAGGAATACCTGCTGACCGTCAGTGACGTGGTGTACGGCAGCCTCGAGCCGGTGACCGTGACCGACCCGCAATCCCACACCTACCTGCCGGAGGTGGCGGCCAATGCCTGGGACGCCGGCGTGCCCCGCGACCTCATCCCGATCTGCCAGGACGGAGACGATTTCTACTGCGTTGAAGAGGACGGCACCGTGGTGCTGTGGTCCGGTGAAGAGGAAATCGTCACCGAGGAAAGCTGGGAATCGGTCTGGCACTGGGCGCGGGATGTCTGGCTGGAAAGCTGAATGAGAAATACCCGCACAAAGTGATGGCTTATAGCTACCAATCACTCGTAGAATCGCCAGGCTCTCTGCGCCTGGCGACACTGCTACCGCTCCATCCCCTCGGACGACGGTGAAATCTTGCGCAGAAAGCGTTAACCGCTCCCTCAGTGCGAATGATCGCGGCTGTTCTCCAACGTCTCCAGCAACGCCACCTGCATTCGCGTATGCACACGTATCAGCCAGCGCCACAGCAGCGCCACCACCACCGCCGCCACTACCGCGATGATCAGCAGCAGTTCGCTGGTCGGCAGAATGCTCGCCGACAAGGCTGACAGCAGCAGGAAGATCACCAGCAGTGACAACAACGGTATCACCTCGGCAATTACCCGCCGTACACGCTGGGTATGCCGCCCCGCCATCTCGGGTTTGACCCCCATCTCCGCCAGCAGCATCGACAGCGCCTTGAGCTTGCGATAGGCGGCGATCAGGAACGGCAGCGACAGCAGCAACGCCGCGCCCCAGATCAGTGCCTTCTGCTGACCGGCATCCGAGACCCATTCGCTCAACCAGGCGCCGATACGCCCGGCAAAGTAGCCGCCACTGAAGAAGATCGCGATCACCAGCGCCAGGTTAACCCCCACCTGCAACAAGATGCGCCGGATCATCGCCGCCAGCATGGCCCCCTCGCCTTGGGGCTGGATACTGCGCAACCACTCGCCGTACAGTGAAAGCACCCGTGCCAGACGGCTTGGTACTACCTTGCCCAGCTTGATCGACAACGGGTCGGCAGCGCGAATCAGGTAGGGTGTGAGCAAGGTGGTGATGGCCGAGACGGCCACCGCGACCGGGTAGAGGAAGTCGCTGGTGACCTGCAGGGTCATGCCCAGGGCGGCGATGATGAAGGAGAATTCACCGATCTGCGAAAGCCCCATCCCCACACGCAGTGAAGTGCGCCCATCATTGCCGGCAATGAACGCCCCCATGCCGCAGGAGAGCATCTTGCCCAGCACCACCGCCAGGGTGATGACCACGATCGGCCAGGCGTACTCGAGCAGGATCGACGGGTCGATCATCAAGCCGATGGCCACGAAGAAGATGGCACTGAACAAGTCGCGCACCGGCTCGATCAGGCGCTCGATCTTCAGCAGCTCACGGGACTCGGCCATGATCGCGCCGATCAGGAAGGCACCCAGCACCATGCTGTACTCGAGCTTGACCACCAGCAGGCAGAAGCCGAAACACAGGCCCAGCACGGTAATCAGCAGCATCTCGTTGCTTTCGAACTTCGCCACGTAGGCCAACAACCGCGGCACCAGCAGGATGCCGATGACCAGCGCGACGATCATGAACAGCGACAACTTGCCCACGGTCGAGAACACCTCGCCAGAGCTCACCGTGCCACTGACGGCTATGCCCGACAGCAGCGCGATGATACCGATGCCGAGAATGTCCTCGACGATCAGCACGCCGAAGATCAGTTGGGCAAAGCGCTCGTTCTTCATTTTCAGGTCGTTGAGCGCCTTGACGATGATGGTGGTCGAGGAAATCGCCAGGATCGCCCCGAGGAACAGCGAATCCATGGTGTTCCAGCCAAACCAGCGACCTATCTCGAAACCGATCCAGATCATCAGGACGATTTCCAGGAAGGCGGCGATGAACGCCGTGGCGCCGACCTTGAACAGCTTGCGCAGGCTGAACTCCAGGCCCAGGCAGAACATCAGGAAGATCACCCCCAGTTCGGCCAGGGTCTTGATCGTGTCTTCGTCGTGGATCAGCCCGAACGGCGGCGTGTGTGGACCGATGATGAAGCCGGCGACGATGTAGCCCAGCACCACAGGCTGCTTGAAGCGATGAAAGAGAATGGTGACCACCCCGGCAACCAGCATGATCACCGCCAGATCCTGGATGAAGCTGATGGCATGCATGGCGTGTTACTCCTTGTTTTCGATGCTGGGGCGAACCGCTCCTCTACCGATAAGACCCTGGGCGCGGAGCGGGCACATACTGTTGTGATTGACGCAAAAGCCCACGTTGCATGGGCGTCGTCAGGTTAACATCGCGCCTTGCCACAAATTGCCAATGCAATATGCAGAAACAGATCGGCAGATTCGACACCGCCGATGGCAATATTGGCGTGACGATGGAGCGTCAGCCGACGTCCCGTACCAGGATGGGAAACCTCAAAGAGGGGAAACAGAAGTGTCTGCAGATACCCGCCCCGATACCGTGCAAATTCACCGTGAGCTCTCTATGGAACCTGGAAACGCCCAGCTGACCATGACCGTCCTGATGACACCGGACATGGCCAATTTCTCTGGCAACGTACACGGCGGCACCCTGCTCAAGTACCTCGACGAAGTCGCCTATGCCTGCGCCAGCCGCTATGCCGGCACCTATGTGGTGACCCTGTCGGTGGACCAGGTGATCTTCCGCGAGCCGGTGCACGTCGGCGAGCTGGTGACCTTCCTGGCCTCGGTCAACTACACCGGCAACACCTCGATGGAGGTGGGCATCAAGGTTGTCACCGAGAATATCCGCGAGCGCTCGGTGCGCCACTCCAACAGTTGCTTCTTCACCATGGTCGCGGTGGACGACGACCGTCGTCCGGTGAAGGTGCCACCGCGCCAGCCGCAGAGCAGCGAGGAGAAGCGCCGCTTCCTGCAAGGCCAGCAGCGCCGCCAGATCCGCCAGGAGCTGGAGCAGCGCTACCAGAACCTCAAGACCGACGCCATCTAGTACATCAAGCGCTGCGCCTCGAAGCGCACCCGTGGATGGGCGATGCGATCCTGGGCCCGCACCAGTTGCAGTTCGTAGCTGGCGCAGGCCTGGGTTTCCAGCAGCACCTCATGCACGGCGGCGGCGGTGAACTCGAAGGCGTGCAGCCAGTTGTCGCCAAGCAGCACCCGGGCCAGGAACAAACCTGACGTCAGGTCGCCCACCCCTACCGGCTGACGCGGGAACGCCAGCAACGGCCGACGCAGGTGCCAGCTGGCTTCACGGGTTACCAGGAGCATCTCGAAGGCATCGTCCGCGCGCTGTGGATAATTCAGGTGCTTGACCAGCACAACCTGCGGCCCACGCTCCAGCAACCCGCGCGCCATGCCCACGCAATCCTCCAGCGACTGCGCGCGACGGCCACAGAAACTGTCCAGCTCGAGCTGGTTGGGGCACAGGATATCGGCCTTGGCCACGGCCTGCTCGAGCAGGAACTCACTGACCTCGGCCGGCACGATGCAACCTTTCTCGGCATGGCCCATGACCGGATCGCACAGGTACAAGGCCCTGGGATTGACCGCCTTGATCCGCTCGACGCCAGCCAGGATCGCCCGCCCCTGCTCGGCACTGCCCAGGTAACCCGACAGCACCGCGTCGCAGTGGCCCAGTTCGCCAATATTGGAAATGCCTTCCACCAACGCAGGAATT
This sequence comes from Pseudomonas sp. 2848, assembly GCF_003253945.1. Lineage (NCBI taxonomy): Bacteria > Pseudomonadati > Pseudomonadota > Gammaproteobacteria > Pseudomonadales > Pseudomonadaceae > Pseudomonas > Pseudomonas sp. 2848. The sequence continues at coordinate 109,629 of NZ_QKZD01000002.1, forward strand.
TGCGCTGGCGCAAGCACTTCCCCCGCCCACTGGCCATACTGAGTGTGGTTGGAGAACTGCACCGTGTTGAGTGGCCAGACGTTGACCCCGACCCGCTGCATGGGAAACACCGCGGCGCTGTTGCCGGCGTGTCCAAAGACCACGTGGGACTGAATGGCGAGCAGGTGCGGTGTACGTTTCATGCAGGGCGCTTCCGAAACTGTGTGAAGAAATGTGCGGCCCGCAGTATGAACCCGATTGCCATCTGTACGACAGGCCAGAGACGCAGTTAAGCTGGATCGACCTGTCTGGAGCTTACGCAAATGCTGACCCTGGAAAACCTTTTCGTCCTGATGCTGGTGGCGACCGCAGGCGCCTGGCTGTGGCACAACCACGGGCTACGCGAGAAGGCCCTGGCGCGGGTCAAGCAGCATTGCGCCAAGCTCGACCTGGAACTGCTCGACGACGCCGTGGCACTCAAGCGCATCGCCTTCGTGCGCGACGCCAATGGCCGAAAGCGCCTGGCGCGTATCTACAACTTCGAGTTCACCGTTACCGGCGAACAACGCCACCCCGGCACCGTCACCCAGTTCGGTGCCCACACCATGCAGATCGAACTCGCCCCCTACCCGTTCGAGATAAATACCCCACCACGTACCGACAACGTCATCGAAATGCAGCAGTGGCGCCAGGAACATAACCGCTGGCGCAATTGATCACTCCGCCAGGTAACACTTGCCGATGGCCGCCTGGAGCATCTGCAAGGGTTGTGGCTGATCGAATATCAGCTCGATGCGCGAGTCCCTGCGCCATTCGCTGGGCCGCCATTCCAGCGCCCCACGTTCCAGGCCATTGAACGACTGCCACCCCGCCGCGCTGTGGATAACCCCCTTCGCCCGGCGCCAAGGCCATTGCTCAAGAACGCCACATAGCGCCATTTCATCCACGACCTGCCCCGGATGCCAGCGCCAACCTACGCTCCAGCCCTCCTCGGCCAACCGGGACTGACAGATCGGTTGCCGCGGATCCACCCACAAGGAGGGCCGTGGGATGGGGCTGTTATCCACAGGCAGGCTGGAAAGGTCGAGTGAACCCGCTGGCGCCGCGGACGATACAGGCAAACCGGCGAGCGCTAGCGCGCCATGATCCGTCCACAACGCCGGGACTTCAGGCAATGATGCAGTTATCAACAGGCGGGTGGCAGCATCCACGGCACTCGCCTTGTTGAACAGCAGCAACCCCGCCTTCGCCAATGCCATGCTCTGTGCCTCGGGCAAGTCAGCGCCCCGGGAAAGGGCGGCGGCATCCAGCACCATCAACAGTGGCTGGACCGACAGTACACCAGTCCAAGGCGCCCGCCCCAACTGCTCCAGCAATTGGAGGGGGTGACCGAGGCCGGACGGTTCGATGAACAGGCGATCCGGGCGCGCCTTGCGCAGCAGGCGGCCGAGCCCCACCTGGAACGGTGCGCCATTGACGCAGCACAGGCAGCCTCCCGCCACCTCTCCGATGGCGATGCCCGCCTCATCACGGCTGAGCAAGGCGGCATCCAGGCCGATCTGGCCAAATTCGTTGACCAGCACGGCCCAACGCTCACCAGCTGGTCGTTGCTCCAGCAAGTGACGGATCAGGCTGGTCTTGCCGGCACCTAGCGGGCCGGCGATCACATGGGTGGGGATGTTCTGCAACATGGCTCGGTATCGCAAGGGCTTGATGGCAGTCTATACCGGGGCGTCCGGCAATTCATGCCAACCAGTCCAGGCTCAACAGCAAGCGACGTTCCCCGGCGGGGGTCTGCGGGGACCGGTGGACCAAGCCCGCACCCTCGTTGCCCAGCCACTTCTCGCCCTTGAGCAGGGCTACCTCTCCCGCCACCAATCGCCGGACGTTATCCACAGGCGGCGGCGCCAGCTGCAACCGGGCACGGTCGATGGCACCCTCTGGCAGCCATTCGCTACCTGCGCCAGCGTAGGTACTGAGCAGGCGCAATGGCACATGGTCCACATGCATGCGCGGGCACATCGCCCCCTCAAGCACCCGCAGCCGCACCCCCAGGCGTCGAGCGCCCAGCAGGCAGGTATAGGCCGCCACCAGCCAGGCCACATCGGCGACGAAACCATCGTAGCCATGCAGATCGACGGTTTCTCTGAGCAGCCCGGGCAACGCTGGCGGCTGGCGTTCATCCACCTCGATCACGCGCTCATCGGCCAATGGCTGGCCCAGGCTCAGCACCAGGTTGGCGAAGTCTTCGACCTGGGCCGGCAGGCGGCGCTGCCAGACCGCGAGGTTGACCCCATCCTGGAGAATCTCCGTCATCACCTGGGGTGACTCACCGAAGACCTGGCGGATATCCACAGTCATGCCGCGGCGTCCTCATGCCACGCCCCAAACGGGTCGGGCAGGCGCAGCCAGCCCATCGGCCCCAACTCCATTTCCTGGTCATCGAGCAGGCAGGCTTCCAGCTCTGTGGATAACCGAGCAAAGTCGATGTTCTGCCCGATGAACACCAGTTCCTGGCGGCAGTCGCCCGCTTGCGCGGACCACTGCTTGAGGATCGCCGCAGTGTTCTCTTCATCCTGTGGCCATTGCTCGCGCGGCACGAAACGCCACCAACGACCAGCCAGGCCATGGCGCATCATGCCCCCGGCCTGCGACCAGCTACCGGCCTCCTGGAACTTGCTGGCCAGCCAGAAGAACCCTTTGGAGCGCAGCAAGCGGCCGTTGCTCCAGGGCTTGTGGATAAAGTCGAAGAAGCGCTGCGGATGGAATGGCCGGCGCGCCTGCCAGGTGGTCGCGGCAATACCGTACTCCTCGGTTTCCGGCACATGTTCGCCACGCAGCTCCTGCAGCCAGCCCGGCGCCTGCGCGGCCTGGTCGAAATCGAACAGGCCGGTATCGAGGATGCGCGCCAAAGGCACCTGGCCCATCACCATTGGCACGATCTGCGCCCGCGCATTGAGGCTGCGCAGGATGGCGGTCAATTCTTCGCGCTCATGCTGGCTGATCAGGTCGATCTTGCTCAGCAGCAACACGTCGGCGAATTCGACCTGCTCGATCAGCAAGTCACTGATCGAACGTTCGTCACCTTCGCCCAAGGTCTCGCCCCGACTGGCCAGGCTGTCGGCTGCCTGATAATCGCGAAGGAAGTTCAGCCCATCGACAACAGTGACCATGGTGTCGAGGCGCGCCATGTCGGAGAGACTGCGGCCCTGCTCATCGCGAAAGGTGAACGTCTCGGCGACCGGCAGCGGCTCGGAAATACCCGTGGACTCGATCAGCAGGTAATCGAAGCGACCCTCGCCCGCCAACCGGGCCACCTCCTCCAGCAGGTCTTCACGCAGTGTGCAGCAGATGCAGCCGTTGCTCATCTCAACCAGCTTTTCCTCAGCGCGGTTGAGGCTGACATTGCGTTGCACCTCACTGGCATCGATGTTGATTTCACTCATGTCGTTGACGATCACGGCCACGCGCAAGTTGTCACGGTTGCGCAGGACATGGTTGAGCAACGTGCTCTTGCCGGCACCCAGGAAGCCGGACAGCACGGTGACAGGAAGACGGTTGGGCATGACGAACCTCATCGGGCAGGCGCATTCGAAACGATGCATTGCATAATGTTATATTATAACAATACAATTTCGCCAAGCCGTATCGCCGAACGGTTGTCTGGAGAGCGTCATGAAACTACCTGGCGTCATCGCCCTGCTGCTGCTCGTCCATCCAGAGCAGCTCTTTGCCATGCCCACTACCGACCTTGCACGGTGCACCCGCAGCGCAACCTTGCTGGCCTGCCAGGACAGCAAGGGCAACTACTACAGCGTGCGAACCGAAGGCAGCACCTTTTACCTGCGTGGGTATGAAGTTGCGAGCAAGCGGCTGTGGGCACAGACCAACAGCCGCCATGGCGCATTGACGTTTTTCACCGGCCTGGCCAGCGACGGCGAGGCTTGGGTGGGTTACAGCCGGCGTATTGGATGGACCACGCAGAATCGTGTTTCCAGCTCCAGCGGCCAACGCTTCAACCTGCATTGCAGCCTCATCGGCGGTTGCCGGTGACTATCAACCGTTCAGGATTTCTTCCATGACCAGCCTCTCCCTTCCCGATGTCGCCGCCCAGAGCAACCAACAGGCACTGCCGCTGGACTGGGTGGGCATGAGTGGCATCGCCGTCGCGCTGCAACTCGACGGGCGCACCGTAACCGCTTTCGCCGATGCCGGAGTGAGCCTCGACGATGGAGGCTCACGCGGCATCCACATGTCCCGGCTGTACCTGGCATTGGAGGCGCTGGAGCAACAACCCCTGTCACCCCCGCTTCTACGCCAGATACTGCGGGCATTTCTGCTTAGCCACACCGGCCTGTCCAACAATGCTTATCTGCGCCTGACCTTTGATCATCTGCTCAAACGGTCGGCACTGATCAGCCCGTTGGCTGGCTGGAAGCGCTACCCGGTCACCGTGGATGCCAAGCTGGAATATGAAATGTTCCACGTGGAACTATCAGTGAATGTGCCCTACTCGTCGACGTGCCCATGCTCGGCAGCACTTGCAAGGCAACTGATCCAGGAGCAGTTCGACAGGGACTTTGCCCATCGGCCATTGGATAGGCGCGGCATTCGCCAATGGCTGGGCAGCAGTGACGGGATCGTCGCGACGCCCCATAGCCAAAGGAGCCTGGCCAGGCTTCAGGTACGCCTTGCAGGGGAAGCGCTGAACCTGACAGGGCTGATCGACGCGGCGGAAGCTGCGCTGGGCACTGCAGTGCAGACCGCCGTGAAGCGCGCAGACGAACAGGCATTTGCCCTGGCCAATGGTCAGAACCTGATGTTCTGCGAAGATGCTGCCCGGCGCCTGCACCTGGCATTGGCGCAGATAGAGGAGGTGGCGGGGTTCAGCGTGCGCGTGGAACACGCAGAGAGCCTGCATGCCCACGACGCGGTCGCGGTTACTCAACATCGGTGGTGAGCGCTACTTCAACTGCGTGGCTTCACTGTTCCACACTCGTTACCCAGCCAGACCGCCCGGGTATCCATGCTGCCCTGTTGCTGAACGCCGGACGCATTGAATGTGCCGTTGACCTTGGTAACAAACTCACGGTCGCTGAGGAAGGTGGCTTGGCCGTTGCCCTGGGCTTTCGGGCAGCTGAACTGGAACTTCCAGACATTGCCATTGCGCTCGGTGATCTTCTGCGTACAGCCCGATTGCGGGTCCTGCAGCGGAATGTCGTTGGTCTTGACCTGCTCGGGTGTCAGGCACGAACGCACACCCTTGCCGCCCACGGTGATGCCCTGCTTGGCCAGGGCACCTTCCATCATCGCCCGTTGCTCGGGCGGCAGGTTCTTCAACTGGCCGAGCATGAACTCCATGTCTGGCAACGGCTTGCCATCGACCTGCATGTTGCTGGTGGTCAACTCCCACAAGCCGGGTTGCAACATCTGCGCGTGAACCAGCGGGCTGCCCAACCCCAGTACCAGGGCGAGCAGTGGCAGACGAATCTTCATGGATGAAAGCTCCTCGAAATACCGGCTCTGGCCGGACTGAGCCTTTAGACGCCGAATTCGCCTGCGGGTTGCAGTGGCCCCCTCGAACGTGGTCTGTTAGCAGCAGTGCTCTCGGCAAGCAGGATGCGTATGGATTACCACAGCCCCTACTTTTTCGGTTACGTGCTCGGTCTGATTCACCTGCTCGGCCTGGCCGCCGCGCTCCATGCGGTGTTCACCGTACGCACCGCCCAAGGTGCGATTGCCTGGGCCATGTCGCTGCTGTTCATCCCCTACCTCACCCTCATCCCCTACCTGGTATTCGGCGCCCGCTCCTTCTATGCGTATATCCAGGCGCGGCGTCAGGCCAACCAGGAAATGCATGTGGCCATGGCCAACCTGAACTGGCGCCCATGGGTGGAGGAAGCACTGACCGCCCGGGAGTCGGGCGGCTATGCCGCCCTGCGCGCCATGCCCAGGCTCGGGCGCATGCCATGCCTGGCCAACAACGAAGTGAAACTGCTGATCGATGGCTCGGCCACGTTCGAGGCGATCTTTTCCGCCATCCGCATGGCGCGGGACACCGTGCTGGTGCAGTTCTTCATCATCCACGACGATGCCCTGGGCAAGGAGCTGCAGCAGCTATTGCTGCGCAAGGCCGCCGAAGGTGTACGGGTGTTCGTGCTCTACGACCGCGTCGGCAGTCACGCGCTGCCGGGCAGCTACAGCCAGGTGCTGCGTGACGGTGGCGTGCAGATCCAAGCGTTCGCCACACGGCGCGGCTGGTTCAACCGTTTCCAGGTCAACTTTCGCAACCATCGCAAGATCGTGGTGGTCGATGGCCTGCAAGGTTTTCTCGGCGGCCACAACGTGGGCGACGAATACCTCGGGGCACACCCCAAGCTCTCGCCGTGGCGCGATACCCACGTGCAGATAAGCGGCCCGGTGCTGGCCTGCCTGCAGGAGTCCTTCGCCGAGGACTGGTACTGGGCCACGCGCCAGCTCCCGCCGCTGATCCTGCCTGATGCCTACCCCGAGGATGGCGTGCTGTGCCAGGCACTGGCCAGCGGACCGGCCGACCCCCAGGAAACCTGCGCGCTGTTCTTCCTAGAGGCGATTCACTCGGCAAGCAGCCGGGTATGGATCACCAGCCCCTACTTCATTCCCGACGAAGCCATCTTCGCCGCCCTGCGCCTGGCGGTACTGAGGGGCGTCGACGTACGTATCCTGATTCCCTCACGTCCCGATCACCGGATCGTCTACGCCGCCTCCAGCCTGTTCGCCTTCGAAGCGGTTCGCGCCGGGGTGCGCATGTTCCGCTATCAACCGGGCTTCCTGCACCAGAAGGTGGTGCTGGTGGACGATGAGGTCAGTGCCATCGGTAGCGCCAACCTCGACAACCGGTCGTTCCGGCTGAATTTCGAGATCACCTTGCTCACGGTGGATCGCGCCTTTGCCGATCAGGTCGAGCACATGCTGGTGAATGATTTCGAGCAGGCCAGGGAGATCACCGCTGAAGACAGCCGCGACACCCATCGTCTGCAGCAGTTGGGGATGCGCATCGCACGCCTGATTTCACCGATCCTGTAGCGCGCAGCGGCGTGCCGGACAAGCACGCCGCTGTACAGGTCAGCGATACAGGTCCTCACGGGTCCATGGCAGGTCGTGGTGACCGTCGGCGTAAGGCTTCACTGCGAGAATCTGATGGAGGTTGATCCAGCCCTTTGTGAAGGCATAGGCACAACCGGCCAGGTACAGGCGCCAGATACGCAAGGTCTTCTCCGGCACCAGCGCGGCGGCGCGATGCAGCTGGTTCTCGAGGTTCTCGCTCCAGTGGTTGAGGGTCTTGGCGTAGTGCAGCCGCAGGCTCTCGATGTCGACCACCTCCAGGCCCGCTTCGCAAATCCGTGCAGTGATCATCGAGATGTGCGGCAGCTCGCCATGGGGGAACACGTAACGGTCGATGAAGTCGCCCGCGCCGCGACCGACGGGGCGGCCATCGACATGCTTGGCCGTGATGCCATGGTTCATCACCAGGCCACCTTCGCGCACCGCACCGAACAGCCGCTTGCAGTACAGCTCGAGATTGGCGTGGCCGACATGCTCGAACATGCCGACGCTGACCACCTTGTCGAAGCGGCCATCCTGGGGCAGGTCGCGGTAGTCGAGGATCTGCAGGTCGACCTTGTCAGCCAGGCCCTCCTCCTTCACCCGCTCGCGGCCCAGCTTCAGCTGCTCCTTGCTCAGGGTGATGCCGAACACCTTGGCGCCGTACTCGCGAGCGGCGAATCGCGCCAGCCCGCCCCAGCCACAACCGACATCCAGCAGGTAATCGCCAGCCTGCAGGCGCAGCTTGCGGCACAAGTGGTCGAACTTGTCCTGCTGAGCCGGGGCCAGGGCATTGTCCGGCTCCTTGAAATAGGCACAGGAATAGACCATGTCCGGATCGAGCCACAATTGGTAGAACTCGTTGGACAGGTCGTAGTGATAGGAAATCGCTTCGGCATCGGTGGCCTTGTCATGAGCAGTGCGTGCCGGCACGGCCTCATCTTCATCCTGAAGCAAGGCATCGCTGAGTTCGTCGCAAACCCGGATGACTTCGCCTATATCGCCTTCCAGCTCCAGCTTGCCCTCGACGAAGGCCGATCCCAGCTCATTGAGGTTGGGATGGGTGAGCTGGGTAATGAGCTGGGGTTCCTTGACCACGATGGTGACTTGCGGGCTCGGCCCCAGATCGAACTGGTTGCCGTCCCACAGCTTGACGCGCAAAGGTAAGTGCAAGCTCTGCAACGCAGGTGGAAGTTGCGCAAGCATTCATGACCCTCCCTTTCGTTGATACGGGACGCCACGCCTTAATGTGTCGGACGCCACCGCATCAGGGTAGTTCATTCGTACGAAGTTTCCGGTAATCACGACCATAGTCTAGAACTATCTGGCGCAGCCTATTCAGCAGATTGTATACAATCATGCCTGCTCAGATTAACCTTGTGCCCTCTTCGCTTCCTCACACTCTCGGAGTAACGAAACCCATGAAATCCTATGACGTGGTGATCATCGGCGGCGGCCCCGGCGGCTACAACGCAGCGATCCGCGCGGGCCAGCTGGGCCTGAGCGTGGCCTGTGTCGAGGGTCGCTCGACCTTGGGCGGCACCTGCCTGAACGTCGGTTGCATGCCTTCCAAGGCATTGCTGCACGCTTCCGAGTTGTATGAGGCAGCCAGTGGCGCTGAGTTCGCCCATCTGGGGATCGAGGTCAAGCCGACCCTCAACCTGGGCCAGATGATGAAGCAGAAAGATGAAAGCGTGACGGGCCTGACCAAGGGCATCGAATACCTGTTCCGCAAGAACAAGGTTGACTGGATCAAGGGCTGGGGCCGCCTGGACGGGGTTGGCAAGGTGATCGTCAAGGCCGAGGACGGCAGCGAAACCACCCTGCAGGCCAAGGACATCGTCATCGCCACCGGCTCGGAACCCACGCCGCTGCCTGGCGTGACCATCGACAACCAGCGCATCATCGACTCCACCGGCGCCCTGTCGCTGCCCCAGGTGCCCAAGCACCTGATCGTCATCGGCGCCGGGGTGATCGGCCTGGAGCTGGGTTCGGTATGGCGTCGCCTGGGCGCCGAAGTGACGGTGATCGAATACCTGGACCGCATCTGCCCTGGCACCGACGAAGAAACCGCCAAGACCCTGCAGAAAGCCTTGGCCAAGCAAGGCATGGCCTTCAAGCTGGGCAGCAAGGTGACCCAGGCCACTGCCGCGGCCGACGGCGTCACACTGACCCTGGAACCCGCTGCCGGTGGTACCGCCGAAACCCTGCAGGCCGACTACGTGCTGGTAGCTATCGGCCGCCGTCCTTTTACCCAAGGCCTGAACCTGGAAAGCGCCGGGCTGGAAACCGACAAGCGCGGCATGCTCGCCAACGACCATCACCGCAGCGCGGTGCCTGGCATCTGGGTGATCGGCGACGTCACCTCCGGACCGATGCTGGCACACAAGGCCGAGGACGAAGCGGTGTCGTGCATCGAGCGCATCGCTGGCAAGGCCCATGAGGTCAACTACAACCTCATCCCGGGCGTCATCTACACCCGCCCGGAACTGGCCAGCGTCGGCAAGACCGAAGAGCAGCTCAAAGCCGAAGGGCGGGCCTACAAGGTCGGCAAGTTCCCCTTCACCGCCAACAGCCGCGCCAAGATCAACCATGAGACCGAGGGCTTCGCCAAAGTCATCGCCGATGCCGAGACCGATGAGGTGCTGGGCGTGCACCTGGTCGGCCCAAGCGTGAGCGAGATGATCGGCGAGTTCTGCGTGGCTATGGAGTTCTCGGCCTCGGCCGAGGACATCGCCCTCACCTGCCACCCGCACCCGACCCGCTCCGAGGCCCTGCGCCAGGCGGCGATGAATGTGGAAGGGATGGCGATGCAGATCTGACCGGACCTTTCAGCACCGCCCGTGGGAGCGGGCTTGCCCCGCGATTGCGTCATGCCTGCCAACGCGATCGCGGGGCAAAGCCCACTTAGCCATGGGCCCGCTGTTTATCCCCAGCGCTGTGGAAGCGCGACGCCAGGAATGGCGTGATATCCAGCGGCAGCGCCTCATTGTGGACAACCTTGTCCAGCAGCACGCCAGTAATCGCCGAGGTCAGAATCCCGGTACGGAAATGTCCACAGGCGTTGAAATACCCTTGGACATTATCCACAGGCCCGAGAATCGGCAGCTCGTCCGGTGACCCAGGCCGCAGGCCGGCCCAAGTGCGCTTGAGGTTCACCTGCGCCAGCTGTGGCACGCAGCGGATCGCCCCCTGCACCAAGCCGTTGATCTCCGGGAAGGTATTGGTGACATCAAAGCCCTTCTCCTCGGTGGTACTGCCGATCAGGATCTCGCCGTTGTCCTTCTGTGCCATGTAGCAATCGCTGGTGGTGATGCAGCCATCGAGCAGCTTGGGCAGACGCTCGGTCAGCACGATCTGGCCTTTCACCGGCTTGACCGGAATGCTCTCCCCGGTGGCCCACTCGCTCAATTCCGCCGCCCAGGCGCCAGCGGCATTGATCAATGTGCCGCAATGGAACTCACCAGCCTCGGCGGTGCGCACGCCCTTGATCCGGGTGCCTTCATGCAGCACGCCGGTGATGTTCACGTTCGGGTACAGGTCGACGCCGTTCTGCCGCGCCGCCTCCATGAACGCATCACCCAGGCGGAACGGGCTGACCTGGTGATCGCAGAGAAACTCCAGCGCGCCATTGGCCTTGAGCGTTACCGCCGGCTCCGAAGCGCGCAGCGCGTCGCGGTCGAGCCAGCGCACCTGGTCGGCCAGGTGCGGGATCTGCTTGACGATGTGCTCGGCGTACAACTGGTCTTCTTCATCCTGGATGATGTACTTGAGCCCTGTGCGCTCGAACTTGAAGTCCATGCCGTGGCGTTCGATCAGTTCCTGGTGCAGCTGTGGATAAATCGCGTTGGACTGCAAGGCGAAGTCGAAGAAGCATTCCGGCAGGATATGCGGTGTGCTCGAATCGACCACCACCGCCGCGCCGTTGGCCTCGCGCTTGCTGCGCGAGGACATCATGCGAAAAAAGATCACCCCGCAGCCCAGCCCCACCGATTCACCGATGGCCCACAGGCCGCCGGCCGAGGCGCGGGTGGCATTGCCCGGGCGCTTGCAGTCGATAAGGGCGATCTTCAGGTTGCTGCGCTTGGACAGCTGGTAGGCGCAGGACGCGCCGATCACTCCACCACCGGCGATGATGATGTCGTAGTGCTTGTTCATGTTCAGGCCTCCGTGCCGAGTTGTTCGAATGCGGAAAACGGGATCGGGTCCACCGGGAAGCGCGGGCGCAGCCAACCCACGTCCTTGCGCCCGGTGGCGCTGCGCAGACGGTCGCTGCAGTAACCGACGCACATGCGCCCCTGGCAGTCGCCCATGCTCACCCGGGTGCGCATCTTCAGGCTGACCATGTCTTGCACACCCTGCTCCAGGGCCAGATCGATCTGCTCGCGAGTCACGTGTTCGCAACGGCAGATCACCGTATCGGCCTGGGGCAGTTCGACTTGCGCTGCGCCGCGGGCGGTGTAGCGCTCCACCCCGGAACGGAAGCGCTTGATCGCCGCCAGCTTGCCCAGGTAGCGCTCACGACGCTCGATCGCCTGCTCGGCATCGAGCTTGCCCATCTGCTGGAGCATCGAAACCGCGGCGATGCGTCCGGTCAGCATGGCCGCCTCGCCACCGCGGATCCCGGCCATGTCGCCCGCCAGGTGAATGTTCGGTTGGCTGCTTTGCTGCCACACGTTGCATTCTGCGCGCAGGTAGCCGTCCTCGCTGAAGCCATGGGCCAGGCCCAGTTGCTGGCTGAGCTGGGTACGTGGGATGAAGCCATAGCCCACAGCCAAGGTCCGTACCGACTCGCGCTGGACACGGGTCATGTCCGGCTGCCAGTCTTGGGTATAGGGGGCGACCTCGACTTCCTGCAGTTCGCCCTCCCCGGTGGCGCCCACCACGCCCCAGCCATAGTGCATGGGGATGCCGTTGAGCTTCATGTAGGCGAGCATGCTCAAGCCGTCGAGGAACAGCTGTGGCTTGTTCATCAGCGCCAGGCTTTCCTTGGCGATGCGGTTGAACGAGCAGGCCTCGTACACCCCCGCCACCTTGGCACCGGCAGCGTGCAGCTGGCACGCGACCAGCGGCAGCAAGGGCCCGGTACCGGCAATCAGGGTGCTGCCCAGCGGCTTGACCACACCGCTCTTGATCTGCAATTGCAAGCCACCGAGCAGGATCACGCCCGGCAAGGTCCAGCCGGGGAACGGCACGTTGCGCTCATGGCAACCGGCGGCCAGCAGCAGGTGGGAATAGTCGATCTCGTGCAGGCGCTCATCGCTATCGAGCACCATCAGCCGCTGGTCGTCACCGCCCACCACGCGATGGTTCAGGCGCAGGTCGATGCGCTCGGCGCAGGCGGCAAAATCTTCGTGCAGGCGGGTCAGGGCCTTGGTGTAGCGCGGGCCCAGGTAGCCCAGGTCGACGCCAGCGCGCAACGGGCCACGATAGACCACGCCACCGGGGCGCGAGGCCTCATCGAACAGCAGGCAATCCACGCCATGTTCGGCCAGCTCGATGGCCGCCCCCATGCCGGCCGAGCCGCCACCGACGATCACAGGACGAAGGCTCATGGGCGAACCTCCTCTTGCACTCGGTTGACTTCAGTCTCGATGCTCATCCCCGGCTTGACCACAGTCTGACAAGCCCGACGCTTGGGTCGGCCGTCGATCTGCACCAGACAGCAGTGGCAGACCCCCATGCCGCAATAGGCACCGCTGAGCTGGCCATGATCGTTGCGCGCCACCTGGCGCAGCCCGACGGCATTCAAGACGCTCAGTACGGTTTCACCTGGAGCGGCAAGCACCGGGGCACCGTTGAGATGAATCGTCAGGTCGGCGCCCGACATTGGCTGAATATCGAGTTTCCTTTCCAGCATCAGCGTTTACCTCGTCGTCCTTGTTTAGGCAGGATCGTGAAGGTAAGGCAGATTCCGTCCGGAAAAGATGACCTATGCCATGACAACCACACAGCCAGGCACACACTCGATGAAAGGCGAATCAAGCAAGTGGCCGATACGTTCCAGATTGGAACGTATCGGCCCTGCCGGGTCACTCGGCGGTCATTACCGCGCTGATCTTACCGCTTCTATAGGCATCGAAGATCTGGGCAAGGCTGGATCTGGCTTCGCCTTTGGCGGTGAAGATTCCGCCACAACCACGGTTCGCCTCTGCGTAGCTGGGATCGTCCATCAGTACCAGGTGCGCCTTCTTGAGGTTCCAGAAGGGCACGCCGGCAAAAAGGTGGTGCGTAAGGTGATAGTTGTCGCCATGCATGCCAATGAACACGCGCTCGATGAGGCTGGGGAAGCGATTGCGGGTCAGCTTCACTTCATCCTTGTATACCCCGAACATACCGAAGTGCTCGGATATCTCGGAAAGCCAGCCGATCACCTGAAACGCGGTGAAGTACGGCACCAGCCAGAACAGCAGGTAGCCCCAAGGCCCCACCGAGTACCAGAACAGCGCCAGGATCACCAGGTGCACGGCCAGCAGTTTGAGGCCCTGCATCGGCTTGGCCACGACATCGCCAGCGCGGTTTTTCACCAGGTAGACGAAGTAATGCGAGGTGTTGGTCAGCGTGATGCTCTTGAGCAGGTGACGCAGGAGAAAGTCGAGCCGATCACTTGCGGCATACAGACCGGAATCAATGTAGTACCTGTGGTCGGGATCGGCGTGCTGGTCCCCCAGGTGATGATGATGCAGTTGCACGTGGGAGCGGCGATACGCTTCGTAGTTCTGGAAGATCGGGTAGGCAAGCAAGTATTCGCCGATCAGCCGGCAGAGCACTTTGTGGCTCATCAAGGTCATGTGCGCCGCTTCGTGCAACAACGAAGCGAGCGCGCGCTGACGTGAGCCGATCATCAGCACGGTCAGCGGATAGAAATACGGGCTTTGCAGGCTCAGGTACACCGCGAGCGCGATGACGGCCACATCCAGAGCAAGGGCAAGCGCCCAGTGCCAGTTGTCCTTCTCGTATAAAGGACGCAAGCGCTCCTTGATTTCAGCGGACGGTTTGAATCGGTTCACATCGTTCATCGAAAGTCCCTGTTCGTTAAGTCGAGGCGATGGAAGGCCCCTTGCTCCTGGCGCCAGCCGATGCCGAGGCGCAGATAGGGCCCAGTTGCAGGTGACAGCCATCGAGGGCGGTGTCACTCACGCCACAGTCGTTACTGGTGAATGTTTCGCAGCAAGTGCACGAACTGTTCGGCCTGTGAAACGGTGCTGGCGGATCCCAGCGAAACACGCACAAAACGCGGGCCCCCACGGTCACTCATGAAGTACGGCGTGTGAGCGGCATAACCTGCCCAACAGTTGATGCCATTGAAGCGAAGCCTGCTGACCACCTCAGGTGCAGGAACCCCTGCATGGAAAAACGACACGATCCCTCGCTGACGCGCCCCAGGAGCGATCAGGCGCAGCTGCGCATTGCCCTCGAGCGCCTGCACAAGGAACCGGTAAGCCGCGCAATCATCGACATAGCCCCCCGCCAGCCGCTCCTGCACTGCGATATTCAGCCCTACCAGCGCGGCGCTGTTTCGTTCTGCATACTCAAAGCAGCGGGCATCCTGCTGATCCAGGCTGACGCCATTGGCAACACTGAAGGTCGCCCTGTGCAGATCGGTGAATCTCGGCCTCGCTACAGTGCGAAACGTCTCGGACAAGTAGGCAAACCCGGTACCTCGGGGGCCACAGAGAAACTTGCGCCCGGCAGCCGTTAGCACATCGCAGCCGATGGCCTGGACATCGATCGGCAACATCCCCAGCGACTGGCAGGCGTCGACGAAGAAGACGCAAGGGTGACCGCGCAGCAGCCGGCCTACTGCCTCCACATCATTGACGATGCCGCAGCAGGACGGCACGTGGACGATCGAGACAAGCTTGACGTCGTCGCGCAGATGCTCGGCCAGCCAGGCCAGATCGAGGTCTCCATTTTCCAGCAAGGGGATGACATCGATCACCACCCCATGGCGCTGGCGCACGTGCTCCAGGGCGATGAGATTGCCCGCATACTCGTAAGGCGTTATCAGGACACGATCACCGACATGCCAATCCAGTGCGTCGAGCGCCGTCACCCAAGCCTTCGTCGCGCTGTCGAACAGGGCGATGTCGCCCGGCTGCGCTCCGACAAGGCGCGCGATGTTGTGGTAGACCTCATGCTCCAGCACCTGCGCGCTGGCCAGTTCGGCCTCGTAGCCACCTTGATCGCGCTCGCGTTGCAAAAACCCCTGCATCGCCTCCACTGCCCGCGCCGACAGGAGCCCCGCGCCAGCGGTATTAAAGTGAATCATGCGCACCCTCCTTGGCCTTGCAACCCATGTAGTAGAAACCCGTCGCCAGTACCACGCACAGGCACAGCACATAAAACATGACCTGTGGCTGATACAGCGAAAGCGCCAGCCCGCAGAGCATCGGCCCCAGCGCCGCCCCCAGGTTCGACAGGTTCTGCGCGCCGTAGTAGATGCCGCGCAGATGCGCAGGAGCGATGTAGTCGATGAACAGGTATTCGGTGGGGATGATGATGATTTCGCCAACCGTGAACACGATCATCGCGATCACCCACACCGGCACTTGCTCGGCAACGCTGAAGCCGACCAATCCCACCAGGAAAAACAGCATTCCCAGGCACAGCATGCGAAACAGATTGCCCTGGTTTATCCGCGAGCCCACCAGGTACTGCAGGCCGATGACCACACAGGCATTTGTGGTCACCAGGTAATTGATGAGCTGATAGGTACGCTCAGGACTGCTGGTGACCAGCAGGTACTGGGACAGATAGGCGGAGAACTGGCCGAACACGATCACGCTGAGCAGGCCACCCAAGGTGAAGCACACCAGGCGATAGTCTTTGAAGAGATACCCCAACACCTTGAGGAACCCCTGCTCGGCAGGGACACTGGTACCAGGTGTGGATAACTTTTCGCCAAGCAACGCATACGCCAGCACGAACACCGCTCCTACCAACCCCGCGGCCGCAAACGGCACTCCGGGGCTTACCTTGGCCAACATAACCCCAAGGAACGGTCCGGCGGCGAAGCCGATGTTGGTGAGTGTGTACTTCACCGAAAAGACCGCGCCTCTTCGCTGTGCGACCACCAATGAGCCGATGCAGGCTTTGACGGCGATATCGATGACCGCATAGGCGAGGTTCACCACCACGATCGCCAGGAAGAACACGCCGAGCATGGCGGTATGAAAGGCAACGCCAAATGCCAGGGCGAACAGGCTCCCGGCAACCAGGAGGATCTGATAGCTGGAAAACCGGTCGACCAGGAATCCGCCATACAGGCTGAGGAGCGAGCTCGCCATCAGCGCCAGCCCCAGCGCCAGCCCGACATCAGCCACCCCCAGGCCGAAACGCTCCGCGCAATAGACCACCAGGTATGGCAGGGTCATTGCCCGCGCCAGGGTAAGGATGAAGGTGGCCGACAGCAGCAGCATCACCGGCGGGGTGTACAACCTGCCCTCGGCCAGCGTCAGCTCGGCAGCGCCCTGCTTCATGCCAGCATGCCCTGATAGATGGCCGGCTCGGCCTCACGCAACAGCTGGATGCTGTCCTGAATCGAGGAGCGGTCCTTGTCCAGGATGAAGACATGCCCTGGGGAGTTCTCCAGCGAGTTCGTCTCGCTGAGCTCACCTTCATGCTGGATCTTGATGCTGTGCAACCCAGGGATATGCTTCCACACCGAAATATCCGGGCGCTGCCTGATGGTCCCGCTGGCCCGGGCAATGAGGAAGACACAGCTGGAGTGGAAGTAAAGTTTCTTCCTGGGTTGGGCCCGATACTCCAGGAAGCCTTGTGGATTGATCAGCGACTCCACCCAGAGATTGAGCTGGTTGTGCCCCAGGGCCCGGGTATAGGCCGACAGGTCGATCCCTCCTGGCATGCGGGCGGCAGTCTCGAGCAAAACCGGCTCGTCGTTGACGATCATCAGCTCGCTGTGCCCGACCCCTTGCTTGATGCCCAAGGCATCCAGCACCGAGAAGACATACTCGGACAAGCGGCGGTACACGTCCTGGTTGTCGACCGGGCACATCAGCTGGTTGTAGTCATGCACGGGCGCGGCACCGATGCGGGTGCGGTACACGCGAATGATCTCACTGACGAAATGCTGGCCGTCCACGCTGACCGTGTTGACGCAGTATTCGATATCGACGTCCCTGCCCTTGTCCGACTTCAGTTCGGAGAAGAAATCGGAGTTGTCCAGATACTGCTGCACCAGAACCTGTTCGTTCTGCGCCAGGAAAATGTTGCGGCTGGACTTGATGGTCGCAAAGGCGTGGGCCACCTCGTCGGCATTGGTACAAATATGGATATTGTCGGAACCCGCACTGTTGATGGGCTTCAATACAACGGGGAAGAGATCCTGCTGTTCGATCCATGCCTGGATCTCGGCCAGCTCCGCCGAACGGAAATGCTTGATGGAGCGCACCCCCGCGCCCTTGAGGGCTTCGTGCATTTCATACTTGTTCCTCCAGCGAATCGCGTGCGCCGGATCGTTGTGGCGTGCGACATTGAAATGCGCCGCCAGGTGAGCCGCCAGCTCGACCCCAAACTCGCATCCCGCCAGGACGAACTGTACGCTGTACTGACTCAGCGCTTCATCGAGCGCTGCGTCGGACTGGTAATGCAGATCGGCGATGAAGTCCGTTTCCCGGAACCACGACTCGTAGAACGCATTGACGTTGTCTGTCGAACGCACATGAATGCACTCGTAGCCGCGTGAAATGAATGCCGGGGCAATCAGGCTACCGATGGAATAGGCATCCACCACCAGCACCACGTTCTTCTTGTAGATCATTTCACGGCCTCCTTGGCATGGGCGAGTTCACCTACCTGTGCTTTGATCAGCTCTGCAGCCTTGATGATCTGGGCACGGTCGATATTGATGTGGGGGACGAGGCGGATTTCCTTGTCGTTGTAGGGGAGCGCCCCCACGCCACGCTCCTTGAGCAGCTCGGCAAAGCGCATCGGCGTAACCCCAAGGCGCGAAATGTCGAGGGTGACCATGTTGGTCCCTTTGTAGCCCGAGCGCGCTTCGTCCACGTCGGTGAACTGGGCATGCAACAGTGCCGCGTGCTCGTGGTCCTCGGCCAGGCGCTCGATATTGTTGCGCATGGCGTACAGACCCGCCGCGGCCATCATTCCACTCTGGTGTTGGTCGCCGCCGAACCACTTGCGGTACTTCTTGGCCTGCTGGATAAGCTCGCGCGACCCCATCATGATCGAACCGACCGGAGCACCGAGGCCCTTGGAAAGGCACATGGACAAGAGGTCGGCATTGTCGGTGTACGACGTCACATCGATACCGGTAGCAATTGACGCATGCAGGATGCGCGCGCCATCCAGGTAGCGGTACGCGCCGATACGCTGGGCATAGGCAAACACCTGGTTCATCTGCTCGAGCGGAAAGATGCCGCCGCCTTTGCAACCCAGGGTGTTTTCCACCACAACGACACGAGGCGTCGCATAGTTCTGGCTCCAACGGCATTTGGAGGCATGGAGTCGCTCCAGGTCCGCTACATCGAACAAGCCATCGTCATGCTGGGTCAGGGAAAAGTTCACCCCGGAGAAGGCCGAAGTCGAAGCGGATTCATAGAAGTTAATGTGATAGGACGCATCCAGGAAGATCTCGTCGCCCGGCCGCGTCATGGCCTTGATCGCCAATTGATTGCTCAACGTGCCACCGGTGGTAAACAGCGCGGCTTCCTTCTGGAAGTAGTCCGCACAATACCTTTCCAGCGCGCTGACACTGGGGTCCTCCCCAAAGCAATCATCACCGACCTCGGCCTCGTAGATTGCCTTGCGCATACCCTCCGTGGGCTTTGTTACAGTATCGCTTCTGAGGTCAATGAACATGTCTACTCCCTGATATTGTCATGTGAAAGGCATGCCTTTTAGTTCACACGGAACACCGTGTGAAACTTTCACGTTTATTGTCAAAACATTGCCGTTCAAGCGCGAAGCAACGAAGGGGAAACCAACGTCAGCTGAAACTTAGGCAGGTCAACGGATATAGGAACCGCAGGGCGGTCTAGTAATCGGCGCCAAATACAACGCGAGAAGGGTCGCTGAAATCGGCCAGCGCCCCCAGGATCTCGATTGGCGACTCCGCCAAACGGTGCAAGAAGTGCAGGTACCAACTACCGCCGTACACCGCATAGATACGGCAAGGCACTCCGGCCTCCCTGGCCCGGCGCAACACTGCCGGTTGCACACCATGCAGCATCTCCAGTTCCAAGTTCGCGGCATGCCGTGGCTCAGCCAGAATCCGCGGAATCAGCGCCGGATCCTGGGTGGCGCAGCTGACGGATACGCCCGCGTCCAGCACTTTGCGCAACAAGTTCAGGTAGCGTTCATCCAGCGCGTCGCCGCGTGGCAGTGCCACTTCCAATGGTTCGTTGTACACGCCCTTGACCAACCTGACCTTGCGCCCGTAACCAAGGACCTTCGGCAAGTCGTCGAGGGTGCGGTGCAAGTAGGCTTGGAGGGTCACGCCAACGTTTGCGTGGGCAGGCGCCAATTCGCCGTATACCTCGAGGATGCTATCCACCGCCGAGGCGTGTTCCATGCTGATCATGACCGGCAGATCATGTTCCGCCGCAGCGGCAATGATGGTGGAGGCATTCTTGTAGGCCATCTCCTGGGAGACCGCCAGGCCAACGGCACTGAGGTCGAAGCTCAGTTGGGGCCTGAGCCCCGCTTCGGCGAATGGCTGGATCGAAGCAAGGTATTCATCGACGAAACGCTGTACCACCGCCGGGTCGGCATTCTCCTCGCCCACGTACTCGACGCTCAGCGCATAGCCCTTGCCGTTGAGCAGTTGCAATTTGGGCAGCAGGGCTTCCCGGTTCGCCGCAAGAAAATAGCGTTGCGCGGCAGGCTCGAACAACTTGAAGAACAAGGCGTCCTCACTGAACGCCTCCCTGCACGCTTTGTTCATGGCCAGTTTCTTCAGGGCGGCGGCAGCCAGGGTAGACGTTTCCTGGGAAACCATCAGTCTCTCTCCTTGAGCAGGGCAACGGCGTACGTCTCTTGTACGGCCACTCGACAATAGGCAACAACGGCTGAATCGATCAGCTGCAAAATCCTAAGCAGGCACTGTTTACATTGTCCAGCATCGAAGCCGGGGGCAGTCGCCAGGTAGACCGTACAAACAGATGTTTACCGTTTTGCTACGGCGCACTGACCGACTATCAAATAACGACATCAGCCTGTGGCCAACTGAATGTGCATAAGGGAGAGCGTTCTGGAAAAGGCCATCACATCGCCACCTACTAAAAATAAATAAAAACTCAACAGATCAGTTAGTTGAACAAAAACTTGCGTGCGGTAGCAGCGCTACTACTTCGTTCGGCAGGGGGCACCACAACGATAAATTTATCGAATGGAGGGTCGTTTTATAAGTGGTATTGATAACACCCAGTTGATGAGGGTGATGGATAACCATTCAAATGAGGGGTAGTTAACTGCTGGGTTTTGTCCAGAACGCCTTGTATTTTATCGCGAGTGGCGATAAGACATCAAAGCAAAAAAGACCACTTAGAAAAACTGAATCCAGTGTTATCAGGTTAATCGAGCTGTTTGGTCCAATTGTAAAGGCCATGACGCAGCGCTTTTTGCTTCAGGTCACAAGGATTCTATTCAATAAAAAGCCCCTGCACATTAACGTCGCAGGGGCTGAGCAGCGTTGAACAGAGCATTTAACCTGTCGCGTTTCGCGCTCTGCAGTCTCTCCCAGGGTAAACGGGGCGTCAGAACGCCCAATCCAGGGTCAGGCCGACCCCGTGGCTCTTGTCGCGACTACCCAGCAGTCCGTTGTAGTCCAGGTTGACCCGGGCCTGGCGACTCAGGGCAATCCCTACCCGTGCACCGACCACTGCCGCATCACGATCCAGTGACAGCGCCTGAACCTTGTAGGTATCGCCCTGGCCCGCGAACGCCAGGTGCTGGTCGGCCCCGGTAGAACTCAGGTTGTGCTGCCAGCCCAGAGTGGCGGCAAGCTCAACCGCCTGGCCGCTGGGCAACTGCAATTGCTTGCCGGCCCGCATGCCCAAGGTCGAGAGCCAGGCATCGCGGTTATCCTGCCCACCCTTCAGCGCGGCAGCGCCGCCATGCTCCCTGAAGCTGTCGCTGGCGATATGCACGTAGGCCAGATTGGCGAACGGCTCCAGCGCCACGCTCGGCAGTTCGACCTTCCAGGCCGCCTCGCCGAACACCTGGGTGCTCTGGGCATCACGCTTGCTCTTCTGGCGATCGCTGACCTCGTTGTACTGCAGTTCGCGCTTGGTCTCGATACGGTGCCAGCTGTGGCTGGCGCCCACGCTCAGGCGCAGCTGCTCCAGTTCCTTGCCGGCATAGGCACCCAGGTGGTAGCTGTCGACGCTGGCCGAGGAATGACGGCCATCGCCCATGCTCAGCGAGCTGTCGCTGTAGCCGGTGAAGACGCCGACACGGGTGTCCTCGCTCATCTGCCCGTCGATCCCCAGCAGCATGCCGCCAATCGAACTGCTATAGCGCGCATGTCCGGAATCACCGTCGGCCTTGCCCCAGGCGCCCAGGGCCTTGACCCACAGGCCGTTGTCCTGGCCTTCCACACCCTGTAGCCGGGTACGCTCGCCCACGGCGTCGCGCAACTGGCGGCTGTCGTTGAGCAACAGGTTACCCACCGCCGGGTGGATTTCCCCGGACAGTTGATCGAACGCCTGCTGGGCACTGCCGGCATCGCCCGACAACAGCAGGCTCTCGTAGACCGGGTTGCCCGCGCCGAGCCGATCGGCCGCCGCGGCCACCGAACGCTGGTTGGCGGTCAGGCCGACACTGGCGAACGACGTGGCATTACGCTCTACCGCCAGCCGCACCCCAGTGCCGGTATACGCCAAGCCCCCACCGAGGAACAACGCGTTGGACTGCACCTGGGCGAAACTGCCTTGCACGCCGCCTGCGGCATCGAGGATGTCGAACTGCCGCCCCACCAGGCTGGTGGCCTGCTGGGACTGCAGCGAAACGCCAGGGTTCTGCAGGTCCAGGGCCAGGTTCGCGCCACCCACAGCTATCTGGCCATCGCTGGCCAGGCGGTCGCTGCCGGTGCTGTCCACCTCCACCGCATAGGTCGAGCCCGGCTGGAAGGTCACGTCGGAAGCCACGCGCAAGGTGCCGATGGAGTTACCGGGCGCCACCACGCCGCCGCGGTTGACCACCAGCGCACCGATCCTGCCATTGCCGCCCAGCACGCCGCCGTCGTTGACCGTCACGGTCGACTGCAGCGAACCATTGACCGCCAGCCGTCCCTGGTTGACCAGCGTCGGCCCGGCGTAGGTGTTGTTACCGCTGAGCACCAGGGTGCCGATGCCCTGCTTGGTCAGGCCGCCATGCCCGGAGATGTCGTTGCTCCACAGGTCCAGCACGCAACTCAGGTCGGTGCAGCGCCTTTCAGTAGGCCTGCCGGCATCCACCAGGGCGCCGACACCCGGCAAGTCAGCGACGAACTGGGTTGGGCCGTAGCCGCCAGCGATACGCAACTCCTCGGGAATGTCCTGCTCGGTAACCAGCATGCCGGGGCCGCGGATCCCCTTGTCCAGGTTGATCATGCCCCAGCCATACAAGGAATCGATACCGGGCGCGCCCATGTCGGTTGCGGTGGTGCGCAGCACGCTGGCGATCTGCGCGCCGCTCATATAGGGGAAACGCTCCATCAGTACCGCCGCTGCGCCAGCAGCATGGGGCGCGGCCATGGAGGTACCGTTCTTGTTGGCGTAACCCTGGGTCAGGTCCTCCAGGCTGGTACCGCCAATCACCGCGCTGTAGATCCGGGTGCCGGGGGCCGATACGCAGAAGCTTGCGGTATAGCCGCAGCGCGAAGAGAACGTGCTGATCACGTATGGGTTGGCGCTGCTGGTGTCGGGGTTCTGCTGCAACGCCGCCACGGTCATCCAGTTGGGAGCGATCTCCGGTACGAAATAGCCCAACCCGGCAATCGCATCGGGATTGTTCAGGTTGTAGTCGTTGCCGGCGGCGAAGATGGTCAGCACCCCGCTACGGGCGGCGGCGATGGCGCCGTCATAGGCGCCGCCAGGCAAGGTGCCCAGAAGCGGCTGGATCTGCGCGAACTGCGCCCGGGCATCATCCACCGTGAAATGCGGGAAGTCCGGATTACGCCCGCCCTTGGCGAAGCGATCGGTGATGCCGATGCCCCAGCTGTTGTTGATGATCCGCGCGCCGCTGGCCACCAGGCTGTCCCAGCCGGCCTTGTACACCGCGCCATCGTTGCCCAGGACAATGCCATCCTCGGGGCCGGGGTCGCCGTTGTCGGCGCTGATGATCTGCGCATTGAAAGCCACGCCATGCATCTCCACGCCATCACGGTTGCCGGCGGCGATCCCGCCGACGTGGGTGCCATGGGAGCCGAGCTTGCCATCCGAACCTACCGACGGGCTGCCGTCGTAGCGGAAGGCATCACCGGCCTTTACCGGGATGTAGGGGTCGGTGTACTGGCGGATGCCGCTGGTGACCAGGGTCACGATCTTGTCCTTGCCGGCGAACTCGGGGTGCGGGGCATACACCGGCTGGTCGAAGATTCCCAGCTTCACCCCCTTGCCGCTGTAGCCGGCGGCATAGGCGCTGTCGGCATGGATCGCCCCCAGCCCCCAGTCGGCCTTGAATTCGCTGCTGCGCCAGCTGCTGGCGTCGCCCAGCCGGCCACTCTCCACATAGGGCGCGGCCTGGGCCGTGCCCATCAATGCCGCCCAGCCCACCAATACCCGCCCCAGTGGTGCCAGGGCCCAGCCCTGCCCAAGTGCGCTGTCATCCTGTCTGACTCGCTTCACTACGACCTTCCTTAGTTGTATGGATTGAATACCGCGTTGGTCGAACTCCGTATTGCAACAACTGGCGCCACGACGCCTCAGAAACGCCATTGCAGGTTGAGCCCCGCGCCATGCTGTTGTTCACGACTGGCCAGGCGCCCCTGGTAGTCCAGGCTCAGGTCCAGGTCGCGGGTCAGTCCCACCCGTGCCTGGAGCCCGACCAGCGCGGCATCGCGCAAGGCCGGCGACGTCTCCACCCGGAACGGCAGGTCACTGCCGGCAAAGGCCAGGTGCTCGCGGTCCTGGGTTCCACTCAGCCGGTGCTGCCAGCCCAGGCTCGCCGCCAGCTGCAGGTCCTGCTGCGGGCCCACTTGCCATTGCTGGCGCCCACGCAGGCCCAAGGTGCTTAACCAGGCATCACGCTGCTCGTCGCCCGCCTGCAACGCTGCGGCATCGCCTTTCTCATGGAAGCCATCACGGTCCAGGTGCTGGTAGGTCAGGTTGGCGAACGGCTCCAGTTGCACCGCCGGCAACGCCAGGCGATAGGCCGCCTCGGCAAACAGCTGCTGGCTGCGGGCATCGATCCGCGCGCGCTGGCGGCCGGACACCTCGGCATAGGCCAGGTCGCGACGAACTTCGGCGCGGTGCCAGCTGTAGCTACCGCCCAGGCTCAAGCGCAACTGGTCGACGTCGTGGCGGACATAGGCGCCCAAGTGGTAGCTGTCGACCGTGGCCCGGGAGTGGCTGCCGCCCATGCCCAGGGAGCTGTCGCTGTAGCCGGCGGCCAGCCCGGCGCGGGTCTGCTCGTCGAAGTCCCGGTCCAGGCCCAGCAGCATGCCGCCCAGGGAGCTGGTATAGGACTCGCTGCCCTGCACGCCCTCGATGCGCCCCCAACTGCCCAGGCCTTTGAGCCAGAGCTGGGTCGAGCCTGTCTCGCGCGCCGTCGTCCCAGGCGCATTGGCAGGCAGTGCGGCGCCTTGCACACGCTCGCCCAAGGCATCACGCAACACCGAGCCCTGGCTGAGCAGCATCGAGTCCAGCGCCGGGTAGATCTCTCCGGCGAGCTGGCGCAGGCCGTCCCGGGCCTGGTTCGCCGAGGTCGAGAGCAGCAGGCTTTCATACACCGGATGGCCCGGCCCCAGGCGCTCCACGGCGGCGCCGCTGGCGAGCTGGTTGGGCGTGGCCGCGACGCTGTCGAACGTTGCGGCGCTGCGCGTCACATCCAACTGCACGCCGTTGGCCGAATAGTCGAGCACGGTCCCAAGGAACAGGTAGCCGGGCTGGACCTGGGCGAAGCGCCCATCGACGCCGCCTGCTGCCTGCAGGATGTCGAACTGGCGCCCTACCAGGCTGGTGACCGGGCCACCGGCCAGCAGGTTCGGCCGAGCCTGGGGCACCAGGCTGAGATTGGCGCCAGCGACGCTGGCCTGGCCATCCACCACGAGTCGATCACTGGCCGTGGGCGATAGCTCCACCTGATAGGTCGAACCCGGCTGCAAGGCCAGGTTGCCGGCGACATTCAAGGTACCGATGGAGTTACCCGGGGCCACCACACCCCCAGCGTTGGCAATCAGGGCAGCGACCCGGCCATTGCCGCCCACTGTACCCCCAGCATTGACCGTCACCGCTGATTGCAGGCTGCCGTTAACCGCCAGCAACCCGCCATCGACGCGGGTCGGGCCGCGGTAGCTGCTGTCACCCGTGAGCACCAACCAGCCGGCCCCGGACTTGACCAGGCTGCCTTGGTAAACCCGCTGCGCAGCCGCTGCGTCACGGGCCATGCCCAGGGCATAGTCACTGCGGTCCTGCTGGCTGGCGCCCGCTGCCAGGCCATGCTCCCAGCCGCGATCCTTGAGGGTCTGCTGCCAGGCCTGACGTTCCGCGACGTCCTCGGCCTGACGCTGCACTAGCGCCTGGTCGGAGATGCCGTTGCTCCAGCTATCGCCCTGCCCACGCTCCAGGTTGACGTTGAACTCCCCCAACAACTGCCCTGGGCCGTGCAAGGCCCGCCCCAGATCCGGGACGCCCCAGCCCACCCGCTCGCTGGGCGCCTGGGTCGGCGAGCCATCGAGCTGGCGCGAAGTGGTCAGCAGCACTTGCAGGGCCTGCTGGTTGTTCAGATAGGGATAACGCTCCATGACCACAGCCAAAGCCCCGGTAGCATGGGGCGCGGCCATCGAAGTACCGTTGTAGGTGGCATAGCCGCCACCGGGCACGGTACTGCTGATTGCCGCCCCCGGAGTCGCCAGGCACCAGTACTTGGCGATGCCGCACTGGTTGTATTTCTGCTGGTTGTTCTTGTCCAGGCCCGATACCGCCAGCCAGTGGCCTTCCAGTTCCGGCTGGAAGTACGGCAGCGCCGAGCGCACGCTGGCATTGGCATAGCCGCTGTTGCCGGCGCTGAACACATTGATCACACCCCGACGCGCCACATCGCCAGCGGCATCGAGCCAGGTGGCCTGCTGGAAATGCTGGGCGTAGGCCGCGCGCAGGTCGCCGAGGGTCTGGTAGCTGACATCCTTGGGCTGGCTGCCCCAGCTGTTGTTGATGGCCCGAGCCCCGGCATCCACCAGGGCGTCGTAGACCGCCTTGAAATACCGCGGATCGGGATCGGTGCCGAACAGGAACTTGTCATTCTTGTTGGTGTTGCCCACGTATACCTGGGCATTGAAGGCCACGCCATGCATGCCCACGCCATCACGGGCCGCGCCCATGGTGCCGGTGACATGGGTACCATGGCTGTCGTTGGCGCCATTGAGCCCCCCGGACACACTGAACGGGGTACCGTCCAGGTACTGGCCGGTGGCGGTGACCGCGTGGAAACGCCCGGGGCTGGCTTCGGGATGGGTGGGATCGAATCCCGAGTCCAGGGCGCCGATGCTGACCCCGGCACCGGTGAACCCGGCGGCATAGGCCTGGCTCGCCTGCATGCGCTCCAGGCCCCAGTCCTGCAGGTATTCGACCGAGCGCCAGCTGGCAGGGTCGCCCAGGCGGCCAGTATCCTGATAGGCCGCCGCAGCCGACAGCGGCAGGCCGCTGGCAAATGCCAGGCACAGCGTGCCCGTCAGCGTCTTGAGCTGATCACATCTCACATCCATGTCGATGACTTCTCTTGTTCTTGTTGTCGGATCGCCCATCCTGGGTCGACCAGTGTGTTACTGCATCGCTAGGCCGCAAGGCACGGCTTCATCGAGCAGCAGAAGGATATGACGTTTCTCGATTACGCGATGCGCCAGCACTGCATATCTAATATGCGTTTTTACCTGCTCGAACAGGTTGCCGGGGAGACTTTGAGAGGAAGGAAGACAGCATAAAGGGAGGGCGCCTGTGCGGCGCCCTCCCTTTGCAACAGCAGTAGCGTTACTCCACCGTCACCGATTTGGCCAGGTTGCGCGGCTGGTCGACGTCGGTGCCCTTGAGCACGGCGACGTAGTAGGACAGCAGTTGCAGCGGGATGGTGTAGAGGATCGGCGCCAGCGCATCGTTGATGTGCGGCACGTTGATCACGTGGGTGCCTTCGCCATTGCTCATGCCAGCATTCTCGTCGGCGAACACCACCAGCTCGCCACCACGGGCGCGGACTTCCTGCAGGTTCGACTTGAGCTTTTCCAGCAGCTCGTTGTTAGGAGCCACGGTCACCACGGGCATATCGTTGTCCACCAACGCCAGAGGACCATGCTTGAGCTCACCAGCCGGATAGGCTTCGGCGTGGATATAGGAGATTTCCTTGAGCTTGAGCGCACCTTCCATGGCCACCGGGTACTGGGCACCGCGGCCAAGGAACAGGGTGTGGTGCTTGTCGGCGAACAGCTCGGCGATCTTCTCGACCACGCCATCCATCGCCAGCGCTTCGCTCAGGCGCGCCGGCAGGCGGCGCAGCTCGTCCACCAACTCGGCTTCGACACCGGCCTCGAGGGTACCGCGCACCTGGCCGAGGGCCAGGGTCAGCAGCATCAGCGAGACCAGCTGGGTGGTGAAGGCCTTGGTCGAGGCAACGCCGATCTCCGGCCCGGCCAGGGTCAGCAGGGTCAGGTCGGATTCACGCACCAGCGAGCTGATGCCCTTGTTGCAGATGGCCAGGCTACCGAGGAAACCCAGCTCCTTGGCATAGCGCAAGGCAGCCAAAGTGTCGGCGGTCTCGCCGGATTGCGAGATGGAGACAAACAGCGTGTCCGGCTGCACCACCACCTTGCGATAGCGGAACTCACTGGCAACTTCCACCTGGCAAGGGATGCCGGCCAGGCTTTCGAGCCAGTAACGGGCGACCATGCCGGCGTGGTAGCTGGTACCGCAGGCGACGATCTGCACATTGCGCACTTTGCCGAACAGCTCGGCGGCCTGTGGACCGAAGGCCTGCACCATCACATGGTCATTGCCCAGGCGACCTTCCAGCGTGCGCTGCACCACGCCGGGCTGCTCGTGAATCTCCTTGAGCATGAAATGGCGATAGTTGCCCTTCTCGGCGGCTTCCGCGCCTTCGTGGTACTGCACCGTCTCACGCTGGACCGGCTGACCGGCCAGGTCCCAGATTTGCACCTGATTGCGGCGAATCTCGGCGATATCGCCCTCTTCAAGGTACATGAAGCGGTCGGTGACCTGGCGCAGGGCCAGTTGATCCGAGGCCAGGAAGTTTTCACCGAGGCCAAGGCCGATCACCAGGGGGCTACCGCTGCGGGCAGCCACCAGACGGTCGGGCTGGCTGGCGCTGATCACAGCCAGGCCATAGGCGCCATGCAGGCGTTTTACCGCTGCCTTGAGCGCATCGGTGAGGTCGGGGATAGTCTTGAGCAGGTGGTGGATGAGGTGCACGATCACCTCGGTGTCGGTCTGCGAGACAAAGGTGTAGCCCAGGCCCTTGAGCTCTTCACGCAGTTCCTCGTGATTTTCGATGATGCCGTTGTGCACCACCGCCACTTCATGGCCAGAGAAGTGCGGGTGGGCATTGTGCTCGGTCGGCGCGCCATGTGTGGCCCAACGGGTATGGGCGATGCCCAGCTGGCCGGCCAGCGGGTCGGCGGCAACCGCGCCTTCCAGTTCGCTGACCTTGCCGATGCGGCGGCGACGCTCGAGCGCGCCTTGCTGGGTCAGGACGGCCAGGCCGGCGCTGTCGTAACCACGGTACTCAAGACGCTTGAGGCCTTCGATGAGGATGGCTGTGATATTGCGCTCAGCAACGGCACCGACGATTCCACACATAAGATGTTGCTCCTAGCTGATAGCGGCGCAGATAAGGGTGATGCCGCGGGCTTGAATCCGGTCGCGTGCCTCGGTGGGCAGGCGATCATCAGTAATCAGGGTGTTCACGCTGCCCCAGGGCAGCTCGAGGTTGGGGATCTTGCGACCGACCTTATCCGACTCGACCATGACGATGACCTCGCGGGCCACTTCGGCCATGACCCGGCTCAATCCCAGCAGTTCGTTGAAGGTGGTTGTGCCACGTTCCAGGTCGATGCCGTCGGCACCGATGAACAGCTGGTCGAAGTCGTATGAGCGTAGTACCTGCTCGGCCACCTGGCCCTGGAAGGACTCCGAGTGCGGGTCCCAGGTACCACCGGTCATCAGCAGCACAGGTTCATGCTCTTGTTCGCTGATAGCCCGGGCCACATTGAGCGAGTTGGTCATCACCACCAGGCCTGGCTGGCGCCCGAGCTGCGGGATCATCGCCGCCGTGGTACTGCCGCTGTCGATGATGATGCGCGCATGCTCACGGATGCGTTCCACCGCCGCACGGGCGATGGCCTGCTTGTAGAGGGACACTGGCTGGACCGTGTCGCCCAGCAGCTCCTGGGGCATCGTCACCGCGCCGCCATAGCGGCGCAGCAGCAGGCCGTTGGCCTCCAGGGCGTGCAGATCCTTGCGGATGGTCACTTCGGAGGTTTCGAAACGCTTGGCCAAGGCGTCGACACTGACCTCGCCCTGCTCGTTGAGCAAGGCCAGGATGTTGTGACGACGTTGGGGAGTATTTCGTTTCGACATTTCGGTTAAGTTTCGATTCGAAAGATAAGTGGTGCAATCAAAACCTAAGTCAAACGATTCGTCAAGTCGGCAGGAACCGGAAAATAAAAAGGCCGACTTATTCACATAAGTCGGCCTGTGCAAAACGCGCTGTGGATAACTCAGCTCTGCTTGATTTTCTCCGGCCGCTTCCAGCCTTCGATATTGCGCTGGCGTGCACGTGCCACGCCCAACTGTCCGGCTTCAACCGTCTGGGTGATGGTCGAGCCCGCTGCGGTAGTGGCCCCGGCCTGGATTTCCACAGGGGCCACCAGCGAATTGTTGGAGCCGATGAACACGTCCTCACCCATCACCGTGCGGAACTTGTTGGCACCGTCATAGTTGCAGGTGATGGTGCCAGCGCCGATGTTGGTGCGGGCGCCGATCTCGGCGTCGCCCAGGTAGGTCAGGTGGCCGGCCTTGGCGCCCTCGCCCAGGTGCGCATTCTTCAGCTCGACGAAGTTACCCACATGTGCCTTGGCCTCCAGCACGCTGCCTGGGCGCAAGCGGGCGAACGGGCCGGCATCGCTGCCCTCGCCCATCACCGCGCCTTCGATATGACTGTTGGCCTTGATGATCACGCCTTTGCGCAGTGTGCTGTCCTTGATCACGCAGTTCGGGCCGATCTGCACATCGTCCTCGATGACTACCTTGCCTTCGAGAATGACGTTGATGTCGATCAGTACATCCCGGCCGACGGTCACCTCACCGCGCACATCGAAGCGCGCCGGATCGCGCAGGGTGACGCCCTGGGCCATCAGGCGACGGCCTTCGCGCAGCTGGTAGTGACGCTCGAGTTCCGAAAGCTGGCGGCGGTCGTTGGCGCCTTGCACTTCCATCGGGTCGTGGGGCTGCTCGGTGGCGACCACCAAGCCATCGTCCACGGCCATGGCAATCACGTCGGTGAGGTAGTACTCGCCCTGGGCATTGTTGTTGGACAGGCGTCCCATCCAGTCGGCCAAGCGTGCGGCCGGCATGGCGAGGATACCGGTGTTGCCTTCCTTGATCGCCATCTGCGCTTCGCTGGCATCCTTGTGCTCGACGATCGCGGTTACTTTGCCTGCGGCGTCACGCACGATGCGGCCATAGCCGGTCGGGTCCTGCAAGGTCACCGTGAGCAGCCCGAGCTGTTGCTCGCTGACTGTGGCCAGCAGGCGCTGCAAGGTTTCCACCTCGATCAGCGGCACATCGCCGTAGAGCACCAGCACGGTGTCGGCAGTGATCGCCGGCAGCGCCTGGGCCACCGCATGGCCGGTGCCCAATTGCTTGTCCTGCAGGACGAAATTCAGATCGTCCGCTGCAAGGCGTCCGCGCACCAACTCCGCGCCATGGCCGATAACCACGTGAATACCCTTGGGCTGCAACTGGCGTGCGCTGTGGATAACGTGGCCGAGCATGGAGTTGCCGGCGACCGGGTGCAGTACCTTGGGCAGCGCGGAGCGCATGCGGGTGCCTTGGCCTGCGGCGAGAATGACGATATCGAGGGACATTGACTGGCTACCAATCCTGGGCGGTCAGGGACGTGACCAAAGGGGAAATTCAGAAAAGAAAAAGGGTAGCCGAGGCTACCCTTTAACTCAATCGCATTGGAAGTGACCGGCCAAGGCCAGGTTACTTGCCCTTGCGCAATTGCTGGACAGTACGCAGCTGAGCTGCAGCTTCGGCCAGACGTGCGGCAGCAGCACCGTAGTCGAAGTCCGAGCTTTTCGCGTTCAGCGCGTTCTCAGCAGCCTTGAGGGCTTCCTGAGCCTGAGCTTCGTCCAGGTCGGCAGCGCGCTGCACGGTGTCGGCAAGAACCTTGACCATGTTCGGCTGCACTTCGAGGAAGCCACCGGAGATGTAGAACACCTCACGATCGCCACCTTGCTTGGTCAGCGTGATCGGACCAGGCTTGAGATTGGTGATCAGCGGCGCGTGGCCTGGAGCGATACCCAGATCGCCCAGGTTGCCGTGCGCTACTACCATCTCGACCAGGCCGGAGAAGATCTCTCCTTCCGCGCTGACGATATCGCAATGGACTGTCATAGCCATCTGCTTGCCTCAACCTGATTAGCGCCCCTTGCGGGGCGCCGGGATTACAGTTTCTTGGCTTTCTCGATCGCTTCGTCGATGCTGCCGACCATGTAGAACGCTTGTTCTGGCAGGTGGTCGTAGTCACCTTTGAGGATGCCGCTGAAGCCAGCGATGGTGTCCTTGAGCGAAACGTACTTGCCTGGCGAGCCGGTGAAGACTTCGGCCACGAAGAACGGCTGCGACAGGAAGCGCTGGATCTTACGAGCGCGGGCAACCAGTTGCTTGTCGGCTTCGGACAGTTCGTCCATACCCAGGATCGCGATGATGTCCTTCAGCTCTTTGTAGCGCTGCAGAACATACTGAACGCCACGAGCGGTGTCGTAGTGCTCGGTGCCGATCACGTTCGGGTCCAGCTGGCGCGAAGTCGAGTCCAGTGGGTCGACCGCTGGGTAGATACCCAGGGAAGCGATGTCACGGGACAGAACGACGGTGGCGTCCAAGTGGGCGAAGGTGGTCGCTGGCGACGGGTCGGTCAGGTCGTCCGCAGGTACGTATACGGCCTGGACGGAGGTGATCGAACCTTCCTTGGTCGAAGTGATACGCTCTTGCAGAACGCCCATCTCTTCGGCGAGGGTCGGCTGGTAACCTACTGCCGAAGGCATACGGCCCAGCAGTGCGGATACTTCGGTACCGGCCAGGGTGTAACGATAGATGTTGTCGACGAACAGCAGAACGTCGTTACCTTCGTCACGGAACTTCTCAGCCATGGTCAGGCCGGTCAGCGCTACGCGCAGACGGTTTCCTGGTGGCTCGTTCATCTGACCGTAGACCAGCGCTACCTTGTCGAGAACGTTGGAGTCCTTCATCTCGTGGTAGAAGTCGTTACCCTCACGAGTACGCTCACCCACACCAGCGAACACGGAGTAACCGCTGTGTTCCATGGCGATGTTACGGATCAGTTCCATCATGTTCACGGTCTTGCCGACGCCGGCACCACCGAACAGACCAACCTTACCACCCTTGGCGAACGGGCAGACCAGGTCGATAACCTTGATGCCGGTTTCCAGCAGGTCGTTGCCGCCTGCCTGGTCAGCGAACGAAGGCGCTGGCTGGTGGATACCGCGACGCTCTTCTTCGCCGATCGGGCCGGCTTCGTCGATCGGGTTGCCCAGGACGTCCATGATACGGCCCAGGGTTGCCTTGCCGACAGGTACCGAGATGGCAGCCTTGGTGTCGACGACATCCAGACCGCGCTTCAGACCTTCGGTCGAGCCCATCGCAATGGTACGAACCACGCCGTCGCCCAGCTGCTGCTGAACTTCCAGGGTGGTTTCCGCGCCTTGTACTTTCAGCGCGTTGTAAACACTCGGCACGGCATCACGTGGGAATTCCACGTCGATGACGGCGCCGATGATTTGCACGATACGTCCGCTACTCATAGCTGGATCCTCTGAATTTTTGAACCGTTAAACCGCGGCAGCGCCGCCGACGATTTCCGAGATCTCCTGGGTGATCGCAGCCTGACGCGCCTTGTTGTAGATCAACTGAAGCTCTTTGATCAAATCACCGGCGTTGTCTGTGGCGTTCTTCATGGCGATCATCCGGGCCGCTTGTTCAGCAGCGTTGTTCTCGACCACCGCCTGGTACACCTGCGACTCCACGTAACGCACCATCAAGCCGTCCAGCAGCTCTTTTGCGTCGGGTTCGTACAGGTAGTCCCAGTGGTGCTTGAGTTCCTGATCCGGGGTTGCCACCAACGGTACCAACTGCTCGACCGTCGGTTTTTGGGTCATGGTGTTGATGAACTTGTTCGAAACCACCGAGAGGCGATCGATACGGCCGTCGAGGTAGGCGTCCAGCATCACTTTGACGGAGCCGATCAAATCGTTGATCGATGGCTCTTCGCCCAGGTGGCTGATCGCGGCTACGACGTTGCCGCCAAAGATGCGGAAGAAAGTCGCACCCTTGCTGCCGATCACGCACAGGTCGATTTCAACGCCCTGTTCGCGGTTTTCGCTCATGTCCTTGACCAGGGCCTTGAACAGGTTGGTGTTCAAGCCACCGCACAGACCACGGTCACTGCTCACCACGATATAACCAGCGCGCTTTACAGGGCGCTCGATCATGAACGGGTGGCGGTATTCCGGGTTGGCGTTGGCCAGATGACCGATCACCTGGCGGATACGCTCCGCGTAAGGACGGCTAGCAGCCATGCGCATTTGTGCCTTGCGCATCTTGCTGACCGCCACTTTCTCCATGGCGCTGGTAATTTTTTGCGTGCTTTTGATGCTCGCAATCTTACTGCGAATCTCTTTTGCGCCTGCCATGTATCACCTATCAGGTTAGCAAGCGGGGGCCGGAGCCCCCGCTGCGGCTTACCAGGTCTGGGTGGCCTTGAACTTCTCGATACCGGCTTTCATGCCAGCGTCGATTTCGTCGTTGAAGTCACCCTTCACGTTGATCTTGGCCATCAGTTCGGCGTGATCACGGTTGAAGTAGGCAATCAGAGCTTGCTCGAAGCTGCCAACCTTGGAGACTTCTACGTCGGTCAGGAAACCACGCTCAGCGGCGTACAGCGACAGGGCCATGTCGGCGATCGACATTGGCGCGTACTGCTTCTGCTTCATCAGCTCGGTAACGCGCTGACCATGCTCCAGCTGCTTGCGGGTAGCCTCGTCCAGGTCCGAAGCGAACTGGGCGAAGGCCGCCAGTTCACGGTACTGGGCCAGGGCGGTACGGATACCACCGGACAGCTTCTTGATGATCTTGGTCTGGGCGGCACCACCAACACGGGATACCGACACACCGGCGTTAACGGCAGGACGGATGCCTGCGTTGAACATGGCCGATTCCAGGAAGATCTGACCGTCGGTGATCGAGATCACGTTGGTCGGAACGAACGCGGAAACGTCGCCAGCCTGGGTTTCGATGATCGGCAGAGCGGTCAGCGAGCCAGTCTTGCCAGTTACGGCACCGTTGGTGAACTTCTCGACGTACTCTTCGGAAACGCGCGATGCACGCTCCAGCAGACGGGAGTGGAGATAGAACACGTCGCCTGGGTACGCTTCACGTCCTGGTGGACGGCGCAGCAGCAGGGAGATCTGACGGTAGGCAACGGCCTGCTTGGACAGGTCATCGTAAACGATCAGGGCGTCTTCACCGCGGTCACGGAAGAACTCGCCCATGGTGCAGCCGGCATAAGGCGCCAGGAACTGCAGTGCGGCGGATTCCGAAGCACTGGCAACGACCACGATGGTGTTGGCCAGGGCGCCGGCTTCTTCCAGCTTGCGAACGATGTTGGCAACGGTGGAACGCTTCTGGCCGACTGCAACATAAACGCAGAAAATACCGGAGTCTTTCTGGTTGATGATGGCGTCGATGGCCATGGCGGTCTTGCCGATCTGACGGTCACCGATGATCAGCTCACGCTGGCCACGGCCAACAGGGATCATGGCGTCGACGGACTTGTAGCCAGTCTGTACAGGCTGGTCTACCGACTTACGCCAGATCACGCCTGGAGCTACTTTCTCGACCGCGTCGGTCTGGGTGTTGCCCAGAGGACCTTTGCCGTCGATCGGGTTACCCAGTGCGTCGACGACGCGACCCAGCAGTTCCTTACCAACCGGAACTTCCAGGATGCGGCCGGTGCACTTGGCGCTCATGCCTTCGGCGAGGGTGTCATAGGCACCCAGGATCACTGCACCTACGGAGTCTTGCTCCAGGTTCAGGGCCATGCCAAATACGCTGCCAGGGAACTCGATCATTTCGCCGTACATGACGTCGGCCAGACCGTGGATCCGCACGATGCCGTCGGAAACCGAAACGACGGTACCTTCGTTACGGGCTTGGGAGCCGACATCGAGGTTGTCGATGCGGCCCTTGATGATTTCACTAATTTCGGAAGGATTGAGTTGCTGCATTGCTCTGCTGCCCCTTCAAACTCAAGATTTCAAGGCTTCGGCCAGTTTCGCGATTTTCCCGCGAACCGAACCGTCGATTACCAGGTCGCCAGCGCGGATGACGACGCCGCCGATCAGGCTGGCATCCTCCGACGCGTGCAGGCGCACTTCCTGGCCTAACCGTGCACTGAGAACCTTGGCGAGTTTGTCTTGCTGTTCTTGGTTCAACGCAAAAGCACTGGTGACTTCCACGTCCACGGATTTCTCTTGCTCGGCCTTGTACAGGTCGAACAGAGTCGAAATCTCCGGCAGAAGCAGGAGACGTTCGTTTTCCGCGGCAACATGAATGAAATTCTGTGCCTTGGCGTCAAACTTGTCACCGCACACTTCAATGAATGCGGCGGCCTTTTCTGCGCTAGTCAGTTGCGGGGCCTTGAGCAGGCGCTGCATGGTGTCGTCTTGCGACACCGCAGCAGCCAGGCCGAGCATGGCTGACCAATTGGCCAGTTGCTGATGGGCCTGGGCATGCTCGAAGGCAGCCTTAGCGTAAGGTCGGGCCAACGTGGTCAGTTCTGCCATGATCGCCCTCGCTTAAATTTCAGCGGCCAGTTTGTTAACCAGCTCCGCATGCGCGTTTTGATCGATTGTGGCGCCAAGGATCTTTTCAGCACCGCCAACAGCCAGGGCACCCACTTGGGCACGCAGGGCGTCTTTGACGCTGTTCAGTTCCTGTTCGATCTCGGCTTGA
Source organism: Pseudomonas sp. 2848 (assembly GCF_003253945.1). NCBI lineage: Bacteria > Pseudomonadati > Pseudomonadota > Gammaproteobacteria > Pseudomonadales > Pseudomonadaceae > Pseudomonas > Pseudomonas sp. 2848. The sequence goes on from NZ_QKZD01000002.1 coordinate 146,132, forward strand.
GCCTGAGCCTTCACACGGTCAGCTTCGACGCGGGCCTGTTCACGGGCTTCCTCGACAAGCTGAGCAGCGCGTTTCTTGCTTTGCTCAATGATTTCGGCTGCCTGTGCCTTCGCTTCACGCAGTTGCTGACCCACTTTCTCTTGGGCCAGCTCCAGGTCGCGAGCAGCGCGATTGGCAGCGTCCAGGCCGTCAGCAATCTTCTTCTGGCGCTCTTGCAGAGCAGTGATGACCGGAGGCCATACGTACTTCATGCAGAAGAGCACAAAAATCAGGAAAGCAACGGATTGGCCAATCAGGGTTGCATTAATGTTCACGCCAACACCTCGCTCGGTCTTTGTTCATCACAGCCTTTCACTCGTTGGAAACGAGTGATTAGCCGGCGATCTGACCAACGAAGGGGTTTGCGAAGGTGAAGAACAGAGCGATACCAACACCGATCATGGTGACGGCGTCGAGCAGACCGGCAACGATGAACATCTTGACCTGCAGCATTGGAACCATTTCTGGCTGGCGAGCAGCGCCTTCCAGGAACTTGCCGCCCAGCAGGCCGAAACCAATGGCGGTACCCAGAGCACCCAGGCCGATCAGCAGAGCAACAGCGATAGCGGTCAGACCAACTACAGTTTCCATCTTTCCTCCCGACTTTTACGTCGTATTGGTTAGGTTTTTAGTTTGAAGCGGTAAAACAAATCGTTTGATACAGCATGCCCTTGCGGACTTTTTAAGCCCTCCCCCCAGACGGGCGGGGAAGGCTATCAGACACGCCAGGCGGTCTTAATGGTTATCTTCGTGAGCCATCGACAGGTAGACGATGGTCAGCATCATGAAGATGAAAGCTTGCAGGGTGATGATCAGGATGTGGAACACAGCCCACGCCCACTGCAGCACCACACCCAGGCCGCTGAGCCAGAGGATGCCGGCGCCGAACATCACCGCGATCAGGATGAACACCAGCTCGCCGGCGTACATGTTGCCGAACAGACGCAGTGCCAACGAAATCGGCTTGGCGATCAGGGTGACGAACTCGAGCAGGAAGTTCACCGGGATCAGCAGGATCTGCACGAAGATGTTCTTGCTACCGAACGGGTGCAGGGTGAGCTCGCCGATGAAGCCGCCGATGCCCTTGACCTTGATGCTGTAGAAGATGATCAGCGCGAACACGCTCAGGGCCATGCCCAGGGTGGCGTTCGGGTCGGTGGTCGACACCGCGCGGAACGGAATGTGCGGATCACCGGAGATCAGGATGGCCAGCTGAGGAATCCAGTCGACCGGTACCAGGTCGATGGCGTTCATCAGGAATACCCAGACGAAGATGGTCAGCGCCAGCGGGGCGATCACCGGGCTGCGGCCGTGGAAGGAATCCTTCACGCTGCCGTGGACGAAGTCCACCAGCACTTCGACGAAGTTCTGCAGGGCGCCAGGCTGGCCGGAAGTGGCCTTTTTAGCCGCCATGCGGAAGATGAACAGGAAGATCAGACCCAGCGCAACGGACCAACCCAGGGTGTCCAGGTGGAACGCCCAGAAGCCCATTGCCTTGGCTTCTGCAGCCGAATGGGCCAAGCCCCAGCTGCCGTCTGGTAGTTGACCGTAGGTCAGGTTCTGCAAGTGGTGCTGGATATAGCCCGAAGCGGTTTCTGCTGCCATGGTTGCCTCAAACGCCCTAAGGTCTCGAAAGTCTTTTATTCATCAGCAGGGGCGCGAACCAGCTGACCAAAAGGGTCAGCACGAAGACGCCGAATACTGCCAACGGCGCCAATGGCTTCACTCCTGCGAAGGTCAGTGCAAACAGCACTGCCGTCAAAATCATCTTGCCTGCCTCGCCCGCGTAAAACGACTTGACGATGGCCTGCGCCGCCCGGGCTCCGCTGAAGCGAAAAGCCTTCCAGGCGAAATACACATTGGGCAGCCAGGCAATCAAACCTCCGCAAAGGCCTGAATATCCACTGACTACCCCTTTCCACTGCCACAACACCAGCGTTGCCAGCAGCAGTACGACAAATTGAGCCAGCAGTACCGGAAAAACCGCCCAGCGATGGAAAGGCAGGCGGTTTGGCGTGCGGATTTCCATCACAACTGCTCCTCGAATGTCGACCGCCTCGTCAACAATGACTTGGCATAATTTGTGCCGACAAAATGCGCGCAGAGTATAGGGGTGGATTAACCCCTATTCAACTCTTGGGTAGTGATTTCCGACTGCGCGCTACAACAGGAATTGTTTCAGCGGATGTGAGCAAGCACGCCTTGCAACTCGTCAAGGGAGTTATAGCGAATAACCAACTGGCCTTTGCCCTTGTTGCCATGGCGAATTTGTACCGCCGAGCCCAGGCGCTCTGCCAGACGCTGTTCAAGACGCGTGATATCCGGATCAGGTTTGCTCGCCTCGACCGGCTCAGGTTTGCCACTGAGCCACTGACGCACCAGTGCCTCGGTCTGGCGCACGGTGAGGCCGCGTGCGACAACATGACGCGCCCCTTCTTCCTGCCGATTTTCCTCGAGGCCGAGCAAGGCGCGGGCGTGGCCCATCTCCAGGTCGCCATGGGCGAGCATGGTCTTGATCGCCTCGGGCAACGAGATCAGACGCAACAGGTTGGCCACGGTGACCCGCGACTTGCCGACGGCATCGGCCACCTGCTGCTGCGTCAGTTCGAATTCCTGCTGCAAACGCTGCAGGGCGAGCGCCTCTTCCAGCGGGTTGAGGTCCTCGCGCTGGATGTTCTCGATCAGCGCCATGGCGATGGCGGCTTCGTCGGGTACCTCGCGGACCATGGCCGGCACGGTATCCAGGCCAGCCTGCTGGGTGGCGCGCCAGCGGCGCTCACCAGCGATGATCTCGTAGCGGTTGTCACCGATCGGGCGAACCACGATCGGCTGCATGACGCCATGGGTGCGGATCGAGTGCGCCAGTTCTTCCAGCGCCTCGGGATCCATGTCGCGACGCGGCTGGTACTTGCCGCGCTGGATCAGCTCGACCGGCAGGTGTTGCAGTTCCTTCTGGTCGATCTTGACAGCCTGCGCTTCGAGCGCGCTGACGGAAGGACCACTGAGCAGTGCATCCAACCCACGTCCGAGACCGCGTTTCTTGATGGCCATGCGGATTCCTTAAGTTGTTTGTGCAATGCGTGATGGACGGCGCTGACGACGGACCAGTTCCCCGGCCAACGCCAGATACGCCAGCGCGCCACGGGATTGCTTGTCGTAGGCCAGTGCCGGCATGCCGAAGCTCGGCGCCTCCGCCAGGCGGATGTTGCGCGGGATCACCGTGTCGTACAGCTGCTCGCCAAAGTGCTCCTTGAGCTGCGCCGAAACATCGTTGTTCAGGCTCAGACGCGGGTCGTACATGGTCCGCAGCAGGCCTTCGATCTTCAGCTCCGGGTTCAACCGGGCGGCGATGCGCTTGATGTTATCCACAAGGTCGCTCAACCCTTCCAGCGCGTAGTACTCGCACTGCATGGGGATGATCACGCCATCGGAGGCGACCAGCGCATTGAGCGTCAGCATCGACAGCGACGGCGGGCAGTCGATGAGGATGTAGTCGTAGTTCTCGCGGATCGGCGCCAACGCGTTGCGCAGACGGCTCTCCTTCATCTGCATTTCCAGCAGCACCACTTCGGCGGCGGTCAGGTCGCGGTTGGCCGGCAACAGCTGGTAACCACCGTGTTCGGAGTAGTGCATGGCCTGGGCCAGGTCGCATTCCCCGATCAGCAGGTCGTACACCGAATGCTCGAGCTCGTGCTTATCCACACCGCTGCCCATGGTGGCGTTGCCCTGTGGATCGAGGTCGATCAGCAGCACGCGACGCTTGGTCGCGGCCAGCGATGCGGCGAGATTGATGCAGGTGGTGGTCTTGCCCACACCACCCTTCTGGTTCGCGATTGCGAATACCTTAGCCATTGTTGCTCGTGTTCCCAGTCATGCCTTGCGGCGCAGTATCAGCAGATGGCGCTGGCCCTGGCAACCTGGAACGGTCAGGGCCTGCTCGCTTTCCACTGTGAAGTCTGCGGGCAATGCTACCAGTTCATCGGCAGGATGCAGCCCCTTCATTGCAAGCCATTGCGTGCGGCTGTCACCCAGGTGGCGGGTCCAGTTGGTGAAATTCTCCATGCTGCTGAAGGCCCGGGAGACGATCCCGCAGAACGGCTGCTCGGGGTGGACCTCTTCCACCCGGCTGTGGATAACCGTGAGGTTGTCCAGTTTCAGCTCCATCTTCACCTGGGTGAGGAAGCGCGTCTTCTTGCCGTTGCTGTCGAGCACCGTCACCTGCTTGTGCGGATGCAGGATGGCCAGCGGTATGCCCGGCATGCCGCCGCCGCTGCCGACATCCAGCCAACGCTGGGTGTCGTTGTGGATAAACGGCATGACGCTGAGGCTGTCGAGCAAGTGACGCGACACCATCTCGTCGGGGTCGCGCACGGCGGTCAGGTTGTAGGCCTTGTTCCATTTGATCAACAGGGCCAGGTAGCCCAGCAGCAGTTCGTGCTGCTGCGCGGTCAGCTCGACACCAAGCTGACGCGCACCTGTGGACAACTCTTCGGCATGTTGCGGGGTGACCGGGGAACTCAAGCGCTTTGCTCCAATTCGCGGCCTGCGCCGCGTTTTTTCAAGTGAATCAACAACAGGGAAATCGCCGCCGGGGTGACGCCGGGAATACGCGAAGCCTGGCCCAGGGTCTCTGGCCGGGTGTCGCCGAGCTTGCCCTGGATCTCCTTGGACAGCCCGGAGATGGTCGTGTAGTCGATATCCACAGGTAGACGCGTGTCCTCACTGGCGCGCAGGCGGGCAATCTCTTCCTGCTGACGGTCGATGTAGCCGGCGTACTTGGTCCTGATCTCGACCTGCTCGGCGACCTGTGGATCGATGTTCTCGCCGCCGGTTGCCTCGATCAGGCCAGCGTAGTCGATTTCAGGGCGGGCAAGCAGGTTGAGCAGGCTGTACTCATGCGCCAATGGCGTGCCGAACTTATCCACAATGGCCTGGCCTTGCGGCGTGTTCGGGCGCACCCAGGTACTTTTCAGGCGTTGTTCTTCTCGCTCGATGCCTTCGCGTTTGGCGCTGAAGGCCGCCCAGCGCTCATCGTCGATCAAGCCGAGTTCACGGCCCTTCTCGGTCAGGCGCAGGTCGGCGTTGTCTTCGCGCAGGATCAGCCGGTATTCAGCTCGCGAAGTGAACATGCGGTACGGCTCTTGGGTGCCGAGGGTGATCAGGTCGTCGACCAGCACGCCGATGTACGCCTCGTCGCGACGCGGGCACCAGCTTTCACGGCCCTGGGCGCGCAGCGCGGCGTTGGTCCCGGCCAACAGGCCTTGGGCACCGGCTTCTTCGTAGCCGGTGGTGCCGTTGATCTGGCCTGCGAAGAACAGGCCACCGATGACCTTGGTCTCGAGGCTGTACTTCAGGTCGCGTGGATCGAAGTAGTCGTACTCGATGGCATAGCCCGGGCGCACGATGTGGGCGTTCTCCATGCCGCGGATCGAGCGGACGATCTCGAGCTGCACGTCGAACGGCAACGACGTGGAAATACCGTTGGGGTACAGCTCATGGGTGGTCAGGCCTTCCGGCTCGATGAACACCTGGTGGCTTTCCTTGTCGGCGAAGCGATGGATCTTGTCCTCGATCGACGGGCAATAACGCGGGCCGATACCTTCGATTACCCCCGAGTACATCGGCGAACGGTCGAGGTTCGAGGCAATGATCTCGTGTGTACGGGCATTGGTGTGGGTAATCCAGCAGCTCACCTGGCGCGGATGCATGTCGGCGTTGCCCATGAACGACATTACCGGGATCGGTGTATCGCCCGGTTGCTCGGTCATCACCGAGAAGTCCACCGAACGGCCATCGATGCGCGGCGGGGTACCGGTTTTCAGCCGGCCGACACGCAGCGGCAATTCACGCATGCGGTTGGCCAGGGCATTGGCGGGCGGATCGCCCGCGCGGCCACCGGAATAGTTCTGCAAACCGATGTGGATAAGTCCACCGAGGAAAGTCCCGCTGGTCAGTACAACGGAGTCGGCGAAGAACCGCAGGCCCATTTGCGTGACCACGCCCTTGACCTGGTCCTGCTCGACGATCAGGTCATCGCACGACTGCTGGAATATCCACAGGTTGGGCTGGTTTTCCAGGATTTCACGTACCACGGCCTTGTAGATGGCGCGGTCCGCCTGTGCACGGGTGGCGCGTACCGCCGGGCCCTTGCGGTTGTTCAGAACGCGGAACTGGATGCCGCTCTTGTCGGTGGCCAGCGCCATCGCGCCGCCGAGCGCATCGATTTCCTTGACCAGGTGGCTCTTGCCAATGCCACCGATGGCCGGGTTGCAGCTCATGTGACCGAGGGTTTCCACGTTATGGGTCAGCAGCAGGGTTTTCACACCCATGCGTGCGGACGCAAGCGCAGCCTCGGTACCGGCATGGCCGCCGCCGATGACGATCACTTCAAAACGGGAAGGGAAATCCACCACGCACCTCGTGCCTGTTTTTGCGAATAGAGAAGGTAAGCGGACAAGTATAGGGACTTCCCGCCCTTCAAAGAAACCTTCTGAGCAAAATTTGACCAGGCTGTGGATGAGTGGCAGGTAAAAGAAAACAAAGAGGAAAAATTTAAAAAAGCTTTGTTTTTATGTTTATGTTTAGGCACCAACCTATCTGTGCATAAGTCTCTGTAGCCCATACATATCAATGTGTACAGAGAATCAAAACCCTGTGTCGAAGTGGCCCTGGGGGCTCTGGATACCGCTGTTTAACCTGTGGATGAATCATGCTGTTACCCACAGGCAGGTTTGTCCTCAGAAAAAAAGCCTGGTTATCAACGGAGCTGAGGTCGAGTTTTCCACAGAGCTTATCCAGGCGTGCGGGGCGCTGTTGATGAAATTTTTTCCGCGGCGTGTGTCGTCCTTGGTTGCTGGCCTGCTTGCAATGACCGGTACCAACACGAATCGCGGGCAAAAAAAAGCCGCTCCAAAGAGCGGCTTTGTTGCGAATCGAACCCTATGGGATCACTTGCCAATGCAGAAGCTGGAGAAAATCCGGCCCAGCAGGTCATCCGAGCTGAATGCTCCGGTAATTTCACCCAGCACTTGCTGTGCCTGGCGCAGATCCTCTGCAAGCAGCTCACCGGCACCGGCGAGGGTCAGCTGCGCACGGCCATGCCCGAGGTGGGCACTGGCCTGGCGTAGCGCCTCCAGGTGCCGGCGACGAGCGCTGAAGCTGCTTTCGGCGGTTTGTTCATAGCCCATGCAAGCCTTGAGATGCTCACGCAGCAGGTCCAGGCCCATGTCGTTGTCCCGGGCGCTGAGGGTGATGGTGACGTGCCCATCGTCGCTTTGCTCCAGGCCCACGACCTCACCACTGAGATCCGCCTTGTTGCGAATGAGGGTGACCTTGGCCACGTCGGGGCGCTGATCGAGAAACTCTGGCCACAAGGCAAACGGATCGCTGGCTTCCGGTGCCGTCGAATCGACCACCAGGAGCACACGGTCGGCCTCGGCGATGGCCTTGAGCGCTCGTTCCACACCGATCTTTTCCACATGGTCATCGGTGTCGCGCAAGCCTGCGGTGTCGACCACATGCAGCGGCATGCCGTCGATGTGGATATGTTCGCGGAGGATATCCCGGGTGGTGCCGGCGATATCGGTGACAATTGCCGCTTCACGCCCGGCCAACTGGTTGAGCAGGCTCGACTTGCCGGCGTTCGGCCGGCCTGCGATGACCACGGTCATGCCATCGCGAAGCAACGCGCCTTGCCCCGCTTCGCGCTGAACTGTGGATAACGTGTCACGCACCTCATCGAGCATGCGCAGCACATGGCCATCGGCAAGAAAGTCGATCTCTTCCTCTGGGAAGTCGATGGCGGCTTCGACATAGATGCGCAGGGCGATCAGAGCTTCGGTGAGGCCATGCACACGCTTGGAGAATGCCCCCTGCAGGGAACGCAAGGCATTGCGCGCAGCCTGCGTGGAGCTGGCTTCGATCAGGTCGGCGATTGCCTCGGCCTGGGCCAGGTCGAGCTTGTCGTTGAGGAACGCTCGCTCGCTGAATTCGCCTGGACGTGCCAGTCGGCAACCGAGCTGCAGGCAACGTTGCAGCAGCATGTCCATGACTACCGGGCCGCCGTGGCCCTGCAGCTCCAGCACATCTTCGCCGGTGAACGAGTTCGGCCCTGGGAAGAACAGTGCGATCCCTTCATCCAGCACCAGGCCATCGTCATCGCGGAACGGGCCGTAATGGGCATGCCGCGGGGTCAGCGTATTGCGCCCGGTGATGATTTGCCCGGCCTGGTGGGCCAGCGGGCCGGACAATCTGACGATGCCTACCCCGCCACGGCCCTGGGCGGTGGCGATGGCGGCAATGGTTTCACGCACTGTGTTCATGCTCGAACCTCTACAACGAATACGACAGATAGCAAAAACGCCCCAGGGGGGCGTTTTTGTTCACAGGCTAGCGTAGCAGCCCGTCAAGCGGCTGCGTTCTTGGTCGCAGCCTCGATACGACGAGTGATGTACCACTGCTGTCCGATCGACAGGCAGTTGTTCACAACCCAGTACAGCACCAGACCAGCCGGGAACCACAGGAAGAAGAAGGTGAAGATGATCGGCATCATTTTCATTACCTTCGCCTGCATAGGATCGGGCGGGGTCGGGTTCAGGCGCTGCTGGATGAACATGGTGGCACCCATGATGATCGGCAGGATGAAGAACGGATCCTTGATCGACAGGTCGGTGATCCACAGCATCCACGGGGCCTGGCGCATCTCGACACTTTCCAGCAGCACCCAGTACAGGGCCAGGAACACCGGCATTTGCACCAGGATCGGCAGACAGCCGCCCAGCGGATTGATCTTCTCTTTCTTGTACAGCTCCATCATCGCCTGGGACATCTTCTGGCGATCGTCACCGAAGCGTTCCTTGAGCTGGGCCAGTTTTGGCGCCACGGCACGCATGCGCGCCATCGAGCGGTAGCTGGCGGCCGACAGCGGGAAGAACAGGCCCTTGATCAACATGGTCAGGACGATGATCGACCAGCCCCAGTTGCCCAGCAGGCTGTGGATATGTTGCAGCAGCCAGAAGATCGGCTGGGCGATGAACCACAGGAAGCCATAGTCGACAGTCAGCTCCAGGCCTGGGGACAACTCCTTGAGCTTGGACTGGATCTTCGGGCCGGCATACAGCATGGCGCTGGTTTCGACCTTGCCGCCGGCAGGGACGTTAAGCGCCGGGCCGGTATAGCCGATGATGTAGTTGCCCTGGCTGTCCTTGCGGGTCTGGACGGCGTTGTTGTCCGAGTGGGTCGGGATCCAGGCCGTCACGAAGTAGTGCTGCAGCCAGGCGACCCAGCCGCCGGTCACATTTTCTTTCAAACTACCCTTGTCGATGTCTTTCATCGACACTTTCTTGTACGGCTCGGAAGCTGTCCACAGGGCCGCGCCCAGGTAGGTGGCGGTACCGGTGGCGGTGCTCGACGACGGGTCGGAGCTGGCGTCACGCTTGAGCTGGGCAAACATGTTGCCGGTCCAGGCCTGGCTGCTCTGGTTGTCGATCAGGTAGCTGACGGTCAGGTCATACTCACCGCGCTTGAAGCTGAAGCGCTTGATGTAGTTGACGCCGTTCTCGCTGAACTTCAGATCGACCGACAGTTGGTCCTGGCCGTCGGCCAACTGGAAGCTCTTCTGCTCTGCGGCGTATAGCGGGCGACCAGTGGAACGGGCGTCCGGACCGTTGGCGCCGGTCAGGCCACTCTGGGCCAGATACACACGTTCACCACCGTTGTCGAACAGCTGGAACGGAATATCCGGATGATCCTGGCGACGTGGATACTTCGGCAGGGTCAGTTGGACGATGTCACCACCGACCGGGTCGATAGCCAGGTCCAGGACGTCGGTCTTGATCCGGATCAGGTCCTTGCTGAGCGCCACAGGCGCCAGTTCGGCTGGGCTGGATTCAGCATTGGCGCTCGGCACATCGGCGCTTGCACCGGAGTTGCCAGCCGGCACGGTGTCCGGCAGGGCCGGGGCAGCATTGCTGGCAGCAGCATTCTGAGTCGGCAGGGCAGCCTGGCCGTAGTCCTGGTTCCACTTGAGGACCATGACATAGGACACGATTGCCAGGGCGACGATCAGGATCGTGCGTTTAATATCCATGATTACTCGGCTATCGAAGAAGTTCGGGAGGAAGGAGCTGGTGGAACGGGATCGAAACCGCCGTCGTTCCACGGATGACAACGCCCCAGGCGACGAACGGCCAGCCACCCACCACGCAAGAGGCCATGGTTTTCAATGGCTTCATAGGCGTAACAGGAACAGCTGGGATAGAAACGACAGTGACTGGCCATCAGTGGACTGATGGCGTAACGGTAAAACTGGATCGGAACGAGGGCCAGTTTACGCATCGTGACTGTCTACCCCTGCGGAATTGGCGACCGCTGGAGAGGGCCGACTGCGGACCAGTCGCTTCCAGAGCTTGCCAAAGTGTTGGTGCAATTCTGGGTTTTCCACTTCGCCCAACCCCTTGCGCGCGACGATCACGATGTCCAGGCCAGCCAACAGCTGCTGGTTCAGGCGAAACGAATCGCGCATCAGGCGTTTCAGGCGATTGCGTTGAACGGCGAGCTTGACGCTCTTCTTGCCGATCACCAGGCCTAGGCGCGGATGATCGAGGCCGTTCTCGCGGGCAAGGATAAGCAGGTTTTTCCCTGGAACCTTGCCGGTTGGGGAGTCGAAGACCGCTTTGAAATGCCGGGGTGTAAGCAGTCGCTTTTCCCGACTGAAGTCCTGACTCACCACCTGTGCCGAAAAATCAAATTGCCAGACGCTTACGGCCTTTGGCACGGCGACGCGACAGAACGGCACGGCCGTTCTTGGTAGCCATACGGGCACGGAAACCGTGGGTGCGGGCGCGCTTGATGGTGCTTGGTTGGAAAGTACGTTTCATGGCGTGTTACCTGGGTTGGTCGACAACGGGCCGGAAGGGCCCCCTTTTTAAGAGATCGGCGATTCTAGAGAAAGCAAGGCAATAGGTCAATTTCCAACCAGCCATTCCTTATGGAAGGTCGAATCAGGGTAGATCGAATCTCCCTCGAACGATGGCCGTTTGCCCGCGTGGACAAAACGCAGGCAAACAGAAAAAACAAAGAGGCATATAAAAAGCTTTTTTGAAGAACTTATAGATCTTAGCTGGGCAACCTTCTGTGGATAAGTGACTCAAGGTCACGTTTTACGAGCTGTACAGAGATCCACAACCTTGTCGGTAAAGGGTGCTCTGACTGTGCGGGCCATGAGGACAACCTGTGGAGTGAATGGCTGTTTATCCACAGAGGGTTTATCCACAGACCTCAACCCTGAGTTGTGCATAGCCCACAGGTGCGCTTATCCACAGGGCTTATCAACACTGCTTGCGTTATGTAAACGTCAGTTTTTGGCGGTTTTACCGTGATCGCGATCGCCACCACGTGTGGATAACTGGTCGCCTGCCCGGTACAATGGCGGTTTGTTTTGCCTCATCCGGCTTTCAACTCAGGGGATATCCGTGTCAGTGGAACTTTGGCAGCAGTGCGTGGAGCTTCTGCGCGATGAACTGCCTGCCCAGCAATTCAACACCTGGATCCGTCCGCTACAGGTCGAAGCCGAAGGCGACGAGTTGCGCGTCTATGCGCCCAACCGCTTCGTGCTTGATTGGGTCAACGAGAAGTACCTTGGCCGCCTGCTCGAACTGCTGGGTGAACAGGGCAGCGGCATTGCTCCCGCGCTTTCCTTGTTGATAGGCAGCCGTCGCAGTTCCGCAGCGCGTGCTGCCCCCAACGCACCTGTCAGCGCCGCCGTTGCCGCAACCCTTGCGCAGCAGACGCAGGTGCAGCCTTCGGTGGCTGCGGTTCAGCATGCGAACACGCCAGCGGTCGAGCCAACTCAGGCCGCCGAGGTCGAAGAGCCCTCGAGCCGCGACAGCTTCGACAGCATGAGCGACACCAGCACGGCCCCGAAGGCCAACGGGCGTACCGAGCAGCGCACGGTGCAGGTCGAAGGTGCCTTGAAGCACACCAGCTACCTGAACCGTACCTTCACCTTCGAGACCTTCGTCGAGGGTAAATCCAACCAGCTGGCCCGCGCCGCGGCCTGGCAGGTCGCCGACAACCCCAAGCATGGTTACAACCCGCTCTTCCTTTATGGGGGCGTGGGCCTGGGTAAGACCCACTTGATGCACGCTGTGGGTAACCACCTGCTGAAAAAGAATCCGAATGCCAAGGTGGTCTACCTGCATTCCGAGCGCTTCGTGGCCGACATGGTCAAGGCGCTGCAACTGAACGCAATCAATGAGTTCAAGCGTTTCTACCGCTCGGTCGATGCGCTGTTGATCGATGACATTCAGTTCTTCGCCCGCAAGGAGCGCTCGCAGGAAGAGTTTTTCCACACCTTCAACGCCCTGCTCGAAGGTGGCCAGCAGGTGATCCTCACCAGTGACCGCTACCCGAAGGAAATCGAAGGCCTGGAAGAGCGCCTGAAGTCGCGTTTCGGCTGGGGGCTGACGGTCGCCGTCGAGCCACCGGAGCTGGAAACCCGTGTGGCCATCCTTATGAAGAAGGCCGACCAAGCCAAGGTCGAGTTGCCGCACGATGCCGCCTTCTTCATCGCCCAGCGTATCCGCTCCAATGTGCGTGAACTGGAAGGCGCCCTGAAACGGGTGATTGCCCACTCGCACTTCATGGGCCGCGACATCACCATCGAGCTGATCCGCGAGTCGCTCAAGGACTTGTTGGCGCTGCAGGACAAGCTGGTCAGTGTGGATAACATCCAGCGCACGGTGGCCGAGTACTACAAGATCAAGATCTCCGATCTGTTGTCCAAGCGTCGCTCGCGCTCGGTGGCGCGGCCAAGGCAGGTAGCGATGGCGTTGTCGAAAGAGTTGACCAACCACAGTCTGCCGGAGATCGGCGACATGTTCGGCGGTCGTGACCACACCACCGTGTTGCACGCTTGCCGCAAGATCAATGAATTGAAGGAATCCGACGCGGACATCCGCGAGGACTACAAGAACCTGCTGCGTACGCTGACGACCTGATGACCGTCTGCGCAGCTATTTGAAGGCAAGGGACTAGACCATGCATTTCACCATTCAACGCGAAGCCCTGTTGAAACCCCTGCAACTGGTCGCAGGCGTCGTCGAGCGCCGCCAGACCTTGCCGGTTCTGTCCAACGTCCTGCTGGTCGTGCAAGGCCAGCAGCTGTCGTTGACCGGTACCGACCTGGAAGTCGAACTGGTTGGCCGCGTACAGCTGGAAGAACCGGCTGAACCGGGCGAGATCACCGTCCCGGCGCGCAAGCTGATGGACATCTGCAAGAGCCTGCCCAGTGATGTGCTGATCGACATCAAGGTCGACGAGCAGAAGTTGCTGGTCAAGGCCGGTCGCAGCCGTTTCACCCTTTCCACTTTGCCGGCCAATGACTTCCCGACCGTGGAAGAAGGCCCAGGCTCGCTGACCTGCCAGCTTGAGCAGAGCAAACTGCGCCGCCTGATCGAGCGCACCAGCTTCGCCATGGCCCAGCAGGACGTGCGCTACTACCTCAACGGCATGCTACTGGAAGTATCCCCCGGCACCTTGCGTGCCGTGGCCACCGATGGCCATCGCCTGGCGCTGTGCGCCATGCAGGCACCGATCGACCAAGCTGATCGTCATCAGGTCATCGTGCCGCGCAAAGGTATCCTGGAACTGGCGCGCCTGCTGACAGACCCGGAAGGCATGGTCAGCATCGTTCTGGGCCAGCATCACATTCGTGCCACCACCGGTGAATTCACTTTCACCTCCAAGCTGGTGGACGGCAAGTTCCCGGACTACGAGCGCGTTCTGCCTAAAGGTGGCGACAAGCTGGTGATCGGCGACCGTCAGGCACTGCGCGAAGCGTTCAGCCGCACCGCGATCCTGTCCAACGAGAAGTACCGCGGCATTCGCCTGCAACTGGCCGCTGGCCAACTGAAAATCCAGGCCAACAACCCGGAACAGGAAGAAGCGGAAGAAGAGATCAGCGTCGACTACAACGGCAGCTCGTTGGAGATCGGTTTCAACGTCAGCTACCTGCTGGACGTGCTGGGTGTGATGACCACAGAGCAAGTTCGCCTGATTCTGTCGGACTCCAACAGCAGCGCCCTGTTGCAGGAAGCCGGCAATGACGACTCGTCCTACGTTGTCATGCCGATGCGTCTGTAACCCGTAGCAGGCGACATGTCCCTTCGACGTCTCTCGGTCACCGCGGTGCGCAACCTGCACCCGGTGACCCTCTCACCCTCCCCTCGCATCAACATCCTTTACGGCGCCAACGGCAGCGGCAAGACCAGCGTGCTCGAAGCTGTGCATCTGCTCGGTCTTGCGCGCTCATTCCGCAGCACCCGGCTGAACCCGGTGATCCAGTACGACCAGCCGACCTGCACGGTGTTCGGCCAGGTTGAATTGGCCGAGGGCGGTATGAGCAACCTTGGTGTGTCGCGGGAGCGCCAGGGGGACTTCACCATTCGCATCGATGGACAGAACGCGCGCAGCGCCGCGCAACTGGCAGAGATGCTGCCGTTGCAGTTGATCAACCCAGACAGTTTCCGGCTGCTCGAAGGTGCGCCAAAAGTGCGCCGGCAGTTCCTCGATTGGGGCGTGTTCCACGTGGAACCCCGCTTCATGGCTACCTGGCAGCGCCTGCAGAAGGCCCTGCGGCAGCGGAACTCATGGCTGCGGCATGGTACACTGGACGCCGTTTCGCAAGCCGCCTGGGATCGAGAGTTATGTCTCGCCAGTGCGGAGATAGATGAATACCGTCGCAACTATATCAAGGCCTTGAAGCCTGTCTTCGAGCAGACCCTGAGCGAACTGGTCGAACTGGACGGGCTGACCCTGAGCTATTACCGAGGCTGGGACAAGGACCGGGAACTCAATGAAGTTCTCGCCGCCTCCCTGCTTCGCGATCAGCAGATGGGCCACACCCAGGCCGGGCCACAGCGTGCTGATCTGCGCCTTCGATTGGGCGCGAACAATGCGGCCGACATTCTTTCGCGTGGGCAGCAGAAGTTGGTGGTCTGCGCCCTGCGCATTGCACAGGGGCACCTGGTCAGCCAGGTTCGTCGCGGTCAGTGTATTTATCTGGTGGATGACTTGCCGTCCGAGCTGGACGAGCAGCACCGCCGCGCCCTGTGCCGCTTGCTTGAAGAATTGAACTGCCAGGTGTTCATCACCTGTGTAGACCACGAATTTCTGAGGGAAGGCTGGCAGACGGAAACGCCAGTTGCCTTGTTCCACGTGGAACAAGGCCGTATCACCCAGACCCACGACCATCGGGAGTGAAGGCATGAGCGAAAATCAAACGTACGACTCCTCCAGCATTAAAGTGCTGAAAGGGCTGGATGCCGTACGCAAACGTCCCGGCATGTACATTGGCGACACCGATGACGGCAGCGGCCTGCACCACATGGTGTTCGAGGTGGTCGACAACTCGATCGACGAAGCCCTGGCCGGGCATTGCGATGACATTACCGTCATCATTCATCCGGACGAATCCATCAGCGTTCGTGACAACGGCCGTGGTATTCCGGTCGATGTGCATAAAGAAGAAGGCGTTTCGGCAGCAGAGGTCATCATGACCGTGCTGCACGCCGGCGGTAAGTTCGATGACAACTCCTACAAGGTGTCCGGCGGTCTGCACGGTGTAGGTGTCTCGGTAGTGAATGCTTTGTCGGAGCAGCTGGTGCTCACCGTTCGTCGTAGCGGTAAGATCTGGGAACAGACCTACGTCCATGGCGTGCCCCAAGCGCCTATGGCGGTGGTGGGTGACAGCGAAACCACCGGTACCCACATTCACTTCAAACCTTCGGCTGAAACTTTCAAGAACATCCACTTCAGCTGGGACATCCTCGCCAAGCGTATCCGCGAGCTGTCGTTCCTGAACTCCGGCGTCGGTATCCTGTTGAAGGATGAGCGCAGCGGCAAGGAAGAGTTCTTCAAGTACGAGGGTGGCCTGCGTGCTTTCGTTGAGTACCTGAATACCAACAAGACGCCGGTCAACTCCCAGGTCTTCCACTTCAACGTCCAGCGTGAAGATGGCGTGGGTGTTGAAATTGCCCTGCAGTGGAACGACAGCTTCAACGAAAACCTGCTGTGCTTCACCAACAACATTCCCCAGCGCGATGGTGGTACCCACCTGGTCGGCTTCCGCTCCTCGCTTACCCGTAGCCTGAACAGCTATATCGAGCAGGAAGGCCTGGCGAAAAAGAACAAGGTTGCCACCACCGGTGACGACGCTCGCGAAGGCTTGACCGCGATCATTTCGGTCAAGGTGCCGGATCCGAAGTTCAGCTCGCAGACCAAGGACAAGCTGGTTTCCTCGGAGGTGAAGACCGCCGTGGAACAGGAGATGAACAAGTACTTCGCCGACTTCCTGTTGGAAAACCCCAACGAGGCCAAGGCCGTGGTCGGCAAAATGATCGATGCCGCACGTGCCCGTGAAGCGGCGCGTAAAGCACGCGAGATGACTCGTCGTAAAGGTGCCTTGGATATCGCTGGTCTGCCGGGCAAACTGGCCGACTGCCAGGAGAAAGACCCTGCCCTTTCCGAACTGTACCTGGTGGAGGGTGACTCCGCGGGTGGTTCGGCCAAGCAAGGCCGCAACCGTCGCACTCAGGCGATCCTGCCGCTGAAGGGTAAGATCCTCAACGTCGAGAAGGCACGCTTCGACAAGATGATCTCCTCGCAGGAGGTTGGCACGCTGATCACCGCACTGGGCTGTGGCATCGGGCGCGAAGAGTACAACATCGACAAGCTGCGCTATCACAACATCATCATCATGACCGATGCTGACGTCGACGGTTCGCACATCCGTACCCTGCTGCTGACCTTCTTCTTCCGCCAACTGCCGGAGCTGGTCGAGCGTGGCTACATCTACATCGCTCAGCCACCGCTGTACAAGGTGAAGAAAGGCAAGCAGGAGCAGTACATCAAGGACGATGAGGCCATGGAAGAATACATGACCCAATCGGCCCTGGAAGATGCCAGCCTGCACCTGGATGAAGCAGCGCCAGCGGTCTCTGGTGTTCAGCTACAGGCACTGGTCAACGAGTTCCGCGGTGTGATGAAAACGCTGAAGCGTCTGTCGCGCCTGTATCCGGAAGAGCTGACCGAGAACTTCATCTACCTGCCAAAAGTTACCGTCGAGCAATTGGCTGACAAGGCGCAGATGGATGATTGGCTCAAGGCGTTCCAGCAGCGCCTGGACAACAGCCAGCGTTCTGGTTTGGCCTACAAGGCTGACTTGCACGAGGACAAGGAACGTAATATCTGGCTGCCGGTGGTGGAAACCACCTCCCACGGCTTGGCCAGCTACGTCACTTTCAACCGTGATTTCTTCGGCAGCAATGACTACCGCAGCGTCGTCGCCCTCGGCGAAAAACTCGGTACGTTGTTGGGTGAAGGTGCATACGTTCAGCGCGGTGAGCGCCGCAAGGCGGTCACCGAGTTCAAGGAAGCCCTCGACTGGCTGATGAACGAGAGCACCAAGCGCCACACCATCCAGCGATACAAAGGGCTGGGTGAGATGAACCCGGACCAGCTGTGGGAAACCACCATGGACCCGACTGTGCGCCGCATGCTCAAGGTAACCATCGAGGACGCCATCGCCGCCGACCAACTGTTCAACACCTTGATGGGTGATGCAGTCGAGCCGCGTCGCGACTTCATCGAAAGTAACGCGCTGTCGGTGTCGAACCTGGACTTCTGATAAGCGGGCAGTAACAGAAAGCCAATCCCCAGGGATTGGCTTTTTTTTGCCTTCACGAATGTTCCACGTGGAACTACGAAATCCCCAAGGCCTTCAGTCGACGGTACAACGTACGCTCACTCATCCCAAGATGTTCAGCCAACTCACTTCGAGAACCGTTAAAGGTTTCCAAGGCATGGGCCAGATCCGCCATCTTGTTCCTTCCGCGTCTCGGGTTAACAGACTGCGTTGTAGTCGAATGGATCTCCTCCGGGAGATGCTCCGGGCGAATAAGTCCATCATCAGCAAACAATCGCGCCCGCTCTAGTATGTTTCTGAGCTCGCGAATGTTGCCTGGGAAGGTATGAAGAACGAGGCGCTCGAGTGCCTCGGGGCTAACCTTGGGCGCGTGTTTTCCGGCCATGCGTTGCAACAGGCTCTCACAGAGCAACGGCAAATCCTCGGCTCGCTCACGTAGTGACGGCAGGCGAATCGGGAATCCGCTGATGCGGTAATACAGGTCTTCCCGGAACGTCCCTTCGGCGGCCATCTCTTTCAATGGCTTGTGCGTAGCGGAGACCAGACGGAAGTCTGAATGGACCGTGCGAGTACTGCCGACCGGACGGAAGCTTCCGGACTCGATCAGACGTAGCAACTTCACCTGCATGGCCAGCGGCACCTCACCGATTTCGTCGAGGAACAAGGTTCCACCGTGAGCCGCTTCTGCCAGGCCGATCTTGCGCTGAGTCGCGCCGGTGAAGGCACCCTTCTCATAGCCGAACAGTTCACTTTCGAACAGCGACTCGGTCAGCCCGGTGCAGTCCACCACAACCAAAGGGCCATTGGCTCGGGGGCTGCCAAGGTGTAATGCCCGGGCGAACAGCTCCTTGCCTGTCCCGGATTCACCCTGGAGTAAGACCGGGATCTGCGCGGGGGCGGCACGTTGCAGACTGGAAACGGCGCTCTTGAAGGACGGAGCCCGGCCAACCAAACCTTGTTGTTGAGGTTGTGCCGATGCCAGGGTGACGCTGGTCAGCCGCTCGACGAACGCCACCACCCTGCCCTCGTCGTCGAGGATCGGACGCAGTTCGACATCCACATGTTCCGGCCCGCGTGGTGTGTGATGGATGTGCAGGACGCGCTCGGGCACCTTGCTGTCCAGCGATTTTCGCAGCGGGCAGTGCTCACCCGCCTGGTCACAGGGAACGGCGTAGTGATGGGAAACCCGATGACACTTATCGCCGATTGGCGCGTGTTCCTCGTTGCCGAACTGGCGACGGTAGGCGGCGTTGGCGGCGAGTATGTTGTAGTCGGTGTCCAGCACGATGCTGGGTAGCACATCGTGTTCAAGGTAGGACACCAGCGCGATGATCGCGGGATGGGAAGCGGCTAGCATGACAGCACCAGATGAAGGACCTGGCGAGCGTAGCAAGGACTGCCAATCACTGCCATCGGCTGACAGTCGACTGCCAGGAACTGTCACCTTTGGGTTGCTGGAATGACGGCTGCTGCGCGCCCTTCGCGGCACGAGACCGTTCCTGCAGGGGGAAGGCGTCTATCTGAAAGGCTGGCATGCATCTTGATAAAGCACCTTCAACTGCCTATGCCTTCAAGGAGGCTTGGGACAACTGGAGAGTGCAATGATCATCGGCAACAACCTTCACGTCGAAGAGTTCTTCGACAAGGCGACCTGGACCATCAGCTACCTGGTCATGGATGACGAGACGCGGCAATGCGCGCTGATCGACAGCGTGCTGGATTACGACCCCAAGTCCGGGCGTACCTGCACCGATTCGGCGGACAAGCTGATCGCACGCGTCGAGGAGCTGGATGCCAAGGTGCAATGGATCCTGGATACCCATGTGCACGCCGACCATCTGTCTGCGGCGGCCTACCTCAAGGCCCGGCTGGGCGGCAGCATCGCGATCGGTGCGCAGATCACTCAGGTACAGAAAGTCTTCGGCACCCTGTTCAACGCCGAGCCGGGCTTTGCTCGCGACGGCAGCCAGTTCGACGTTCTGTTCGAAGATGAAGAAGGATTCCGCATTGGCAATCTGCATGCCCGTGCCCTGCACACCCCTGGGCATACCCCAGCGTGCATGAGCTATATGATCGAGGATGCGGGTGAGACCGCCGTGTTCGTCGGCGACACCTTGTTCACTCCTGACTATGGCACCGCCCGTTGCGACTTCCCGGGCGCTAGCGCAAGAACCCTGTACAAGTCGATCCGTCGCCTGCTCGCCTTCCCGGACCAGACCCGGCTGTTCATGTGCCACGACTACCTGCCTGGTGGCCGTGAGCTGTGCTTCGTCACCACCGTGGCCGAGCAACGCGCCGACAACATCCATATTCATCAAGGGGTCAGCGAAGACAGTTTCGTACAGATGCGCGAAGCCCGTGACAAGACCCTCGACATGCCCGTGCTGATCTTGCCCTCGGTGCAGATCAACATGCGCAGTGGGCAATTCCCCGAACCTGAAGAAAACGGTGTGAGCTACCTGAAGATCCCGCTGAACAAGCTGTAAGCCACGCCGTACCCATAACGAGATTTCCAAGGAACACCGCCATGCCTGCCCTGTCCCCTGCCGATTCCTCCCGTGCCGACCACCACAAGGTGGTGATCGTTGGCGCTGGTGCCGCCGGTATCGCCACCGCCTCCAGCCTGATCGCCCGTGATCCGTCGCTGGATATTGCCCTGATCGACCCCGCCGATGTGCACTACTACCAGCCAGGCTGGACCATGGTCGGTGCCGGTGTGTTCAAGGCGTCGAGTACCGCCCACACCATGGCCGCCACCCTGCCCCGCGATGTGCGCTGGATCAAGGCGCGGGTGGACGGCTTCGACCCCCAGGGCCAACTGGTGCTGCTCGAGGGTGGTCGCGCTGTCAGCTATGAACAGCTGGTGGTCTGCCCGGGTTTGAAGCTCGATTGGAATGCCATCGAAGGCTTGAGTGAGACCCTTGGGCGCAACGGTGTCACCTCCAACTACCGCTATGACCTGGCACCCTATACCTGGCAACTGGTGCAGGACCTCAAGCAGGGGCGCGCCCTCTTCACCCAGCCGCCGATGCCGATCAAGTGCGCCGGGGCGCCGCAGAAGGCGCTGTACCTGTCGTGTGACCACTGGCTGCGCAGCGGCCACCTGGGCAACGTGAGGGCCAGCTTCTTCAATGCCGGCGCGGTGCTGTTCGGTGTGCCGGACTATGTGCCGGCGCTGATGAGCTACATCGACAAGTACGGCGTCGACCTGAACTATCAGCATCGCCTGACGGCGGTGGATGGCGCGAACAAGCGTGCCACGTTCGTGCGCACCCTCCCCGACGGCAGTACCGAGACCCGCGTCGAAGCCTTCGACATGCTGCATGTGGTTCCACCTCAGGTGGCGCCTGATTTCATCCGCCAGAGCCCACTGGCTGACGCGGCGGGTTGGGTGGATGTCGATCCGCATACCTTGCGCCATCGCCAGTTTGGCAATATCCATGCTCTGGGCGACGTGGCCAACACCACCAATGCCAAGACCGCCGCTGCCGCCCGCAAGCAAGCGCCGGTGGTGGCCAACAATGTGCTGGTGGCGCTTGGCCGGCTCGCGACCCTCGCGCAATACGATGGCTACGGCTCCTGCCCGCTGACAGTGGAGCGTGGCAAGATCGTCCTGGCCGAGTTCACCTACGGCGGCAAGCTGGCACCGAGCTTCCCGCGTTGGCTGCTCGATGGCCGCAGGCCAACCCGCCTGGCTTGGCTGCTCAAGGCGCAGATCCTGCCGCCGCTGTACTGGAAAGCCATGCTCAAGGGCCGCGAGTGGCTGGCCCGGCCGCAACCCTTGGTGGTCGAGGCGCAACAGTGATCGAGCAACAACTGCTGGGCGCCGGGCTTGGCGCGATCATTGGCGCGGTGTTGGCGTTGACCGGCGCCGGTGGCGGTATCCTCGCGGTACCGCTGCTGGTGTTTGGCCTGGGGCTGAGCATGGTCGAGGCGGCCCCGATCGGCCTGCTGGCCGTGGGGTTGGCGGCGGCAGTCGGTGCAGTGCTCGGCCTGCGCCAGGGGCTGGTGCGCTACCGGGCGGCCCTGTTCATCGCGCTGATCGGGATTGCCTGCGCGCCGTTGGGCCTGATGCTCGCTCACCGTGTGCCCAACCTACCTTTGGCCTTGGTTTTCGCCGGGGTGTTGGTGTACGCCTGTTTGCGAGTCTGGCGCAAGGCAGCACGGGAGCTGCGCGGCGAGTCACCTTGCGGCGAACGGGAGATCATGCCTTGCGTGCTCAACCCGTTGCAGGGGCGCTTGCGCTGGACTCTCCCCTGCGCCCGCGCGCTGGCGTTTACCGGAATGTTGTCGGGGTTGCTGTCTGGCCTGCTGGGCGTCGGTGGCGGCTTCGTGATCATTCCGGCCTTGAACCGCTACACCAACCTGAACATGAAAAGCATCGTCGCCACTTCGCTGGCGGTGATCGCCCTGGTTTCCACCGGCAGTGTGGTCAGCGCCAGCGTGGCGGGCGTGATGCATTGGTGGGTCGGCGCACCGTTCGCCGCAGGGGCGGTGCTGGGTTTGCTGCTGGCGCGGCCATTGGCGAGCAAGCTGGCCGGTCCGCGCCTGCAGCAGCTGTTCGCCATGGTGGGCTGCGGCGCCGCCGTGCTGCTCGCCGGCAAGGCACTACTCGGCTAGCAATTCTTCCTGCTGGGCGGCGCACAGCGCCAGCAGGTAATCCCACACCACCCGCAGGCGCACCGACTTGTGCAGCTCGCGGCGGGTACAGATCCAGTAGCTGCGCTGGATTGTCTCGCTGGGCAGTACGCGTACCAGCTTCGGATCGTGTCGGGCCATGTAGTTGGGCAGCACGGCGATACCCAGCCCGGCCTGGGCGGCGTGCTGCTGGGCGATCACGCTGGTGCTTCTGAACACCACGTTGGGCGCGCGGCAGAAGCTGTTGAGGAACAGCAGTTCCTGACTGAACAGCAGGTCGTCGACGTAGCCGATCCAGTTGTGCCGGGCCAGATCTTCGCGGGTGTTGAGCGACGGCGCCTGATTCAGGTAGTCCTGGCTGGCGTACAGGGCCAGACGGTAGTCGGTGAGCTTGCGGGTGATCAGCAGGTCGGCGTTGGGCCGTTCCAGGTGAATGCTGATCTCGGCTTCGCGGTTGAGGATACTCACGAACCGCGGCACCGCCACCAGTTCCACTTCAAGCCCCGGGTAGCGCTGGAACAACGCTTTCATGCGCGGGGTGAAGAACATGATGCCGATGCCTTCGGTCACCCCCAGGCGGATCTTGCCCAGTGGTGTGATGGCCTGGGTGATTTCCTCCTGCGCCAGCAAGGCGACGTTCTCCATGGCTTCGGCGTGCTTGAGCAGCGCCTGGCCGGACGGCGTGAGTTCGTAGCCCTGGGCGTGCTGGACGAACAGCGCGGTACCCAGGTGCTTTTCGATGTTCTCGATATGTCGGGCGACGGTGCTGTGGGTAGTGTTGAGGCGCTTGGCGGCGCTGAGCAGGCGGCCGCTGCGCTGCAACTCGAGGAAAAACCGCAGATCGTTCCAGTCGAACATGGGCGTCCTTGGATGTGCTGGCTGTTGAAGCCATGCGGGGCAAGCCCGCCCCCACAATCGGATAGTCGCTGTGCTAAAACGCACAACGGCTGCGCGAAATCTCGTGTTTCCTCCGCGAAATTAATCAATAAGATGGATCGGGACAAGAATAATAATCAGGCGCGAGGTTGCACATGCCATCAGCCGATCCTGTCTACGACTATGTGGTCGTGGGTGCCGGTCCCGCCGGTTGCCTGCTGGCCAATCGCTTGTCCGCCGATCCATCCTGCCGGGTGTTGCTGCTCGAGGCGGGCGGGCGTGACAACTATCCCTGGATTCATATCCCCGTCGGTTACCTTTACTGCATCGGCAATCCACGCACCGACTGGTGCATGAAGACCGAGGCCCAGCCTGGGCTGAACGGGCGTTCCCTGGGCTATCCGCGGGGCAAGGTGCTGGGTGGCTGTTCGTCCATCAACGGCATGATCTACATGCGCGGCCAGGCTGCCGACTACGACCTTTGGGCCGAGCAAGGCAACGAGGGCTGGGCATGGAAGGATGTGCTGCCTCTGTTCAAGGCCAGCGAGAGCCACCATGCCGGTGCTAGCGACAGCCATGGCGCCGACGGTGAATGGCGGGTCGAGCAGCAGCGCTACAGCTGGCCGATCCTCGATGCCTTTCGCGACGCGGCCGAACAAAGCGGCATCGCCAGGATCGACGACTTCAATACGGGCGACAACGCCGGCTGTGGATACTTTCAGGTCAACCAGCGCAATGGTGTGCGCTGGAACTCGGCCAAGGCGTTTCTCAGGCCCATCCTCAAGCGAGCAAACCTGACTGTGCTGACCGGCGTGCAGGTCGACCAGGTTGTGCTCGGTAACACACGCGCCCGGGCTGTAAGGGCACTGTGGCAAGGTGCATGGCATGAGTTCGCGGCACGCCGCGAGATTATTCTCTGCGCAGGTTCGGTCGGTTCACCCGGTATCCTGCAGCGCTCGGGGATCGGCCCACGCAAATTGCTCGAAGGATTGGGCATCGCGGTGCGCCACGACATGCCTGGCGTCGGTGGCAACCTGCAGGACCATCTGCAGCTGCGGTTGATCTACCAGATCCAGAACACGCGCACCCTCAACCAGATGGCCAACAGCCTGTGGGGCAAGCTGGGCATGGGCCTGCGCTATGCATACGACCGCAGTGGACCACTGGCCATGGCGCCGAGTCAGTTGGGCGCCTTCGCCCGTTCGAGCCCAGAGCAAGAGACCGCCAATCTTCAGTATCACGTCCAGCCCTTGTCGCTGGAGCGCTTCGGCGAGCCGCTGCACCGGTTCCCGGCCTTCACCGCGTCGGTATGCAACCTGCGCCCGGCCAGCCGGGGGCGGATCGATATCCGCTCGGCGGACATGAGCGCCGCGCCGCTGATCGACCCCAACTACCTCAGCGCCTCCGAGGACCTGCGTGTGGCTGCCGACGCCATCCGCCTTACCCGGCGCATCGTCCAGGCCCCTGCCCTGGCCGCCTTCGAACCCCGCGAGTACCTGCCAGGCCATGCCCTGCAGAGCGAAGAAGACCTGCACCAGGCCGCCGGCCAGATCGGTACCACCATCTTCCACCCGGTAGGTACCTGCCGCATGGGCAGTGGAGCGCTCGATGTTGTGGATAACCAGCTGCGCGTGCACGGCATTCCGGGCCTGCGTGTGGCGGATGCCTCGATCATGCCGCAGATAGTCTCCGGCAATACCTGTTCACCCACGTTGATGATTGCCGAAAAGGCGGCGCAACTGATCCTCAAGGGGGCCAACACTCAGACCAACCTCAGCGACAGCAACGCGATACCGACGCCCTGAACCGGGTGTGTGCAACAGCGGCAGCGCGGTCAGCGGCTGCCGGCAGTGGAACAACAAGAATAATCACTGTGGCCCCAAGGGCCGAGGACAGCAACGATGTCGGATTACATCCAGGAACAGGGCGCGGTGGCGAGCAGCCCGAGCCGCCGTGAGGAACGCAAGATCATTTTCGCGTCATCCCTCGGGACAGTGTTCGAGTGGTATGACTTCTTTCTCTATGGCGCCTTGGCGGCGGTGATCAGCAAGCAGTTCTTTGCAGGGGTCAACGACACTACCGCGTTCATCTTTGCCTTGATGGCCTTCGCCGCCGGTTTCCTGGTGCGCCCGTTCGGCGCCTTGGTGTTCGGCCGTCTGGGGGACATGATCGGGCGCAAGTACACCTTCCTGGTGACCATCGTACTGATGGGCCTCTCGACCTTCGCCGTCGGTCTGCTGCCCACCTATGCCAGCATTGGTATCGCCGCGCCGATCATCCTCGTCATACTGCGCATGCTCCAGGGCCTGGCGCTGGGCGGCGAATACGGCGGTGCGGCCACTTACGTGGCCGAACACGCTCCGCCCGGCAAGCGCGGTTTCCACACCGGCTTCATCCAGTCCACCGCCACACTCGGCCTGCTGTTGTCGCTGATCGTGGTCCTGGCCAGCCGCTACATCAGTGGTGATCAGTTCGAGACCTGGGGCTGGCGCCTGCCGTTCCTGCTGTCGATCGTGTTGCTGGCGATCTCCACCTGGATCCGCATGAGCATGCACGAGTCGCCAGCATTCGTGAAAATGAAAGCCCAGGGCAAGATCAGCAAGTCGCCGATCCGCGAATCGTTCACCTCCTGGCCGAACCTCAAGGTGGTCCTGACCGCGCTGTTCAGCATCAACGCTGGGCAAGCGGTGACCTTCTACACCGCACAGTTCTACGTGCTGTTCTTCATGACCCAGATGCTCAAGATGGACCCGGCACAGGCCAATACCCTGTTGATCATCAGCGTGGTGATCGGCGCGCCGTTCTTCGTGTTCTTCGGCTGGCTGTCGGACCGTATCGGGCGCAAGCCAATCCTCATGGTCGGGCTGTTGCTGGCCACCGTGTGCTACTTCCCGATGTTCAAGGCGCTGAGCCATTACGCCAACCCGCAGATCGACGCCGCCAGCCGGGAAGCGCCCATCGTTGTCAGCGCCAACCCGCAAGGTTGCACCTTCCAGTTCGACCCGGTGGGCAAGGCCCGTTTCGACAGCCCCTGCGACAAGGTAAAGACCTTCCTGGTCAAACAGGGCCTGCCCTACAGCTCGGTCGAGGCTGCCGGCAGCGAAGTGCAGGTGAGTATCGGCGACAAAACCATCAACGGCTTCGACGAGGCGGCCATGCGCAGCGCCATCGAAGCGGCTGGCTATCCGGCCAAGGCGGACCCGGCGCATGTGAATCAGGTGATGGTGGTGGTGTTGATCGTTGCCATGATCCTGATCGCCACCATGACCTACGGGCCACTGGCGGCGGTAATGGTCGAACTGTTCCCGACGCGAATCCGCTATACCTCGATGTCCCTGCCCTACCACATCGGCAACGGCTGGTTCGGTGGGTTCCTGCCAACGGTATCGTTCGCGTTGGTGGTGTATACCGGGGATATCTTCTATGGGCTTTGGTACCCGGTGCTGATTACTGGGGTGAGCCTGTTGGTGGGGATCTTCTGCCTGAAAGAGACCAAGGACGTGGATATCGATAAGGTCTGAGGTGGCCGGGGCTGCTTTGCAGCCCTTTCGCCGCCAAGCGGCCCCAGCCTGCGGCTTCACGGGCACAAAAAAACCGGCGTAAAAGCCGGTTTTTTTATAGCGCGAAAAAACTTATGCACGATTTTCGCAAAAACGTCATACATGGAAATAAACAGCTAATTCAATCACTTAGCTTATCTTGACGATCATCCATGCAAAACTTGCTAACAAGTTATCCACAGATCGTCAGGCTGGCTGCTGCTCCGGGTTTTCCGCCAGCGGCGGCAGCGAACCCATGGCACGCTGGGTCGCTTCGTTCCAGGCCTGGGCGCGGTCGTTCAGCTCAGCGATGGCACGTGGGCCAGTGCCCACTGCATACATCGGTTCACCGATCACCACCTCGATAGTTCCTGGGCGCTTGCCCCAGCCTTCACGCGGCCAGAACTTGCCGGCGTTGTGGGCAATCGGCAGTACCGGCAGTCCGGCGTTGACCGCCAGGGCGGTACCGCCGCGGGAAAACTTGCCGATCTGGCCATGGGGCACGCGGGTGCCTTCGGGGAAGATCAGTACCCAGGTGCCCTGCTTGAGCAGCTCGTCGCCCTGGCTGGCGACCTGGCGCAGCGCTTCCTTGGGATTCTTGCGATCAATGGCGATCGGCCGCAGCATGGCCATGGCCCAACCGAAGAACGGCACGTACAGCAGTTCGCGCTTGAGCACCTGGCTAAGCGGCGAGAAATACGCGGAGAGCAGGAAGGTTTCCCAGGTGCTCTGGTGGTTCGACAGGATCACGCAGGGTACTTTCGGCACGTTCTCGGCACCGGTGATCTTGTAGTCGATGCCCAGGACCGTGCGCACCAAAAACAACGCACAGCGACACCAGTACACGTTGATGAACTTGTAGCGCTTGGGGAACGGCAGGAAGGGCGCGACGAAGAAGCTCAGCGAGCACCACAGCAGCGAACTGGTGCCCAACAGCAGGTAAAAAAGAAAGATTCTGATCGCCTGCAGGATCGACATAGTGGCATGTACCGTTGCGGGGCGTGCCCGCCTAATGAAAAGTGCGCCGTTCCTGGCGCACTCATTTAAATAAGTTCTCTGGCGATGGCTGCCAGATCGTCGAAAATCAGTGTAGTTTGCGGGACGCCTTTTTCCAGGCTCCTCTCGCCCTTGCCGGTTTTAACCAGCACGGGTTGTGCATCGACGGCCAGGGCCGCGTCCAGGTCACCTTTGCTGTCACCGACGAACCATACGCCAGCCAGTGGCACCTGGTAGTGCTCGGCAATCGCCAGCAGCATGCCGGGCTTGGGCTTGCGGCAATCGCAGCCTGCGTCCGGGCCATGCGGGCAATGCACGATCAGGCCGACCTCGCCGCCCTGCTCGGCCACCAGGGCGCGCAGGCGCGCATGCATGGCCTCGAGGGTTTCCGGCGAATAGTAGCCGCGGGCAATGCCGGACTGGTTGGTGGCCACGGCCACCGTCCAGCCCGCCTTGCTCAACTGCGCGATAGCCTCGATCGAGCCGGGAATGGGGACCCACTCCTCCAGCGACTTGATATAGGCGTCGGAGTCGTGGTTGATCACTCCGTCTCGATCAAGAATCAGCAGTTTCAACGACTTACCCCAGCAGCGAGATATCGGCCACGCCCAGGAACAGGCCGCGCAGGCGGCTGAGCAGGGCATAACGGTTGGCGCGTACCTTGGCGTCCTCGGCGTTGACCATCACCGCCTCGAAGAAGGCGTCGACCGGGTCACGCAGGGCGGCCAGGCGGGCCAGGGCTTCGCTGTACTGGCGCGCGGCTGCCATCGGTTGCACGGCCTGGTCGGCCTGCTGGATGGCCGAGTACAGGGAGAACTCGTTGGCGTTGTCGAAGTACTTCGGCTCGACCTGGTCGGCGATGGCACCTTCGGCTTTACCCAGCAGGTTCGACACGCGCTTGTTCGCTGCCGCCAGGGCTTCGGCTTCCGGCAGTTTGCGGAAGGCCTGCACGGCCTGCACGCGCTGGTCGAAGTCCAGCGCCGAGCCCGGCTTCAGGGCACGCACCGACAGGTAGGTGGAGACGTCGATGCCTTCGTCCTCGTAGCGTGCGCGCAGACGGTCGAAGATGAACTCCAGTACCTGCTCGGACAGGCCGGCGGCCTTGACCTTGGCACCGAACTGCTTGACCGCGAACTCGACCGCGACATTCAGGTCCAGGTCGAGCTGCTTCTCGATCAGGATACGCAGCACGCCGAGGGCGGCACGGCGCAGGGCGTATGGGTCCTTGCTGCCGGTGGGCAGCATGCCGATACCGAAGATGCCGACCAGGGTGTCGAGCTTGTCGGCGATGGCCACGGCGGCACCGGTGAGGGTTTGCGGCAGCTCTGCGCCAGCGCCGCGCGGCATGTACTGCTCGTTCAGCGCGAGGGCGACGTCTTCCGGCTCGCCATCGTTGAGAGCGTAGTAGTAGCCGGCAATACCCTGCATTTCAGGGAATTCGCCGACCATTTCCGAGGCCAGGTCGCACTTCGACAGCAGGCCGGCACGACCAGCGTTGGCGGCGCTGCCACCGATGTACGGGGCAATGAAGGCGGCCAGCTTGGAGACGCGCTCGGCTTTTTCGAACACGGTACCCAGCTGAGCCTGGAACACCACGTTCTTCAGGCGCTCGTTGAAGCTTTCCAGGGGCTGCTTCTTGTCCTGCTTGAAGAAGAACTCGGCGTCGGTCAGGCGCGGGCGCACGACCTTCTCGTTGCCCTGCACGATCTGCTTGGGATCACGGCTCTCGACGTTGGCCACGGTGATGAAGCGCGGCAGCAGCTTGCCTTCGCTGTCCAGCAGGCAGAAGTACTTCTGGTTGTCCTGCATGGTGGTGATCAGCGCTTCCTGCGGCACCTCGAGGAAACGTTCCTCGAACGAGCACACCAGCGGCACCGGCCACTCGACCAGGGCGGTCACTTCGTCCAGCAGTGCTGGCGGCACGATGGCCGTGCCTTCCTGCTGCATGGCCAGCTCCGCGGTGCGCTTGCTGATCAGCTCGCGACGCTCGGCAAAGTCGGCCAGCACGTGGGCCTTGCGCAGGTCCTCGACGTAGTTGGCCGGGGTGGTGATGAGTACGTTTTCCGGGTGGTGGAAGCGGTGGCCACGGGATTCACGGCCGGCTTTCTGGGCCAGGATGGTGCAGTCGACGACCTGATCGCCCAGCAGCATCACCAGCCACTGGGTCGGGCGCACGAACTCTTCACGGCTGGCGCCCCAGTGCATGCGCTTGGGAATCGGCAGGTCGTTGAGCGAATCCTCGACGATGGTTGGCAGCAGGCTGACGGTGGCCTTGCCCGGAATGTGCTGGGAGAAGCGCAGCTTCGGGCCGCTCTGGTCGATGTCCGACAGCTCGACGCCGCACTTCTTGGCAAAGCCCAGGGCGGCCTGGGTCGGCTGGCCTTCGGCGTTGAATGCGGCCTGCACGGGCGGGCCGTCGATGTTGATGCTGCGGTCCGGCTGCTGCACATCCAGCTGGCGGATCAGCACGGCCAGGCGGCGCGGCGCGGCGTAGACCTGCTTGCCGGTGTAGTTCAGGCCGGCGGCCTGCAGGCCTTTCTCGATGCCGGCGAGGAAAGCGTCGCCCAGCGTGGCGAGGGCCTTGGGTGGCAGCTCTTCGGTGCCCAGTTCAACCAGGAAATCTTGAGCACTCATTGTGCAGCCTCCAGCTTAGCCAACACTTCGTCACGCAGTTCAGGGGTGGCCATCGGGAAGCCCAGGCGTGCGCGAGCTTGCAGATAGCTTTGCGCCACGTCCCGGGCCAGGGTACGTACGCGCAGGATGTAGCGCTGGCGCTCGGTCACCGAGATGGCGCGGCGGGCGTCCAGCAGGTTGAAGGTGTGCGAGGCCTTCAGGACCATTTCGTAGGTCGGCAGCGGCAGGTCCAGCTTGATCAGGCGGTTCGCTTCGCTTTCGTAGAAGTCGAACAGTTCGAACAGCTTCTCGACGTTGGCGTGCTCGAAGTTGTAGGTCGACTGCTCCACTTCGTTCTGGTGGAACACGTCGCCATAGGTGACCTTGCCGAACGGGCCGTCGGCCCACACCAGGTCGTAGACCGAGTCCACGCCCTGGATGTACATGGCCAGGCGCTCCAGGCCGTAGGTGATTTCACCAGTGACCGGGTAGCACTCGATACCGCCGACTTGCTGGAAGTAGGTGAACTGAGTCACCTCCATGCCATTCAGCCAGATTTCCCAGCCCAGGCCCCAGGCGCCGAGGGTTGGCGATTCCCAGTTGTCTTCGACGAAGCGAATGTCGTGAACCAGCGGGTCGATGCCGATGGCCTTCAGCGAGCCGAGGTACAGCTCCTGGAAGTTCGCCGGGTTTGGCTTGAGCACCACCTGGAACTGATAGTAGTGCTGCAGGCGGTTGGGGTTTTCGCCATACCGCCCGTCGGCAGGGCGACGGCTGGGCTGCACATAGGCGGCGTTCCAGGTCTCCGGGCCCACGGCGCGCAGGAAGGTAGCGGTGTGGAAAGTGCCGGCGCCTACTTCCATATCGTAGGGCTGAAGCACCACACAACCTTGAGCTGCCCAGTAGTTCTGCAGGGCGAGGATCAGGTCTTGGAAGGTACGCACGGCTGGCGTAGGCTGGCTCACGAAATTCACCTGTATCTGGGGATGCGGATGTAAAGAGCGGGAGTATACCCGATTCGCCTCGCCCTCTACGTTATTGGAGCCTTATGCCACGCTGCTTTTGGTGTTCCGACGATCCGTTGTACCAGGCCTATCACGACCACGAGTGGGGAACGCCGCAGCGCGACCCGGCGTTGCTCTTCGAGATGCTTTTGCTCGAAGGGTTCCAGGCGGGGTTGTCGTGGATCACGGTATTGAAGAAACGCGAGCGCTATCGCGAGGTGCTGGACGGCTTCGATCCGCTGAAACTGTCGCAGCTCAGCGATGAACGCATCGAGGAGCTTATGCTGGATGCCGGCATCATCCGCAACCGCCTCAAGCTCAAGGCCGTGCGCCGCAATGCCCAGGCCTGGCTGGCTGTGGATAACCCCGCCGAGTGGCTATGGTCGTTCGTCGGCGGCGCGCCGAAGATCAACCATTTCCAGGGCCGTGGCGACGTGCCGGCGGTCACCGACGAGGCCAAGGCGATGAGCAAGGCCTTGCAGAAGGCTGGCTTCACTTTCGTCGGGCCGACCATCTGCTACGCCTTCATGCAGGCCACCGGCATGGTCATGGACCACACCACCGACTGCGATCGCTACGCCGCGCTGGTGCGCTGACGGGGTACAATGCGCGCCTTGCTGAAATAAGGAATTCGCCTGTGGAAAAGTTCAAGGGCGCCCTGATGGTCGGGGTGCTGCGCCTGTTTGCCAAGCTGCCCTGGGGCGCCGTGCAGCGCGTCGGCGCCGGTATCGGCTGGCTGATGTGGAAAATCCCCAACGGCTCGCGCAATGTCGTGCGCATCAACCTGGCCAAATGCTTCCCAGAGATGGACCCGGCCGAGCGTGAGCAACTGGTCGGTCGCGCGCTCAAGGACATCGGCAAGTCGTTCGTCGAAAGCGCCTGCGCCTGGATCTGGCCGCCGCAGCGCTCGCTCGACCTGGTCAAGGAAGTGCACGGCCTGGAAGTGCTGGAGCAGGCCCTGGCCTCGGGCAAGGGCGTGGTCGGCATCACCAGCCACCTGGGCAACTGGGAAGTGCTCAACCACTTCTATTGCAACCAGTGCAAACCGATCATCTTCTACCGCCCGCCCAAGCTGAAGGCTGTGGACGACCTGCTGCGTGAACAGCGGGTGCAGATGGGCAACCGCGTGGCGCCTTCGACCAAGGAAGGCATCCTCAGCGTGATCAAGGAAGTGCGTCGGGGTGGTCAGGTGGGGATTCCCGCCGACCCGGAGCCGGCCGAGTCGGCAGGCGTGTTCGTGCCGTTCCTGGGGACCCAGGCGCTGACCAGCAAGTTCGTGCCGAACATGCTGGCGGGTGGCAAGGCGGTGGGGGTATTCCTGCACGCCCTGCGCCTGCCCGATGGTTCGGGCTTCAAGGTGTTCCTGGAGGCCGCGCCAGAGGCCATGTACAGCACCGATGTGAATGAGTCGGCGGCGGCCATGAGCAAGGTGGTCGAGCGTTATGTGCGCGAGTACCCGAGCCAGTACATGTGGAGCATGAAGCGCTTCAAGAAGCGCCCGGCGGGCGAGGCGCGCTGGTACTAAGGCCATCGTCACACGTGGGAGCGGGCTTGCCCCGCGATGGCGTCGTCAGCGTTGACGCCATCGCGGGGCAAGCCCGCTCCCACGAGACCTCTCTGATTCAGGTGCTGGACTTGTTCAGCTTCTTCAAGAACACCGCCATCTCTTTCTCGGCCTGCTTGTCGCCATGCGCCTGCGCCGCCTCGATCCCCTCCTCCCAGGCCTTGCGCGCCCCAGCCAGGTCACCCTGCAGCTGATAGGCCTTGCCCAGCAGCTTCCACGCCGCCGAGTACTTGGGGTCCTGCTTCACGCAACTGGCCAGGTGCACCGCCGCCTCGGCGCCGTTGCCTTCATCCAGCCAGGCCTTGCCCAGGCCGAAGCGCAGCAGCGGGTTATCCACACCCTTGGCCAGCATCTTCTCCAGCGATTCACGCATGCCCTTCCCTCCTAGAAGAAACTCAAGCCCACGTGGAACAGCTTCTCCACGTCCCGAATATGCTTTTTATCCACAACGAACAGGATCACATGGTCGCCAGACTCGATCACCGTGTCGTCGTGGGCGATCATCACCTCTTCCTCGCGGATGATTGCGCCGATGGTGGTGCCCGGCGGCAGGTTGATGTCCTCAATGGCCTTGCCGACCACCTTGCTCGACTTCGAATCGCCATGGGCCACGGCTTCGATGGCCTCGGCCGCGCCGCGGCGCAGCGAATGCACGCTGACGATATCGCCACGGCGCACGTGAGCCAGCAGGGTACCGATGGTGGCCAGCTGCGGGCTGATGGCGATGTCGATGTCACCGCCCTGCACCAGGTCGACATAGGCCGGGTTGTTGATGATGGTCATTACCTTGCGTGCACCCAGGCGCTTGGCCAGCAGCGACGCCATGATGTTGGCCTCGTCGTCGTTGGTCAGGGCCAGGAAGATGTCGGCGTCGGCGATGTTCTCTTCGAGCATCAGGTCCTTGTCCGAGGCGCTGCCTTGCAGCACCACGGTGCTCTCCAGGGTGTCGGAGAGCTGGCGACAGCGGGCCGGGTTCATCTCGATGATCTTCACCTGGTAGCGGCTCTCGATGGCCTCGGCCAGGCGTTCGCCGATCTGCCCGCCACCGGCGATGACCACGCGCTTGTTGCTCTCGTCGATGCGCCGCAACTCACCCATCACCGCGCGAATGTCCTTTTTCGCGGCGATGAAGAACACTTCGTCGTCGGCTTCGATCACCGTGTCGCCCTGTGGGGTGATCGGCCGGTCGCGGCGGAAGATCGCCGCCACGCGGGTGTCGACGTTGGGCATGTGGGCGCGGATCTGGCGCAGTTGCTGACCCACCAGCGGCCCGCCGTAGTAAGCCCGGACTGCCACTAGCTGGGCCTTGCCCTCGGCGAAGTCGATCACCTGCAGGGAGCCGGGGTGTTCGATCAGGCGCTTGATGTAGTTGGTCACCACCTGCTCGGGGCTGATCAGCACATCCACCGGAATATGGTCGTTGTCGAACAGTTCTTCGCGGGTCAGGTAGGCCGACTCCCGCACCCGGGCGATCTTGGTCGGGGTGTGGAACAACGAGTACGCCACCTGGCAGGCGACCATGTTGGTCTCGTCGCTGTTGGTCACCGCCACCAGCATGTCGGCATCGTCGGCGCCGGCCTGGCGCAACACCGTCGGCAGCGAGGCGCGGCCTTGCACGGTGCGGATGTCGAGTCGGTCGCCGAGGTCGCGCAGGCGCTCGCCATCGGTATCGACCACGGTGATGTCATTGGCTTCGCTGGCCAGGTGTTCCGCCAGCGTGCCGCCCACCTGCCCTGCGCCGAGGATGATGATCTTCATCCACTACTCCCTACATTCTTGTGCTTACCGCGAGGCGGCGATCTTGATCAGCTTGGCATAGTAGAAGCCGTCGTGGCCGCCTTCCTGGGCCAGCAGCTGACGCCCGTGGGGCTGGCGCAGACCGGCTTCGGTGGCCAGGTCCAGCTCGCGGGCACCGGGGGTGCGGGCGAGGAAGGCGTCGATCACTTCGGTGTTCTCGGTCGGCAGGCTCGAGCAGGTGGCGTACAGCAGCATGCCGCCCACTTCCAGGGTCGGCCACAGGGCATCGAGCAGTTCGCCTTGCAGCGCGGCCAGGGCCGGGATGTCGTCGGCCTGGCGGGTCAGCTTGATATCCGGGTGGCGGCGGATCACGCCAGTGGCCGAGCAGGGGGCGTCGAGCAGGATGCGCTGGAAGGGTTTGCCGTCCCACCAGCTGGCGGTGTCGCGGGCGTCGCAGGCGATCAACTCGGCGTCGAGCTTGAGTCGGTCGAGGTTCTCGCGCACGCGGGTCAGGCGCTTGGCCTCGAGGTCGATGGCGACCATGTGCGCCAAGCCCGGTTCGGCTTCAAGCAGGTGGCAGGTCTTGCCGCCAGGGGCGCAACACGCATCGAGCACACGCTGGCCGGGGGCCAGTTCCAGCAGGTCGGCGGACAACTGTGCGGCTTCGTCCTGCACGCTGACCCAACCCTCGGCGAAGCCCGGCAGGCCGCGCACGTCGCAGGCTTCGGCCAGCACGATGCCGTCACGGCTGTACCGGCAGGCGCTGGCGCTGATGCCGGCCTCGTCCAGCAGCGCGAGGTAAGCGTCGCGGCTGTGATGGCGGCGGTTGATGCGCAGGATCATCGGCGGGTGGGCGTTGTTGGCGGCGCAGATGGCTTCCCACTGCTCAGGCCAGAAGGACTTGAGCGACTTCTGCAGCCAGCGCGGGTGGGCAGTGCGCACCACCGGGTCGCGCTCCATGTCAGCCAACAGCGCCTCCCCTTCACGCTGGGCGCGGCGCAGCACGGCGTTGAGCAGGCCCTTTGCCCAAGGCTTCTTCAGCTTGTCGGCACACCCGACGGTTTCTCCGATGGCGGCGTGGGCCGGGATGCGGGTGTAGAACAGCTGGTACAGGCCGACCAGCAGCAGCGCCTGCACATCGGCGTCGGCGGCCTTGAAGGGTTTCTGCAACAGCTGCGCGGCCAGCAGGTCCAGGCGCGGCTGCCAGCGGGCGGTGCCGAAGGCCAGGTCCTGGGTCAGGCCACGGTCGCGTTCTTCGACCTTGTCCAGTTGCGCCGGCAGCGAGCTGTTCAGCGAAGCCTTGCCGCTGAGCACGGCGGCAAGGGCACGGGCGGCAGCCAGGCGTGGGTTCATTGGCCGAGCACCTTGCCACTGGCGAATTTCTCGCGGCGGCTGTTGAACAGGTCGGCGAAGTTGAGTGCCTTGCCACCCGGCAATTGCAGGCGGGTCAGGCTCAGGGCCTGGTCACCGCAGGCGACCACCAGGCCATCTTTGCTAGCTGACAGGATTTCGCCGGGGGCGCCCTGGGCTGTGGACAAGTTGGCGGCCAGTACCTTCACGCTTTCGCCATCCAGAGTGCTGTGGCACACCGGCCAGGGGTTGAAGGCACGGATCAGGCGCTCAAGCTCAACGGCCGGACGGTTCCAGTCGATGCGCGCCTCGTCCTTGTTCAGCTTGTGGGCGTAAGTGGCAAGGGCGTCGTCCTGTACTTCACCTTGCAGGCTGCCATCGGCCAGGCCGGCGATGGCCTGCACCACGGCGCCCGGGCCCATGGTGGCGAGGCGGTCGTGCAGGGTACCGCCGGTGTCCTCGGCACTGATCGGGGTGACCACCTTGAGCAGCATCGGGCCGGTATCCAGGCCCGCTTCCATGCGCATCACGGTCACGCCGCTCTCGGTATCACCGGCCTCCACGGCGCGCTGGATCGGCGCGGCGCCGCGCCAGCGCGGCAGCAGCGAGGCGTGGCTGTTGATGCAGCCCAGGCGTGGGATATCCAGCACAGCTTGCGGCAGGATCAGGCCGTAGGCGACCACCACCATCAGGTCCGGCTTCAGTGCGGCGAGTTCGGCCTGGGCGTCGGCGTTGCGCAGGGTCTGCGGCTGGTACACCGGGATATCGTGGGCCACGGCCAGCGCCTTGACCGCGCTCGGCATCAGCTTCTGGCCACGCCCGGCCGGGCGGTCGGGCTGGGTGTAGACGGCCACGATCTCGTACGGGCTGTCGAGCAAAGCCTTGAGGTGTTCGGCGGCAAACTCTGGAGTGCCTGCGAAGACGATGCGCATGGAGTTCTCGCTTCTTGAAAAAGAAAAAGGCTTGCCGGAGCAAGCCTTCTGGAAGGTGGGGATCAGGCTTGCTGGCGGTGCTGCTTTTCCAGCTTCTTCTTGATCCGGTCACGTTTGAGCTGCGACAGGTAGTCGACGAACAGCTTGCCGTTGAGGTGATCGAACTCGTGCTGCACGCACACTGCCAACAGGCCCTCGCATTCCAGCTCGTACGGCTTGCCGTCGCGGTCCTGGGCCTTGACCCGGACGCGCAGCGGGCGGTCGACGTTCTCGTAGAAGCCCGGCACCGACAGGCAGCCTTCCTGGTACTGGCCCATGTCGTGGGTCAGCTCTTCGACGCTGGGGTTGATGAAGACCCGCGGTTCGCTGCGGTCTTCGCTCAGGTCCATCACCACGACTTGCTGGTGCACGTTGACCTGGGTCGCCGCCAGGCCGATGCCCGGGGCTTCGTACATGGTTTCGAACATGTCGTCGATCAGCTGGCGCAAGGCGTCGTCAAACACCGTTACCGGTTTGGCAATGGTACGCAGGCGCGGATCGGGGAATTCGAGAATGTTCAAAATGGCCATGGCGGTCAGGCAGTCACTGTGCGGTCGGTTGAAAACTGAGCACACATAATAAAGGGAAAAGGTGGACAAGGCACCTGTGAAAGCTCGGCTAGGGTCTTTATGGGCTTTATAGCTGCCATTTAATGGACAGCTTTTCAAAGTATTACCCACAAAGTTATCCACAGGCGTGTGCCACGCCGATGGCCCCCTGTCGATCAAGGAGGATCACCCATGAACACTCTCCGTTCGTCGCCTTGCTCGCCTGCCGAACTGGAGGCGCGGCTGCGTCTGCATCGCCTCCCCGACATCGGCCTGCGCCGCTTTCTTACCCTGATCGAAGCCTTTGGCAATGCCTCATCGGCACTCAGTGCGCCGGCCAGTGCCTGGCGTGCGCTGGGGTTGCCA
Source organism: Pseudomonas sp. 2848 (assembly GCF_003253945.1). Taxonomy (NCBI): domain Bacteria; kingdom Pseudomonadati; phylum Pseudomonadota; class Gammaproteobacteria; order Pseudomonadales; family Pseudomonadaceae; genus Pseudomonas; species Pseudomonas sp. 2848. The sequence goes on from NZ_QKZD01000002.1 coordinate 184,077, forward strand.
GCCGCCAGTATCGACGCCCGTCGCAGCCCTGAGGTGCGCGACGGCGCGTTGGCTGCGATGGCCTGGTTAGAGCGTCCGGGCCAGCATTTGCTGATGTGGGACGGGCCTGGCTACCCCGCATTGCTGAGTGAAATCGACGACCCGCCACCCCTGCTGTTCGTCGCCGGTGACCCCGCTTTGCTGGAGCACCCGCAGCTGGCGATTGTGGGTAGCAGGCGTGCTTCACCACCGGCGCTGGATACCGCGGCTGCGTTCTCGCGTTGCCTGGCGCAAGCCGGATTCACCATCACCAGCGGGCTGGCGCTGGGCGTTGACGGTGCCGCTCATCGGGCCGCGCTGAAAGCCGGGGGGCAGACCATTGGGGTGCTCGGCACGGGGTTGCAAAAACTTTATCCACAGCGCCACCGTGACCTTGCCCGGGCGATGCTCGACAGTGGCAGCGCGCTGGTTTCCGAGTACCCGCTGGATGCCGGGCCGCTGGCCGGTAACTTCCCCAGGCGCAACCGCATCATCAGCGGGCTGTCGCTCGGCGTGCTGGTGGTCGAGGCGAGTATCGCCAGCGGCTCATTGATCACCGCGCGCCTTGCCGCAGAGCAAGGGCGCGAGGTGTATGCCATTCCGGGTTCGATCCACCACCCCGGCGCCAAGGGCTGCCACCAGCTGATTCGCGACGGCGCGCTGTTGGTGGAAAGCGTGGAGCAGATCCTCGACAGCCTGCGCGGTTGGCAGAACTTGCCGGGCGCGCCTGTGGGCAAAGCCGACCATCCCCTGCTCGCCTTGCTCCACGCGGCACCCCACACCAGCGAGGGCCTGGCGCACAGCAGCGGACAGCCGTTGGCCCAGGTGCTGGCCAGCCTGACCGAGTTGGAGCTCGAGGGCCGGGTCAGCAATGAAGCCGGGCGTTGGTTTGCCCGTTCCGGCTAAGTACACTGCGCACACGGCGTTTATGCGGAGAGACGGAAATGGTGAGCAGTTGGCGTGTGCAACAAGCCGCGCGTGAGGTGAAGGCGGGTGCGGTGATCGCCTATCCGACGGAAGCGGTCTGGGGCCTGGGCTGCGACCCGTGGAACGAGGACGCGGTGTATCGCCTGCTGGCGCTCAAGTCGCGGCCTGTGGATAAAGGCCTGATCCTGGTCGCCGACAGCATCCACCAGTTCGACTTCCTGTTCGAAGACTTCCCCCAGGACTGGATCGACCGCATGGCCGCCACCTGGCCGGGGCCGAACACTTGGCTGGTGCCGCACCAGGACCTGCTGCCCGAGTGGGTGACCGGGCAGCATGACAGCGTGGCATTGCGGGTCAGCGATCACCCACAGGTGCGTGAGCTGTGCGCGTTGGTCGGGCCGTTGATTTCCACGTCCTGCAACCCGGCCGGGCGTCCGGCGGCCAAGAGCCGGTTGCGGGTGGAGCAGTATTTCCACAAGCAGCTGGACATGGTGCTGGGTGGGGCGTTGGGGGGGCGGAAGAATCCAAGCCTGATTCGGGACCTGGCGACCGGTGAGGTTGTGCGCCCGGGGTGAAGACTCAAGCCCTGTGAGTAACCTTTGTGGGAGCTGGCTTGCCAGCGATGAGGCCAGCAGGGGCAGCATCATTGCCTGAACTGGCCCTATCGCTGGAAAGCCAGCTCCCACAGGGGCGGTGCTAGCTTCAGCATTTTCTGATCTTGATCCCCAAGGCTGCCCATCTCGAATTCAGAGAATTATCCTACGCAGTCTGTCGACTGCCATTACCTTCTCAGTGGGAACGCCTGCCTCTAGGCTCCAGACCGTCGCCGAATAACTTGGCGATCGGGTGTGGTAACCCGAGCAGGGAGAGATCTTCGCAGTCTATGGTGGCTGCATGCGGGAGGCCTCGTGCCTGCCGGGTTTTGAGATCTCTCCCGGTTTACCACCCCGTATGCAGCTGCCACCCATCCGTGTGGTAACGGATGCGTACCGGCCTAGACGCGAGATCTCATGATGAAAAAGATCGTGCCCGATCCACCCCTCCCCAACACCTCCACCCACCCCTTCGGCCGCTGCGACGCCGGCCACCCGCCGCTTTTCACCGTAAACCCCAACATCGAAGCCCATGACGCCCTGGTGCACATAGCGCTCTATCTGCGCTGCGCCTACGACACCGGCATCAAGGCACTCGACCACCTGCGCGATGAGGGGCGAGGCATGTACTGGTCGAGCCTACATTCGCTGGAAATGGCGGAGGGGTTGGTGGAGGCGATGCTTGAGGGCATTGAGTCAGCGTCTGTAGCCGAAAGGCCCGCTGGCTGAACTGGCGCCATCGCCGGCAAGCCGGCTCCCACAGGTACAGCGTCATCCAGGAGGTTTGCGCGGTCCCTGTGGGAGCTGGCTTGCCAGCGAATGGGCCGCAGAGCGGCCCCAGGATTTCAAGGCAGCAGAACAGTCGAGCCCACCGTCCGCCGCGCCGACAACTCACTCTGCGCCTTGGCCGCCTCACTCAACGGATACCGCTGCTGGATATCCACCACCAACTTGCCACTGGCGATCATCGCGAACAGGTCATCGGCCATGGCCTGGGTGTTCTCGGCGTTGTTGGCATAGCTCGCCAGCGTCGGCCGAGTGACATACAGCGACCCCTTCTGCGACAAAATCCCCAGGTTCACCCCGGTCACCGCGCCGGACGCATTGCCGAAGCTGACCATCAACCCACGCGGCTTCAGGCAATCCAGTGAAGTCAGCCAGGTATCCGCCCCCACGCCGTCATACACCACCGCGCACTTTTGACCGTCGGTCAGCTCCAGCACGCGTTTAGCCACATCTTCGTGGCTGTAGTCGATGGTCGCCCAGGCCCCGAGTGCCTTGGCCCGCTCGGCTTTCTGGGGAGAGCTGACAGTACCAATCAGCTTCGCCCCCAGTGCCTTGGCCCACTGACAAGCCAGCGATCCGACGCCACCGGCAGCAGCATGGAACAGCACGAAATCCCCCGGCTGCACGGCATAGGTCTGCTTGAGCAGGTACTGCGTGGTCAGCCCCTTGAGCATCACCGCCGCCGCCTGCTCGAAGCTGATCGCATCCGGCAGCTTGACCAGGTTGGCCTCCGGCAGTGTATGCACCTCGCTGTAGGCCCCCAGCGGCCCACCGGCATAAGCCACGCGGTCGCCGACCCGGATCCGGCTTACGCCCTCGCCCACCGCCTCGACCACCCCTGCCGCTTCGGTACCCAGCCCGGAAGGTAGCGACGGCGGCGCATACAGCCCGCCACGGAAATAGGTGTCGATGAAGTTCAGCCCGATCGCATGGTTACGCACCCGCACGTGCTGCGGGCCGGGGGGGGCGGGGTCGAACTCCACCAGTTGCAGGACTTCCGGGCCGCCATGCTGGCTGAACTGGATACGCTTGGCCATCACACACTCCTGTCGTCGAGGGTCGCAAAGGCCTTCTATCGGACGCCTTTGCTTGATCGCCGTCAACTGCGGCGCGGGGTTTGCCGGTGGTATGCTACGCGGCGAATTTTCCCCGCTCCTTCCAGGTGACCCGATGACCAGCCGCACCGAGGCCGTGAAAGCCTACCTGCTCGACCTGCAAGACCGCATCTGCACTGCCCTCGAGAATGAAGACGGCGGCGCCCGCTTCGTCGAGGATGCCTGGGTGCGCGATGCCGGCGGCGGCGGTCGCACGCGGGTGATCGGCGATGGCAAGGTGATCGAGAAAGGCGGGGTGAACTTCTCCCACGTGTTCGGCAGCGGCCTGCCGCCGTCGGCCAGTGCCCACCGCCCGGAGCTGGCGGGCCGTGGTTTCGAGGCGTTGGGCGTGTCGCTGGTGATCCACCCGCACAACCCGCATGTGCCGACTTCCCACGCCAACGTGCGGTTCTTCATCGCCGAAAAAGAGGGTGAAGAGGCGGTATGGTGGTTCGGCGGTGGCTTCGACCTGACCCCCTATTACGGCAATGAAGAAGACTGCGTGCACTGGCACCGCGTGGCCGAGCAGGCCTGCGCGCCGTTCGGCGCCGACGTGTACCCGCGCTACAAGGCCTGGTGCGACCGCTACTTCCACCTCAAGCACCGTGGCGAGCCACGCGGCATCGGCGGCCTGTTCTTCGATGACCTGAACGAGTGGGACTTCGACACCTGCTTCGCCTTCATCCGCGCCATCGGTGACGCCTATGTCGAGGCCTACTTGCCGATCGTCCAGCGTCGCAAGGACACCCCGTACACCCCCGCCCAGCGCGAATTCCAGGAGTACCGCCGTGGCCGCTACGTCGAGTTCAACCTGGTCTACGACCGTGGCACCTTGTTCGGCCTGCAGTCCGGTGGCCGCACCGAATCGATCCTGATGTCGCTGCCACCGCAGGTGCGCTGGGGTTACGATTGGAAGGCCGAGCCCGGCAGCGAGGAAGCGCGGCTGACCGAGTATTTCCTGCAGGACCGTGACTGGCTCGCCCGCTAAGCCTGTGGATAACCGAGGATCCCCCATGGACCAGTACGTTGTTTTCGGTAACCCCATCGGCCACAGCAAATCGCCGTTGATCCACCGCCTGTTCGCCGACCAGACCGGCGAGGACCTGGAGTACGCCACCCTGCTGGCGCCGCTGGACGAATTCAGCGACTGCGCCCGTGGCTTCTTCAAGCAAGGCAGCGGCGCCAACGTTACCGTGCCGTTCAAGGAGGAGGCCTACCGCCTGTGCGACAGCCTCACCCCACGCGCCAAGCGTGCCGGCGCGGTGAACACCTTGAGCAAGCTGGCCGACGGCACCTTGCAAGGCGACAACACCGACGGTGCTGGGCTGGTGCGTGACCTCACTGTCAACGCCGGGGTCGAGCTGGCCGGCAAGCGTATCCTCATCCTTGGTGCCGGCGGCGCGGTGCGTGGCGTGCTGGAGCCGATCCTGGCGCACAACCCGCAATCGCTGGTGATTGCCAACCGCACGGTGGAAAAGGCCGAGCAACTGGCCCGTGAGTTCGATGAGCTGGGTCCGGTGGTGGCCAGCGGTTTTGCCTGGTTGCAGGAGCCCGTGGACGTGATCATCAACGCCACTTCGGCGAGCCTGTCCGGCGAGCTGCCGCCGATTGCCGACAGCCTGGTCGAGGCGGGGCGTACCGTTTGCTACGACATGATGTATGGCAAGGAGCCGACGCCGTTCTGCCAGTGGGCCAGCAAGCTGGGTGCGGCCAAGGTACTGGATGGGCTGGGGATGCTGGCGGAGCAGGCCGCCGAGGCGTTCTTCATCTGGCGTGGGGTTCGGCCTGAGACCGGGCCGGTGCTGGATGAGCTGCGCCGGCAGTTGGCCCGCGGCTGAGCTTGGTACCCAATCGCGGGGCAAGCCCGCTCCCACGCCAGGATACGGTGTTGACGTGGGAGCGGGCTTGCCCCGCGATTAATCCACGAACCTGATTGGACAACTTTGGATCCCTTCCAGCTTCTGCAACTCCTCCATCACCTGCGGCCTTGCCCGCTGCAACGTCAGGCTCCCGCCACTGCGCATCAACCGCCTCGCCTCGCGGTGCAACATATCCACACCCGAGTAATCGATGAAGTTCACCTGCCGCGCATCGATCACTACGTGTGGCCCCTGGCAGCGCTGAAGGCGCACCTGCAGGTAATGCGCCGCGCCAAAGAAGATCGACCCGCCCACCCGCAAGATGTCCGCCTCCCCTTCCCGGCTTTGCTGCACCCGTGGCCGTGAGGTGCGCTTGAGGTAAAAGAACAATGAGGCCAGCACCCCGGCATAAATCGCCGTCTGCAACTCCAGCAGCAACGTCGCCGCCGCCGTCAGCGCCATCACCAGGAACTCCGAGCGGCTGACCCGGAACAGCGCGCGAATGCCGCGATGGTCCACCAGCCCCCAGCAGATCAGCAGGATGCTCCCTGCCATCGCCGGGATCGGCAGGTGGGCGATCAGTCCGGCACCGGTCACGGCGAACAGCGCCACCCACAGCGCCGAGAACACCCCGGCCAGTGGCGACCGCGCACCTGCGTCGTAACTGAGGCCCGAGCGAGTGAAGGAACCTGCAGACAGATAACCGGAGAAAAATGCGCCGCCGATATTCGACAGGCCCTGTGCGCGGATTTCCTGGTCAGGGTCGATCAGTTGCTCCGAACGTGCCGACAACGAGCGAGCAATCGACAGGCTGGTGACCAGCCCCAGCATGCCCACCGCCACGGCGCTTGGCAGCAGGCGCAGCATCAGCTCCACATCCAGCAGAGGCAGCGGGCTAAAGGGCGGGAGCTGCCCGGTGAACGCAGCCACCCTGGGCACATGGCCGAAGACGCCGGGTAATAGCCAGGCCACCAGGCTGACCAGCAGCAGGCTTATCAACAGGCTTGGCCAGCGCGGGCGCCAAAGTTTCAACGCGATACCGAACACCAGTGTGGCCAGGCCCAGGGCCAGAGACGGCAGGTCCACTTCGCCGACATGGCCGGCCAGATCCTGCACGGTCTTCAACGCCGTGGCCTGGCTCGGCAGATCCATCCCCAGCAGGTTCGGTAACTGCCCAAGGGCGATGACGATGGCGGCGCCGAGGGTGAAGCCCAGCACCACCGAGTGGGAAACGAAATTGACCAGCGCACCGAAGCGCAACAGCCCCAGCAGCAACTGGAAGATGCCGCCGAGGAAGGTCAGCAGCAGTACCAGGGTCACATAGTCGGCGCTGCCGGCCACGGCCAGGGGGCTGATGCTGGCGTAGAGGACGATGGAGATGGCGGCCGTGGGCCCGCAGATCAGGTGCCAGGACGAGCCCCACAGGCAGGCGATCAGCACTGGGACGATGGCGGCGTACAGGCCGTACTCGGCGGGCAGGCCGGCGATCAGGGCGTAGGCGATGGACTGCGGCAGGGCGAGGATGGCGCCGCTCAGGCCCACCAGCAGGTCCTGGCGCAGGCTGCGGCCCGATTGACGGGGCAGCCAGGTGAGGAAGGGCAGCAGGTGAGTCAGGCGGGGCATGGGGCAAACTCGCTTAGGATCCGATCTTGTGTTGGCCTTGCTGGCCTCATCGCCGGCAAGCCGGCTCCCACAGTGATACCACAAGCCTCAAGACTGTCGCTGGGAGGTGGCTTGCCAGCGATGAGGCCGGAACTGGCTGCAAGGCTCTAGAGTCTGCCTGTTACGGCCTCTTGGGCGCTGCCACCGGCTTTGGTGGTCACTCCAGCCAACCACCCTTCCAGCACCTGCGGATGGGCCTTCACCCAACCCCTGGCCGCCTCATCGAAGCTCACCTTCTTATCCACAACCTCGGCCATGATGCTGTTCTCCATCTCCAGCGAGAACTTCAAGTTCCCCAGCAGCTTCGCCGCATTCGGGCAGGCTTGTGAATAACCTTTGCGGGTCAGGGTGTAGACATCGCCCTTGCTGCCGAACCATTTCTCCCCGCCCGTGAGGTAATGCATCTTCAGCTTCACGTTCATCGGATGCGGAGTCCAGCCAAGGAAGGTGATGTACTGCTGCTTCTTCACTGCCCGGTCCACTTGAGCGAGCATCGCCTGCTCGCTGGACTCGACCAGTTTCCACTGGCCAAGGTCGAACTCATTCTTGTCGATGATCTCTTTCAGCGACAAGTTCGCCGGCGCGCCGGAGCCGATGCCGTAGAGCTTCTTGTCGAACTGATCGGCATGCTTGTGCAGGTCGGCGAAGTCTTTCACGCCCGCGTTCCATACGTAATCGGGCACCGCCAGGGTGAACTCGGTGCCTTCCAGGTTCTTCGCCAGCTGCTGCACATCGCCATTGGCGATGAACTTGTCATGGAAGCCCTGCTGCGCCGGCATTCAGTTGCCGAGGAAAGCATCCACCCGGCCATCTTTCAGGCCGCCGTAGATGATCGGCACGGCCAGGCTGTCGATCTTCACCTGGTACCCCAGGCTTTCCAGGAGCAGCCGGGCCACGGCGTTGGTGCTGGCGATATCGCTCCAGCCGGGGTCGGCCATCTTCACGGTGCTGCATTGCGCGTCGCTGTCGGCGGCGTGGGCCGTGCCCAGGCTCAGGGCCAGGGTGAGCACGGCGGTGGAGAACTTCTGCATGGCGGCCTCTCTTCTCAATCCAGGGGTGCGGGCTGTGGATAACGTGCCTTGCGCTCGAGGTCGTCGAGATCGATATGGTTGCGCATGTACTGTTGGCTGGCGTCCACCAACGGTTGGTGGTCCCAGCTTTTCAGCTTGCCGATGGCCAGTGCCTCGGCCACCAGGCGGCGGCGCCGTTGGCTGGCCAGCACCTGCTGGCGCAGGGCCGGGATATCCCAGCGCTGCCTGGCTTCATCGGCAAATGCCTGCAGCAGCGCCTGGTGGTCCGGGCTGCCGGTGAGGTTCTCCCGCTCGTGCGGGTCGCGGCTCAGGTCGTAGAGTAGCCATGGGTCGTCTTCGCTGTACACGAACTTGTAGGGGCCACGGCGGATCATCATCAGCGGGCCGACCGTGCCTTCGGCCATGTACTCGCCTATTACCTCGTCATGCCCGCCCTGCCCTTGCAGGTGGCCGAGCAGCGAGCGGCCGTCCAGGTGCAGGTGGTTATCCACAGCGCCGCCGGCCAGTTCGACCAGGGTCGGCAACAGGTCGCAGGTGGAAACGCTGGCACTGACGCGAGCTGGCCCGAAGCGCTTGGGCGCGTGGATCAGCAGCGGCACCCGCGCCGACATCTCGAACCAGTGCATCTTGTACCAGAGCCCGCGCTCGCCAAGCATGTCGCCGTGATCGCCCGAGAACACGATCAGGGTGTCGTCGGCCAGGCCGCACTCCTCGAGGGTTTGCAGCAGCTTGCCGATGTTGTCGTCGATGTAGCTGCAGGCGCCGAAGTAGGCACGGCGGGCGTCGCGGATCTTGTCCACGGGCAGCGGCTTGTTCCACAGGTCGTAGACCTTGAGCAGGCGTTGCGAATGCGGGTCCTGCTCGCCCTGAGCGATCTCGTCCCGCGGCAGTGGGATATCCACAGCCTCGTACATGTCCCAGTAGTGCTTGGGAATGGTGTAGGGGTCGTGGGGGTGGGTCATGGAGACGGTCAGACAGAACGGCCGGCCGTCGTCCTCGCGCACATGGTCATAGAGGTACTGGCGCGCCTTGAACACCACCTCTTCGTCGAAATCCAGCTGGTTGGTGCGCACGCAGGGCCCGGCCTGCAACACCGAGGACATGTTGTGGTACCAGCTTGGGCGCACCTCCGGTTCATCCCAGTTCACCGCCCAGCCGTAGTCTGCCGGGTAGATATCGCTGGTCAGGCGTTCTTCGTAGCCGTGCAGTTGGTCCGGGCCGCAGAAGTGCATCTTGCCCGATAGCGCTGTGCGGTAGCCGAGGCGGCGCAGGTAGTGGGCGTAGGTGGGCACGTCGGCGGGGAAATCGGCAGCGTTGTCGTAGGCGCCGATACGGCTGGGCAACTGACCGCTGACCAGGGTGAAGCGCGACGGCGCACACAGGGGGCTGTTGCAGTAGGCACTGTCGAACACCACGGCCTGTTCGGCGAGGCGGGCCAGGTGGGGCATCTTTATCGGCGATGGGTTGTAGATCGGCAGCAAGGGCGCGGCCATCTGATCGGCCATGATGAACAGGATGTTGGGTCGCTTCATGGGTGCCTTCCATCGTCGAGAGTTATGGGTACCACTTGCAATCCAGCATGCGGCTGTGGATAACAGGGGTAAAGCCCATGCCGGGCAATGACTGGGATTAGCCAAGCTTATGTTTGAGCACCTTGCCGACCTGCCCCTCGACACCTTGCGCGTGTTCGAGGCCGCCGCCCGCCTGCGCAGTTTCACCACTGCCGCCGTGGAGCTGGGCACCACCCAGCCGGCGGTCAGCCAGCAGATGAAGCGCCTGGAGGCGCAGTTGGGCACAAGGTTGTTCGACCGGATCTACCGGGGCATCGAGCTGACCGAGGCGGGGTTGCTGTTGTTCGAGCAGGTGCACCAGGGCTTGCAGGCGATGGACGATGGCGTTGCACAAGCCAGTGGGCGCGGCCAGCGCGAGGTGCTGCAGGTGGCTACCGACTTCGCCTTTGCGGCGTTCTGGCTGATGCCGCGCTTGCAGCGTTTCCACGAGGCATATCCACAGGTGGACGTCAGCCTGGTGACCGGCGAGCGCAGCCAGGCGATGCTGCGCCCGGACATCGATGTGGCGGTGCTGTTCGGTGATGGGCGCTTCCATCAGGGGGAGAGCCGCTGGCTGTTCGATGAGGAAGTTTTCCCGGTGTGCAGCCCTCGGCTGATTCATGGCAAACCCTTGTCAGCCGTGGCTTTACAGCGATTGCCATTGCTGCACTTGAAGGGTGAGCAGGCCAGTCGCTGGTTCGATTGGGCTGGGGTTTTCCGTGGTCTTGGTGTGGACAGCCCTCCTCCGTCCGGTCAACTGCGGTTCGACAACTACACCCTGCTGATTCAGGCCGCAATTGCCGGCCAGGGCGTGGCGATCGGCTGGGCGCACCTGGTGGACGGGCTGGTCGAGCAGGGGCTGCTGTGCCGGCCGCTGGAAGGCAGCTTGCGCTCGAAGCGGGGGTATTACGTGGTACTGCCGCCACGCAAGCGGCGTGGGGCGTTGATCGAGCGGTTTGTGGATTGGCTGGAGCAGGAGCGCCTGTAATGAGATGGCGTAGACTCCAAGATATTCGCATTACTGCAATCAGGAGCCACCGTGCAAAGGATCAAGGGCTATCACGCCCACGTGTACTACGACGCATCGACCATGGAACAGGCCCGTGAACTATGCGAGGAGGCGACGCGGCTGTTCCCCGTGGCCATGGGCCGCATGCACCAGAAACCGGTCGGGCCGCACCCGGACTGGAGCTGCCAGCTGGCGTTCGGGCCGGAGGTGGTGGGGGTGGTACTGCCGTGGCTGGCGCTGTATCGCAAGGGGCTGGTGGTGTTCCTGCACCCGGAAACCGGGGATGAATTGGCGGATCACCGCGATCATGCGATCTGGATGGGGGCGATCAGGCCGCTGGACCTGTCGATTTTCGAAGGCTAGTTGCTTGGGCCGGCAAGCTCCCACGAGTCGTGTGGGAGCCGGCTTGCCGGCGATCGAGGGCGAAGCCCTCGCGCTTAGTTGCGTGCCGCGCGCACACCTTCAGCCAGCGCCGTGCACAGGCTCAGCACATCATTCACGGCCTGGTCGGCATTCTTGGCCTGGGCGATCTTGTCGACCAGCGCCGAGCCCACCACCACGCCATCGGCCAGGCGGGCGATAGCCGCAGCCTGCTCCGGTGTACGAATGCCGAAACCAACGCTGATCGGCAGGTCGGTATGCCGACGCAGGCGCGCAATGGCCTCGGTCACATGCTCGGTGGTCGCCGAGCCCGCACCGGTCACGCCGGCCACCGACACGTAGTAGACGAACCCGGAGCTGCGCTCCAGCACGCGCGGCAGGCGCGCGTCGTCGGTGGTTGGGGTGGTCAGGCGGATGAAGTCGATGCCGGCGGCCTGGGCCGGGGTAGCCAGCTCGGCGTCGTGCTCCGGCGGCAGGTCGACGATGATCAGGCCATCGACACCAGCTTCCTTGGCTTCGGCGACGAACTGCTCCACGCCGAAGCGATGGATCGGGTTGTAGTAACCCATCAGCACGATCGGGGTGGTTTGGTTCTCCACACGGAATTCACGCACCATTTTCAGGGTCTTGGCCAGGGTCTGGCCAGCTTCCAGGGCGCGCAGGGTGGCGAGCTGGATGGCCACGCCGTCGGCCATCGGGTCGGTGAACGGCATGCCCAGCTCGATCACGTCGGCACCGGCGGCCGGCAGGCCCTTGAGGATTTTCAGCGAGGCATCGTAGCCGGGGTCGCCAGCGGTAACGAAGGTGACCAATGCCGAGCGGCCTTCGGCCTTGAGATCGGCGAAGCGTTGTTCGAGACGGCTCATGCCTGTTTCTCCTGGGCGGCCATATGGTTCATCACGGTTTGCATGTCCTTGTCGCCGCGACCGGACAGGCAGATCACCATCAAGTGGTCCTTGGGCAGCGTCGGCGCGCGCTTGATCGCCTCGGCCAGGGCGTGGGAGCTTTCCAGCGCCGGGATGATGCCTTCCAGTCGGCAGCTGGTGTGGAAGGCGTCGAGGGCTTCGTCGTCGGTGATGCTGACGTACTCCACGCGCTTCACTTCGTGCAGGTAAGCATGCTCCGGTCCGATGCCGGGGTAGTCCAAGCCTGCAGAGATCGAGTGGGCGTCGGTGATCTGACCGTCGTCGTCCTGCAGCAGGTAAGTGCGGTTGCCATGCAGCACACCCGGCACGCCGCCGTTCAGGCTGGCCGCGTGCTTGTCGGTGTGCACGCCGTGGCCGCCGGCCTCGACGCCGATGATCTTGACGCTCGGCTCTTCGAGGAACTCGTGGAACAGGCCCATGGCGTTGGAGCCGCCGCCGACGCAGGCGATCAGGCTGTCGGGCAGGCGCCCTTCCTTCTCGTGCAGTTGGGCGCGGGTCTCTTTGCCGATGATCGACTGGAAGTCGCGGACCATCGCCGGGTACGGGTGGGGACCCGCCACGGTGCCGATCAGGTAGAAGGTGTCGTCGACGTTGGTGACCCAGTCGCGCAGGGCCTCGTTCATCGCGTCCTTGAGCGTGCCGGTGCCGGCGGTGACCGGGACGATCTCGGCGCCCAGCAGCTTCATGCGGAACACATTGGCCTGCTGGCGCTCGATGTCGGTGGCGCCCATGTAGATCACGCAGGGCAGGCCGAAGCGCGCGGCGACGGTGGCGGTGGCCACGCCGTGCATGCCGGCGCCGGTTTCGGCGATCAGGCGTTTCTTGCCCATGCGCTTGGCCAGCAGCACCTGGCCGATGCAGTTGTTCACCTTGTGCGCGCCGGTGTGGTTGAGTTCTTCACGCTTGAAGAAGATCTTGGCGCCGCCGCAGTGCTCGGTCAGGCGCTCGGCGAAGTACAGCGGGTTGGGCCGGCCGATGTAGTCGCGTTGGAAGTAGGCCAGCTCTTCGAGGAACTTGGGATCGGCCTTGGCGGCTTCGTATTCGCGGGCAAGGTCGAGCACCAGCGGCATCAGGGTTTCGGCCACGTAGCGGCCGCCGAACGAGCCGAACAGGCCGTTGGCGTCGGGGCCGGGGCGGTATTGGGTCTGGGTCATGGGGCGCTCCGTAGGCGAAGTAGAGATTCGATGGGCTTTACTCTAACCACGACGTGGCCGGCTGAAAACCGATAAGATTGCGCAAACCTGTCAGGAAAACTCACAAGTAAGATGGCTCAGGACCTTCCTCCCCTCAATGCGTTGCGGGCCTTCGAGGCGACAGCCCGGCTGAACAGCGTCAGCCAGGCAGCAGAAGCGCTTCATGTCACCCATGGCGCGGTCAGCCGGCAGATCAAGGTGCTTGAGGAGCATCTGGGGGTAGCCTTGTTCGTCAAGGACGGGCGTGGCGTCAAACTCACAGATGCCGGTGTGCGTCTGCGCGATGCCAGCTTCGAGGCCTTCGACCGGCTGCGCGGTGTCTGCGCCGAGCTTTCCCGCGCTGCCGACGAAGCGCCGTTCGTGCTCGGTTGTTCCGGCAGCTTGCTGGCGCGTTGGTTCATCCCGCGCCTGGGGCGCCTGAAAGCTGACCTGCCGGAGCTGCGCCTGCACCTGTCAGCGGGCGAAGGTGACCTTGATCCGCGACGCCCGGGGTTGGACGCACTGCTGGTTTACGCAGAGCCACCGTGGCCGGCGGACATGCAGGTGCATGTGCTTGCCGAAGAGCGCATCGGCCCGGTGATGAGCCCGCGCTTTGACGCTTTCGATCGTTTGAAAGCCTTGCCAGCCGTGGCTTTGCAGCATGTTGCCGTACTCCATACGACCTCGCGGCCGCAGGCTTGGCCTACCTGGGCGCGACAGCATGGGCTGGCGCCCGAGGCGCTGAGCTACGGGCAAGCCTTCGAGCATCTCTACTACTTGCTGGAAGCAGCGGTAGCCGGGCTGGGTGTGGCCATCGCCCCGCAACCGCTGGTGGCCGACGACTTGAAGGCTGGGCGGTTGGCCGCGCCATGGGGCTTTTCCCCCACCAATGCGGCACTGGCCTTGTGGGTACCCCGGCGCGCCGCGGACGGGCGCGCCGAGCAACTGGCGCAATGGCTGCGCCAGGAGCTGCAGCGACAGACGGGTTAGTTGCGGCGGCACATCAGGTAGGCGGCCAGCAGGCCCAAGGCGCCCACCGCGACACCTGCGGTGGTCCAGGGGTGTTCCTGGGCGTAGTCGCGGGTGGCTACACCGGTTTCGCGGGTGCGGGTCTTCACTTCCTCATAGGCATCGCTGAGCAGACTGCGTGAGTGCTTGAGGGCGCTTTCGGCGTTGCCGCGCAGCGTCTTCATGGTCTTCTGCGTTTCTTCCGACGCATCGTGCTTGAGGCCTTCCAGAGTCTTGAGGAGGCTTTCGATCTCGGCTTCCATGCTTTCCAGTGAGGTTTTGCGCAACGCATTACGTGCCATGTCGACTCTCCTTGCTGAGTGGGGATGTACAGGTTGCGACTGCGCAGCGGGGTGAAAGTGCGATCGAACTTTCCCCTGCGGCGATCGCTCGCAGGTAAACCGGGCCTGTGCTGCTAGGCTCAAGCCACTACCCACTCAAGGAGAGCGCTCATGTCGGATCATCACACCTACAAGAAGATCGAGCTGGTCGGGTCTTCGCCCACCAGCATCGAAGAAGCGATCAATAATGCCCTGGCCGAGGCCGGCAAGAGCATCAAGCACCTGGAATGGTTCGAAGTGATCGATACCCGCGGGCATATCCGTGACAACAAGGCCGCGCATTTCCAGGTGACGTTGAAGGTTGGGTTCCGCATCGCCAACAGCTGAAACCAAGCTGGGCTAGGCTTGCCCGGCGTGTTGGGGTATCAAGGTTGCAGGGCGCGTGCTTCGCGCCCTTTTTGTCTTTGATCTGTACAAGGAAAGCGATCGATGAAGAAATTGATTCTGGCCGTGGGGCTGATGGTGTTGGCTGGCGGCGCGATGGCAGCGGGCAAGCCGTGCGAGGAACTCAAGGCTGAGATTGCGGCGAAGCTGGATGCCAAAGGGGTGAAGGGCTATACGCTGGAAATCGTCAATAAGGGCGATCCGGCAGGCCAGGTGGTGGGGAGCTGCGAGGGTGGGACCAAGGAGATTGTCTACCGCCGCAGTTGACTGCCCTCATCGCGGGGCAAGCCCGCTCCCACCGGAATCGTGGGAGCGGGCTTGCCCCGCGATAGCGTTCACTCGACTTTCAAGGCTTGCGCCATCAATTCATAGGACCTGATCCGGTCAGCATGCTCATACAGGTCACTGGTGAAAATCAGCTCGTCCGCCCCTGTCTGCTCCAGCAATACCTCGACCTTCGCCCGCACCTTCTGCGGGCTGCCGATCATCGCCAGGCCCAGGAAGCTGCTCACCGCATCACGTTCATGGGGCAGCCAGAGGCCATTCATG
This sequence comes from Pseudomonas sp. 2848, assembly GCF_003253945.1. Classification (NCBI taxonomy): domain Bacteria; kingdom Pseudomonadati; phylum Pseudomonadota; class Gammaproteobacteria; order Pseudomonadales; family Pseudomonadaceae; genus Pseudomonas; species Pseudomonas sp. 2848. The sequence continues at coordinate 199,367 of NZ_QKZD01000002.1, forward strand.
CTCTCGACGGGCGGACGCTGCATCAGGCTCTGGCCACGGATCAGCGCGAGGATGCGCTGGTACACCGAGGTGGCCAGGTATTCGGCCTTTTCGTCGGTTTCAGCCACCACCATCGGAATGCCCAGCATCACGTAAGGCTTGTCCAGCGTCGTCGACGGTTTGAAATGGTCGCGATAGATGCGGATCGCCTCGTGCATGTAGCGCGGCGCGAAATGCGAAGCAAAGGCGTAGGGCATGCCGCGCATGCCGGCGAGCTGGGCACTGAACAGGCTGGAGCCGAGCAGCCACATGGGTACCTCGGTGTCGTGGCCGGGCACGGCGATGACTTTCTGGTCGTCGGTGCGCGGGCCCAGGTAGCGCGACAGTTCCTCGACATCGTCCGGAAAGTCGTCGGCGCTGCCGGAGCGCTCGCGACGCAAGGCGCGGGCGGTCATCGGGTCGGAACCTGGGGCGCGGCCCAGGCCCAGGTCGATGCGGCCTGGGTACAGGCTGGCGAGGGTGCCGAACTGTTCGGCGATCACCAGCGGTGCGTGGTTGGGCAGCATCACACCGCCAGAGCCGATGCGGATGGTCGAGGTACCACCGGCGAGGTAACCGATCAGCACGGCGGTGGCCGAGCTGGCGATACCGTCCATGTTGTGATGCTCGGCGACCCAGAAGCGGTTGTAGCCGAATCGCTCGACGTGTTGCGCCAGGTCGAGCGAATTGCGCAGCGATTGCGCCGGGCTGCCGTCGGCGCGCACGGGCACCAGGTCGAGGGTGGAAATCTTCAGGTCTCGCAGGTGCGTCATTGGAGCCTCCGCTACAGGTGGTTGGCCATGGGCCTTCTCGTCTCTGTATGGGCATATTCGCTGGATTCAATGCCTTCTTACAGATTGATCTGAACTTGGCGTGGGCCTGGTCCTCAGAACCTTAGACACCTCAACCCTGTGACAGGAGGCAGCATGAAGAAGACAGCATCGGCGGTCTGGCAAGGTGGCCTGAAGGACGGCAAGGGCCAGATATCCACTGAAAGCGGCGCGCTCAAGCAAGCGCCCTACGGCTTCAACACCCGCTTCGAAGGCACGCCCGGGACCAACCCGGAGGAGCTGATCGGCGCTGCCCATGCTGGCTGTTTCTCCATGGCGTTGTCGATGATGTTGGGCGAGGCGGGATTCACGCCTGAACGAATTGACACTCACGCTGAGGTGAGCCTGGACAAGCAGGCCGATGGCTTTGCCATCACCGCCGTTCACCTGACCCTCAAAGCCACCGTGCCTGGGGCCAGCGAGGCGCAGTTCCAGGAGATCGCCAACAAGGCCAAGGCCGGCTGCCCGGTATCCAAGGTGCTGAACGCGACCATCAGCCTTGATGCCACGCTGCTTTCCTAGGAGGCGCAACGGCGGCGGTTTCCTGTAGTCTAACCAGCGTTGGCAGCTCGTCTGCCCTGCCTCAGGAGCCGTTCCATGATCCGCGTAGCATTTGGTGTGCTGGCTTCCCTGCTGGCCACCGCCGCACTGGCCGCGCCCAAGCCGTGCGAGGAACTGAAGGCCGAGATCGAAGCGAAGATCCAGGCGCGCGGGGTGACGTCCTACACGCTGGAGATAGTGCCCAACAGCGAAGTCCATGACCGGAGCATGGTCGTGGGAAGTTGTGAGGGTGGAACCAAGAAGATCATTTATCAAAAGAATGATCGGTAACACAGGGGCCGCGTTGCGGCCCCGTGGTTCGCTCAAGGAATGCAGGTCACGTTGCTCGGCTCGTTCACGACCACCTTGCGGCTGGCGTCGTATAACAGCACCTGCGGCTGCATCGCCGGAGCCCGGGCCTCCAGGCGGTAACGCTCGCCCGCCTTGAAATCGTTGTAGCGCACAGTCAGGTAGCAGGTCCGCTCGGTCGGGTCGGTACTGAAGCCACCGGCGTAGATCTCGTAGTCGAAACGCACCACCAGTTCGTGCCGGCCCGGCGTCACCTGAAAGTAGCGGCCATCGTCCAGGCGCTTGCCGTCCAGGCGGTCGGCCATGAGGGTGCGACCGGGGGTGATGGTGTACATGTCGATCCAGGCCTTGCCGGGGTCGGCGGGGGGCAAGGGGCTGGCGCAAGCCCCCAAAGCACTGAGGGCCATCAGCATCATGGGCTGGCGCATGGTGAAACTCCCGCTCGCGATTCACAGGCTACAAGCATAGCGCCGTTCGCGGTGTTCAGGTGCGCTGGCAGCCTGCCGGTTCGCCCTGGCCGATCAGCTTCTGGCGCTGGTCGTAGAGTTTGATCCACGGCCGGAAGCCGATGCTGCCGGCTTGCATCTGGTAGCGCTGGCCGGCAGTGAAGTCCTTGAAGGTGAGATTGAGCTGGCAGTCGCGCCACAGCGGTTCCTCCACCGGGCCGATGTTGCTGGGCGTCACGGCGAACTGGTAGCGCACGGTCAGTTCGTGGTTGCCGGGCTGTACCTCGAAATAGCGGCTGTCGGCCCAGTCGCGCTCATCCACTTGCAGGGCGTGCAGCGAATCGTTGTCACCCGGTGCCAGGTCTACCCAGGCCTGATTCGGGTCCGGGTCGGGCAAGGTGGAACACCCGGACAACAGCACGAGCGTGCCGACGGTAAACAGTGTACGCATGGCAATGCTTCCCCTTGGCGAGATAGTCTTGGTCGCATTCGGCCGACGAGCGAGATAGACAGCCTCGATGTTTGGACTTTTTCTTTTCATGCGCTGCAGCCGTCGGGCTCTCGACCGCGTTTTCACCCGGTTTGTTCCCGTGACGCTGGCTGTCCTGCTGAGCGGTTGCTCAAGCGTGGGCTATTACGGTCAGCTGGCCGAAGGGCAATGGCAGCTGTTGCGGGCACGCCAGCCGCTGGATCAGGTGATTGCAGACCCGGCCACCAGCCCGGCCTTGCGTCAGCGCCTGCTGTTCGCCGAAAAAGCCCGGGGGTTCGCCAGCACGCAACTGAAGTTGCCGGACAACGGCAGTTATCGGGTGTATGCGGATCTCGGCCGGCCATACGTGGTGTGGAACGTGTTCGCCACCCCGGAGCTGTCATTGCAGCCGGTGACCCATTGTTTCCCCATCGCCGGTTGCGTGGCCTATCGTGGCTACTACCGCCAGGGTGCCGCCCGCGGAGCGGCGGCGCTGATGCGCCAGGAGGGGATGGATGTCTATGTCGGGGGCGTGGAGGCCTACTCCACCCTGGGCTGGTTCGACGACCCGATTCTTTCGACCATGACCGGCTGGGGCGAGGAGCGCCTGGCCACGGTGATTTTCCATGAGCTGGCGCATCAGCGCTTCTACGTTCCGGACGATACCGAGTTCAACGAATCGTTCGCGTCGTTTGTCGAGCAGGAAGGCACCCGGCAATGGCGCGCGGCGCGCGGGTTGGCGGCGGTCGAGGACGGCGGCGTGGCGCAGCGCGAGCAATTTACCCGCTTGGTGCTGGCCAGCCGCGAGCGACTGCAAGCGATCTATGCGGGACCCTTGGATGAGGCAGGCAAGCGTGCGGCCAAGCAGGCTGAGTTCGAGCGGTTGCGACGGGAATACCGGGAGGCGCGGGATCGGAATTGGGGCGGGGATCGGCGCTTCGATGCCTGGATACTCGCGCCGTTGAACAATGCAAAGTTGCTGCCGTTTGGATTATATGACCAATGGGTGCCGGCGTTTTCGCAGCTGTTCAAAGAGGTTGGTGGGGATTGGCTGCGGTTTTATGAGCGAGTAGAACAGTTGGGTCAGATGCCCATTGATAGGCGCAAGGCACAGTTGGAGCGTCTGATGCCATCGCGGGGCAAGCCCGCTCCCCCGCTGGCATCTGATCATGGCGTGGGAGCGGGCTTGCCCCGCGATGGGGTCAGCGTGTAAAGCCCTGGTGCAGCTCAGCCAGCGTCTCGAAATGGAACGCCGGCGCCTCAGCCACGAGTTCTTCCCGGCTGCCGAACCCATAGCCCACCGCGACGGCCTGCAAACCGTTGCTGCGCGCACCGATCAGGTCATGCTTGCGATCCCCGATCATCAAGGTCTGCGTCGGATCCAGCCCCTCCTCGTCCAGCAGGTGGCGAATCAGTTCCACCTTGTTGGTCCGCGTGCCATCGAGCTCACTGCCGTAGATCACCTTGAAGTGATGGTCGAAGGCGAAATGACGGGCGATTTCGCGGGCGAACTCCCAGGGTTTGGAGGTGGCGATGTACAGGGTGCGGCCCTGGTCATTGAGTGCTTGCAGCAACTCGGGGACGCCGTCGAACACCAGGTTTTCGTACAGCCCGGTTACCTTGAAGCGCTCACGGTAGAAGTTCACCGCGTCCCAGGCCTTGGCCTCGTCGAAGGCATAGAACTGCATGAACGCCTGCAGCAAGGGCGGGCCGATGAAGTGCTCGAGGCGGGTAAGGTCCGGCTCGTCGATGCCCAGCTTGGCCAGCGCGTACTGGATCGAGCGGGTGATGCCCAGGCGCGGGTCGGTCAGGGTGCCGTCGAGGTCGAAGAGGATGTTTTGCTGGTGCATGGTGTTCTCTGCAGACGAATTCATTCCGGGCGGTCGTAGCCTTCGGCCAGGTGCTGGTCCTTGAGCTTGACGTAGTTGCCGGCGCTGTAGGGGAAGAACGCGTGTTCCTGCTCGCTCAACAGGCGCACCTGCTTTACCGGGCTGCCCATGTACAGGTAGCCGCTGACCAGGCGCTTGCCGGGTGGCACCAGGCTGCCGGCGCCGATGATCACTTCGTCCTCGACGATGGCGCCGTCCATGATGGTGCTGCCCATGCCGACCAGGATGCGATTGCCCAGGGTACAGCCATGCAGCATGACTTTGTGACCGATGGTCACCTCGTCGCCTATGATCAGTGGGTAGCCATCGGGGTTGAAGGGCCCGGCGTGGGTGATGTGCAGCACGCTGCCGTCCTGCACGCTGGTGCGCGCGCCGATACGGATGCGGTGCATGTCGCCGCGCACCACGGTCAACGGCCAGATCGAGCTGTCCTCGCCGATCTCGACGTCGCCGACGACCACCGCCGAACGGTCGACGAAGGCCCGTGGTCCCACTTTCGGCGTGTGTTCCCGAAACGTGCGGATGGCCATGATAGTGTTCCTCTGCAATGCCGATAGGCAGGCTGCCTGCTGCGGTCGGCGTCGATTGTAATTAAGATGGTCCCGTGTTTCTCCTGCCAAGGTACCCGAACCGTGAGTGCGAACAACCCGCTGCTGCAGTCCCATGATCTGCCGCCCTTCTCGGCGATTCGCGCCGAGCATGTGCTGCCGGCGATCGAGCAGATCCTCGCCGACAACCGCAAGGCCATCGCCGAGATCCTCGAAAAGCAGGGCAAGAACCCGACCTGGGCCGGCCTGGTGCTGGCGATGGACGAACTCAACGATCGCCTGGGCGCCGCCTGGAGCCCGGTCAGCCACCTCAACGCGGTGTGCAACAGCCAGGAACTGCGCGAGGCCTACGAGTCGTGCCTGCCGGCCCTGAGCGCCTATTCCACCGAACTGGGCCAGAACCGTGCCCTGTTCGAAGCGTATGAAGCCCTGGCCGCCAGCCCTGAAGCCGCCAGCTTCGACGTGGCGCAGAAGACCATCATCGACCACGCCCTGCGCGATTTCCGCCTGTCGGGCATCGACTTGCCGGCCGACAAGCAGCAGCGCTACGCCGAGGTGCAGAGCAAGCTCAGCGAACTGGGCAGCCGCTTCTCCAACCAACTGCTCGACGCCACCCAGGCCTGGACCAAGCACGTCACCGACGAAGCCGCGCTGGCCGGCCTGACCGACTCGGCCAAGGCGCAGATGGCCGCCGCAGCGCAGGCCAAGGGCCTGGACGGCTGGCTGATTACCCTGGAGTTCCCCAGCTACTACGCAGTGATGACCTACGCCAGCGACCGCGCCCTGCGCGAAGAGCTGTATGCCGCTTACTGCACCCGTGCCTCCGACCAGGGCCCGAACGCTGGCCAGTTCGACAACGGCCCGGTGATGGAAGAGATCCTCGACCTGCGCCAGGAGCTGGCTGGGCTGCTGGGTTACAAGAATTTCGCCGAGCTGAGCCTGGCCACCAAGATGGCTGAGTCCAGCGACCAGGTGCTGAGTTTCCTGCGCGACCTGGCCAAGCGTTCCAAGCCATTCGCCGCCCAGGACCTGGAGCAGCTCAAGGCCTATGCCGCCGAGCAAGGCACCCCCGAGCTGGCCAGCTGGGACGCCGGGTACTTCGGCGAGAAGCTGCGCGAGCAGCGCTACAGCGTGTCCCAGGAAGCGCTGCGCGCCTACTTCCCGATCGACAAGGTGCTGTCCGGCCTGTTCGTTATCGTGCAGCGCCTGTACGGTATCGAGATCAATGAGCTCAAGGGCTTCGATAGCTGGCACCCGGACGTGCGCCTGTTCGAGATCAAGGAAAACGGCCAGCACGTCGGCCGCTTCTTCTTCGACCTCTATGCCCGCGCCAACAAGCGTGGCGGTGCCTGGATGGATGGCGCCCGCGACCATCGCCGCACCGCCAATGGTAGCCTGCAGAGCCCGGTGGCCAACCTGGTGTGCAACTTCACCCCGGCCACGCCCGGCAAGCCCGCGCTGCTTACCCACGACGAAGTCACCACCTTGTTCCACGAGTTCGGGCACGGCCTGCATCACCTGCTGACCCGTATCGAGCATGCCGGTGTGTCCGGCATCAACGGCGTGGCCTGGGACGCGGTGGAGCTGCCGAGCCAGTTCATGGAGAACTGGTGCTGGGAGCCCGAGGGCCTGGCGCTGATCTCCGGCCACTACGAGACCGGTGAGGCATTGCCCCAGGACCTGCTGGACAAGATGCTCGCGGCAAAGAACTTCCAGTCCGGCATGATGATGGTGCGCCAGCTGGAGTTCTCGCTGTTCGACTTCGAGCTGCACGCCACCCATGGCGACGGCCGCAGCGTGCTGCAAGTGCTCGAGGGTGTGCGTGACGAGGTCTCGGTGATGCGTCCGCCGGCCTACAACCGCTTCCCCAACAGCTTCGCGCACATCTTCGCCGGCGGTTATGCGGCGGGTTACTACAGCTACAAGTGGGCCGAAGTGCTGTCGGCCGACGCCTTCTCGCGCTTTGAGGAAGAAGGTGTGCTCAACGCCGAGACCGGCCGCGCCTTCCGCGAAGCCATCCTGGCCCGTGGCGGTTCCCGCGAGCCGATGGTGCTGTTCGTCGACTTCCGTGGCCGCGAGCCTTCCATCGATGCATTGTTGCGCCACAGCGGCCTCACCGAGGACGCGGCGGCATGAGTGAGGTAGCCGTGAGCAAGAGCAAGCGACGCTTCATCGCCGGGGCGGTTTGCCCGGCGTGCAGCGAGATGGACAAGCTGATGATGTGGAACGAGGACGGTGTGCCGCACCGTGAGTGCGTGGCCTGTGGGTTCACTGACACCCTGAACGAACAAGGCCTGTCGGTACCCAGCGAGCTCGGCACCCGGGTCAATCACCTGGCGCCGAAAGCGCCGCCGGCCAAGGTGCAGACCGTGCAGTTCTTCCCCAATCCGAAGCTGAAGAAGCCGCAGGATTGAAGGTAAAGCGCTGGGCAAGCGCGCTTCCACGCAAGCACAGCGTGGGAGCGGGCTTGCCCCGCGATAATCGGCTGTAGCCATCCTGCTGGTCTAGGATTACTGTATGAATGAACAGTAATTCGAGTTGTCATCATGAAACCAGCCCCCATTCGCGGCCGCGGCACTGCCGACAATCCGCACAACCGCTTCGCTCCGAACGTTTCAGTGGCCGAGGACGATGGCTGGTACCAGGAAGTCCCACTCACCCAGGGCACCGAGGTGCGGGTCGAGACGGCCAAGACCATCATCGCCCGCAATACCTCCCCTGACCTGCCCTTCGACCGCTCCATAAATCCGTATCGCGGCTGCGAGCACGGTTGCATCTACTGCTATGCGCGCCCCAGCCATGCCTACTGGGATCTCTCTCCCGGCCTGGACTTCGAAACCAAGCTGATCGCCAAGACCAACGCCGCCGAGGTGCTCGAGCAGCAACTGAGCAAGCCTGGCTACGTCTGTGCGCCGATCAACCTGGGGTCCAACACCGACCCTTATCAGCCCATCGAGCGCGAACAACAGCTGACCCGGCGCCTGCTCGAAGTTCTGCTGCGTTACCGCCACCCAGTGACCATCGTCACCAAGGGCTCACTGGTGCTGCGCGACCTGGAACTGCTGAGCGAGCTGGCCAGCCAGCGCCTGGCGCGGGTGATGATCAGCCTCACCACCCTGGACGATGAGCTCAAGCGCACCCTCGAACCACGTGCTGCCGCTCCAAAGGCGCGCTTGCGCGCTATTCGCGTGCTGCGTGAGGCTGGTGTGCCGGTGGGCGTGCTGTGTTCACCGATGATCCCGATGATCAATGACAGCGAACTGGAGCACCTGCTAGAGGCGGCGAAGGAGGCCGGCGCGCAGAGCGCGGCGTACATGATGCTGCGCTTGCCGCTGGAGGTGGCACCGTTGTTCGAGCAGTGGCTGCACGATCACTACCCGCAGCGGGCCACGCATGTGCTGAGCCTGATTCGTCAGAGCCGGGGTGGTGAACTGTACGACAGCCGATTCGGTGCGCGGATGCGCGGTGAAGGGGTGTTCGCTGACTTGCTGGCGCAGCGCTTTCGCAAGGCGGCCAGGCGGCTGGGGTTCGAAGGGCGGGAGGACCTGGCGCTTGATTGCAGTGCCTTCTGCCCTCCCGGTGCACAGATGGCACTGTTCTAGCCAGCGGCTCGTTCAATCGGGAAGGCGAGCCCTACCTATAAGTACAACTAAAGCAACCCAACAATTTCACTCATGAAGGTTGGCAACTGATGCTTTTTTGCTATTATCCAATGCTCCCCTCGCCTATCCAGAACGCCCGTTCTAGAGCCTGCGCAATTAAGTTTCAGTTAAGTTTCCTACGCTAGCGTGAGTCATGAGTCAGCAATGACTGTGATTATTTACCCGTGCGCGTCATCTAAATCCCCGCGTCACCCCAATCTTTCCCCGGTAACATGGAATTCACTTTCAAACCGTCAAGAGGATGAATCATGCCCGTCAAGGACCCCTCCAAGGCCGTCCCGGCTGCACCCGCCGAAAGCGCTGATGCCGCCATGAAGCATATCGTCGACGGCTTCCTGCGGTTTCACACCGAAGTCTTTCCCGAGCAGCAAGAGCTGTTCAAGAAACTGGCTACCGCGCAAAAGCCGCGGGCCATGTTCATCACCTGCGCAGACTCGCGCATCGTCCCCGAACTGATCACCCAGAGCTCGCCCGGCGACCTGTTCGTGACCCGTAACGTCGGCAACGTGGTGCCGCCCTACGGCCAGATGAACGGCGGTGTATCGAGTGCTATCGAGTACGCCGTGCTGGCGCTGGGCGTGCACCACATCATCATCTGCGGTCACTCCGACTGCGGCGCGATGCGAGCGGTACTCAACCCGCAGTCGCTGGCGAAGATGCCGACCGTTTCCGCCTGGCTGCGCCATGCCGAGGTAGCGCGGACCGTGATCGAGGACAACTGCTCCTGCGGCAGCGAGCACGAAAGCATGCAGCTGCTGACCAAGGAAAACGTCATCGCCCAGCTGCATCACCTGCGTACCCACCCCTCGGTCGCTTCGCGCCTGGCCGCCGGGCAGCTGCATATCCATGGCTGGATCTACGACATCGAAACCAGCCAGATCGAAGCTTACGATGCCGCCAGCGACCGCTTCCTGCCGCTGACCGCAGGCGAGTCGATCCCTTCTGCCACACCGAGAGGCCGCTACTAAGCGACCCCAACACGCTGAACAAGCCTTGATTGCCGGCTGCACCCGATGGGTGCGGCGCGGCCTTCGCCTGCCTTGAATCTTCCTGAATGCCGTGCCGGCAGACCCGCTGGCGGCCCACGCCTGCGCGTCGTTCAGGCTTCCCCGTGCTAGCGGCCAGCGGAATGGCCGTGAATCTAGAAAGGAGCTACATGGTGAACATGACACAGATAAAGGCGGCCCTGCCGCGTGAGTTGCTGGCCTCGGTGGTGGTCTTCCTGGTGGCCCTGCCCTTGTGCATGGGCATCGCCATCGCCTCGGGCATGCCGCCCGCGAAGGGGCTGATCACCGGGATCATCGGTGGCATCGTCGTGGGTTTTCTCGCCGGCTCACCGTTGCAGGTCAGCGGCCCGGCGGCGGGCCTGGCGGTGCTGGTGTTCGAGCTGGTGCGCCAGCATGGCGTGGCCATGCTCGGGCCTATCCTGCTGCTGGCCGGCCTGCTGCAACTGCTGGCCGGGCGCTTGCGTCTGGGCTGCTGGTTCCGGGTCACCGCGCCAGCAGTGGTATACGGCATGCTTGCCGGGATCGGCGTGCTGATCGTGCTGTCCCAAGTGCACGTGATGTTTGACATGGCGCCTCAGCCATCGGGTGTGGATAACCTGCTGGGCTTTCCGGCGACGCTGGCCTCGGCCCTGCCGCTGGAAAGCGCAGGCGCCGGTTGGCAGGCTGGTGCGCTGGGCTTGGGCACCATCGCCATCATGTGGGGTTGGGAGCGCTGGCGCCCGCAACGCCTGCGCTTCATTCCCGGTGCCTTGCTCGGTGTGGCGGCAATGACCGCTGTCAGCTTGTGGCTGGCACTGCCGGTCAACCGCGTGCAGGTACCTGCGGACCTGTCCGAGGCCATTGACTGGCTGCGCCCGGACGACCTGCTCAAGCTGGCCGACCCTACCCTGCTGGTGGCGGCCTTTGCCCTGGCCTTCATCGCCAGCGCCGAGACCTTGTTGTCCGCAGCGGCAGTCGATCGCATGCACAGTGGCCAGCGCTCGGATTTCGACCGTGAGCTGTCGGCGCAGGGTATCGGCAACATGCTCTGCGGCGTGCTTGGCGCGTTGCCGATGACCGGGGTGATCGTGCGCAGCTCGGCCAACGTCCAGGCTGGTGCGCAGACGCGGGCCTCGGCGATCTTCCATGGGCTCTGGTTGTTGGCCTTCGTGGTGGCGCTGAGCAGTGTGCTGCAGCAGATCCCGGTGGCCAGCCTGGCCGGGGTTCTGGTCTATACCGGCATCAAGCTGGTCGACTTCAAGGCGTTCCGCGGCCTGGGCCGCTATGGGCGGATGCCGATGTTCACCTATGCGGCGACTGCACTGGCGATCATCTTCACCGACCTGTTGACCGGCGTATTGCTGGGCTTTGCCCTGACCCTGCTGAAGCTGGCGCTGAAGGCGGCGCGGTTGAAGATCAATCTGGTGGCATTGGGTACGCCGGGGCACATGGAACTGCGCCTGAGCGGCGCGGCCACCTTCCTCAAGGTGCCGGCGCTGACCCAGGTACTGGATACCGTGCCGGAAGGGACCACGTTGCATGTGCCGCTGGGCAACCTGAGCTATATCGACCATTCCTGCCTGGAACTGCTGGAGGATTGGGGGCGCAGTGGCGCGGCCAAGGGCTCGCGGCTGGTACTGGAGCAGCGGCGTCTGAAGCGGCGGGTTGAGGGGCGGTTGCGGACTACGGCGGGAGTTGGCGCTTAGGGTAAGTCTGTAGCGGCCTATCGCTGGGCAAGCCCGCTCCTACGATCGAGTTCGTGGGAGCGGGCTTGCCGCGACTAGGTAGGATCAAGTCAACTCAGGCCGACTGGCTCAACTCCACGCCGAGCTGGCGCGACAGGCACGGCCAGCGTTTCCAGGCCTCTCCGGTTTCCGGGTTCGACAGCTTGTCGCGATAGCGCTCCACTGACTCCACGGCAAAGCTCTCGTCATCGAGCATCTCGTCCACCGAGTGATGTACCACCTCATCGAGCTGGTTGGCGAAGGTCTCGCCGATCAGCTGGTGGGCGATCAGGTTGGCGACCGTGGTATCCACCGGAATCAGCGGTTGCTGGAAATGGCGGATATACAGGTCGTTGACCTCCTCGACCAGGCGATGCGCCAGGTAGGCCTCGTCCAACAGGCAATCCAGCCCGACCTGCCCGTCCATCACGCTCGGCGGCTGCAGGAAATAGGCCTCGGCAATCTTCAGCACCGGCTTGATCTGCGACTCGATGCCGGCCTCGAGGGCCACGGTGTGCGCGGCTTCGAGCAGTTCTGGAACCTCGTTGATGTAGGCGCCGACGAAGCGGGCCAAAGTACCCTGGGCGTCCTGCTGGGGTAGGTGGATCGAAGGGTGCAGGTGTGGCAGTTGCTTCTCGAGACGGTTTTTCAGTTGGCCTGTGCGGCTCTCGTGTTGATGGGCGTTTTCGATCTGCTCGCGTACAGCAGCGATGTTCATGACAACTCCAGGGACAAGGCGTTACAAACGGAAGACACTAAGTTAGCTTGCTTACGAGAATCGCTAAGACGCATTTGTTATATCGCTTAGGCGCGTGTAGGAAATTGGCTATATCAATGTGCCATTATTGTGCTCCAGCCCAGTATTCATGCGCCATCCAGCGCAAACGTTTGGTTGCGTGAAGATCATTTCAGTCCCTGCGTTGCGCCCCATTGGTCGGTGTCTATACTCCGCTTGAAACGTGATTCGTTGATGAGGCCCGACTGCCTTAAGCAGGGGGCTCGGTCGTCGAAGCCAGGCAGTCTTGGCCACCGTTCCCCCCTTTGTCGTAGCAGGTCGTCCACGCCTCCGGGACTACAAGAACGATAAGGGGAACCCGCAATGATGCGACATCCACATGTCTGGATGGGCCTGTTGCTGTGGTCATTGTTTGGTCAGGCACAGGCAGCATGGACGGTGAACATGGCGCCCGGGGCGACGGAAGTCTCCCACGCGGTGTTTGACCTGCACATGACCATCTTCTGGATCTGCGTGATCATCGGCATCGTGGTGTTCGGCGCGATGTTCTGGTCGATGGTCATTCACCGCCGCTCAACCGGGCAGAAGGCCGCGCACTTCCACGAGCACACCTGGGTCGAGATCCTCTGGACCGTCGTGCCCTTCCTGATCCTCGTGGTCATGGCCATCCCGGCCACCAAGACCCTGATCGACATCTACGACGCCAGCGACTCGGACATCGACATCCAGGTCACCGGTTACCAGTGGAAATGGCACTACAAGTACCTGGGCCAGGACGTCGAGTTCTTCAGCAACCTGGCTACCCCCGCCGAGCAGATCCACAACAATTCACCGAAGGACGAGCACTACCTGCTCGAAGTCGACCAGCCGCTGGTACTGCCGGTGGGCGCCAAGGTGCGCTTCCTGGTGACCGCCGCCGACGTCATCCATTCCTGGTGGGTGCCGGCCTTCGCGGTCAAGCGTGACGCCATCCCCGGCTTCGTCAACGAGGCCTGGACTCGGGTCGAGAAGCCCGGGATCTACCGCGGCCAGTGCACCGAGCTGTGCGGCAAGGACCACGGCTTCATGCCGGTGGTGGTCGAGGTGAAATCCAAGGCCGACTACGACTCCTGGCTTGGCGAGCGCAAGGCCGAGGCGGCCAAGCTCAAGGAACTGACCAGCAAGGAATGGACCCTCGAAGAGCTGGTGGCACGTGGCGACAAGGTCTACCACACCACCTGCGTGGCCTGTCACCAGGCCGAGGGCCAGGGCCTGCCGCCGATGTTCCCGGCCCTCAAGGGCTCGAAGATTGCCACCGGGCCCAAGGAAGCGCACCTGGGCATCGTCTTCCACGGCAAGCCGGGCACCGCCATGGCGGCATTCGGCAAGCAGCTTTCGGAAGTCGATATCGCCGCGGTGGTCACCTACGAGCGCAACGCCTGGGGCAACAACAAGGGCGACATGGTCACGCCGAAGGACGTGTTGGCGCTCAAGCAGGCCGAAGCGCAATGAGCCGGGCTACCCGCGGCAGTCAGTGGATTGCAGGAGACAGGACATGAGTGCAGTGATCGACGACCACGCCCACGGTCATGAACACGCCCACGGCCCGGCCAAGGGCCTGATGCGCTGGGTGCTGACCACCAACCACAAGGACATCGGCACGATGTACCTGTGGTTCGCCTTCACCATGTTCCTGCTCGGCGGCTCGTTCGCCATGGTGATCCGCGCCGAGCTGTTTCAGCCCGGCCTGCAGATCGTGGAGCCTGCGTTCTTCAACCAGATGACCACCATGCACGGGCTGATCATGGTGTTCGGCGCGGTGATGCCGGCCTTCGTCGGCCTGGCCAACTGGATGATCCCGCTGATGATCGGCGCGCCAGACATGGCCCTGCCACGAATGAACAACTTCAGCTTCTGGCTGCTGCCGGCGGCGTTCCTGCTGCTGGTCTCGACCCTGTTCAGCCCCGGTGGCGGGCCGAACTTCGGCTGGACCTTCTATGCCCCGCTGTCGACCACCTACGCCCCGGCCAGCGTGACCTTCTTCATCTTCGCCATCCACCTGATGGGCATCAGCTCGATCATGGGCGCGATCAACGTGATCGCCACCATCCTCAACCTGCGCGCCCCCGGCATGACCCTGATGAAAATGCCGCTGTTCGTCTGGACCTGGCTGATCACCGCGTTCCTGCTGATCGCGGTGATGCCGGTGCTGGCCGGCGTGGTGACCATGATGCTGATGGATATCCATTTCGGCACCAGCTTCTTCAGCGCGGCCGGCGGCGGTGACCCGGTGTTGTTCCAGCATGTGTTCTGGTTCTTCGGGCACCCCGAGGTGTACATCATGATCCTGCCGGCCTTCGGCGCGGTCAGCTCGATCATCCCGGCGTTCTCGCGCAAGCCGCTGTTCGGCTATACCTCGATGGTCTACGCCACCGGGGCGATCGCCTTCCTGTCGTTCATCGTCTGGGCCCACCACATGTTCGTGGTCGGCATCCCGGTGGTGGGTGAACTGTTCTTCATGTACGCCACCATGCTGATCGCCGTGCCCACCGGGGTGAAGGTGTTCAACTGGGTCAGCACCATGTGGGAAGGCTCGCTGACCTTCGAGACGCCGATGCTGTTCGCCATCGCCTTCGTCATCCTGTTCACCATCGGCGGCTTCTCCGGGCTGATGCTGGCCATCGCGCCTGCGGACTTCCAGTACCACGACACCTACTTCGTGGTTGCCCACTTCCACTACGTGCTGGTGCCGGGGGCGATCTTCGGCATCTTTGCCTCGGCCTATTACTGGCTGCCGAAATGGACCGGGCACATGTATGACGAAACCTTGGGCAAGCTGCACTTCTGGCTGTCGTTCGTCGGCATGAACCTGGCCTTCTTCCCCATGCACTTCGTCGGCCTGGCCGGCATGCCCCGGCGCATCCCCGACTACAACCTGCAGTTCGCCGACTTCAACATGGTCTCGTCGATCGGCGCCTTCATGTTCGGTGCCACGCAGATCTTCTTCCTGTTCATCGTCATCAAGTGCATTCGCGGTGGCGCGCCGGCACCGGCCAAACCCTGGGACGGCGCCGAGGGGCTGGAGTGGTCGATCCCTTCACCTGCGCCTTACCACACCTTCCAGACGCCGCCGGAAGTGAAGTAGGAGCTTGCCCATGGACGGCTTGTCGCTCAAACGCCTGGTCAGCCGCCTGCTGATGCTGACCGTGGTGATGTTCGCCTTCGGCTTTGCCTTGGTGCCGATCTACGACGTGATGTGCAAGGCCTTCGGCATCAACGGCAAGACCGGCGGGCAGTACGCGGGCACCCAGGTGAGCGACCCGACCCGTTCGGTGCGGGTGCAGTTCATGTCGACCAATGCCGGTGACATGAGCTGGGAGTTCCACTCCACCGCCGACCAGATCGAGGTCAACCCGGGGGCGGTGAACCAGATGATCTTCGTGGCCCGCAACCCGACCAACCAGCCCATGAGCGCCCAGGCCATCCCCAGCATCACTCCCGCCGAGGCTGCGGCGTACTTCCACAAGACCGAGTGCTTCTGTTTCACCCAGCAGGTTCTGCAGCCGGGCGAGCGCATCGAGATGCCGGTGCGCTTCATCGTCGACCGCGACCTGCCGGAATCGGTGAAACACCTGACCCTGGCCTACACCCTGTTCGACATCACCGCTCGCCACCCCCCGGTCGCCCAAGCCGCGACCGAGGGCGCCCGTTGAGGGAAGGAGATACGTCATGGCAAGCCACGAGCATTACTACGTACCGGCGCAGAGCAAGTGGCCGATCATTGCCACGATCGGCATGTTCATCACCGTATTCGGGCTCGGCACCTGGTTCAACGACCTCAAGGCCGGCCACCCGGAGTCCCACGGGCCGCTGATTTTCTTCGTTGGCGCGCTGTTCCTGGCCTACATGCTGTTCGGCTGGTTCGGCGCAGTGGTCAAGGAAAGCCACGCCGGGCTCTACAGTGCGCAGATGGACCGCTCGTTCCGCTGGGGCATGAGCTGGTTCATCTTTTCCGAGGTGATGTTCTTCCTGGCCTTCTTCGGCGCGCTGTTCTATGTGCGGGTGCTGGCCGGGCCGTGGCTGGGGGGCGATGGGGCCAAGGGCGTGACGCACATGCTCTGGCCCAACTTCGAGTTCGTCTGGCCGCTACTGCATACGCCGGACCCGAAACTGTTCCCGCCACCGAAGGAAGTCATCGATCCGTGGCACCTGCCGCTGATCAATACCATCCTGCTGGTGAGCTCCAGTGTGACCGTGACCATCGCCCACCACGCCCTGCGCAAGGGGCACCGCGGCACGCTGAAGCTGTGGCTGGGGCTGACGATCCTGCTGGGGCTGGCGTTTCTCGCCCTGCAGGCCTACGAGTACCACGAGGCCTACAACAAACTCGGGCTGACCCTGGGCTCGGGCATCTACGGCGCGACGTTCTTCATGCTTACCGGGTTCCACGGCGCGCACGTGACCTTGGGCACGTTGATCCTGTTCGTGATGTTCTGCCGGGTGCTGCGCGGGCACTTCGACCCGGACAAGCACTTCGGTTTCGAGGCGGCGAGCTGGTACTGGCACTTCGTCGATGTGGTGTGGGTGGGGTTGTTCATCTTCGTGTATGTCCTGTAGTGCGGCTTCGCGGGTGATCGCGGCTGAAGCCGCTCCTACAGGGATGGTGTGAATTCAGAAAGGTGCGTGCGACACCAGTTGCCCACTGATCAGGCCCCAGGCCACCAGGGCGATGGTCAGGGTGGCGAGGGCGACGCGCACGGTAAGGGCCTTGAGCAGGCGGGTCGACTGGTCATCGTCCTTGACCAGGAACACCAGGCCACTGAACAGGCTGGCGATGGTGGCCAGCAGCATCAGGACAATCGCGGCCTTGAGCATGGCGACACTCCGGGGGATGAGGTGATGGATACAAGTATAGCGCTCGACCTCAAGAGGCCCTGGTGAAGCCGTTTCGGCCAGGCCTGGTACCGACCCTGGTGGTGCTTGCGCTGCTGCCGGGGTTGATCGCGCTCGGCTGCTGGCAACTGCGGCGCGCCGACGAAAAGCGTGACTTGCTGGCCACCTACACCGAACGCCAGATCGAGGCGTCGGTCAGCGCTGACCGGTTGCGCCAGCTGCCGGACCCGGCGTTCTACCCCGTGCACCTGTATGGCCGGTTCGATGCCGGTCACAGCCTGCTGCTGGACAACCAGATGCGTGACGGCAAGGCCGGCGTCGAGCTGTTGCAGCCCTTCCACGACCAGGCCAGCGGCCTGTGGTTGCTGGTCAATCGCGGCTGGCTGCCGTGGCCCGACCGTCGTGTGCCGGTGCGCTTCGACACGCCCAGCCAGGCGCTGGCGCTGGACGCCACGGTCTACGTGCCGCCGGGCAAGACGTTCCAGCTGCATCCGGACAACCCCGACGGCCAGTGGCCGCAACTGCTGACGGCGATCGAACCGGCCGGGCTCTGGCAGCAACTGGGTCGTGAGGGCTTTGCCCAGGAACTACGCCTGCAGCCAGGCCCTGCCGCCTACCGCCTGGACTGGCCGGTGGTCGCCATGGGGCCGGAAAAACACCAGGGCTACGCCGTGCAGTGGTTCGCCCTGGCCAGCGCGCTGGTCCTGCTCTACCTGTATTTCGGCTGGCATCACAACGACAAGGAGAACCGCCATGGCCGCCGCCACGAGTCCACTGGACGTGCCTGACCGTCGCAAGCCCCGCGGGCGCCTGCAACTGCTGTTGATCCTGTTCGTCGTGCTCGGGCCGATGATCCTTGCCACCAGCATGTACAAGCTCAAGTTCTGGGTCCCGGAGGGGCGCAGCTATCACGGTGTGATGATTGGTAATGGCGAGGGCCGGGCGGATATCGGCATCGATGCCCAGGACGAGCGTTGGCAGCTGTTGGTCAGCGCCCCGGGCGCCTGTGTCGAGGACTGCCGGCAACTGGTGTACCTGGCCCGACAGATCCAGGTCGGCCTGGGCCGCGATGCCAGCCGCGCCAGCCATGCCCTGGCGGCGGCCCAGCCGCTGGCCGCTGACTACCAGGCGTTGCTGGGCCGTGAATACCCGCAGTTGCAACGCTATCCGCTGGACGCCCAGCGCTATATCCAGAAGGTCGGCGACACTGCCCCGCAACTGTGGATCGTCGATCCTCACGGCAACCTGGTGCTGCGCTACGACGCCAAGGTCAAGGGCAAGCATGTGCTGGACGACCTGCGTCACCTGCTCAAGCTGTCCAACATCGGCTAGGAGGCTGCCATGGCCAGACCCGGATTCCGCCTTGCTGTGTGCGCCACGCTGCTGGCGCTGCTGGTCGTGTTGCTCGGCGCCTACACTCGCCTGACTCATGCCGGTCTTGGTTGCCCCGACTGGCCGGGGTGCTACGGCTTCATCAGCGTGCCCAAGACCGATGCCCAACTGGCCCATGCCGAGCTGCACTTCCCTGAGCACCCGGTGGAGGAAGCCAAGGGCTGGGCAGAGATGGTTCATCGCTATTTCGCCGGCAGCCTGGCACTGGTGATCGCACTGCTTGCCTTCCAGGCTGTACGCCGGCATGCCCATGACGGCCAGCCCTACCGCCTGCCAGTGTTGCTGCTGGGGGTGGTGCTGGCCCAGGCGGCGTTCGGCATGTGGACGGTGACACTGAAACTGTGGCCCCAGGTGGTGACCGCGCACCTGCTTGGCGGGTTCACCACGGTGAGCCTGCTTTTCCTGCTATCCCTGCGTCTATCCCGGGCCTTTGCGCCCTTGCCGAAACTGCCGTTGAGCCTGCGACGGATCGCGGCGCTGGCGCTTTTGGTGGTGATCGGCCAGATCGCCCTGGGGGGTTGGGTCAGCGCCAACTACGCGGCGGTGGCCTGTATCGACCTGCCTACCTGCCATGGTCAGTGGTGGCCGGCGGCGGACTTCAGCAACGGCTTCCACCTGACCCAGCACGTCGGCCCCAATTACCTGGGCGGGCAACTGGACAGCGATGCGCGCACGGCGATCCATGTCAGCCACCGGCTCGGCGCGATGATGGTGCTGGCGGTACTGCTGTTGCTCAGCTGGAAGTTGCAGCGCAATGGCCTGGGCGGCCTGGCGCGTCTGGTATTGCTGGCGCTGACGCTGCAGCTGGGCCTGGGCATCAGCAACGTATTGTTCCACCTGCCGCTGGGCGTGGCCGTTGCCCACAACGCTGGCGGTGCGCTGCTGCTGCTGACCATGGTGCTGGTGAACTACCGCATCCGCGTGGTCGACAAGGTCCGAGTAGGGCATGGCTGGCGCCTGACGCCGGTGACCGGGGCGCAACTCACTCATCACATGAGGAACGATTCGTGGCGACGGTTCTGAGCACGGAACGCCAGCGCGCCGGGTGGCGCGACTATCTGGAACTGACCAAGCCGAAGGTGGTGGTGCTGATGCTGATCACCTCGCTGGTGGGGATGCTTCTCGCCACCCGCGCGGGGGTGGCCTGGAGCGTCCTGCTGTTCGGCAACCTCGGGATCGCCTTGTGCGCGGGGGCGGCGGCGGCGGTCAACCACGTGGTCGATCGCCGCGTCGATGCGCTGATGGCCCGCACCCACAAGCGCCCGCTGGCCCAGGGCCGGGTCGCGCCCTTGCCGGCACTGCTGTTCGCCCTGCTGCTGGCCGTGGCAGGGATGGTTATGCTGCTGGCGTTCACCAACCCCCTCACCGCCTGGCTGACCCTGGCCTCGCTGCTGGGTTACGCGGTGCTCTACACCGGCTTTCTCAAGCGAGCCACGCCGCAGAACATCGTGATCGGCGGCCTGGCCGGGGCCGCACCGCCATTGCTGGGCTGGGTGGCGGTCAGCGGGCACCTGGGCGCCGAGCCGCTGCTGCTGGTGTTGATCATCTTCGCCTGGACACCGCCGCACTTCTGGGCCCTTGCGATTCATCGCAAGGAGGAGTACGCAAAAGCTGATATTCCCATGCTCCCCGTTACCCATGGCGAGCGTTACACGGCCTTGCATATCCTGCTCTACACCTTGATATTGCTGGCCGTGAGCCTGTTGCCCTATGCCATACACATGAGCGGCCCGCTGTACCTGGCCTGTGCCCTGGGGCTGGGCCTGCGCTTCCTGCACTGGGCCTGGGTGTTGTACCGTGGCACCCGGCCGCACGCGGCGATCAAGACGTTCAAGTACTCTATCGGCTACCTGTTCGCCCTGTTCATCGCGTTGCTCGTAGACCACTACCTGTTGCTGAACCTATGACCCGAACCCAGAAAACCGTCTTCATCCTCGTTGCCCTGGTCGCGCTGATCATGGGCCTGACCGTCAACAAGGTGCTCAACGACCGTGGTCAGTTGAACCCCACCGAACTGATCGATGCCGGCATCATCCTGCTGCCGCAGAGCCGTACCGTGCCGGACGTGACCATGACCGACCAGAACGGCCAGCCGCTGGTGCTGGACCAGCTCAAGGGCAAGTGGTCATTGCTGTTCTTCGGCTACACCTACTGCCCGGACATCTGCCCGACCACCCTGGCCCAGCTGCGCCAGGTGAAGAGCGAACTGCCCAAGGAGGCGCTGGAGCGTCTGCAGGTGGTGCTGGTGAGCGTCGACCCGAACCGCGACACGCCGAACCAGCTCAAGCAGTACCTGGGCTATTTCGACAAGGATTTCGTCGGGGTGGCGGGCTCGATCGAGGATACCCAGAAATTGGCCAACGCCTTGAGCATCCCGTTCATCCCGGCCGATACCAGCAAGCCCGGGTATACCGTGGATCACAGCGGCAACCTGGCGGTGGTCGGGCCTGATGGGCGTCAGCGCGGGTTCATTCGAGCGCCGTTCAACAACCAGAAGCTGGTGGCGCAGTTGCCGGGGCTGGTCAAGCGCGATTGAGATATTTGGGCCTGCTGCGCAGGCCTTTCGCCGGCAAGCCGGCTCCCACAATCGTGCAGTCTCTGTGGGAGCCGGCTTGCCGGCGATAGGGCCTCGAAGCGGCCCCGGGATGCAGGCTTAGAACGCAGGAACCACAGCGCCCTTGTACTTCTCGGTAATGAACTGCTTCACCTCAGGCGAGTGCAGGGCCTGTACCAGCTTCTTCACCGCGTCCGCGTCCTTGTTGTCCTCGCGGGTCACCAGGATGTTCACGTACGGAGAGTCCTTGCCTTCGATGGCCAGGGCGTCTTTTTCCGGGTTGAGCTTGGCTTCCAGCGCGTAGTTGGTGTTGATCAGGGCGGCATCGACCTGGGTCAGCACACGTGGGATGGTGGCGGCTTCCAGTTCCCGGAACTTCAGGTTTTTCGGGTTCTCGGCGATGTCCTTGATGGTCGACAGGATGTTCGTGTTGTCCTTGAGCTTGATCACCCCTGCCTTGTCCAGCAGCAGCAGGGCGCGGCCGCCGTTGGTGGCGTCGTTGGGAATGACCACGGCGGCGCCGGAAGGCAGTTCGTCGAGCTTCTTGACCTTGGTCGAATACACGCCCAGCGGCTCGATGTGCACGCCGGCGACGCTTACCAGGTGAGTACCCTTGGCCTTGTTGAACTCATCCAGGTACGGCTGGTGCTGGAAGAAGTTGGCGTCCAGGCGCTTTTCCGAAACCTGCACGTTCGGCTGGATGTAGTCGGTGAACTCCTTGACCTTCAGCTCCACGCCTTCCTTCGCCAGCTGTGGCTTGACGAAGTTGAGGATCTCGGCGTGCGGCACCGGGGTGGCGGCGACCGTCAGGGTCTCGGCGTGGGCCGAGAAGGCCGCGACCGCGGCGACAACAGCAAGCAGCTTCTTCATTGATCACTCCTTGTGAGGGCCGCGACGGCCCCCGAACGGGTCGGCCGGGCCGACCCCATTGGGGTTACTTACGGGAAAAATGCACGACCAGTTTGTCGCCGATCATTTGCAGTACCTGGACCAGGATGACCAGCAGCACCACGGTGACGATCATCACGTCGGTCTGGAAGCGTTGGTAGCCGAAGCGGATCGACAGGTCACCCAGGCCACCGGCCCCGACCACGCCGGCCATGGCGGTGTAGGACACCAAGGTGATGGCGGTCACGGTGATGGCGGCGATGATGCCCGGCATCGCTTCAGGCAGCACGGCCTTGAAGATGATCTGGCGGGTGGTGGCGCCCATCGACTGGGTAGCCTCGATGATGCCGCGGTCCACCTCGCGCAGGGCGGTTTCCACCAGCCGCGCGAAGAATGGCGTGGTCCCCACCACCAGCGGCGGGATGGCACCGGCAACGCCCAGCGAGGTGCCGGTGATCAGCACCGTGATCGGGATCATCACGATCAGCAGGATGATGAACGGCACCGAGCGCACGATGTTGACGATGGTCGCCAGCACTGCGTAGACCTTCTTGTGCTCGAACATCTGCCGTGGGCTGAACAGGAACAGCACGACGCCCAGTGGCAGGCCCAGCAGGATGATGAAGGCCAGTGAGATGAACAGCATGACCATGGTGTCGTTGGTCGCCTGCCAGATCTCGACCCAGTCGACGTTGGCGAAATAGCTGAGGATGTCCATCAACGCAGTACCTCCATATGTACGTCAGCTGCAGTGAAGCGGGCGAATGCCGCCTCCATGTCTCCACCGATCAGGGCAAGGGTCAGCTGGCCATAGGGGATGTCCTTGATGCGGTCGATGCGCCCGGCAAGGATGCTGTAGTCCACGCCGGTTTCGCGGGCCACGGTGCCCAGCAGCGGCGCGTAGGTGGCGCAGCCCTGGAAGGTCAGGCGCACGATGCGCCCCGGCACATGGGCGAAATCGTCGCGTTGCTCGTTCTCGTCGACCTGCTCGTCTTCCTGGACGAAACGCTTGGTGGTGGCGTGCTGCGGGTGCAGGAACACGTCGGCCACCGGGCCCTGCTCGACGATCTGCCCGGCATCCATCACCGCCACGCGGTCGCAGACCCGGCGGATCACGTCCATCTCATGGGTGATCAGCACGATGGTCAGCTTCAGCTCGCGGTTGATCTCGGCCAGCAGTTGCAGCACCGAGGCGGTGGTCTGCGGGTCGAGGGCGCTGGTGGCTTCGTCGCACAGCAGGATCTTGGGGTTGGTGGACAGGGCGCGGGCGATGCCGACGCGCTGCTTCTGCCCACCCGACAGTTGCGCCGGGTACTTCTTCGCGTGCTCGGAAAGGCCGACACGGGCCAGCAGCTCGGTGACGCGCTTGTCGATCTCGCCACGCGACAGCTCGCCCGCCAGCACCAGCGGCAGGGCGACATTGTCGGCGACGGTCTTGGAGGCCAGCAGGTTGAAGTGCTGGAAGATCATGCCGACCTGCTGGCGGAAGCGCCGCAGCTGGTTCGAGTCGAAGGCGGTGACGTCCTCACCGTCGACCACGATCTTGCCGCCGGACGGCTCCTCGAGACGGTTGATCAGGCGCAGCATGGTGCTCTTGCCGGCACCGGAGTGGCCGATCAGGCCGAACACCTGGCCATCTTCGATGGTCAGGCTGGTCGGGTTCAGGGCCGGGATATCCCTACCGGCGACGCGGTAGGTCTTGTGGACATTTTGAAACTCGATCACTGAGCGAACCTTGTGGGGCGCATGGAATTTGGGTCAGCGGTTAGCCGGGGCGCGCATTTTAGCCTTTTCCCCTGCGTGTTCTTAGCATTTATTTCGTCACGCTCCAATCCAATCGGCATAACGCGACGGTCGGCAATCCGATTGAACGCATCCGACGGCGGCCCAGTCACTAATTGAACAAGCCCGAACGGGCAGCCTGAAGACTGATGAGGAGAGCCTAAGATGCCCAGCAAGACGCCGCAGGCGCCACAGCCCAGCCCTGTCGCCGGCACCGACACCCCGGACAAGGCCAACACCAACGCCAAACTGCAGAGCCTGGAGGCGTTTCGCAGCGACGCCAGCGGCCAGGCGCTGCGCACCAATCAGGGGGTGAAGGTCGCCGACAACCAGAACAGCCTCAAGGCCGGTGCCCGTGGGCCTTCGCTGCTCGAAGACTTCATCATGCGCGAGAAGATCACCCACTTCGACCATGAGCGCATCCCCGAGCGCATCGTCCATGCCCGCGGGACCGGCGCCCATGGCTACTTCCAGAGCTACGGCTGCCATGCCGAGCTGACCAAGGCCGGTTTCCTGCAAGATCCCGAGAAAATCACCCCGGTGTTCGTACGCTTTTCCACCGTGCAGGGTCCGCGTGGCTCGGGCGACACGGTGCGCGACGTGCGCGGCTTTGCGGTGAAGTTCTACACCGATGAAGGCAACTTCGACCTGGTCGGCAACAACATGCCGGTGTTCTTCATCCAGGACGCGATCAAGTTTCCCGACTTCGTCCACGCGGTCAAACCCGAACCGCACAACGAGATGCCCACCGGTGGCTCGGCCCACGATACCTTCTGGGACTTCGTATCGCTGGTGCCGGAATCCGCGCACATGGTCATGTGGGCGATGTCCGACCGGGCCATTCCGCGCAGCCTGCGCATGATGGAAGGCTTTGGCGTGCACACCTTCCGGTTGATCAATGCCCAAGGCGTGGCCAGCTTCGTCAAGTTCCACTGGAAGCCGCGCCAGGGCGTGCACTCGGTGCTGTGGGACGAAGCCCAGAAGCTTGCCGGCAAGGACACCGACTATCACCGCCGCGACCTGTGGGAAGCGATCGAGACCGGGCATTATCCGGAATGGGAGCTGGGCGTGCAGATCGTGCCGGAGGCCGACGAGCACAAGTTCGACTTCGACTTGCTCGACCCGACCAAGATCATCCCCGAGGAGCTGGTGCCGGTGACGCCGCTGGGCAAGATGGTGCTCGACCGCAACCCGGACAACTTTTTCGCCGAAGTGGAGCAGATCGCCTTCTGCCCCGGGCATATAGTGCCGGGCATCGATTTCAGCAACGACCCTTTGCTGCAGGGCCGGCTGTTCTCCTACACCGACACCCAGATAAGCCGCCTGGGCGGACCGAACTTCCACGAGATCCCGATCAACCGCCCCGTCGCACCCAATCACAGCAGCCAGCGCGATGCCATGCACCGCATGACCATCGACAAGGGCCGGGCGTCCTACGAGCCCAACTCGATCGATGGCGGCTGGCCGAAGGAAACGCCGCCCGCCGTGCAGGATGGCGGTTTCGAGAGTTACCAGGAACGTATCGATGCGAACAAGATCCGCCAGCGCAGCGAGTCGTTCGGCGACCATTTCTCCCAGGCGCGGCTGTTCTTCCAGAGCATGAGCCCCACCGAGCAGCAGCACATCATCAAGGCCTACAGCTTTGAACTGGGCAAGGTTGAGCGCGAGGCAATCCGGGCGCGGGAGGTGAACGAGATCCTGGCCAATATCGATCTCAAGTTGGCGGCAGCGGTGGCGGCCAACCTCGGGCTGCCGGCGCCGAAGGCCGGCACGGTCAAGGTCAAGGGCAGCAAGCCGGCGCAGTCAAAGGCCTTGAGCCAGATGAACCACCCCGGGGACATTGGCATAAGTGGGCGCAAGATCGCCATCCTGGTGGCTGATGGCGTGGATGACGCGAGTGTCGACAAGGTGGTCAAGGCGCTGGAGGCGCAAAGTGCGCGTCCCATGCTGCTGGGGCCGACTTCGGCACCCGTGAAGACTGCCGCTGGCAAGCAGCTGCCGGTGGATGCGTCGATGGAAGGCATGCCGTCGGTGATGTTCGACGGCGTGTGGGTGCCGGCGGGCAAGGCTTCGCTGGAGGCGTTGGAAAACAGCGGCGTGGCCAAGCACTTCCTGCTCGAGGCCTACAAGCATCTCAAGCCCATGGGGGTAGCCAGTGAGGGCAAGCTGTTGCTGAACAAGCTGGGACTCAAGGAAGATGCGGGGCTGTTGCTGGGCGATGACCAGAAGGCGCTCGAGGCCTTCTTCAAGGCCGTCGAGGGGCACCGGGTGTGGGCGCGGGAGGCGGCTGCCGAAGCTGTTCCTGCATAATCGGGGGCTGCTTTGCAGCCCATCGCCGCGGTTCGTCGCCATGACAAGCCGGCTCCCACAGATTGTAGGCGGTCCCTGTGGGAGCCGGCTTGCCGGCGATGAGACCCTGACAGGTTTATTGCTGATGAGGGATCAATACCACCTGCGCCGGCAATGAACGCTGGATCTCATGCTTCTGCTTCAGCTCGAAGCCACTGTCGAGCTTGCGCACTCGCTTCTCCAGCAGGGTCTTGAGCCAAGGCGCATCCTCGGTACGCGGCACCTGGAACACCACCTCGCACTGATAACTCACCACGTCCGCCGCGATATCGTCCAACTGGCGACGCATCGCCCGGCTATCGGTGGTTTTCAGCGCCACGACGGTGGTCGGCGCGGTCGGGTCGATCACCCGGGCCTTGGGCTTGGACTCGGCAGCCTTGAGCGCCGCTTCGGCCTTTTCCAGTTCGGCCTTGCGTGCCTGGGCCACGGCATCGCCGCCGGTCAGGGCCGGTGCTTGCGGCATCAGCGCCCGGGCGCGGGCCAATGCCGTGGCAGCGGCATTCACATCGCCCTTCTGCAGGACGATCTGGCTACGGCGCAGGTAGGCCTCGGCCAGCTGGCGCTGGCGCGGCTCCAGGCGTGCGTCATCTGGCGCCTGGGCCTGCAAGGCGGCCAGTTGATCCTCGGCGGTGGCCAGCTCGTTGCTGGCGATGCTTTGCTCGAGCTGCTGCCAGGCATCGGGCTGGGCAGGCGCCACCGGCTGTTCGGCCGGCTTGCTGGAGCAGGCAGCCAGGAACAGGGAAAACGCGGCAACAAGCAGATAACGTGAGGCGAACGGCTTCATTCCTGCGACTCTCTATTTGCGCAAAAAGCGAGCAAGTCTACACCCAGGTGCGCACGCTCGAAAACAGGTCTTCTCAGACTCGAAACCTGCGAAAAGGTTGCAGGATGCGCCTGCGCGCACCCTGAAAATTCAGCGTTTCGGCAATGCCAGGCTCAGCAAGAATAGCACTGCCGCACAGACCACGATCGAAGGCCCGGCCGGGGTGTCCTTGAACCAGGACAGCGCCAGGCCCCCGCAGACCGCGGCAACCCCCAGCAGGCTGGCGCCCACGGCCATCTGCTCCGGTGAGCGGGCGTGACGCTGTGCCGCGGCGGCCGGGATGATCAGCAGCGAGGTGATCAGCAGCACACCGACGATCTTCATCGCCACCGCGATCACCACGGCGATCAGCAGCATCAGTGCCAGGCGCAGGCCGGTCACCGGCAAGCCTTCGACCATCGCCAGTTCCTCGTGCACGGTCACCGCCAGCAATGGTCGCCAGAACATCGCCAGCAGCACCAGCACCAAGGCGCTGCCGCCGAGGATCCAGGCAAGGTCGGTTGGGCTGATCGCCAACAGGTCGCCGAACAGGTAGGCCATCAGGTCGATGCGCACATCGTGCATGAAGCTCAGCACCACCAGCCCCAGCGACAGCGTGCTGGGGGCGAGGATGCCGAGCAGGGTGTCCGAGGCCAGCGGCTGGCGCTGCTGCAGGGTCACCAGCAGGATCGCCAGCAGCAGGCAGCCGACGGTCACCGCCAGCGCCGGGCTGACATCCAGGGCGAAGCCCAGGGCCACGCCGAGCAGCGCGGCATGGGACAGGGTGTCGCCGAAATAGGCCATGCGCCGCCACACCACGAACGAGCCCAGGGGGCCGGCGACCAGCGCCAGCGATACACCGGCAAGCAGGGCGTAGAGAAGAAAATCAGCCATGCTTGCAGTGCTCTCCGTGAACATGGGCGCCGGGGGCGATCACCGACCCGTGCAGGTCGTGGCTGTGATCGTGATGGTGGTGATAGACGGCCAGGCTCGGGGCGTTCTGGCCGAACAGCTCGACGAAGGCCGGGTCGTTGCTGACCTGTTCCGGGTGGCCCGAGCAGCACACGTGGCGGTTGAGGCAGACCACCTGGTCGGTGGCGCTCATCACCAGGTGCAGGTCATGGGAAACCATCAGCACGCCGCAGCCGTGGCGGTCGCGCAGGCGAGTGATCAGGTTGTACAGCTCGGTCTGGCCAACCACGTCGACACCCTGCACCGGTTCGTCGAGTACCAGCAGCTCGGGCTCGCGCAGCAGCGCGCGGGCCAACAGCACACGCTGCATCTCGCCACCGGAGATGGTCTGGATCGGGTTGTCGATCACCTGCTCGGCGCCGACTTCCTGCAACGCCGCCAAGGCTGCCGCACGGTCTACACCGGGCACCAGGCGCAGGAAGCGCAGCACCGACAAGGGCAATGTGGCGTCCACCTGGATCTTTTGCGGCATGTAGCCGATGCGCAGCCTGGGCTTGCGCCACACTTTGCCGCGATGCGGCTTGAGCAGCCCCAGCACGGCGCGCACCAGGGTGGTCTTGCCGGCGCCGTTGGGACCGATCAGGGTAACGATCTGCCCCGGTGCCACCGCCAGGTCGATGCTGTCGAGCACCGCTTCGCCAGCGAAGCTGACACCGACCTGCTCGAGGCGGATCAGGGCATCGCTCATGCCTTGCCCCGGCAGTTGCCGCACAGGCCGACCACTTCGACGGTTTGCGTCTCGACCGCAAAGCCCACGGCATTGGCGCTGCTGACGATGGCGTCGCTGATGCTGTTCTGCTCCAGCTCGATGGCGACATGACATTCGCGGCAGATCAGGAACTGCCCCTGGTGCGCGTGCTCGGGGTGGCTGCAGCCAATAAAGGCATTGAGCGAGGCGATGCGGTGCACCAGGCCATTTTCCAGAAGGAAGTCCAGGGCACGATAGACGGTCGGTGGCGCGGCGCGGCGGCCGTCCTGCTCGCTGAGCACGGCGAGGATATCGTAGGCGCCCAGCGGCTTGTGGCTCTGCCACACCAGCTCCAGCACGCGGCGGCGCAGGGCGGTCAGGCGCAGGCCCTGACGGTTGCACAGCGCGTCGGCCTCGGCCAGCGCACTGTGGACGCAATGGGAGTGATCGTGGGGACGGTGGGCCAGCGGCGTGATGGACATGGGCAGCGACGGTTCAGGATGGAGACGTTATTATGTTACCTGTTTCTGACGACCCGAGTATCCACCGTGTCCCGAATCCTTGCCCTCTTTGTCGCTTTCATCGCTTTTTCGGCGCACGCCGACGTACGCGTGCTGACCAGCATCAAGCCCCTGCAACAGATCGCCGCCGCCGTTCAGGACGGTGTCGGCAGCCCCGATGTGCTCCTGCCGCCGGGCGCCTCCCCGCACAACTACGCACTGCGCCCCTCCGACGTGCGCAAGGTCGCCGATGCCGACCTGCTGTATTGGATCGGCCCGGACATGGAAGGTTTCCTGCCCCGCGTGCTGAAGAGCCGCGCCAAGCCGACCGTGGCCGTGCAGTCGCTGTCGGGCATGCAGTTGCGTCATTTCGGCGAGGACAGCCACTCCCATGACGAGGAAGACCACGACGATCATGACCACGACCACCGCCCGGGCAGCCTCGATGCACACCTGTGGCTGTCGTCGCTGAATGCCCGGGTGATCGCGACGAAGATGGCCGGCGACCTGGCAGCGGCCGACCCGGCCAATGCCCCGCGCTACCAGGCCAACCTCAAGCAGTTCGTCGAGCGCCTGGATGCCCTGGATGCGCGCATCAAGCAGCGTGTGGCGGGGATCGCCGGCAAGCCTTACTTCGTGTTTCACGAGGCGTTCGACTACTTCGAAGCCGCCTATGGCCTGAAGCACACTGGCGTGTTCAGCGTGGCGTCTGAGGTGCAGCCGGGCGCGCAGCACGTCGCCGCCATGCGCAAGCGCTTGCAGGCGGTGGGCAAGACCTGCGTGTTCAGCGAGCCGCCGCTGAGGCCGCGCCTGGCCGAGACGCTGACGGCCGGGTTGCCGGTGCGGTTGGCCGAACTGGATGCGCTGGGTGGCACCGACAAGGTGGATGGCAAGGGCTATGAGCGCTTGCTGGAGAAGCTCGGCGGCGACCTGGTCGGCTGCCTGGAACAGCTCTGAGGCTGTAGGCGGACCAGGTGGGAGTGGGCTTGCCCCGCGATAGCGTTGGCAGGCCCGGCGCTATCGCGGGGCAAGCCCGCTCCCACAAATGCCGCTATTGCCTATCAGAGCGCGAACGGCAGCTTCAGCGCAACCTGCTGGCGTTGCGCCAGGCGCACCTCGAACTCGCTAGGGTCATGGATCATCACGTCCATCCCGGCGAACGCCTGCGCCGCGATCAGGCGCGACAGCCAGAAGCGCACGCACGCCACCCGCAGCATTACCGGCCACAGCTCAGCTTCAGCGGCGGTGAACGGCCGCAGTGCCGCGTAGGCGCCCAGCAATGCCTGGGCGTGTGGCAGGTCGATACCACTCTGCTCGTCCAGGCACCAGTCGTTCACGGTGATGGCGATGTCGTACAGCATCGGCCCGGAGCAAGCATTGTAGAAGTCGATCAGCCCGGTCAGGTGGGTGCCTTCGAACATCACGTTGTCACGGAACAGGTCGGCGTGCAGGTTGGCCTTGGGCAGGGCGAGGATCTGCGCCTTGTGCGCGGTGATTTCCGCCAGCGCCGGTTGCAACAGCCCGGCTTGCTCCCGGTTCAGGCTCGGCAGCAGCTCGGCGCCCGATTCCAGCATCCAGTCCAGGCCACGGTCGGTGCGGCGCTCGATGATGCGCTCGCGGGTGGCCAGGTGAATGTGCGCCAGCAGCTCGCCGACCTGGGCGCAATGCTGGTTGTTCGGCAGCTTGACGTGCTTGCCCGACAGTCGCGGCTGCAGCAGCGCAGGCTTGCCGCACAGTTCGCGCAGGCCATGCCCTTCGCGGTCGCGCAGGGCGTAGGGCACGGGCATGTCGGCATCGTGCAGCACGTCGAGCAGTTCGATGAAGAACGGCATGTCTTCAGCCGGCCCACGCTCGATCAGTGTGAGGACGAACTCCCCTTTTTCCAGGCTGACGAAGAAATTGCTGTTCTCGGTACCGGCGGCGATGCCCTGGAAGTCGAGCAGGCGGCCCAGCTCGTATGGCGCCAGAAAGGTTTCCAGCTCAGGCCGGGACACAGGGGTGAAGACTGACATGTTGAAGAATTGCCCATGCGGGCACTTCCGCCCGGAAGTGCCTGGTTGATAAGAACGATACGCGTTACTAGCTTACCACTCGAAGATCTTCCAGGACGGAATCAGCATGTCCGGCTGGTCGGAACGAATGAAATTGCCTTCGGAGCCATCGGCGCGTACCAGGAAATAAGGCTTGCCGTTCTTCGGCGTGACCTTGATCGCATACAGGAAACCGTTTTGCCGGTACTCCTGGATGGTTTTATCGCCTTCCGTGCGAATGGTTACATCGGGATCGGCCGATGGGGCTTCGTCCGCCGCCTGGGTGACGACTGGCATGGTGGCCAGCAGACCGAGCAGTAACAGGCGATTGAGTGTGCGCATGATAACCTAGTCCTTTTGTCGTCATTGATCCGGCTATTCTAGCGCCGGACCCGTCGAAAAGGTTGATTCTCCTCATGAGCCAAGCGCCCCTCGTCCTGGTGGACGGTTCGTCCTACCTCTACCGCGCCTTCCACGCGCTGCCGCCGCTGACCACCTCCAAAGGCATGCCTACCGGCGCGGTCAAGGGCGTGCTGAACATGCTCAAGAGCCTGCGCAAGCAGTACCCGGACAGCCTGTTCGCAGTGGTCTTCGATGCCAAGGGCGGGACCTTCCGCGATGCCATGTTCGCCGAGTACAAGGCCAACCGCCCGAGCATGCCCGACGACCTGCGGGTGCAGGTCGAACCGCTGCACGCCAGCGTTCGTGCACTGGGCTACCCGCTGTTGTGCGTCGAAGGCGTGGAGGCCGACGACGTGATCGGCACCCTGGCGCGCAGCAGCGCCGCCGCCGGCCGCCCGGTGATCATCTCGACCGGCGACAAGGACATGGCCCAGTTGGTGGACGGCCACGTCACCCTCGTCAATACCATGACCGGTAGCGTGCTCGATGTCGCTGGCGTGCACGAGAAGTTCGGCGTAGGGCCCGAACACATCATCGATTTTCTCGCCCTGATGGGCGACAAGGTCGACAACATTCCCGGCGTGCCGGGCGTTGGCGAAAAGACCGCGGTGGGCCTGCTGACCGGTATCGGTGGCGGCCTGAGCGATGTGTACCAGAACCTGGACAAGGTGCCGGGCCTGGCCATTCGAGGCGCCAAGACCCTCGCCGCCAAGCTCGAGGAGCACCGCGACGCGGCCTTCCTCTCCTACGAGTTGGCCACCATCAAGTGCGATGTGGAGCTGGATGTCGAGGTGGACGCCCTGGTCTGTGGCGAACCCGACCGTGAAGCACTGATGGCGCTCTATACCGAGATGGAGTTCAAGAGCTGGGTTGCCGAAGTCCAGCGCAGCGCGCCCCAAGCCGGTAATGGCGCCGCTGTCGCCGAGGCTGTGGCCGAGAAGGTCGAGCCGAAGTACGAAACCATCCTCGACCAGGCTCGCTTCGACGCCTGGCTGGAAAAGCTGCGTCAGGCGCCGCTGTTCGCCTTCGATACGGAAACCACCGGCCTGGATGCCCAGCAGGCGCAGATCGTCGGCCTGTCGTTCGCCGTCGAGCCCCATGAAGCCGCCTATGTGCCGCTGACCCACGACTACGAAGGCGCTCCGGCCCAGCTGGACCGCGAGCGCGTGCTGCTGGCGCTCAAGCCACTGCTGGAGGACCCGGCCAAGGGCAAGATCGGCCAGAACGCCAAGTACGACATCAACATCCTGGCCAACGGCAGCCCGGCCATCCACATGCGCGGCGTGGCCTACGACACCATGCTCGAGTCCTACGTGCTCGACTCCACCGCCACCCGTCACGACATGGACAGCTTGGCGCAGAAGTACCTGGACCACACCACCATCGCCTTCGAAGATATCGCCGGCAAGGGCGCCAAGCAGCTGACCTTCAACCAGATCCCGCTGGACAAGGCCGGCCCCTACGCTGCCGAAGACGCCGATATCACCCTGCGCCTGCACCATGCGCTGCAGGCACGGCTGGCCCAGACGCCCAGCGTGCTGCCGGTGCTGATGGATATCGAGATGCCGCTGGTGCCGGTGCTGGCGAAGATCGAGCGCCAGGGCGCGCTGGTCGATGCCGGGCTGCTCGGCGTGCAGAGCGGTGAGCTGGGAGCGAAGCTGGTCGAGCTGGAGCGTGAGGCATATGTGCTGGCCGGCGAGGAGTTCAACCTGGGCTCGCCCAAGCAGCTGGGCGCGATCCTCTACGACAAGCTGGGCATGCCGGTTTTGAGCAAGACCGCCAAGGGCCAGCCGTCCACCGCCGAGGCGGTCCTGGATGACCTGGCCGAGCAGGGCTACCCGCTGCCCAAGGTGCTGATGCAGTACCGCAGCCTGAGCAAGCTCAAAAGCACCTACACCGACAAGCTGCCGGGGCAGATCAACCCGCGTACCGGACGCATCCATACCTCGTATCAGCAGGCTGTGGCTGCCACCGGTCGCTTGTCGTCCAGCGACCCGAACCTGCAGAACATCCCGATCCGCACCGCCGAGGGCCGGCGCATTCGCCAGGCTTTCGTCGCCAGCCCCGGCTACAAACTGCTGGCGGCGGACTATTCGCAGATCGAGCTGCGCATCATGGCCCATCTGGCCAAGGACGAAGGGCTGCTGCACGCCTTCCGCAACGACCTTGACGTGCACCGCGCCACCGCCGCGGAAGTGTTCGGTGTCGCCCTCGAGAACGTCACCACCGACCAGCGTCGCAGCGCCAAGGCGATTAACTTCGGCCTGATCTATGGCATGAGTGCATTCGGCCTGGCCAAGCAGATCGGCGTCGATCGCAAGCAGTCGCAGGACTATATCGACCGCTATTTCGCCCGTTACCCAGGTGTGCTGGCCTATATGGAGCGCACCCGCGCCCAGGCCGCTGAAAAGGGCTTTGTCGAAACCCTGTTCGGACGTCGCCTGTACCTGCCGGACATCAACGCCAAGAACCCGGCCTTGCGCAAAGGCGCCGAGCGCACCGCGATCAACGCGCCGATGCAGGGCACCGCGGCAGACATCATCAAGCGCGCGATGGTGGCGGTGGACAACTGGCTGACCGAGAGCGGGCTGGATGCGCGGGTGATCCTGCAGGTGCACGACGAACTGGTGCTCGAGGTGCGCGAAGACCTGGTCGACCAGGTGAAAGCCGAGATTAGGGTCCACATGAGCGGCGCGGCGCAACTGGATTTACCGTTGCTGGTGGAAGCGGGCGTTGGCTCGAATTGGGACGAAGCTCACTAAACGCCGCGTGAAAGCTGTGTAGGATCTGCGGCGTGGTGTCGCGGATCCGGTGCAGGCCTCGGGCCTTAGATCGAGAGTTTCATGAAACTATCGCAAATAGTTTCCAGGGGCTCGGAACTAAACCGGTGAACCGCCACTCAGAGGTACTGAATGGCTGGTGAAGCCTTTCGATGCTCCTATGTTGTGTTAAGTGTTGGCAGATATCTGGACCCCGCCCTAGCGGTCCGGACTTGGACCCCGAACTTCCCCCTCCCCATACGAAGTCCGGGGTTTTTTTTGCCCGGAATTCGGCGTCATGTCTGCCTGGGCTCGTGGGGGCGGGCTTGCCCCGCGACAGGGCCATCGCGGGGCAAGCCCGCTACCACGAAAGCCTCACTCGAGCTCAGACAGCCGGCTTGTCTTCCAGCTCCATCCAGTCCGCCAGCACGCGATAGGCCTCTTCCAGGCCCAGGCGCTTGGGCGCCGAAAACAGCTGGATGGTCGCGGTATCGCCCCAGCCCTTGCGAATTTCCGACTGCACCTTGAGCAAGGTGTTCTTGCCCGCGCCGTGGGTCAGCTTGTCGGCCTTGGTCAGCAGGATGTGCATCGGCATGCCGCTGGCCTTGGCCCAGTCGAGCATCATCTTGTCGAAGTCGGTCATCGGATGGCGGGTGTCCATCATCAGGATGATCCCGCGCAGGCACTCGCGGCTGCCCAGGTAGGCTTCCAGGTGTTTCTGCCAGTGCTGCTTGAGCGGAATCGGCACTTTTGCATAACCGTAGCCCGGCAGGTCGACCAAACGCCGTTCATCGTCCAGACTGAAGAAATTCAGCAGCTGGGTGCGGCCGGGGGTCTTCGAGGTACGCGCCAGGCTGGCGTGGGTCAGGGTGTTGAGGGCGCTGGATTTACCGGCGTTGGAACGGCCGGCGAAAGCCACCTCGTAACCCTGGTCTTCGGGGCATTGTTCGACCTTGGCGGCGCTGAGGGCGAATTTGGCTTTCTGGCAGAGGCCGAGGATGGGGTTCTTGACTTGCATGGGATTTCCGATGTGGGTGTTGCCCAGCGCTGGAGGCGTAGGACCAGGCCTGGCAAGCGGTGTCGTTTCCGTTTGGCTGGCAGAAGTATATAATGCCCCAGTTTTTGTGTGCTCATTCGCCCAGCGAAGGCAATTGAGCATGGGGTGTCGAACAATAGCTCGCGCAACAGAACGCAGCGCGGCCCCCAACCCTGTCAGGTCGTTTCGCATGGCGAAATGGCTGCTTGCTGTCGGTATGTTCCTGCCGTTTTTCAGCGCACAGGCTACACAGGATCCCGAGGCGTTGTACAACCGCACGTGCGCGGCCTGTCACGCCGGACAACTGCCCCAGGCACCCAGAAGCGGTGACCGGGCGGCCTGGGAGCCAAGGCTGGCGCAAGGCATGGCGCAACTGGTGGTGCATGTTACACAGGGTTTCAAGGCTATGCCGCCGCGTGGATTGTGCATGGACTGCAGTGCCGAGGACTACCGTTTGGTCATCCTTTGGATGAGCGGCAGTCCCGATACATAACATTTCACCCTTAGCCGTGTTGGATTAGCTGATGAACAAACTAGTCGTGAGTCTGCTGTTGACCATGGGGGTCGCAGGTGCGGCAACTGCTGCGGGACCCATCAAAGGCGATGCCGCCGCCGGCCAGGCCAAGACAGCTGTCTGTGGGGCCTGTCACAACCCGGACGGCAACAGCCTGGCACCGAATTTCCCGAAGCTCGCCGGCCAAGGTGAGCCCTACCTGAACAAGCAGTTGCACGACATCAAGGACGGCAAGCGTACCGTGCTTGAGATGACCGGCATGCTGGCCAATTTCAACGACCAGGAGCTGGCCGACATCGCCGCTTATTTCGCCAGCCAGAAAGGCAGCGTGGGTGCTGCCGATCCGAAGCTCGTCGAGCGTGGCCGTGCCTTGTTCAACGGCGGCAACCTGGAGAAAGGCATGCCGGCCTGTACCGGTTGCCACTCCCCCAACGGCGCAGGCATCGCCCTGGCGAAGTTCCCGCACCTCAGTGGCCAGCACGCGCAGTACGTCAGCAAGCAGCTGACCGACTTCCGCGAAGGCAACCGCACCAACGACGGCGACGCCATGACCATGCGCACCATCGCCGGCAAGCTCAGCAACAAGGACATTGAAGCGCTGTCCAGCTACATCCAGGGCCTGCACTGAAATACGCGTTAACACTCGGTTAATGCTTCAGCGCTAAAGATGAAAAGGGCAGCCCGCGCTGCCCTTTTTTCTGTCCGTAGCCGTTACACTACAGAACTCGAGCCCTTCCCGACCTGTCCTACACAGGTCGCGTCGAGGCGACCAAAGACTGCTCAGGAGTAAAGCATGCGTAAACTGATTCTCAGCGCTGCGCTGGTCGCCGCCAGCGTATTCGGTATGGCCGCCGTCCAGGCTGCGGAGCCTGTGGCCGGCAAGGAATATATCGAGCTGAGCAACCCCGTGCCGGTGTCGGTGCCAGGCAAGATCGAGGTCGTCGAGCTGTTCTGGTATGGCTGCCCGCACTGCTACCACTTCGAACCGACCATTAACCCTTGGGTCGACAAGCTGCCCAAGGATGTCAATTTCAAGCGTGTGCCGGCCATGTTCGGTGGTCCCTGGGATGCCCACGGCCAGATGTTCCTCACCCTCGAAGCCATGGGTGTTGAGCACAATGTCCACAACGCGGTGTTCGACGCCATCCAGAACAAGCGCATGCGCCTGACCAAGCCTGAAGAAATGGCCGAGTTCCTGGCCACCCAGGGCGTGGACAAGGACAAGTTCCTCGCCACCTTCAACTCCTTCGCCATCAAGGGTCAGGTCAATCAGGCCAAAGAGCTGGCCAAGAAGTACGAAATCACCGGCGTACCGAGCCTGGTGGTCAACGGCAAGTACCGCTTCGACCTGGGTACCGCCGGTGGTCCGGAAGGCGTGCTGAACGTCGCCGACCAGCTGATCGCCAAGGAGCGCGCCGCTAAGTAAGCGGCGAATGCCATGGGCCGCTTTCGCTCAACCCGAAGCGTCGGCCTGCACCAGCCGCAGGTCAACGAACATCACCTGCAGGCCAGCGGCCTGCCGGCCGATGGTCGCCTGCGGCTGCTCAGTTTCAATATCCAGGTCGGTATCAGTACCGAGCGCTATCGCCACTACGTGACCCGCAGTTGGCAGCACTTGCTGCCGCACAACGGGCGAGCCGGCAACCTGCAGAAGATCGGCGACCTGCTCAACGACTTCGACCTGGTGGCCTTGCAGGAAGCCGACGGCGGCAGCCTGCGCTCCGGCTTCGTCAACCAGGTGGAGCACCTTGCCCAGCTGGGGGCCTTCCCCTACTGGTACCAGCAGCTCAATCGCAACCTGGGGCGTTTTGCCCAGCACAGCAACGGTGTGCTCAGCCGCCTCAAACCCCAGCACCTGGAAGACCATCCCCTGCCCGGCCCCTCTGGGCGAGGGGCGATCCTCGTGCGTTTCGGCGAAGGTGCCGACGCTTTGATCGTGGTGATGATGCACCTGGCGCTCGGCTCCAAGACGCGCGCACGGCAGCTGGCCTATATCCGCGAGCTGATCGGTGGCTATCGCCACCAGATCCTCATGGGTGACATGAACACCCACGCCAACGACCTGCTTGACCATTCGCCCTTGCGGGATCTCGGGCTTGTCGCGCCCCAGGTCGAGGCCACTTTTCCCAGCTGGCGTCCCCAGCGCTGCCTTGACCACATCCTGCTCAGCCCGAGCCTGACACTGGAGCGTGTCGAGGTATTGGCACAGCCAATTTCCGATCACCTTCCCGTCGCCGTCGAGATCCGATTGCCTGATGCCCTGACTGTGGATACGCTGCCGGTCCTGAGTTAGTCCTGCCTGGGCGAATCCTGCACTCAAGTGTTGGGCTTTTCCGCCGAAATCCAGTGATTGCAGGACTAGATGCCACTACCCGTTG
The DNA here is from genome assembly GCF_003253945.1 of Pseudomonas sp. 2848. Lineage (NCBI taxonomy): Bacteria > Pseudomonadati > Pseudomonadota > Gammaproteobacteria > Pseudomonadales > Pseudomonadaceae > Pseudomonas > Pseudomonas sp. 2848. The sequence goes on from NZ_QKZD01000002.1 coordinate 237,442, forward strand.
CGGATCCAGGCATGACCGAAGAAGCCGAGCGCTGGAAAGAAAAATACCTCAAGAGCATCGAGCAGCAGGAAAAGCTCGAGCGGCGCTGGGAAGCCCGCCTCGACCTGCTGCGTCGTGGCCTGGTGCGCAGCACCCTGGCGGCGGAAGGTAGCGACAAGATCGTGGACCAGTGCATGAAGGAAATGCGCGAGGTCATCCGCAGCGACAATATGGACGCCGGCCTCGCCGGGCTGATTCCGCGCCTGGAAAAAGCCGTGCTCGATTCCGAGCAGCGCCGCGAAACTCGCATGAACCAGGTTAGCGAGGCGCTGACCGCGCTGGTTACCCAGTTGCAGACCTTGCCCCTGCCGGGCGATGTGGCACGTCCTTTGAAAAAGCTGGCGAAGAAGCTCGACGGTGGCGTCAGCCAGTCCCGCGAGCTACCACCCTTGCTGGGCGAGCTCAGTGGTTTGCAGGGGCGCGCCCTGGATGCTATGCAAAAGCCCGATGATGAAGCTCGCCCCGGGTTCCTGCAGCGCCTGTTTGGTGGCCGTGACGAGCCCCAAGGGGAATTGGCGACCGCACCTGTTGCCATCGAGGCGACGTCGCCCGCACCCCAGCCAGCCGCTGCAGCCCCGGTCATCGCACCTGAGCCACAGCCCAGGGATGCCGACGAACTGCACGCCCTGGCACCTGCCCCTCAGGCCTTGCCCGAAGCGGCACAGGCAGTGGATGAAACGGTGCCCGTCGAGCTGCCTGAAGCGGAAATCGAATTACCCGGCCCGGCGCTGGTTGAAACCACGCCGTTGGTCGTTGCCGATCCGCGTCCCGAAGCCGAGCCATCGGTGGCCGCGGTTGCCGAACCTGTACCCGAGCCTTTGACTGTCATCGAGTCGGAGCAAGCCGCAACGGATGAGCCGGACACAGTGGCGGAGCTGGTCACCGTCGATGATGGCCCCTATGCCCTGCCCGATGCGGTCGAGCCGCCCTACAGCCAGGTTGCCGCCCATATCGAGCAGACGCTGATCGGCCTGCTCGACGACCTGAGCCTGCCCGAGCGCCACAAGGCCCAGGCCCTGGAGATGCGCGAGCGGGTTTCGCGGGGGCTGAACTGGTACGAGCTGATCCCGGTACTGGATGACCTGGCCGTGCTCATGCTGGCAATCACCGACAGCGGCCAGCATGAGTTTGAGGCTTACCTGCAGCAGCTCAACGAGCGCCTGGAAACCTTCCAGAGCCACCTGCACGAAGCCAGCACCGGCCATGCCGACAACAGCTCCGCCGCCCGAGAGCTCGACAGCCAGCTGCGCGAGCAGGTCGATGGCCTGCAGAGCAGTGTACAGGGCGCTGCCGATGTCGACAGCCTCAAGCATATCCTGGAGAACCGCCTCGAAGGCCTGCTGGTGACCATGGATGATCACCAGCACGAGCGCGACCGCCGTGAGCATGAGCTGGCCAGCCGCCTGCAAGGCCTGGCCGAGCGCGTGGCGAGCATGGAGCAGGAGGCCCTGGGCTATCGCGAGCATCTCGAGGAGCAACGCCAGAAGGCCATGATCGATCCGCTCACCGGCCTGCCTAACCGGGCGGCCTGGAGCGAACAGGTCGAGCGCGAGGTGCTCGACTGGCAGGAAAACGGCGGCCACCTGGCGATGGCTATCCTCGACCTCGATCACTTCAAGCGCATCAATGATGGCTATGGCCACCTGGCGGGCGACAAAGTGCTGAAGATCGTCGCCGACCAACTGCGTAAGCGTATGCGTGGCCGCGACTTCATTGCCCGCTTCGGCGGTGAGGAATTCGTCCTGCTGTTGCCGCAAACCTCACCACCCGCTGCGCTGCAGGTTGCCGAAGCACTGCGTGCGGCAATCGAAGCCTGCCCGTTCCACTTCAAGGGCGAGCGGGTGGTGATCACTACCTCCATTGGTTTCAGCGCCTTCCGCCCCGGCGAGCGCGGCGACCAGGTGCTAAAGCGCGCGGACGAAGCCTTGTACCGGGCCAAGGACAAAGGGCGCAATCGCATTGAGCAGGCATAAATATATGCCGCATGACGGCCCCTGGTCTGACTAACACTGCTGGTCGAGGGCCTGGCATGCCAGCCCTGCGCCCTCGACCTAATTCAGTCTGGCAGTGGAGCAGTTATGACCGTCAATCGCTTATTCCTAGTGCTGATGTTGGCATTCGGGATTCAGGGCGCGGCGTACGCCAATCAGGCCATTTTTACCGCACACATCAGTGATGACGGCACGATCCTGAACCAATCCCCCCAATGGATCACACAAGTCGAGCGGCGGGTTCAGACCGATTACCTGACCGAGTACACCATAAGCCTCAAGAAGAAGGTGACCCAAGGTGACCCTGGTTATTGCGCCATGTCGCCCATTGATAACAGTCAATATGAACGCGTTATCTATGGTCAAGGTAAGGTGATTGGCAAGCCACGGGCAGACAAGGTGATCGTGGCCACCCAACTGGTCGACGTTAACGGGCCATCCGGTGATAACTCGCTGGCGTTCCAGTTGCTGTGCGTGCGCTGAACGCCACTGAGTCATCAGGAGCACGTTATACTGTAGCGCTGTTGTCACCTACTCAATGACGTGCTCCCCGCAATGAAAAGACTTTTCACCGCCCTGCTCCTGTTGGCCCTGGCAGGCTGTTCCAGTGGCCTGCGTATCGACCGCAACCACCCCTCGGCCAATCAGGACAGCCGCATCCAGTTCGTCGTCGTGCACTACACCAACGCGTCGCTGGAGCGCTCCCTCGCCCTGCTGACCCACGGCGAGGTCAGCAGCCATTACCTTATCGGCGACGGCCCGGCCACTGTCTACCAGCTGGTGGACGAGAACCGCCGCGCCTGGCACGCCGGGGATAGCCAGTGGCAGGGGCGCACCTGGCTCAATTCCAGCTCCATCGGTATCGAGATCGTCAACGAGGGCTACACGGACACGCCGACCGGGCGTGTCTGGCACCCTTACAGCGAAGCCCAGGTGCAAGCGCTGATCGCCCTGCTCCAGGATATCGTCAAGCGCAACAATATCGACCCGCGCCACATCATCGGCCATAGCGACATCGCCCCGCTGCGCAAGCTCGATCCGGGCCCGCTGTTCCCCTGGAAGCGTCTGGCCGAGGCCGGCCTGGGGGTCTGGCCGGACGCGCCTTCTGTAGCGCGGCAGCAGGCCTATTTCGAGGTCAATCCGCCGACCATCAGCTGGTATCAGCAACAACTGGCGCGTTTTGGCTACGCCATCGACCAGACCGGTGAACTGGACGTGGCCACCCGGCATGTGATCGCGGCCTTCCAGATGCGTTTCCGCCCGCGGCTATTCGATGGCACGCCGGATGCGCAGACCGCCGCGATGTTGCAGGTGCTTAACCGCAACCGCTGACCCGAACTTTTCGGATGCTTGGCGCGCAAGCGGGCCAATTCACATGCCCAGCGGCTGCGCCAAGCTTTGATTCAGTTGCTATACCTTTGGTATTCAACTGGATGCCACGCATGCTTGCCCTTTTCACTTCGGTGCGTCAATTTTTCCACCGTCCCTGGCTGTTGGCCGCGCTCGCGGCGCTTGCCAGCGCCGGGCTCTTGCTTGCGATCAGCGTCAACGTTGCCCTGCAACAGATGAAACAAAGTGAAAGCGCGCAGATGAATGCCCAGGGCGAGCGTTTCCTCGAGCGCCTGGAGCAGGTGTTCGGCCAATTGCGCGAGGCTGTGGACCAGCTTCAGGCGCAGCCCCTGCGCGGCTGTGATGCGCTGATGCTGACGCAACTGCAACAGGTGGCGCTGAAGTCGCGGTTCATCTATGAAGCGTCCTATGTGGAGGGTACGCGGGCCTGTTCCAACCGCGGCGACGAGCGGATCATCGAGCCCTTGCGCAGCCCGGACATCCAAGGGCCGACCTACAGCTACTGGCTCAATACCACTACTGAACCCAACGAGAATCTCGCGGCCCTGATGTTGGGCCGTGGCCGCTTCGTCGTCTCCACCTCCCGTGGCCACCTCACCGACGTCGTCGACCTGCCGCCCGGTGGCAGCCTGCTGGTAGTGCTGGATCGGGGTACCCGGGCCATCCCCGTGCTGGGCCCGACGCAACCCTGGCCACCGACCAGCGAATGGCCGCCCGCGCAGGGCAAGTCGTTGATCGAGCTGCCCGACCGCCTGGTCTACCGCATGTCCACCAAATCCCCGGACTACCAGTTGGTGCTGATCGCGCCGAGGGCAAGCCTGCCATTGAAGCTCAATGGCCTGCTCTGGTTGCTGTTCCCTGGAAGCCTGGTATTGGCCGGCTGCATCGGTTGGCTGGTGCTGCAACTGATCCTGCAACGCCGCTCGATGAGTTCGGAGCTGCAGCATGCGCTGCGCCGTGGCGAGCTACAGGTGCTGTACCAGCCGATCTTCGAACTGGACAGCCGCCGCTGTGTCGGTGCCGAGGCCCTGGTGCGCTGGCGCCGCCCGGACGGCAGCCTGACCAGTCCGGAGCTGTTCATCCCCCTGGCGGAGAACACCGGCCAGATTCGACAGATCACCGACTTTGTCCTGCAAAGGGTGCTCGAACAGCTGGGGCAGTTGCTGCGGGCCAACCGCCAGCTCTATATCTCGGTCAACCTGGCGGCCTGCGACGTCATGGCACCGCGTATAGGCCGGGTGGCGGCGCGGTTGCTGGCGCACCATCGCGTCGCCCCCAGCCAGATCGCTTTCGAGGTGACCGAGCGTGGCCTGATCGATGTGGTGGTGGCGCGGGACAACCTGCAGGCCCTGCGCGCCGTCGGGCACCAGGTGCTGATCGATGACTTCGGTACTGGCTATTGCAGCCTCGCCTACCTGCAGACCCTGCCGGTGGACTGCCTGAAGATCGACAAGTCGTTCATCGATGCCCTGGGCCATGACGCCGCCAGCAGTGGCGTGGCGCCGCACATCATCCGCATGGCCCACGACCTGCACCTGCGGGTGATCGCCGAAGGCATCGAGTGCGAGGACCAGGCGGTGCTGCTCAACAGCGAGGGGGTCAACTACGGGCAGGGCTGGTTGTTCGCCCATCCGCTGAATGCCCGTCAGTTTGCCGAGCTGATTACCCGCGGGCGGCGGGTGGCGGGGCGGCGGATCGATGATGAGCCTTGAGGCTGGGCGCCCTGGAGGGACAGGTCATACCGGCAGTGCCATGTAGAACTGCGTCCCCTGCCCCGGCCGTGAGAACACGCCCATCCGCCCGCCATGCAACTGCACGATTTCCTTGCACAGCGCCAGACCCAGCCCGGCCCCGCCCTTCTTGCGCCCGACCTGCACGAAAGGCTCGAAGATCCGCCCCTGCTGGCCATAGGCGATGCCCTCACCGTTGTCTTCGACGCTTATGATCACTCGCTCGGCATGCCGCCTTGCATGCAGGCGGATACGCCCGCCGGAGCCGGTGTGGCGAATGGCGTTGTGCAGCAGGTTGTCCAGCACGCGGTCGAGCTGGGCGACATCGGCCTGGATGCGTGGCAGCGGTGGCTCCAGCTCGCGGATGATCTCGATCTGCTTGTCAGAGGCTTGTTCGACGAAACGCGCCTGGGCGCGCTCGAACAGTTCCTCCAATGAACAGGGGGCCAGCTCCAGCTTCTGCAAGCCGCTTTGATAGCGGGAAAAGTTGAGCAGGTCGTTGATCAATTGGGTGAGGCGCTGCATTTCCTCGGCAATGGTTTCGAGCAGATCGTTCTCCCGCGCTTCGGGCGGGAAGCTGACACGTTCGCGCAACAGCCCGAACGCCATGTGCATGCCCGTGACGGGAGTGCGCAGCTCGTGGGAAGCACGCAGTACGAACTCGCTGCGTACCCGTTCGAAGGCGCGTTGTTCGGTGACATCGTGCAACACCATCACCGCGCCTAGAATAGGTCCTTCGGGGTGGCTGACCGGCGTCAGGCTATAGGTCAGCAGCCTGGTCTCTTCATCCACCTCAAGGCTCAGGTCTTCCGGCAGTCGGTCCAGGCTGCCACCGCGCAGCACCTGGCGCAGTTGTTGTTCCAGCTCGGGGCGTTGCAGGGCTTCGGCCAGGCTTACGCCCAGGCGGCTCGGGTCCCAGCCGAGCTGGCGCTGGGCCACCGGGTTGAGGTGCTCCAGGCGTCCTTGGCGGTCGATGATCAGTAGGCCGTCGTCGATGCTGTCCAGTACCGCTTGCAGGCGCTGCTGGCCAGCCTGCAGCTCATCGACATTGGTGGCCTGGTGCTTGCGCAGGGCGTCGGCCATCAGGCCGAAGCGGCGGGTCAGCAGGTTGAGCTCGGTGGCCTGCGTCACGGGCAGGGTGACGTCGAAGTTGCCCTGGCCGACCTGGTCGGCGGCCTTGGCCAGCGCCTCGATCGGCTGGCCAAAGCGGCGCGCGATGTTGTGCGCGGTGATGAAGCCGAGGACCAGTACGACAAGGCCCATCAGGCCGAGCAGGCCACTGATGAGCAAGGCGTGGTCGCGTGATGCCGCCTCGCTGCGGGTAATGTGCTCCAGGGCCTGGCGGTGCGAGTCGAGCAAGTCGGTGCGCACCTGGTTGAAGGCGGCGCCGAGGGGCTGGTCCACACCCATGCTGCGAGCGGGCGCCGGACTCTGCCGATAGGCCTGGACGAACGCCTGGTAGTTGCTGGCGGCCTTGCTGAAACCGGTACGCTCGCCGCCTTGTTCCAGCCCCTGCTTGAGCAGTGTCTGGAACTGATCCTGCAGGGTGACGAGGGTGCTTGGGGCGGTGTCCTCGTCGAGGATGAGGTTGAGCTGCTCGCCCAGGTTCTGGCGCAGCTTCAGGGCCAGCTCCAGGGTCTGGGTGGTGTCCTGCACCACGCGCTGCTGCAGCGCTGCCATCTGCAGCACACTGAACAACCCCAGCAGTAAGCCCAGCAGGGCCACGGTGACCAGCGCCGAGATGCTCAGGAACAGCCGCGTGCGCAGCTTCATCGGCCATTTCATAGGTTGTACTGCTTGCGCTTGCGGTACAGGGTGGAGGCATCGATACCCAGGGTCTTGGCGGCCTGGTCGAGGGTGTCGCTGGTGGCCAGCACCGCGCCGATATGGGCGCGTTCCAGCTCGTCCAGGCTCAACGCCGCACCGACCCGCGGCGCGTTGCCGGCGGGTTGCTCAGCCATGCCCAGGTGGCTGATCTCCACACGTTCCTGTGGGCAGATGATGCTGGCGCGCTCGATCACGTTGCGCAGTTCGCGGATGTTGCCCGGCCAGCGGTAGTTGAGCAGGGCGGCGCGCGCTTCGTCGCTGAAGCCACGGGCCGGGCGGGAATACTCCTTGACGAAGCGCGCCAGGAAACGGTCGGCCAGGGTCAGGATGTCTTCACTGCGCTCGCGCAGGGGAGGCAGGTGCAAGGTGATCACGTTCAACCGGTACAACAAGTCCTCGCGGAAACGGTTCTCGCGCACCATCTCGTCGAGGTTGAGGTTGGTGGCCGCGAGGATCCGCACATCTGCCCGTCGCGTGACCGGGTCACCGACCCGCTCGTATTCTTTGTCCTGAATAAAGCGCAGCAACTTTGGTTGCAATGTGAGGGGAAAATCTCCGATCTCGTCAAGGAACAGTGTGCCGCCATCGGCCTGGCTGACCCGCCCCAGGGTACTTTCGCTGGCGCCGGTGAAGGCGCCACGGGTGTGTCCGAACAGCTCGCTTTCCATCAGCTCGGCGTTCAACGACGGGCAGTTGATGGTCACGCAGGCCTTGCGTGCGCGCTTACTCCAGCCATGGATGGCGCGGGCCAGTTCGCCCTTGCCGGTACCGGACTCACCGAGGATGAGAATGTTGGCATCGGTGGTCGCCACCTGGCGGGCGGTTTCCAGCACCGCCATCATCGCGGGGCTGTGGGAGTCCAGGCCGTCCTTGGGCTTGCGTACTTCACCCTCGAGGGCCTCCAGGCGCGCCGACAGCTGGCGTACTTCCAACTGCTTGGCCGTGGCCAGGCGCAGTTGGTCGGGGCTGCAGGGCTTGACCAGATAATCGGCGGCACCGGCCTGGATGGCGTCCACCGCGGTATCGATGGCCGAGTGGGCGGTGACGATGACCACCCGCATCCATGGCGCCTGGATGCGCATTTGCGCCAATACGTCCAGGCCGTTGTCCTCGCCCAGGCGCAGGTCGAGGAAACACAGGTCGAACACCTGGCGCTGCAGCAGCGTCTCAGCCTGGGCGGCGCTGTTGGCGGTCGCCACGCTGTAGCCCTCGTCCTCGAGGCAGTAGCGGAAGGTACGCAGGATGGCGGACTCGTCGTCCACCAGCAGAATGCGGCCTTGGTTGTCCTGGGCTGATTCCATTTCCTGCGCTCCTTTGGGATTGATCTCAATTAGTGTCGGAAAAATCGGGCAAGTTGCATGGTCGATTCTGATTGATTCTGTTCCATGCATGCTAGCCGCATGCCTTCATGATGGCTAAGTGGTTGATAAATCGAAAGTTGATTGTGGGTAAACAGCTGGCATGTCGGTTGCGATAGTCCAAGGTTGAGTGATGCGAAAGGAGGTTTTGTGATGTGTATCTACCCTCGAATGGCCGTGCTAGCGGCTTGTGTGTTGTCGATCGTCGCCCAGGCCCACGCCGACCCGGTGCAGGAAGCGCGACTTGAAGGTGCCCTGCAGACGGCGCTGTCCCTTAACACCATGCTCAATGCCTTCCCTATAAAGGTAGAAGTCGATGGCCGGCGGGCTCGGCTTTCGGGCGAAGTGGAAAACCCGGTGGAACGCATGCTGGCCGAACAGGTGGCCCTGGCCACACGCGGGATCGAACAGGTGGACAACCAGTTGCGGATCGACCCGGGGCTGGTGGACAAGCCCTTGGAACTGCGTGCCTACGCCCAGCGTCTGGAGGACGCTACCCTCGGTGCGGTGGTGCGCGCACGGCTGCTGTGGAGCCGGATTACCGAGAAGGCCCCTATCGAGGTGGAAAGCCGTGAAGGCGTGGTGACCCTGCGCGGCAAGGTGGACAGCCCCGAGGCCAAGGAACTTGCCGGGGTTCTGGCGCGTACCACCGATGGGGTGCACCTGGTCAACAACCTGGTCAGCCTGGACAGCACGGCCCTGGCCAAGGCCAGGGAAAAACCTGTCGATGCCCCAACCGGTCCGCAGCCCAGCGACAGCTGGATCGTCGACAAGATACAGGCCAGCTACCGCTTCAGCCGCAACCTGGACGGGCTGAACATCAAGGTAGCCAGTGAAGACGGACTGGTCAGGTTATCGGGCGAGGTGGTCAGCAGCGAGCAGAAGGCCATTGCCGTGGACGTCGCGAGGCAGATCGTCGGGGTGCGCGGAGTAGACGCCGATCTGTTGAAGATCGCCACCAAGGTAGAGGGCTGATCGTGCAAATCGCACGAGCCCTTGTAGGGCCATCGTGCAGGATACGTCCTTCGCTATTATGCGTATATTCAGTAACTAATTGATTTAAAAGGATTTATCTAGAGTACTACGGCTGGCATGCAGGCTGCACTGATCTTCCCAAGAACGGATAACAAGTACTGCAGGAGGAGCCGGCATGAATCGCCCCAACGTCAACCGCACGCAGAGCGCTGTAGTACCCCTGCAGCAGCTGCTGTTCCTCGGCATGGCCCTGCTGCTGACCTTGGCGGTCGGCCTGTTCCATCACAGCTGGCAGACCGCCCGGCTGGCCGAGCAAGTGGCGGCGCAGACTGCGCTGTTGACGCAGCTGCGGGCAACGCCCCACGCCAGCACCTTGGTCAAGGCCACCCAGCCACTGCCCAGCGCCGATACTGCCCCTGCCGTTCTCGACCGCGTCGAGCCTCAGGAACGTTGGGTGTTCTGATACTTCTGACCGATTTCGTACAAGAAAAGGAGAAACATCATGCTGAGTTGGGCTATCACCTTCCTGATCATCGCCATTATTGCCGCAGTCCTGGGCTTTGGTGGTATCGCCGGTGCTGCGACTGGTATCGCGAAGATCCTGTTCATCGTCTTCCTGGTGCTGTTCGTAGCCTCCTTCTTCTTCGGCCGCGGTAGAGGTTGACGATCATGAGCAGGATGCTCCCGAAAGCCTTGGCCGTCGCACTGCTGCTAGGCAGTGGTGCGTCGGCGCTGGCCGCTAATGACGGCCAGGTCCGGGTCAACCAGTTGCTTGGCTCGGACCCCGAATACCAGAAGACCTGGCAGAACACGATAAAGAAAGAAGAGCGCTTGCCCGAATGGGTGATCAACCTCAGCGGCAGCTCGGCGCAGCAGATGTCGGCGGTGACCGAGGACGGCGACCAGTATCTGGTTGGTCCGCTCTGCGAATCCGAGGGCAATTGCACCTACAAGCGCCTGGTCGTTGCCTTCAGCTGGGACAAGGACGAAGCCTACGGCATGCTTGTGGAAGTGCCAGAGGGCTTGCCAGCGGACAAGTCGCCGACCCGCCATGCGGACTACCGCTGGTTGGGCAAGCCGGACGAAGGCATGAAAGCTTTGCTGCAGGAGCAGCTCAAGCGTGACCCGAACTGGTACTGACCAGCGGTCGCGCACTGTAACGCTATAGAAGCTGAACCTTTTTATCTTTCAGGCTTCTATGATGCGCCGCCCCGAGGAGGGACGGCGCATGACCAGGGGGCCGGGCCGTTCTGACTGTTGCAGGGTCGGAGTGGCCTAGGGGTACAGGGAGTGCCTCCATCATGGGCCGGGTCAGGAGAGGGTGGCATCGGAAGTTGCAGGTCGATCGGGTCTGCATAGCAGGACGTGACCGATCTGGCTTCCGAAGCGCCTGTAGGAATTTATCTATCCATACGAGCGACTTTTTAGTTCAGACACATTTTGTCGCTACCGTATATCGAAATTTTTTTAGTTGTCCGACAGGTCAGCCTGTGTGGCATTTCAGCCATTCGGATTGTCGAACACGCCATCAAACCCCCATCTTCCATACCTGCAAATCTGCCGAAAAATGGCGCATTGGCCTTGTTCGGAAATCCGAACGTTGAAAATCAAGGCTTTGGCGATGCTCGATTTCGGCTTCTGGTCTCATGCCGATTCGGTATGGGGTAGTCGTTTCCGGCATTAGACTGCCCCTGCCCACGTCGCAATAGTTGCCGCCTTTTTCCTTGGCCCGAGCGCCAGAAATACTCGCTCGCGGTGTCCTTACAGAGGGGCCCGGAACGGAACATGCAGCCCACCAGAAGCTTTCAAGCGCTCTGGAACGCGACTTTCCGTCAGGTGCCCGTGACCACTACAACAAAGGGTAATGACATGAAGAAGGCAAAACTGAGCCTCGCCTGGCAGATCGTCATCGGTCTGTTGCTGGGCGTTGCAGTCGGCGCGCTACTGAATCATTTCAGTGCAGAAAAGGCATGGTGGATCAGCAACGTCCTCCAGCCGGCCGGCGATATCTTCATTCGCCTGATCAAGATGATCGTCGTCCCGATCGTGATTTCGTCGCTGATCGTGGGCATCGCCGGGGTAGGCGACGCGAAGAAACTGGGCAGTATCGGCCTGAAGACCATCATCTACTTCGAGGTGGTGACCACCATCGCCATCGTCGTCGGCCTGGTCCTGGCCAACGTGTTCCACCCAGGCGCCGGCATCGACATGAGCACCCTGGGCACCGTCGACATCTCCAAGTACCAGGCCACCGCGGCCGAGGTGCAGCATGAGCACGCGTTCATCGAGACCCTGCTCAACCTGATCCCGTCGAATATCTTCGCGGCGCTGATGCGTGGCGAGATGCTGCCGATCATCTTCTTCTCGGTGATGTTCGGCATGGGCTTGTCGAGCCTGAACGCCGATCTGCGCGAGCCGCTGGTGCGTACCTTCCAGGGCGTGTCGGAGACCATGTTCAAGGTCACCCACATGATCATGAACTACGCGCCGATCGGTGTGTTCGCCCTGATCGCCGTGACTGTCGCCAACTTCGGCTTCAGCTCGCTGCTGCCGCTGGCCAAGCTGGTGCTGCTGGTGTACTTCGCCATCGCCTTCTTCGCCTTCATGGTGCTGGGCCTGGTAGCTCGCCTGTTCGGCTTCTCGGTGATCAAGATCATGCGCATCATGAAAGATGAGCTGATCCTCGCCTACTCCACCTCCAGCTCCGAGACCGTGCTGCCGCGCGTGATCGAGAAGATGGAGAAGTACGGTGCGCCGAAGTCGATCTGCTCGTTCGTGGTCCCGACCGGCTACTCGTTCAACCTCGACGGTTCGACCCTGTACCAGAGCATCGCGGCGATCTTCATCGCCCAGCTGTACGGCATCGACCTGTCCTGGAGCCAGCAGCTGCTGCTGGTGCTGACCCTGATGGTCACCTCCAAGGGTATCGCCGGCGTGCCGGGCGTATCGTTCGTGGTGCTGCTGGCCACCCTGGGCAGCGTGGGCATCCCGCTGGAAGGCCTGGCCTTCATTGCCGGTGTCGACCGAATCATGGACATGGCCCGTACCGCGCTGAACGTGGTCGGCAACGCCCTGGCCGCAGTGGTCATCGCCAAGTGGCAGGGTATGTACGACGCCGAGAAAGGCGAGGCGTACTACAAGTCGCTGGTGCTGGAAAAAGGCAAGAAAGAGGCCGTGGTGGCGGGCAAGACCGTCAACCAGTAAGCCGCTGAGCTGAACGAAGAGCCCCGACAAAGTCGGGGCTTTTTGCTGTCTGAAAGTTGACCGCGGCCGTGTTACCCACACTGGCCCCATCGCCGGCAAGCCGGCTCCCACACGGGTATCGCAAATCCCTGTGGGAGCCGGCTTGCCGGCGATGGGGTGCGAAGCGCCCCCAACAGCGCGTACGTTGATTGCGCTATCATTCGGGCATTTTTCACGGGGGAACACACGGATGCTCAACGGCCTCTGGCTCGGCTTTTTCCTGATTGCGGCCATCAGCGCCCTGGGCCAATGGCTGGTGGGCGGCAATGCCGGCATCTTCGCCGCTATGGTCGAGAGCATCTTCGCCATGGCCAAGCTCTCGGTAGAGGTGATGGTCCTGCTGTTCGGCACCCTGACCCTGTGGCTGGGTTTTCTCAAGATCGCCGAGAAGGCCGGTATCGTCGAATGGCTGGCCAAGGTCCTCGGGCCGCTGTTCGCCCGGCTGATGCCGGAGGTGCCGCCGGGTCACCCTGCCTTGGGCCTGATCACCATGAACTTCGCCGCCAACGGCCTGGGCTTGGACAACGCCGCCACGCCCATCGGCCTGAAAGCCATGCGTTCGCTGCAGGAGCTCAACCCCAGCAGCACCACGGCGAGCAACGCGCAGATCCTGTTCCTGGTACTCAATGCCTCGTCACTGACCCTGCTGCCGGTGACCATCTTCATGTACCGCGCCCAGCAAGGCGCGCCTGACCCGACCATGGTGTTCCTGCCGATCCTGCTGGCCACCAGTTGCTCGACCCTGGTCGGCCTGCTGTCGGTGGCGGTGATGCAGCGCCTGCGCCTGTGGGACCCGGTGGTGCTTGCCTACCTGATCCCCGGCGCGCTGTTGCTGGGTGGCTTCATGGCCTTCCTTGGCACGTTGTCAGCGGCCGCGCTGGCCAGCCTGTCCTCGATCCTGGGCAACCTGACGCTGTTCGGCGTGATCATCCTGTTCCTGGTGATCGGCGCGTTGCGCCGGGTGCAGGTGTACGAGGCTTTTGTCGAGGGTGCCAAGGAGGGTTTCGACGTGGCCAAGGGGCTGTTGCCCTACCTGGTGGCGATGCTGGTGGCCGTGGGCGTGCTGCGCGCTTCGGGCGCCCTGGAGCTGGCCCTGGACGGCATTCGCCACGCGGTGACCTGGATGGGCCTGGATACGCGCTTCGTCGAGGGCCTGCCCACGGCGCTGGTCAAGCCGTTCTCCGGCAGTGCGGCGCGGGCGATGCTGATCGAGACCATGCAGACCCAGGGCGTGGACAGCTTCCCGGCGCTGGTGGCGGCGACCGTCCAGGGCAGCACCGAAACCACCTTCTACGTGCTGGCGGTGTACTTTGGCGCGGTGGGTATCCAGCGCGTGCGCCACGCGGTGGGTTGCGCGCTGCTGGCCGAGTTGTCCGGGGTGATCGCGGCGATCTTCGTCTGCTACTGGTTCTTCGCCTGAGCCTGGCTGACAGTCCAGTCGATCACCTGGCGCGCCAGCTGGTCGCTGGCTGTACCGAAGCCGGCGACCACTGCCGGCACTTGCTGGCTGCCTAGCGGCTGGCGTACCTCGAAGCGTTTACTGGCGAGAATGCGCTGGCTGCGGCCCTGCACCAGCCGTGCATCGTAGCGGATCACCACCTCCACTGCCCCGCCCGGGCGGTACTCGCTCTGGAACGCTTGCAGTTCGCCACCCAGCTCGTAGTCCGCCTGCAGGTTGCTGTCGTCGGCACTCAGGCGCTGCACTCGGCCATCGCGCTGGAAGCCGTCGAGCAGGCGATTGCGCACCAGCATCGGCGTCGGATCGCTCCAGCGGGCGCCCTTGTAGCTGCTGATCACATCCCCCTGGGGAATGACCGCGATACGCGGCCCGGCCAGGGCTTCGCTGGCCAGTGGCTTGTTCAGGCGCAGCGACCAGTCCAGCGGCGCGGCACTGCGGGCGGTCTGGCTCACCGGCAGACGATAGATATCCACAGGCTCGGACTGCGGCAGGATCGAGCAGGCCGTAGCCAGGCTCAGGGTGGAAACGAGTGCGGCCAGGCGCAGCGACAGCTTCATGGCTGGAACTCCTTGTTGTTGTCGCGGCCCAGCAGGTAGCCGCTGGGGTCGGCTTCCAGGCGCCGGGAGATGCCCTTGAGCGAGTTGAGGGTCTCGCGCAGTTCGCGGATTGCCGGGGCGATCTGGTTCAGGCCCTGGGCGCCGTCGTCCAGGGACTGGCGGTTGTCCTGCAGCAGGCTGTTGATGGTCGCCGTGCTTTCGGCCAGCGACTGCATGGCCTGCTCGGCGCTGCCGATGGCCTGCTTGCCCTGGGTGCCGAGCAGGCCATTGGCGTTGCGCATCAGGGCCTGGGTCTCGGCCAGGGTGGCATTGGCCTGCTTGCCGACCTGAGCCAGCTGTTCGATGGCCTCGGAAATCCCGCCCTTCTGGTTGGCGAAGGCGCCGGTGGTCTGCTCGAGGTTGGCCAAGGTATTGCTGAGGCGCTCGATGTTGCTCGAGGAGAACATCTGGTTGGCGTTGTGCAGCAGCAGGTTGATGTTGGTCACCAGGTCGCTGCTGTCGTTGAGCAGGCGCGAGATTGGCGATGGCGAGGCGACGATCACCGGCAGCTTGCCGTCCTTGCCCTTGAGTTCCGGGCTTTGCGGCGTGCCGCCGCTGAGCTGGATGAACGAGTTGCCGGTCACCCCCGCCAGGGTCAGCTTGGCCTGGGTGTCCTCCTTGACCGGCGTGTCGCCGCTGAGGCGCACGCGAGCCAGGACCCGGCGCGGGTCCTTCGGGTCCAGGCGCAGGCTGCTGACATCACCGACCTTGATGCCGTTGTACTGCACCGGGCTGCCGCGGGACAGGCCCGAGACCGCCTCGTTGAACACCACTTCGTAGTCCTTGAAAGCGTCGTCGACACTGGACTTGGTCAGCCACAGGCCGAACAGCATGGCGCCCGCCACCACCAGCACGGTGACCAGGCCGATCAGGACATGATGAGCTCGGGTTTCCATCGTTCAGCGCTCCTGGCGGGCGCGCAGGGCGGCGTTTTCGGCCGCCCGGCCACGCGGGCCGTGAAAGTATTCGTGAATCCAGGGATCAATGGTCTGCTCGACCTCGGCCAGGGGCCCGGCTACCAGCACCTTCTTCTGCGACAGCACCGCCACCCGGTCGGTAATGGTGTAGAGCGTGTCCAGGTCGTGGGTGATGAGGAACACCGACAAGCCCAGGGCGTCGCGCAGGGTGAGGATCAACTGGTCGAAGGCGGCGGCGCCGATCGGGTCGAGGCCGGCGGTGGGCTCGTCGAGGAACAGGATGTCCGGGTCCAGGGCCAGGGCGCGTGCCAGGGCGGCGCGCTTGATCATGCCGCCGGACAGCGAGGCCGGGTACTTGTCGGCGGCGCTGATCGGTAGCCCGGCCAACGCCAGCTTGACCCCGGCCAGGTGCTCTGCGTCGGCCCGCGACAGCCCGGCATGCTCGATCAGCGGCAGGGCGACGTTCTCGGTAACGGTCAGCGATGAAAACAGCGCGCCCTTCTGGAACAGCACGCCGAAGCGGCGTTCGACCAGCGAGCGCTGGTTTTCGTCGAGCGTGGCCAGGTCCTGGCCGAACACCTTGACCGTGCCTTCATTGGGCCGGCGCAGGCCGACGATGCTGCGCAGCAGCACCGACTTGCCGCTGCCCGAACCGCCGACCACGGCGAGGATCTCACCGCGGTACAGGTCCAGGTCGAGGTTCTCGTGCACGCTCTGGCTGCCGAAGCGGTTGCACAGGCCCCGGGCTTCGATCACCGCTTCAGTCACCAGCCCATCTCCATGAAGAACAGCGCGGCCACCGCGTCCAGCACGATGACCACGAAGATCGATTGCACCACGGCGGAGGTGGTGTGGGCGCCCACCGACTCGGCGCTGCCGCTGACCTTGAAGCCCTCCAGGCAGCCGATGGCGGCGATCAGGAAGGCAAAGAATGGCGCCTTTGCCATGCCCACGAGGAAATGCTGCACGCCGATGTCGCTCTGCAGCAGCGAGAGGAACATGGCAGGCGAGATGTCCAGGGTCAGGGCGCAGACCACCGCGCCACCGATCATGCCGCAGAGCATCGCGACGAAGGTCAGCAATGGCAATGCGATCAACAGTGCAAGCACCCGGGGCACAACCAGCAGCTCGATGGGGTTCAGGCCCAGGGTGCGGATGGCGTCGATCTCTTCGTTGGCCTTCATCGAGCCGATCTGCGCGGTGAACGCGCTGGCGGTGCGCCCGGCCATGAGGATGGCGGTCAGTAACACGGCGAACTCGCGCAGGAAGGAGAACGCCACCAGGTCGACGGTGAAGATCGTTGCGCCGAAGTCGGCCAGTACCGTAGCGCCAAGGAAGGCCACCACAGCGCCAACCAGAAAGGTCAGCAAGGCGACGATGGGCGCGGCGTCCAGGCCGGTCTGCTCGAGGTGCGCGACCACCGGGGTGACCCGCCAGTGATGCGGCTGGAACAGGCGCAGGAACAAGGTCTGCAGGATCAGGCCGATGAAACCCAGCACCTGGGTGGTGTCCTGCCACAGCTGGTCGACGGCGCGGCCGATGCGCGCCAGCAGGAGCAGCAGCACTGGCTGCTCCGGTTCCTTGACCGGGATGCAGTAGTCTTGCACCGAGCAATAGACGTTCTTCAGCAAGGCCCGGCTGGCGTCGGGGAGTTCGTCGCTGCAGCGCGACAGGCGTTCGGAGCCCAGCAGTTCGGCCAGCAGCGAGGCACCGGCGGTGTCCAGGCGGCCCAGCTGGCTGAGGTCGACCTGGGTGTCATCGCCGTACTGGCTGCCCAGGCGCTCGCATTCGCGCTTGAGCTCGGCGTAGTGGGCCAGGGTCCAGTCGCCGACGATGCGCAGGCGGGTGGGCTGCTGCTCGGTGTCCAGGGTAGCGCTCGGGGCGGTCATAGGCTCCATGCATCTGACTGGTGAATCGGCGACTCAGATCATAGCCCATCACGGGGCAGGCCCGCTCCCACCAGAATCATGGCGTGGGAGCGGCGGTGCGCCGATGCGACTTGCCCGGCGATCTTGTCAGGATTCGACCACCCTGAACCGCAACACCCCGATCACCTGCCCGTCCTCGGTCAGCACCCTCACCTGCCACTTGCCCACGGGATTCGGTGGGAAGTTCTGCTTGTGGGTCCAGGCGCGGTAGCCCTCCTTGCGCCCGCCGTGGATGTCCAGGGCGATGCGGTCGACCTCTTTGCCGTCGAGCTGCCACACATGGTAGATGCGCTCGTTCAGCCCGCGCGGCGCGTTGATGGCGGTGTAGGCATACAGCCCGCCACTGCGGATGCGGCTGGCTGCTACTTCCTCCAGCGACGCGCCTGGCTGGCGGTTGAGCACCTCGGTGCTGATCGCCACGTCGGTCATCCACAGCGTGGCCGGCGGCACCCAGGAGCGCAGCAGCCAGCCGCCGCCGCCCACCGCCAGGGTCACCAGCACCAGCGCTACGCCACGGCGCCAGTTGTTGATCGGGAAGCTGCTGGCCAGGCTCGGGAACGACAGCGCCATGGCGGCGATCAGCGCAAGCTTGAAGCTCTGCGCGGTGGTCAGGTGAAGGATGATCGGCAGCGCCGTGAGCATGGCCGCGAACAGCGTCAGGGTATGCAGCGCCAGGAACAGCCAGCGCCGCGGCGCCAGCCACTTGTGGTACAGCGGGTCGATGATCGAGATCAGCCCCGCGGCACCGAGCAGGCCGGTGAACACCAGCTGGCCGCTGTTCCAGGTGGTGGTGATGAAGAAGAACGGCAGGACGAAGAACAGGCTTTCCTGGTGAATCATCTGCGTCGCGAAGCGCAGCAGCGGTTGTGGGATCTCGCGCTTGAAGGTGCGGGCGAACAGTTCGGTGAGGGTGTTCTCCAGCATCAGCCAGACCCAGCTGACCAGCATCGCGATGGCGATCCATCTGGCCAGGCCGGCCTGGCGGTCGACCAGGATGAAGCTGCCGATCCCCGAGACGAAGCCGTAGAGCGCAATGATGCCGGGGTAGCGCTTGAGCAGCTCGATGATGCGCAGGATGAAGCTGGGGAGTGGGGGCATGGGGCAAGCAACAGGGAGCGGTGGATGGCTGTGCCAGCTTCATCGCGGGGCAAGCCCGCTCCCACGCAAGAGTCGGCGTGGGAGCGGGCTTGCCCCGCGATGAGCGCTAGCGAACGGCTTACAGGATACCGCCGAATCAAGGCGCCCGTGTAGCACCGCTGGGCTTGGTGTGTGGCCGACGGCGACGGATCAACCCGACCGCCAGTATCAGCCCCAACAACAACGCCACCAGCCCATACAACTCGTCATAGCCCAGCAACGGCTTCTCGATACGCAGGTAACCAGGCTCCTTGAGCAGCTCGCGCAGCGCTGCATCGGCCTGTTTCAGGCTGACCTGGCGAAGTTCTCGCACCGGGTCGGTGAAGCGCCCGTCCTCGTAGGCGTTGAGCGCCCCCCAGTAGTAGTCGGCGAGCGCCGCGTTGCCCTGGGTGGTCCAGCTCTCCCGGGCAATCGCTGCCTCCTTGATGCGGGCGAAGGTGTCCGGGTCCAGGCCATGCTTGCGCAGGTGGTCGAACAACTGCTCGAGTACCTTGAGTGCCTTGTCGAGTTCCTGGCGCTCGAGGTCGGCATTCAGGCTGAGCAGCCCGCTGTCGCCAAAGCTCTCGCGTTGCACCGATGGCCCGTATGACAGCCCGTGGCGCAGGCGCAACTGGTCGTACAGCGCCCAGTCCAGGTAGCGCGACAGCAGCTCGAGGGTCTGGTCGTGCCCCTCCTCCAGGGTCGGCTCGATGAACAGCCAGTGCAGCTTGACGTTGTCGCCCAGCCAGCCGCGGGTCAGGTCGCGACGCGGCTCGGCCTGCTGGCTGATACTTTCGAGGTTGCGGCGTTCTTCGGGCTCGGTCGCCGGCAGCTCGCCGAAGGTGCGTTCCAGATAGGCCGGCAGCAGGCGGTCGAGGCCGCCGACGACGATCAGCGACATGTTGTTGGCCACATACCAGTGCTCGCGCAACTGCTGGACCTGCTCCAGTGTCATGTCGTCGAGGTTGGAGCGTTCCGGGCATTTCAGGCCCAGCTCGGTGGCCAGCTGGTCACTGGCCGGATGGCCGATGTCCTGGCGATCGAGCCAGCGTTGCAGGCGGCCATAATGGCCACCGTCCTCGCGCTCGATGATCTTTTTCGCGGTGGCCAGCGCCTTGGCGTCGATGTGGGTATCGCGGACCACCGCCAGCAGCAGGTCGAGCACCTTGCGCTGGTTGCGCGCCGGGGCCTCGATGACGAAGGTGGTGTCGGCGCTGCTGGTAAAGGCGTTCCACTCCCCGCCCAGGGCCTGGATGCGCTCCTCCAGGCCGCCCTCGCCCGTCTCGTCGATACCGCTGAACAGCAGGTGTTCGAGCAGGTGCGGCAGCTCGCGCTGGTCACAGTCGAAGTCGTCCAGGCCCACGCCCACCACCAGGCGGATCGACACATGATCGCGCTCGTAGCCGGACTTGAGGATTACCTGCAGGCCGTTGGGCAGCAGGTAGCCCTCGACCCGCGAGCGGTCGAGGGCGAGCGTGGGCAGGCTGCAGATCAGCAGGCAAACGAACAACAGGCAACGCATAGGCGAGCTTCGGTCTCCGGGGTGTCGTGGCTCAAGGCTGGCGGGCTTCGTCCGGCACGCTGTCGAGCATCAGCCCGCCGGTATCGGTGCCGCCCAGTACCACATAGGCACTGCTGCAGAACAAAGAGTTCAAACGCTTCATGTCGGCAATGAGCTCCAAGTGTAGCGAACTGGTCTCGATACTCTGCACCACTTTACGTTGCAGGCGGCTGACATGGGCGTGGGCCAGGCGCCGCTCCTGGGCGCGGAAGCGACGTTTCTCGCGCAGCAACTGGTGCGCGCTCTGCGGGTCGGCGCTGAGGAACACCGACAGGCCCAGGCGCAGGTTGGCCAGCAATTGCTCCTGCAGGCCGGTCAACTCCTCCAGGCCGACCTGGGAAAACTCCCGGCGCTGCGAGGTCTTCTGCTGCTGCACCTTGCGCAGCATGCGCTCGATCAGGTCGCTGGCCAGCTTGAGGTTGATCGCCACCTCGATGATCTCTGCCCAGCGCCGGTTTTCCTGTTCGGCGAGGTCTTCACGGGGCATCTGCGCCAGGTACAGCTTGATGGCGTTGTACAGTGCCTCGGCATCCTCCCCGAGGGCCCGAACCTGTTGCGGCAAGGCCGTCTGGGTACCGCGCAGGGCGCCGAGCATGGCCTCGAGCAGGCTGTCGACGATATCGCCCAGGCGCAGGGTCTCGCGCACGGCGTTGACCAGCGCCAGGCTGGGGGTGTTCAACGCGGTCGGGTCCAGGTGGCGTGGCTGGTGGTGGCCATTGCCGTTGTCGCGTTCGGGCAGCAGGTAGCCGCACAGGCGGCCCATGGGTTTGACCGTCGGCAGCATCAGCAGGCAGCGCAAGGTGTTGTAGAGCAGGTGGAAGCCGATCACCAGCTCCTGCGGGCTGAAACTCAGGCTGTCCATCCAGGCCACCAGCGGGTGCAGCACCGGGATGATCAGCAGCAGGCCGATCACCTTGTACAACAGGCTGCCCAGCGCCACCCGGCGCCCGGCGCTGTTCTGCAGGCTGGTGGTAAGGAAGGCGAGCAGGCCGCTGCCGATGTTGGCGCCGATCACCAGGCCGATGGCCACCGGCAGGCTGATTACCTCGGCGCCCGCCAGGGTGGCGGTGAGCAGCACGGCGGCCAGGCTGGAGTAGGAGATCATGGCGAACAGCGCGCCGATCAGGGCATCGAGGAGGATATCGCCGGTGAGCGAGGCGAACAGCACCTTCACCCCTTGGGCGTGGGTGATCGGCGCGGCGGCGTGGACGATCAACTGCAGCGCCAGGATGATCAGGCCCAGGCCGATGCCGACGCGGCCTAGCTGGCCAGCGCGGGTCTGCTTGCGCGAGAGGAAGAAGATCACCCCGAGGAAGATCAGCAGCGGCGACAGCCAGGACAGGTCGAAGGTCAGCACCCGCGCCATCAGCGCGGTCCCGACGTCGGCACCGAGCATGATCGCCAAGGCCGGGGTCATGGCCATCAGGCCCTGGCCGACGAACGAGGTGACCAGCATGGCGGTGGCGTTGCTGCTCTGCACCATGGCGGTGACCAGTATACCGGCGATGAAGGCCAGCGGGCGCTTGTTCATGTTCTGGCCGAGCACGCGGCGCAGGTTCGAGCCATAGACCCGCAGGATGCCGGTACGCACGATATGGGTGCCCCACACCAGCAACGCCACGGCGGATAGCAGATTGAGCAGGGTCAGCATGGTCGGGCCCCCTTTTCTTCTATGCCCCTGGGCGGGGCCAATGGGTGCAGCGGCGAGCCTGGCCCGGGGGTGGGCTGTTTTTTCCAGTGCTCACTGAAGCTTTAGTTGTTTTGCGTGGCTGGCGCCAGCTTGGCATGGGTGAAACGTATTTGAAACATGCTCTGGCCTCATCGTCGGCAGCAAAAAAGGCCCCGAAGGGCCCTTTTGCTACCGCGCTTCCTGGGTTTATTGACCCGGGATGTCCTTGCGCAGTTTCACTGGATCGTGTTCCTTGCCCTTCTTGCGTGCCATCGCCGTGCGCATGCGGATGTTGATCGCCTCCACCGCCAGCGAGAAAGCCATGGCGAAGTAGACATAGCCCTTGGGCACATGCACATCGAAGGACTCGGCGATCAACACCGTACCGACGACGATCAGGAACGAAAGTGCGAGCATCTTCAGCGACGGATGCTTGTCGATGAAATCGCTGATGGTGCCAGCGCAGAGCATCATCACCAGCACGGCGACGATGATCGCGGCGATCATCACCGGCACGTGGGAGACCATGCCCACCGCGGTGATCACCGAGTCCAGCGAGAACACGATGTCGATGATGGCGATCTGGATGATGGTGTAGAAGAACTTGCCGCCAGCCCCTTTCGGCTCGTCGGGGTTTTCGTCCTCGCCTTCCAGGCCGTGGTAGATCTCCTGGGAGCTTTTCCACAAGAGGAACAGGCCGCCGAAGAACAGGATCAGGTCGCGGCCGGAGATACCCTCGCCCAGCACATGGAACAGGTCGTCGGTCAGGCGCATGACCCAGGTGATCGACAGCAGCAGCATGATCCGCGTGACCATGGCCAGGGCCAGGCCGAATATCCGCGTGCGCGGTTGCATGTGCTTGGGCATGCGGCTGACCAGGATCGAGATCATGATGATGTTGTCGATCCCGAGCACGATCTCAAGCGCGGTGAGGGTGAAAAAGGCAACCCAGATTTCCGGGCTGGTCAGCCATTCCATGTGTATTCCTTCGAGCGGTAAAGGCAAAGCGCCCTGATGGCGGGCGCTTTGCGGTTGGATGAGGCGCTTGTATTACAGACTGCTGAACAGCGGGAAAGTCCCCAGTGCCAGAGCGCCGAACATTATGCACAGGCACACCAGCACTGCCCACTTGAGGGTGAAGCGCTGGTGATCGCCGAACTCGATGCCGGCCAGGGCCACCAGCAGGTAGGTGGAGGGTACCAGTGGGCTGAGCAGGTGTACCGGCTGCCCGACGATCGACGCGCGGGCCATTTCCACCGGGGTGACGCCGTAGTGGCTGGCGAACTCCGACAGCACCGGCAGCACGCCGTAGTAGAAGGCGTCGTTGGACATGAAGAAGGTGAACGGCATGCTGACCAGTGCGGTGATCACCGCCATGTAGGGGCCGAACGCTTCCGGGATCACCGCCAGCAGGCTCTTGGACATGGCATCGACCATGCCGGTACCCGACAGGATGCCGGTGAAGATGCCAGCGGCGAAGATCAGCCCGCTCACGGCCAGCACGCTGGAGGCGTGGGCGGCGATGCGGTCCTTCTGCTGCTGCAGGCACGGGTAGTTGACGATCATGGCGATGCTGAAGGCAATCATGAACAGCACCGGCAGGGGCAGTACGCCGGCGATCAGCGCGACCATCAGCGCGGCGGTCAGGGCGCCGTTGAACCACAGCAGCTTGGGCCGGCGGGCTTCCGGGAACTGCGACACGCTGATTTCGCTGTGGTCGATGTCGTCGGTCGGCAGGTGCAGTTCACCGAGGCGGGCACGTTCACGCAGGCCGTACCAGTAGGCGATGGCGAGGATCGCCAGCACACCGAAGGCCATGGCCGGGATCATCGGCACGAAGATGTCCGAAGGGTCCACGTGCAGGGCGCTGGCGGCGCGCGCGGTTGGGCCGCCCCACGGGGTCATGTTCATCACCCCGCCGGCGAGGATGATCAGGCCGGCCATGATCCGCGGGCTCATCCCCAGGCGGCTGTACATCGGCAGCATGGCGGCGCAGCAGATCATGTAGGTGGTGGCGCCGTCACCGTCCAGGGACACCACCAGGGCCAGCACCGCGGTGCCGACCGAAACTTTCAGCGGGTCGCCCTTGACCAGCTTGAGGATCTTGCGCACGGCTGGGTCGAACAGGCCGGAGTCGATCATCAAGGCGAAGTAGAGAATGGCGAACATCAGCATCACGCCGGTGGGCGCGAGCTTGCTGATGCCCTGCAGCATCATCGGGCCGATGTCGCTGTAGAAGCCGCCGAACAGGGCGAACAGGATCGGTACCAGGATCAGCGCGATCAAGGCCGACAGGCGCTTGGTCATGATCAGGTACATGAAGGTGATGACCATGGCGAAGCCGAGGAAGGTCAGCATGGCGGTACTCCAGGCGTGGCGCGGCGAAAGGAAGGACGATTCGGGCGGATCAGCGCGTCAGGCGCTGCGCGAGGAGCAGGCGGAGGGGGACTGCGAAAAGGCGGGCACAGGAAAACATCAGAATCACCATTGTTGTTGTTGATTGGGCCGGGCGCGGAAGTTTCCGGGTGCCCTGGCTGGCCGGTCTGCTGCCGGTGGTGGCGCTATCCTATGTGGGCAAGCTTTCAGCCAGCTTTCGGCTGGTGCCAGGCGACGGGAGGTCGTTACGATGGTGAATGTCGTGGAAGGCGGGTGCCATTGCGGTGCCCTGCGTTATCGCTTGTCGGGCGCCCTGGGCAATGTCGCCCATTGCCATTGTTCGATCTGCCGGCGGGTCAGCGGGGGCACGCTGGTGACCTGGGTCACGCTGCCCTCCGAGGCTTTCCAGTGGTTGGCGGGCTCACCGCAGCGCTATAGGGCGCCGGAAACCTGCAGTCGGTATTTCTGTGGCAGTTGCGGGGCGCACGTGGCGCTGGTGACGACCCATAGCCCGGACTCGATCGATGTGACCGTGGCGACGCTGGATCACCCGGAGCGGGTGCCGGCCAATCGGCATATCTGGGTGGGGAGTCGGTTGCCGTGGTTGCAGGTCGACCCGGGGTTGCCGGAGGAGAATGAAGAAAACCTCTAGGGCAGTTGCAATCCTCCGGCGGCCTTGTGCAACGCCCGCAGGTGCTCGCCTACCTGCTTGATATTGGCCTCCACCGCCTTGATTTCCCGGCCCCGCTCGGGCCCCAGCAGCGCCCTCACCTGCTGGTCGAGGTCGGTGCTCAGGCGCAGCAGCTGCGCCTGGCGCTCGCTGCTCACCTGCTCCAGTTGCTTGCGCTCGTCCGGCTGCGGCAGGCCGTAGCCCCCTGCCCCGAGCAGCTCCGCCGGGCGGCTGAGGAAGCCGCTGTTGGCCAGCATCGCCTGCAAGGTCTCGTTGGCCTTGTCGAAACTGCCGTCCTTGAGTGCCCGCCCGTTCAGGTAGCGTTGCTTGACCTCATCCTGGGCCAGCAGCAGCTGGCGCCGCAGCCCGGCCTGTTCGAGCAGCAGCAAGGCCGCGCTGGTGCGCAGGTCGGCGCGCTCGAACCACTGGCGGCGCTGCTCGGCGTCCAGCGCCAACCAGTCTTCCACCGTCGTCTGTTTGATTGGCAGCTGCTTGCGCAACACCTCGAACATCGCCTGGTAGCGGTCGCGGTAAGAGTCGAAGCGATAGCCCAGGCGCAGGGCTTCGCGTGGATCGTCGAGCACGCTGGTATTGGCCAGCCCCCTGCCCTTCATGACCTCGAGCAGGCCGTTGGGCATGATGCTGTCCAGGTCATTCAGGCGTGGATTGCCGGTGCCGCTGCGCAGCAGCTTGAGCGACTCCACCGCGCAGTTGTTGGACAGGAAGTAGTAGTTGCCGTCGTAGCTCCAGTGCATCTCGGCGGCCTGGCGCACCAGGTTCTCGATTTCGGCGCGACTGAGCTTGAGCGGCACCGAGGCCAGGCTGCGCAGCTCGGTCTTGGTGTACTCGTCGATCACCTGCCCCAGCGGCAGCACGAACAGCCGCGACGGGTAGGCGCCGACCAGGCCGTCCCAGCTGGACAGCTGCACATCATTGACGAAGGCGCGGTACGACAGCACCAGGCTCTGGTCGAGGTCCAGGCGACAGGCCGGCCCGCGTGGGCGGCCCGGGGCGCAGATCACCAGGCGCAGCATGCTGTGGCCCCAGCGGCTGACCCAGTTCTGGTTGGCTTCTGCCAGCAGGTAGTCGACCTCGTAGACCCGCTCCGGGTCGATCTCGCCCAAGGGTTGGCGGGCAAAGTCGTTGCCGGCGTTGAGGAACGGCAGGCCCTTGGCGCAGGCATCTTGTTGCGGCGCCCAGGCAAAGTGGTCGCGCAGGTACTGGTTCAGTGCCGGCCGGCGGCAGCCGTAGCTGGGATCGAGGAGGAAGTACTCCATGTTGACCGCGACGAATTCCTTCGGGCTGCTCAGCTCGTAGGGGTCTGGGCTGCGCACCAGCTGGCCGTTGTGCTGCTCGCGCTCGCCGCGCCGGCCGACGTACTGCGGCCAGCCGGCCAGGTCCAGCAGGCGCGGGTCGTCGCTCAAGGTGAAGCGGCGTTCGGCCTGGCCGCGACAGTCCTGCGGCAGGCCGACTTTGCCAAGCGCGCCCTGCTGGCGCTTGCAGCGGCTGATCAGCTGGCGCTCAGCCTCCGGCCACAGGCGGGCGCGGTCATAGATATGGGTCAGCTCGTGGAGCACGGTGGCCAGCAGTTCTTCGCGGACGGTGCCATGGGGGCGGTTGGTCTTCTCGCGGGCGGCGCTGCCATCCACGAGGCCCGGCAGCAGGCGCCGGTTTAGATCCAGACTGGCGACCGGCGAGGCCTGGCCATAGGCATCCTCGGGCATGCGCGCGGTCCAGCTGACCAGGATCTGCCGGTCGAGTTGCTGCTTGAAGCGCGGTGGCAGCTTGGCCATGGCTTCGTCGAGCAGCAGTTGGCTGGCTTGCCGTTGCGAAGGGTCAAGGCCGTCGGTCTGCAGCACGAGCTGCAGATCGGCCAGGGCGGGCGTGCCAAGCAGCGTCAGGGCGCAGCCCAGCAGCCAGGCACGCATGCGCTTCACAGGGCGAGGATGGCTTCGGCCAGCACCTGGTCGCTGGCGTCGCGGGCTTCGGGCACACGGGCGCGCAAGGTGTCGAAGGCGGCTTCGAGCTGCGCGCCGCGGATGTCGCCATTGCTGGCGACGAAGCTGGCGGCGTCGTCGTGGGCTTCACGCACCACTTTCGAGTCGCGGATCGAGGTAGTGGTGTCGGAGGTGAAGTCGATCGACCGGCCAAAGGCGCGGACGATGATGTTGCTGGTGGCCACCAGGGTGTGTGCCTGGGCCAGGTCGGCGAGCAGCAGCATGCCGAGGGTGGCGGCGATCAGCGGTTTACGCATGGAGCATCTCCGGAAATACAAGGGAGCGGGTGTAGTTATTGGACGAGAATCGCCTCGGCCAGTTCACGGTCACCGACAGAGTGCCGGGCGCAGCCTTGGCGCAGGGCGTCGAACGCCGCCTCCAGGCGGGCGCCACGGATCAGGCCGTCGCTGGCGACGAACACGGCGGCATCGTCACGGGCCGCGACGATCCGTTTGCGGTCGAAGGGGGCGGCAGTCACTTGGCTGGTGACGTAACCCGTGATGACCAGGCTCTGGGTGGTGGCATCCATCGCCTGGGCGCTGTTCATGCAGGCCAGGGCGACAAAGGAAAGCAGTAGGTAACGCATGGGCTTTGAAGTGGCGATTGTCTCGGGCTGCGAAGGCTACCCCGGATGCACGGCTCGGGGCCAGTGAATCCGGGGCAAGGGCAAGGTCAGATGGCGAGGATGGCGCGCGCCAGCTGCGCATCGCTGGCTTGCAGGGCCGGCAACTGCTGGCGGATGTGCACGAATGCGCTTTCCAGCTTGGCGCCGCGGATGGCGCCATCGCTGCCGACGAAGCTGGCGGCATCGTCACGGGCGGCCTTGACGATCTTGTCGTCGCGGAACGAGGAGGAGATATCGGACGTGGCATCGGTCGAGGCGGCTACGGCGCCGACGACGGCATCGGTGGTGACGACGAAGCTGGTGGCGTGGGCGGCACCGGTGAGGGACAGCAGCAAGGCGGCGCCAATCAGGTGATAACGGGACATGTTGGTGGACTCCTGCACAGGGTCAAGGGTGGTTCTGGTTATCGGACGCTCGCTTGGCTCGTCACGGTACGTTATATGCCAGGCGCGTAAGACAAGCGTAACACGCGGCGGTTCTGACGCCTGGGCGCGAAAAAGAGATCAAATCGTAACTGTATCTATAGAATTTGAGTTTTATAAAACTGTTACGGTTGCTTGCGCGAGAGCTCTATTGCGCGGCTCATAACAAAAAACCCGCCGCAGTTGCCTGCGGCGGGTTCTTGAGAATTCACGGTGCCGGCCTGGGCCGGCGGCCGGCGCTTAGCGCCAGAAAGGCTTGCTCAGCTCTTCGTAGCGCTGCGACTCGCTGATACCGGCGTCGGCCAGCAGGCGGGAGTCCAGGCGCGCCAGCTGGCGGCGGCTAGCCATGCGGCGCTGCCACAGTACCAGGGTGGACAGGACGCGCAGCGGCAGGGCGGCGTTGGAAGCTTGGGCGTTTTCGAAAACCAGGTCGGAACTGAGGGTACGTTCCATGATGTGTCATCCTTCCGCTTGTGGCGGCATTAGGGAGTGATTTAACTGGTGCCCATCTTCCTCCTCTCTCGTCCAGAACAGTAGGTACAGTTCAGGTGTATTGTGATGGGCCAGTTAACTGTTGAAAGCGACTGTTGCACCGGTTATTGAGGGAACTGTACTGGTACGCACTTTTTTGGTGCGGTTTTGTGGTGTTGGCAGTGAAATGGTCGGCAGGAAGTGAGGTATATAGCAGTACAGTAGTACAGTTTTATATGGATGCTGGCTTCAAAGTGTTCAGCGATACAGTTGCGGCGCTTGTGAAATCGAGCGCCGCCGCGCGGCGATGGCGCGCGCAGCGGCCTCGGGTGTCTCAGACTGACACCGCCGCCCGCCGCGCACGCTCAGCCTTGCCCAGCAGCCGCTTCATCCGCCATTCGAAGCCGAACGTCAGCGCCACCGCCGCGCAGGCCAGACCCAGCGCCAGCCCCCACCAGATACCCTGTGCGCCGCCACCGAAGGTGAAGGCGAACAGCCAGGCGCTGGGCGCGCCCACCAGCCAGTAGCACACCAGGCCGATCAGGAAGGTGGTCTTGGCGTCTTTCAGGCCGCGGATCGAGCCCATGGCAATGGTCTGCACGCCATCGAACAGTTCGAACCACGCCGCCACCATCACCAGTTGCACTGCCAGCATGAAGATCGCGGCGAAGGCCGGGTCGTTGCGGTCGATGAACAGCCCGACCAGGGCATCCGGCAGCAACCAGAACAGTGCCGCGAAGGCGAACATCAGCGATGCGCCAAAGCCAATGCCCACGCGCCCGGCGCTGCGGGCTGCCAGCAAGTTGCCGGCGCCGTAATAAAGGCCGACGCGCATGGTCACCGCATACGAAAGGCCCGTCGGCACCATGAACGCGGTGGAGACGATCTGCAGGGCGATCTGGTGCGCCGCCAGTTCCGTGCTGCCGAGCACGCCCATGCAC
The DNA here is from genome assembly GCF_003253945.1 of Pseudomonas sp. 2848. NCBI lineage: Bacteria > Pseudomonadati > Pseudomonadota > Gammaproteobacteria > Pseudomonadales > Pseudomonadaceae > Pseudomonas > Pseudomonas sp. 2848. The sequence goes on from NZ_QKZD01000002.1 coordinate 266,703, forward strand.
AGGGCGGCAAAGGCGAACAAGCCCACTTCGACCATATAGGTGCCGCCGATCGGCAGGCCCAGCCGCCACAGCTCGCGCAGTGCCGGCAGGGAAGGGCGCAGCAGGCCCTTGCGCAGCGGGTAGGCGGCATAGGCCTTGTGCCAGCGGATATACAGTGCGAGCGCGATGGCCATGCCCAGGGTCACCACCGCCGTGACCAGGCCGATCCCCATCAGGCCCAGCTTGGGCAGGCCGAACATGCCCTCGATCAGGGCGTGGTTGAACAGGTAGTTGAACACCGTGCCCACCAGGCTGATGACCATCACCGGCGTGGAGTGGCCCAGGGCACTGGTAAAACCGCGCAGGGCCATGAACGTCATGTAGCCGGGGAGGGCAAGCGGCAGCAGGGTCAGCAACTGCATCGCCGAGTCCACGTTCTCCGGCTTCTGGCCGAACAACAGCAGCACCGGCTTGAGGTTCCACATCACCAGTGCCGAGACCAGCGCCAGGCCCCAGGCCAGCCACAGGCCACTCTGCGCCAGGCGGGTGACGCCCTCGATGTCGTTGGCGCCCTTGCGGATGGCCACCAGCGTGCCCACCGCGGCGATCACGCCCAGGCAGAAGATCGACACGAACGAGTAGCTCGCCGCGCCCAGGCCACCGCCGGCCAGGGCCTGCGGGCTGATGCGGGCCATCATCAGGGTGTCGGTGAGCACCATCAGCATGTGCGCCAACTGCGAGGCGATCAGCGGCCCGGCCAGGCGCAGCAAAGCCTTGAGTTCGGTGGTGGGCGCGACGTGCATGGGGGCGGTCCTTCTTGATGATTCTGGAAACGAGCCGTCGATTCTGAGGCTTCGGTCAGCTTTGCACAAAAGGATAAATGCGATCGGTGTCATGAGTCTGACTCATGCCTGTATGATCATCTGCTCCTATCCAGCTCCCGTATGACAGGTGCGCCATGATTCGCCAACTGCCTCCGCTCTATGCGTTGCGCGCATTTGAAGCCGCTGCTCGGCTGAGCTCGTTCACCCGCGCCGGGGAAGAGCTGGCGATTACCCAGAGCGCGGTCAGCCGGCATATCCGCACCCTGGAGGAGCATTTCGCCTGTCGCCTGTTCGTGCGCAATGGCCGCAGCTTGCAGCTGACCGAAGCCGCGCGCATGCTGCTACCTGGTGTGCGTGATGGTTTTGCTTCCCTGGAGCGGGCTTGCGAAACCTTGCGCGGCGAAGATGACATCCTGCGCATGAAGGCCCCTTCGACCCTGACCATGCGCTGGCTGCTGGCGCGCCTGAGTCGCTTCCGCCATCTGCAGCCCGGCAACGAGGTGCAACTCACCAGTGCCTGGATGGATGTCGACCATGTCGACTTCAACCAGGAGCCGTTCGACTGTGCAGTGCTGCTCAGCGATGGCAGCTTCCCGGCGGACTGGGAAGTGCGCCGGTTGTTCTCCGAGTTGCTGATTCCGGTAGGTGCGCCGGACCTGCTCGATGATGCGCCTTGGGACGAGCGGCGCCTGGCCGGTATCGAGTTGCTGCATCCCACGCCGGACAAGCGCGACTGGCGGGCTTGGCTGGCGCGCATGGGCCTGACCGACAAGATCTCGCTCAAGGGCGGGCAGGTGTTCGACACCTTGGAGCTGGGCATGATCGCCGCCGCGCGGGGCTACGGGATCTCCATGGGCGACCTGCTGATGGTGGCCGAGGATGTGGCGCAGCGGCGGTTGAGCCTGCCCTGGCCGACTGCGGTAGCCAGCGGCATGGACTACTACCTGGTGTGGCCACGGACCCGGCCGGGCGGGGAGCGGTTGCGCCGGCTCAGTGTGTTTTTGCAGGAGGAGGCGGCGGCGATGGATTTGCCGGCTGTGCAAATCCTGTCGGCACAGGGCTGACAACCCCTCTGAGGCCACGGCAAGAAAACGTTTGCGAATATCCCGGTCCCGCACTCAAGTATTTCCTACAGACGCCGATCAACTTGCACCAGCGTCCCGGAAGAGGACGCGATTCCCCGTCGATATGCAGCGGGCGGTCAGCGTGATCAGGACGATCCCGGCCTCTTGCCAGGAGCCTTGCCATGTCTCAACCGCGTGCCCGAATCGCCTCGCAGCTCGGGATTGCCCTCGCCATCGTGCTGGCGCTGGTGATCACCGGTAGCACCCTGTTCGCCCTGCGTTCGCTGGACGACGCCAACCTCACCACGCGCCAGGCGCACCTGGCCAGCGAGGCGCGGCTGCTGGCCGATCAGCTCGATACCTTCCACGGTTCGCTAAAGGACAATACCCAGCGCCTGAGCGGTCTGTTCGAGCGGCGGTTCGCCAGCGGACTGGCGCTGCACGCGGGGGAAACGGTCAACGTTGCAGGTGTCGCGACGCCTGCGCTGTACCTGGGTGACCACCTGTTGAACAACGATTTCCACCAGGTCGACGAGTTCCAGCAGATGACGGCCGGTGTTGCGACCCTGTTCGTGCGCAGCGGTGACGACTTCGTGCGCATCAGCACCAGCCTGACCAAGCAGGACGGCAGCCGCGCCATCGGCACCCAGCTCGACCGCCAGCACCCGGCTTATCCGAAACTGATAGCCGGGCAGACCTACGTCGGCCGTGCCGTGCTGTTCGAGCGCAACTACATGACCCGCTATGTGCCGGTGCGCGATAGCGGTGGCCGGGTGATCGCAGTGCTGTTCGTCGGCTTCGACTACACCGACGCGCAGAACGCCCAGTTTGCCAACCTCAAGCGCTTCCGCATCGGCCAGACCGGTTCGCTGGCGTTGCTGGACGAGCAGGGCAAGTGGCTGGTGCCGCCGGCCGAGGTGCGCGACGGTGAGGCGGCGGCCCAGGCGGTCAAGGCGATCAAACCGGGGGCAGGGCAGTTCTGGGCCGGTGCCGGCGAGCCTTTGTTCAGCGTCACCGAGCCGTTCGCCGAGGGGCCGTGGACCGTGGTGGCAAGCATGCCCGAGGGCGAGATCCGCGAAGTGACCTGGAGCGTCGGCCTGCGCCTGGCCATCGGCAGCGTACTGGCGATGCTGCTGGCCGTGGCCGCCACCCTCTGGCTGCTGCGGCGCAAACTGCGCCCGCTGGGCGACCTGGTGCGCCAGGCCGAAGCCCTCGGCGCTGGCGACCTGAATGCCCGCCTGAGCGTCACCAGCCATGACGAGATCGGCCAGCTCGCCCGCAGCTTCAACCAGATGGGCGATGCCCTGGCGACCATGGTCGAGCATATCCGTGCCGCCTCCGACCAGGTCAGTGGCCGCGCCCGCTCGCTGTCCGGCCTGTCGTCCGGCGCCTGCGAGGGCATGGACCAGCAGTCCGGCGAGATCACCAGCATGGCCGGCGCGGTGGAGGAGTTCAGCGCCACCTCGATGAACATTGCCGACAACATGGCCGGGACCGAGCGCATGGCCCGCGACAACGCCCAGCAGACCCGTATCGGTCGCAGCGCCATGGACGAAGCCTCGGTTTCCCTGCGGCAGATCGCCGAGGCACTGGGCGGTACTGCCAGTGTGATGGACACCTTGGGCGCTCGCTCGCAGGAGATCGGAGGCATTGTCGGCGTGATCACCTCGATTGCCGAGCAGACCAACCTGCTGGCGCTCAATGCCGCCATCGAAGCGGCCCGGGCTGGCGAGCAGGGCCGTGGTTTCGCCGTGGTCGCCGACGAGGTCCGCAGCCTGGCCGCGCGCACCCGCCAGGCCACCGACGAGATCTCGGGCATGATCGCCAGCATCCAGCAGCAGACCGGCCATGCCATCAGCACGCTGGAGCAGGGCAACCAGCTGATGCAGGAAGGCCTGGCGCGCAACGACAAGGTGGCCGAAGCCCTGGCGCGCATCGATGAGCAGAGCCGGGTGGCGGGCGAGCAGTTCGCCGTGATCAGCACCGCGACCCAGGAGCAGAGCAGCACCGCGACGGTGCTCAGCCGCAACCTGCAGAGCATCGCCCAGGCCAACAGCGAGCAGCGAGATGTGGCCAATGAGCTGGCCACGACGGCCCGCGAACTGGAAGGACTGGCGGGGCAGTTGCGCCAGGAAGTGGATCGGTTCCGAGTGGGTCGCTAAAACTTTCGCGGGGCAAGCCCGCTCCCACCGACCCTGTGGGAGCGGGCTTGCCCCGCGATGACGTTTATAGGGCCGACAGCCCCAACGCCTTTGCACACGCTTGCAATGAGCGGCGCTCGCTCTGGGCATACAACGCCAGTTCGTCCTGCACCATCAGCCCCAGCGCTGCCTCGAAGGCATCCCGATTGGCATTGCTGCCATAGTCGGCCTGGCCATCATCCCCCAGGTTGGACTGGAAGATCCCCGCCGCACTCACCGGCAGGAAGTCCTCGTACACCAGCGCCTCGTAATGCACATGCCCGGCGTCGACCAGCCCTTCCAGGGTGGTAGGTCGGCCAGGCTGCCCACGCGCCGCCAGTCCCTTGTCGGTGGCGAAATAGCGGAAGTAGGCCAGCCCTTGTTCGCGCATCTGCCCCAGGTCGTCCGGAAATTCGGCGAAATGCTCGGCGAGCAGGCTCATGTAGCGTTCTGCGTTGGCCTCGGCGGGCACGCCTCCCAGGGCCGCGCGGGTCGCGTCCAGCAGGCGGTCGTACAGCTGGCGCCCCTTGGGCGTCAGCGCTGCGCCGCGTTGTTCGATCTCGCCGAAGCGCGCCGTGTGACTGCCCTGGGCATCGCTGAAAGCGACCTTTTCCTGTAGCGCCTTGAAGCTGGTCTGGCGTAGCAGGATCGGCTGGCGGCGGGTGGGTGGCCCTTCGACCACGGCCTTGGGTGGAATGCCCTTGGCTGGCATGCCGAGCTGGATGGCGTCGATGTCCAGGGTGCGCGGGGTCAGGTGGTTGATGTGGGGGCCTTTGAACGCCACCACGTCAGCGATCAGGCGGTGCTGGTCGTGCAGTTGCTGGTACTGGTCGGCGGTAACGGTGGCGTCCTGGTGCCAGCGGAAGGTGTGCAGCGCTTCCTGGACGAAGGTCTCGGCATCGCTAGCGTTCAGGCCACCATCGCGTTCGCATTGGGCGATCAGTTCCAGCACACGGGCGGTGAAGATCTGCCGCTTGTCGAGGATGCCCTGGGCCAGTGTGCGCAGTTGCGGGTTGTCGATCAGTTCCAGGCGCAGCAGCGAAGTGAACACGCGGAACGGGCTGACATGCAGCGACTGTTCGTGCACGGCACGGAACGCAGTGGAATGCACCGGTACGCCGGCCGAGCTCAGGTCGTAATAGCCGACCGGCGCCATGCCCATGACCGCGAACAGGCGGGCAATGGTGGCGAGCTCCTCGGCGGTGCCCACGCGGATGGCGCCATGGCGCTCCTGGTCGAGACGTTCGATCTCGCCGGTCCAGCGTAAGGCCTCGGCCACCTTGGGTTGCGCAGCCACGACCTGCCGGTTGGTTTCGCTCACCAGTTCAAGCAGCGTGCCGTACAGGGGGACTTCCTGCTTGTACATGAGCGACATGGCGGCAGAGAACTGCGCACGGATGCTGTCGGGGCTGACGAAATCATGGGCGGGCATCGCAAGCTTCCTGGGTGAGTGGAGGACACTTACATGAAAGCTGGGAATGGAGATGCCGTACAAGCGAAAAAAAGTGCGGGTTTCATTCCTTTTCTTATCGATCTTGACGCCCCTATCGCGGCGCAAGCCTGCTCTCACGACGGCGTCAGTGGTGGCGCCGCTGGATCTGCTCGGCAACCCACTCCACCAACGCCCGCACCTTCGGCACCTCCGCCGCATGCTCGGCATACGCCAGGTAATGCGCGCCATTGCTCTTCATCGCATGGTCCCAGGCCAGCACCAGGCTGCCCTCAGCCAGCTCTTTGGCCACCAGGTAACTGGGCACCAACGCCACCCCGCATCCGGCCTGCGCCGCGCTCAACGCCATGTAGAAGGTATCGAAGCGCGGCCCATGGTAGCTGTTGTCGGTATGCAGCCCCTGCTCCAGGAACCATTCGTGCCACGCCTGCGGTCGCGAGGTGCTCTGCAGCAGCACCAGCTCCGCCACCGCGCCTGCGTCAGGCAGCGTGCGCCCTTGCAACAGCTCCGGCGCGCACACCGGCACCACTTCCTCGCCGAACAGCTCGATGCAGGTCGCCCCGGGCCAGGTGCCCTGGCCATAGAAGAACACCACGTCGGCCGAGCCCTGCAGCAGGGCGAACGGTTCCATCTCGTTGCGGATGTCCAGGTGCAGGTTCGGGTGGCGCTTGCCGAAGCCCTTGAGGTGCGGGATCAGCCAGCGCACGCCGAAACTCGGTTGAGTGGCTACCTTCAATACTTCGGTCTGCGAGCCGTAGCTCAGGACATAGCGGCTGGACATGTCCACCTGGGTGAGGATCTTGTTCACCTCGGCCAGGTACAGGCTGCCGGCCGGCGTCAGTTGCAGGCGGCGGCGGATGCGCAGGAACAGGTGATGGCGCAGCATTTCCTCGAGCTGCGCCACTTGCTTGCTTACCGCGCTCTGCGTCAGGTGCAGTTCCTCGGCGGCGCGGGTGAAGCTCAGGTGACGGGCTGCGGCCTCGAAGCACTGCAGGGCGGTCATGGACGGTACCAGGCGTTTGGACATAAGCGGTCTCGGCGGCTGAAATCATTACCTGGTGGAATGATATGCGGAATAAAGGTCGTTTGTTGCACCCGAGTAATCGGATTAATACTGACCCACGACATTTTCAACCCCTTCACCCGATGTAAGGAGAAGCATGATGGTTGCTGGATTGCTCGAGCGCCTTGGCGTTGCCGCTGCGGCTCACACCCAGGGCGATTACCCTGTCCATACCCCGATCGACGGCAGCCAGATCGCCTCGGTGAAGTTGCTCGGCAAGGCCGACACGGTTGCCCGCATCGACCAGGCGCAACAGGCCTTCGAAGCCTGGCGCAGCGTGCCGGCCCCACGTCGTGGCGAGCTGGTGCGCCTGTTCGGCGAGGTGCTGCGCGAGCACAAGGCCGACCTCGGCGAGCTGGTCTCGATCGAAGCTGGCAAGATCACCCAGGAAGGCCTGGGCGAAGTGCAGGAAATGATCGATATCTGCGACTTCGCCGTCGGCCTGTCGCGCCAGCTGTACGGCCTGACCATCGCCTCCGAGCGCCCGGGCCACCATATGCGTGAAACCTGGCACCCGCTGGGCGTGGTCGGGGTGATCAGCGCCTTCAACTTCCCGGTGGCGGTGTGGGCATGGAACACCGCGCTGGCGCTGGTGGCGGGTAACGCCGTGGTGTGGAAGCCGTCCGAGAAGACCCCGCTCACTGCGTTGGCGTGCCAGGCGCTGTTCGACAAAGCCCTGAAAGCCTTCGGCGATGCCCCGGCAGGTGTGGCGCAACTGGTGATCGGTGGTCGCGACGCCGGCGAAGCCCTGGTCGACGATTCACGCGTGGCGCTTGTCAGTGCCACCGGCAGCACCCGCATGGGCCGCGAAGTGGGCCCGCGTGTAGCGGCGCGTTTCGGCCGCAGCATCCTCGAGCTGGGTGGCAACAACGCCATGATCCTGGCCCCGAGCGCCGACCTCGACCTGGCCGTGCGCGGCATCCTGTTCTCTGCCGTCGGCACCGCCGGCCAGCGCTGCACCACCCTGCGCCGCCTGATCGTGCACCGCTCGATCAAGGACGACGTAGTCGCCCGCGTCAAAGCCGCCTACGGCAAGGTGCGCATCGGTGACCCTCGCAAGGACAACCTGGTCGGCCCGCTGATCGACAAGCAGTCGTTCGATGCCATGCAGGGCGCGCTAGCCAAGGCCCGCGACGAAGGCGGGCAGGTTTTCGGTGGCGAGCGCCAGCTCGCCGAGCAGTACCCGAACGCCTACTACGTGTCGCCGGCCATTGCCGAGATGCCGGCCCAGAGCGAGGTGGTGCGTCACGAGACCTTCGCGCCGATTCTCTACGTGCTGGCCTACGACGACTTCGAAGAGGCCCTGCGCCTGAACAACGAAGTGCCGCAAGGCCTGTCGTCGTGCATCTTCACCACCGACCTGCGCGAGGCGGAACGTTTCCAGAGCGCTGCGGGCAGCGACTGCGGCATCGCCAACGTCAATATCGGCACCAGCGGCGCGGAAATCGGCGGGGCGTTCGGTGGCGAGAAGGAAACCGGCGGTGGCCGTGAATCCGGCTCCGATGCCTGGAAAGGCTACATGCGTCGCCAGACCAACACCGTGAACTACTCTCGCGAATTGCCACTGGCGCAAGGGATCGTGTTCGACTGATGATCGTCGCGGGGGCTTTGCCCCCGTTTCGCCGGCAAGCCGGCTCCCACAGCGACCGCGTCGATCTGTGTGGGAGCCGGCTTGCCGGCGATGGGCCGCAACAAGAATAAAATCTGCTGGAGCCGGTCATGTCCGAACTGCGTCAAGAATGCTTGTGGGAACACATCACCCAGCCGACCGTTGCCGCCCAGGCCCTGGCCGGTGAGCTCAAGGCCGATGTCTGCGTGATCGGCGGCGGCATCACCGGCCTGTCCGCGGCGATCCACCTGCTGGAGCAGGGCAAGTCGGTGATCCTGCTGGAGGCCTGGAAAATCGGCCATGGCGGCTCCGGGCGCAACGTCGGCCTGGTCAACGCCGGCACCTGGATCCGCCCCGACGACGTCGAGGCCACCCTCGGGCACAAGCAGGGCGGACGCCTGAACAAGGTGCTCGGCGAGGCGCCGGGCGAAGTGTTCGGCATGATCGAACGATTAGGTATCGACTGCCAGGCCCGCCATCAGGGCACCCTGCACATGGCACACAATGCCACCGGCATCGCCGACCTCGAGGCCCGCCACCAGCAATGGACCCGGCGCGGCGCCGACGTCGAGCTGCTGACCGGCGCGCAATGCCAGGAGTACTGCGGTACCGACAAGATTTCCGCCGCGCTGCTCGACCGCCGCGCGGGTACCATCAACCCCATGGGATATACCCAGGGCCTCGCCGCTGCCGTGAGCCGGCTGGGCGGCAAGCTGTTCCAGCAGTCCGCGGTCGAAGGCCTGGAGCGCGACGGCGATGCCTGGCGGGTGAAAACGGCGCGCGGCGCGGTGCGCGCCGACAAGGTGGTGATCTCTACCGGTGCCTACACCGAAGGCGACTGGAGCAATTTGCAGAAGCACTTTTTCCGCGGCTACTACTACCAGGTCGCTTCCAAGCCGTTGCACGGCGCCGCCGCCGACCAGGTCCTGCCCCATGGCCAGGGTTCGTGGGACACCCGCACCGTGCTCAGCAGCATCCGCCGCGACGACCAGGGCCGGCTGCTGCTCGGCAGCCTTGGCCGAGTCGACAACAAGCCAGACTGGTTCGTGCGCAGCTGGGCCGACCGCATCCAGAGCCACTACTACCCGGCGTTGGGCAAGGTCGAATGGGAGATGCACTGGACCGGCTGCATCGATTTCACCCCGGACCACCTGATGCGCCTGTTCGAACCGGCGCCGGGGCTGGTGGCGGTCACCGGCTACAACGGGCGGGGCAACACCACCGGCACGGTGATCGGCCGGGCATTCGCCGAGTTCTTGCTCAAGGATGACCCGGACAGCCTGCCGATTCCGTTCTCGCCGATGAAGCCGGTGAGCGCGCCATCGTTGCGCACGGCGTTCTACGAGTCGGGGTTCTCGCTGTATCACGCCGGGCAGTGCCTGCGGGTGGTGCTGTAGTTCCTGTGCTGGCCTCATCGCTGGCAAGTCGCGGCGGCGAACCGCAGCTCCCACAGGCTTTTGCGCGTACCCTGTGGGAGCCGGCTTGCCGGCGATAGGGCCCGTGCGAGCGACGAAGCTCGGTCATTTGTGCAACCAGCTGAGGAAGCCACCCTTCTTCACAACCGCCGGCTTCTGCAACAACAGTGACTCGCGCTTCTGCCGCCGGAACCGCTGCAGTTTGGTCAGTGCCGACTTCACATCGCCGCTCTCGGCCAGGCAACCACGTACCTGTTCCTTGTCGATGCGATACAGCATGCAGCCACTGAGGGCGCGAAACTCGACAGGCGAGGCTTCGTCATCCACCAGGCCCTCGAGCCCGAGTACCTCGCCGGGCCCCATGCGGCCACCCTCGATAAGCCGCTCGCCATCGCGAACCGACGCCAGCACCACGCCGCGGCTGATCAGCAGCACATGCTCCGAGCGCTCGCCGATGTCGAGGATCACCTGGTCTGCGAGGTATTCCACCGTGGTCATACGCTGGCTCAGGGCGTCGCGCTCTTCGTTGCTCAGCGAGCGGAACACCCGCACTTCGTCCAGCAGCTCGCGCTGGCGGCTGCGCACCGGGGCGCCCAGCTCGGTGTTCCAGGTCACGCCGCTGGCTTCCAGGTGGCGGTGGGCGAGGTCGAACAACTGATTGCGCACTTCGGTCTTGCGCGACATCTCGGCGATGAAGCCGCTGGCCTCGTACTCCACTGACTCCAATGTCGAAGCCTTTACCGTGACCTTGGGCGCCGGCTTGTCCAGCAGGATGCTGGTGCCTTGCAGGGTCTTCTCCAGTGCATCGAACACCCGTTGCGGGCGCACCTTGGCCGGCACCACGACGCTGATCGACACCCCGTGCACCTCGGCCGGGCGGCTGAAGTTGAGAATCTTGGCCTTGGCCGCCACCGAGTTGGGGATCACCGCCAGGCTGCTGTTGCCAGTGATCAGCCGGGTGGCCCGCCAGTCGATATCAACCACCTTGCCCTCGGTGCCGTCGATCGAGATCGCGTCGCCGATCTGGTAGGGCCGAGTGGTGTTCAGCACGATGCCCGAGAACACGTCGGCCAGCGTGCTCTGCAACGCAAGGCCGATGACGATGGCCATGACCCCTGAGGTCGCCAACAGGCCTTTGACCGGCAACTGCATCACATAGGCCGCCGCCGCCACCGCTGCGACCAGGAAAATCAGCGCCCCGACCACATCCTGCAGCAGACGCCCGCCGTGGCTGCCCCGTGCCACCAGCAACAAGCCGAACACCACCGTCACCGTGCGTGCGCCGAACAGCCACCAGCCGATCCCCAGCACTGTGGCCATCAGGTTGCGCGAGACATCGTCGGCCCAGGGCGGGGGTTGCAGCGGGCTCATGCCCGCGGCCAGCAAGAGCCAGCTGAACAGCAGGAAAATCGCCAGCCGCGACGCGATGCGCCAGGCGCGGCGCTCCAATGGGATCAGGTGCCAAAGCAGCAGGTCGAGGAAGATCAGCAAGGTGCCGAGCAACAGCGGGTACGACTGGATGAACGCCAGCATGGTGGTCTCGGTGCGGGGGAGGGCTGTCCGTAGTAATAGAGCAGCTTGAGGTGCCAGGCAATGGGGGCAACGCCGTCCCTGTGGGAGCCGCAGTTCGCCGCTGCGACTTGCCGGCGATGAGGCCGGTGCAGCCAATGTTGCTTAATCGTTCATAAAACAGAACGCTAAAGCCAAATTTCGCTATCTACCGCCACAAAGGTCCTGGTTTTAATCTTCTCCCATCAACGCGAAACACCCAACCCACTGAAGATCGAAACCCAAGGAGCACCGGCAATGAACAACTTCAAATACAACCGCCTGAACAAAGACGACGCCGCCGTACTGCTGGTCGACCACCAGGCCGGCCTGCTGTCCCTGGTTCGCGACATCGAGCCGGACCGCTTCAAGAACAACGTGCTGGCCCTGGCCGACCTGGCCAAGTACTTCAACCTGCCGACCATCCTCACCACCAGCTTCGAGCAAGGCCCCAACGGCCCGCTGGTGCCGGAGCTCAAGGAGCTGTTCCCGGATGCCCCGTACATCGCCCGCCCCGGCCAGATCAACGCCTGGGACAACGAAGATTTCGTCAAGGCAGTGAAGGCCACTGGCAAGAAGCAGCTGATCATTGCCGGCGTGGTGACCGAAGTGTGCGTGGCCTTCCCGGCCCTGGCGGCCCTTGAAGAAGAGTTCGATGTGTTCGTGGTCACCGACGCCTCCGGCACCTTCAACGAAATGACCCGCGACGCCGCCCACGACCGCATGAGCCAGGCCGGTGCCCAGCTGATGACCTGGTTCGGCGTGGCCTGTGAGCTGCACCGCGACTGGCGCAACGATGTCGAAGGGCTGGCGGCGCTGTTCTCCAACCACATCCCTGATTACCGCAACCTGATCACCAGCTACAACGCCCTGACCGCCGGCAAGTAAGCCGCCGACAGCCTGGCACCCGCGAGGTGCCAGGCAAGGCAGCACACTCATCCAATCCAGCGCTCGTCTGCCGTTGCACAGTGGTTACAGGCCAGCTCACCTCCAGGGAATGTCAGCGATGAACACCGCAGCCGAAGGCAACCGCAGCGTCGTCACGCTTGTGATCCAGCACAAGGTCCGAGCCCAGGCGCTGGCGCACTACGAAACCTGGCTCAAGCGCGCCGTGACCACCGCTCGCAAACAGCCCGGTCATCTGGACGTCAATGTCATCCGACCGGACGACGGCGGCCGCCACTTCACCACCGTGGTGCGCTTCGCCGACGCCGGCCTGCTGCAGGCCTGGGTCAACTCTGCCGAGCGCCAGGCGTTGATCAGTGAAGTGCTGCCATTGTTGGAAGACGGCGATCAGACCCAGGTGCACGATGACCCGGAGTTCTGGTTCACCCCGCCCAGCGTCGGCGCCGCGCAACCGCCGCGCTGGAAGCAGGCTTTGCTGACCTACCTGGTGATCTGCCCGGTGACCCTGGTCATTCCGCAATTACTGGCGCCGCTGTTTGCCCGCTATCCGCTGTTGGGTGGCCAGATCACCGGCAACTTGATCACCAACCTGTTCGTCATCCTGCCCGTGGTGTTCTTCATCATGCCCTGGGTGACGCGCCGCTGTGCCGGCTGGCTGCGTCGCTGAGCGCCCGCCGTGATCCATTGCTAGCCTTCAACCGCCTGCCGATCACCCACCCGGACGGAGAGCACCATGAGCCAGGACCCTACCGACCAGAGCCGCCGCAAGTTCCTCGCCACCAGCACCGTGCTCGGTGCCGCCGGCGCCTTGTGGAGCGCATTGCCGTTCACCGATTCCGCCCATGCCGCCCTTTCAGGAGATCCCATGTCCGCCGACCTCATCTTGTTCAATGGCAAGCTGCACACCGTTGACCGCGAGAAGCCCACCGCCAGTGCCGTGGCCATCAAGGACGGCAAGTTCCTCGCCGTGGGCAGCGACGCCGAAGCGATGGCCCACAAGGGGACCGCCACGCAGATCATCGATCTCAAGCAGCGCACGGTGATTCCGGGCCTCAATGACTCGCACCTGCACCTGATCCGTGGCGGCCTGAACTACAACCTCGAACTGCGCTGGGAAGGCGTACCGTCGCTGGCCGACGCCCTGCGCATGCTCAAGGACCAGGCCGAGCGCACGCCGAGCCCGCAGTGGGTGCGCGTGGTCGGCGGCTGGAACGAATTCCAGTTCGCCGAAAAGCGCATGCCCACCTTGCAAGAGATCAACCAGGCCGCGCCGGACACCCCGGTATTCCTGCTGCACCTGTACGATCGCGCCTTGCTCAACCGCGCCGCGCTCAAGGCCGTGGGCTACACCAAGGACACGCCGAATCCGCCGGGTGGCGAGATCCAGCGTGACAAGTTCGGCAACCCCACCGGCATGCTCATCGCCCGGCCCAATGCCACGATCCTCTACGCCACCCTGGCCAAGGGACCGAAGCTGCCGCTGGAGTACCAGGTCAACTCCACCCGCCAGTTCATGCGCGAGCTCAACCGCCTCGGCCTGACCAGCGCCATCGATGCCGGCGGCGGCTACCAGAACTACCCGGACGACTACCAGGTGATCCAGGAGCTGGCCGACAACGACCAGCTGACCGTGCGCATTGCCTACAACCTGTTTACCCAGAAGCCCAAGGAAGAGCTCACTGACTTCAAGAACTGGACGCAGAAGGTCAAGCCGGGCGACGGCAACGACTTCTTCCGCCACAACGGCGCCGGCGAGATGCTGGTGTTCTCCGCCGCCGACTTCGAGGACTTCCTCGAGCCGCGCCCGGACCTGCCGCAGACCATGGAGCAGGAGCTGGAGCCGGTGGTGCGCCACCTGGTCGAGCAGCGCTGGCCGTTCCGCCTGCACGCCACCTACGACGAGTCGATCTCGCGCATGCTCGACGTGTTCGAGAAGGTCAACCGCGACATTCCGTTCAATGGCCTGCCATGGTTCTTCGACCATGCCGAGACCATCACCCCGCAGAATATCGAGCGGGTGCGGGCACTGGGCGGGGGCATTGCGATCCAGGACCGCATGGCCTTCCAGGGTGAATACTTCGTCGACCGCTACGGCGCCAAGGCCGCCGAGCACACCCCGCCGATCAAGCGCATGCTCGACATGGGCGTGCCGGTGGGGGCCGGTACCGACGCGACCCGGGTGTCCAGCTACAACCCGTGGACGTCGCTGTACTGGATGGTCAGCGGCAAGACCGTTGGTGGCCTGGAGCTGTACCCGGAGGGTTTGAGCCGCGAGACCGCGCTGCAGCTGTTCACCCACGGCAGCGCCTGGTTCTCCAGTGAGCAGGGCAAGAAGGGGCAGATCAAGGTCGGTCAGTTGGCGGACCTGGCGGCGCTGTCGCTGGACTTCTTCAGTGTCGATGAAGAGGCGATCAAGGGCATCGAGTCGGTGCTGACTGTTGTCGATGGCAAGGTGGTGTACGGCGCCGCCGAGTTCGACAAGCTCGGCCCGGCGCAGGTGCCGGTGTTGCCCGAGTGGTCGCCGGTGGCCAAGGTGCCGGGGCACTGGCGCGCTGGCGCACCGATGGCGGCGGCGCTGCACCAGTGCGTCGGGCCGTGCGGGGTGCATGCCCACAGCCATGAGAAGGCGCGGCATTCCAGTGTGCCGGTGAGTGATTACCAGGGCTTCTGGGGCGCATTGGGCTGTTCCTGCTTCGCGTTCTGAGGGTGGCCCGCTCCTGCTTAGGTCGTGGGAGCGGCGCTACGCCATGTCGCTGAAGGCGAATTCCTCCGCCAGATGATCGATCAACGACCGCACCGACGGCAGCAGTCCGCGCCGCGACGGGAAGATCGCATGCACGATGCCGCATCGCGGATGCCAGTCCGGCAGCATCTCCACCAGACGCCCCGCCGCCAAGTCCTCGCGCACCGCCACCCTGGGCAGGTGCGCGATCCCCACGCCCGCCACCACGAAGTGTCGCAAGGCAAACAGATCATCGGTGACCATTCGCGGCGTGTGCGGGATCACCAAGCTGCGGCTCATGTCCTCGCCCTGGAACAGCTCCCACTGGTACTCACGCTGGGCGCTGCCCCAATGGACGCTGGGCAGCTCACTGAGCTGCTGCGGGTCGAAGCCTTCGGCAAGCTGTTCGAGAAACGACGGATGCCCGACCAGGCACTGGGTGCTGTTGCTCAGCACCTTCATCACCATGTCGGTGTTCTCCAGCGGCGGGAAGCGCACCCGCAGCGCTACGTCGAAGCCTTCATGCAGCAGGTCGACGCGGCGGTTGGTGCTCTCGATGAACAGCTCCACCTGCGGGTATTTGAGCATGTAGCGGGTGAGCATCGGCCCGACCCAGGAGTTGAGCAGGGTGGTCGGGCAACTGATGCGCACCAGCCCCCTCGGTTCGCTGCGGTTGCGCTCGATGATCTCGGCGGCGCCCTCGGCCTCCACGCGCATGGCCAGGCAACGGTTGTAGTAGGCCTGGCCGATCTCGGTCAGCGAGCAGTGCCGGCTGGTGCGGTGCAGCAGGCGCACGCCGAGGCGCTCCTCGAGGTCGGCAATGCGCCGGCTGAGCTTGGACTTGGGCATGTCCAGCGCCCGCCCGGCCGGGGCAAAGCCACCGTGCTCGACCACCTGGGTGAAGTAGTAGAGGGAGTTGAGGTCTTCCAAGGGCGATCTCCGCAGCGCTCCGGGGTAATGGGGCGCAGTCTACCGGGCGGTGATGGCCTTCATCCAACTCCCTGAAGGCAATGTCGCTCAGGGCGACTCGATACCCTCCAGCATCGCTTCGGTCAGGCCCTCGGCCATCTCGATCCCATGCAGGCTGGCCCACAGCAGGCTCCTGCCGGTTTCATCCATATGGTCCAGCGCCTTGTAGCCAACGTTGTAGGCGCTGCGCAGGTACTCGGCGACATGCACCAGGGCGTCGTGGGCGTTGATATTGGGGTTGACCGCAAACAGCGGTGGGTGGCCGGCGTCGCATTTGCCGAAGGCGTGGTGACGGGTGTCGGGAAGGGGTGGGTCGGGGACGATTTTTTTCATGGTCAAGCTCCGATAGAAATTGACCGGCACCGTCCGTTTCCACGCGAAGGGTGGCGGCTGTACACGGGGTGGAAAACCAGGTCATCGGAGAACCCCGGCAGGCCTTGCGGCCTCCCGCGTACAGCTGCCGTCACGACAGATAATCCGATAACCAACCAGCCGGGTTTCCACGCCCGATCGCTGAACCGACAGCGACCCGGTCAGCCTAGAGGGCATGATTTCCCCGGACAATCAGAAGGGTATCGACAGACCTTGTAGGGTATTTCTTGGGCTGTAGGCTGCCCAGTGGGAAAGGTCCGCATAGCTCGTAGGAAGTGGATGGGGTTGTTCTAACTTGAGGTTGCCAGCCACTCGCAGCAGCTCAGGAACGATCTGACAAGAACTCCAGAGAGCGGGGGCTCTCATCGAGTTGGCCTGAGTGATCAAACTGTGTTCATGTCGAACTGGTCGATTACCTGGACAATCAATAAGGGGCTGAAACCATGCCTATGCACAACCCTCCCCACCCCGGCGAAGCCTTGCGCGAAGACGTCCTGCCCGCCATTGGCATGAACGTCTCCTCCCTGGCCCGCCACCTGGGCTATTCACGTGGTCAGTTATCCACAGTGCTCAACGGCCACGCAGGCATTTCAGCCGACCTGGCCTATCGCCTCGAACTGGCCGGGCTTGGCAGTGCCCGTCAGTACCTGGCCGAACAGGCGGCCTACGACCTGTGGCAGGCCGCGCACCGCGAGCATCCACCTATCGAGCGGCTGGCGTTCGCCTGAGACTCAATCCTCATCCGACGCAAACAACCGCTCCAGCTCCACCCGCGCTTCCTTGGCCGTCTGCATCACCTTGGCCCGGTCGTCGCGGACCTGCCCTTGGGCCTCCAGCACCTGTTCGTCATGCTCGGTGAACCGGGCGATGCGGTCTGTCGCCTGTGCTTCGGTGAGCCCCAGCCCGACCAGCGCGCGGCGGCTCATCTCCAGGCTGGAATAGAACGTCTCGCGGATCGGGTCGGCGCCCACGTCCATCAGCTTGTGCACATGCTGACGGTTACGTGCCCGGGCGATCACCTTCAGGTGCGGGTACAGGCGCTTGGCCCGCTCCGCGGTGTGAATGGCCACCTCGGGGTCGTCGATGGTGATGATGAAGTACTCGGCCTCGCCAACCTTGGCCGCGTGCAGCACTTCGGGGCGCAGTGGGTCGCCATAGAACACCGGCACCTGTTCGAACATGCGGGTCATCTCGATGGCGTCCACCGAGGTCTCCAGGGCTATGAACGGGATCTTCTGCGCCCGCAAGATGCGCGCGACGATCTGGCCCATGCGGCCCATGCCGGCGATCACCACGCGCGGGGTGCCAGCGTCGATGGCCTTGTACTGCTCGGGCACCTCGCGGGCAGGCTGCGGGCGCTTGAGGGCGCGGGCGCAGCCGAGCATCAGCAGCGGCGTTAGGGCCATCGACAGGGTGATGGTCATCAGCAGCAGGTCGTAGGTCTGGGTGTCGAACAGGCCCTGGTCCTTGCCCAGCTTGAACACCACGAAGGCGAACTCGCCGCCGGCAGCCAGTACCATCCCCAGGCGCAGGGCGCTGGCGCTGTTCAGGCCACCGGCCAGGCGGCCGACGCCAATCAGCAACGCAAGCTTCACGCCGATCAACAGCAGGGTCAGGCCCAGCAGCACCAGCGGCATTTCCAGCAGCAGGCGCAGGTTGGCGCCCATGCCGACGCTGATGAAGAACAGGCCCAGCAGCAGGCCCTTGAACGGTTCGATCTGCGATTCCAGCTCATGGCGGTATTCGGAGTCGGCCAGCAGCAGGCCGGCAAGGAAGGCGCCCAGGGCCATGGACACGCCGGCCTCTTCCATCAACCAGGCGGTGCCGATCACCACCAGCAGCGCGGTGGCGGTGGACACTTCCGGCAAACCAGTGCGGGCGACGATACGGAACAACGGGCGCAGCAGGTAGCGGCCGCCGACGATGACGATGGCGATGCTGGCGAACACCTTCAGGCCATGTTCGAGGCTGTCGCCGTGGCTGGTGTCGGGGCCGCTGGCGGCCAGCAGCGGCACCAGGGCGATCAACGGGATGGCGGCGATGTCCTGGAACAGCAGGATGGCGAAGGCCAGCCGACCGTGGGGCGCATTGAGCTGCTTGCTTTCGGCCAGGCTCTGCAGGCCCAGCGCGGTGGATGACAGGGCCAGGCCAAGGCCGAGTACGATGGCCGCCGGCAGCGTCTGGCTGAAGCCGAACAGGGCGATTGCGCCGAGTACCGCGCCGGTCAGGACTACCTGCGCGGCACCCACGCCGAACACCGACTTGCGCATCAGCCACAGGCGTCGTGGTGAGAGCTCCAGGCCGATGATGAACAGCAGCAGGACAACACCCAGCTCGGAGATGTGCGCGACGCTCTCAGTATCGCGGATCAGCCCCAGGGCCTGCGGGCCGATGGCCACGCCGGCTAGCAGGTAGCCGAGCACGGCGCCCAGCTGCAGGCGCTTGGCCAGCGGCACGGCGACCACGGCGGCGAGGAGGAAGATGACGGCGGTTTGTAAAAGGCTGCCTTCGTGTGGCATTGCTCGGACTCCTTGAACTGCGTGCGGCAGCGCTTGATGCAACAGCTTATGCCATCAATGAAAGAGGCGGGCATTTTCGGGCGGGGAGGGAAATAGGACAATCCTTGGGTTACAGGAAGCAGCGTTCTGAAAGTAGGACCTTTGCTGAATCCATCGCGGGGCAAGTCGGACCGCCGCATCGCCGCTCCCACGAAGGTCTTATACCTTGCGTGGGAGCGGGCTTGCCCCGCGATGGTGATCGGCCACTTATTGCAGATGGTTTTTCAAGGCCTGTGCCGCCTGGTCCATGGCACTGCGCACACTGGGCACGGTGCTCAGCACGTTGAGCAGGCCATAGTCATGGATCATGCCGTTATAGCGCACGGCGGTCACCGGTACCCCGGCAGCGTCCAGCTTGCGGGCGTAAGCCTCGCCTTCGTCACGCAGCACATCCATTTCGGCGGTCTGCACCAGCGCTGGCGGCAGGCCTTTCAACTGCTCCAGGCTGGCGCGCAGTGGCGAGGCGTGGATGTCGTCGCGTTGGCGCGGGTCGGTGGTGTAGCTGTTCCAGAACCACTGCATCATGTTTCGGGTCAGGAAGTGGCCTTCGGCGAACTGGTTGTAGGACGCATTGTTGAAGTTGGCGTCGGTCACCGGCCACAGCAGGGCCTGGAAGCGCAGCTTCGGTGTGCCGGCCTCCTTGGCCTTGAGTGCCACCACCGCAGCCATGTTGCCGCCGACGCTGTTGCCGGCCACCGCCAGGCGGCTACCGTCAACACCGATCTCCTTGCCGTGCTCGGCGACCCAGCGGGTGGCGGCGTAGGCCTGGTTGATCGCGGCGGGGAACTTCGCTTCCGGTGACGGCGTGTAGTCGACGTAGACCGCCGCAGCGCCGGAGCCCACCACCAGGTCACGGATCAGGCGTTCGTGGGTGGGGTAGTCGCCCAGCACCCAGCCGCCGCCGTGGAAGAACATGAACACTGGCAGCTCGCCCTTGGACCCTTCGGGCCGCACCACGCGGATTTCCAGCGGCTGGCCGTCGGCCTGGATGGTCCGGCGTTCGACGCGGATCCCCGACACATCGGCCTTCACCCCGGCCTGGGCACCGCTCAGCACCGCACGGGCATCCTTGGGCGCGAGGGTTTCCAGCGGCTTGCCGCCACCGGCGGCCAGGGCGTCGAGGAAGCCTTGGGTGGTGTGCTCGACGCCGGGGCTGCCAGCGGCGAAGGCGCTGTTCACGGCAAGGGCCAGCAGGCCGGCGGTCAGGGTGTGGGACAGTTTCATGTTCTAGCTCCTTTGGCGGGCGAGCCGCGGCTCAGTTCTGGTTGGCGAGGACGGTGGGTTGCACGTAGCTCACGGCGCGCAGCTGGCCGCTACTGTCGCGGTAGGTCAGGGTGGCGGTGCTGGTTTGGCCTTGGGCGCTGACGGGGGCATCGACGCTGACGACCTTGGCGATGTCCAGCTCCATGCCGTAGCGGTACGGGGTGGCTTCGCTGGCGAAGCTGCTGACGCTGGTGCCGAGGGCCAGGGTGGTGACGGTGACGGCGAAGGCTTTGCGAAGGGTCATGATCGTTCTCCGGGTTCTGCTGAGTGGGGTTGGCGACTGCTTTCTGCTTGAGATGAATGATGCGCGCAAATATTTAGTGCGCAAAATATATTTCCGCTATGAGACCGATTGAATGGATCTGTCGAAGGGGCTCAGCCACGCGGAAACCCGCCGTAAAAGATCAGGCGCTGGGCCGGTACTGCAGCGCCTCCGCCAGGTGCGACCTGGCGATGGATTGCGCCCCCTCCAGGTCCGCCAGGGTGCGGGCCACCTTCAACAGCCGGTGCGCTGCCCGCAACGACAACGTCAACCGTTCGCAGGCCTGCTCCAGCCAGGCCTGGTCGACCGGCTCCAGCGGGCAGTGCCGGCGCAGCCCCTTGAGGTCGAGGAAGGCATTGGCGCAGCCCTGCCGGCGCTGCTGCAGCTCCCGTGCCTCGGCCACCTGCTGGCCAACACTGGCGCTGGTCTCGCCGCTGGGCTGGTGGGTCAGCACGGTACTTTCCCGGGCCACCGTCAGGTGCAGGTCGATGCGGTCGAGCAGGGGGCCGGACAGCTTGTTGCGGTAGCGCTGGATCTGCTCGCTGCTGCAGCGACAGCGGCCGGTGGGGTCACCCAGGTAGCCGCAGGGGCAAGGGTTCATGGCCGCCACCAGCTGAAAGCGCGCCGGGAAGCGCACCCGGTCCTTGGCCCGGGCCACCACGATCTCGCCCGACTCCAGCGGCTCGCGCAGTACCTCCAGCACGCGTCGTTCGAACTCGGGCAGCTCGTCGAGAAACAACACGCCGTGGTGCGCCAGGGTGATCTCGCCGGGTTGCGGTCGGCTGCCACCGCCCACCAGCGCTGGGCCGGAGGCCGAGTGGTGAGGATGGCGAAAAGGCCGCTGTGGCCAGCAATCGAGCGGGGCATGGCCACTGACAGAGCGGATCGCCGCCACCTCCAGCGCCTCGCGCTCGTCCAGCGGCGGCAGCAGCCCGGGCAGGCGGCTGGCGAGCAGGGTCTTGCCGGTGCCCGGCGGGCCGGAGAACAACAGGTTGTGCGCGCCAGCTGCGGCGACCAGCAGCGCCCGCTTGGCGGCGATCTGGCCCTGCACTTCGCTGAGGTCCGGGTAGGGGCGTTGCTCAAGCAACAGGCCATTCGCGGCGTAGGGTGGCAGCGAAGGTTGCGCATTCAGGTGGGCGACCAGTTCCCGCAGGTGCCCCACCGCGTACACCACCAGGCCGCTGGCCAGGCTCGCCTCTTCGGCGTTTTCCTTGGGCACCACCAGCGCCCGACCCGCGTCTCGCGCCGCCAGTGCCGCAGGCAGTACGCCCTGTACCGGACGCAACGTACCCGACAGCGCCAGTTCGCCCAGGCATTCGATGCTGTCGAGGGCGGCAACCGGTACCTGGCCATTGGCGGCCAGGATGCCCAGGGCGATGGCCAGGTCGTAGCGGCCACCGTCCTTGGGCAGGTCGGCCGGGGCGAGGCTCTGGGTGATGCGTCGGGCCGGGTAGTCCAGCCCGGAGTTGACGATGGCGCTGCGTACCCGGTCCTTGCTCTCCTTGACCGTGGTTTCCGGCAGGCCAACCAGGGTGAGCGTGGGCAGGCCGTTGGCCAGGTGGGTTTCGACACTGACGGCGGGTGCTTGCACCCCCACCTGGGCGCGGCTGTGGACGAGGGCGAGGGACATGGGGCACTCCGTGTTTGCAGGTGATGGCCGCGTCCTGCGGCCTGGCAGAGCTTAGTGGTGTTCCTTGCCTGTTGGGCTCAAAGAGTGCGTCGAGTTTTGTCCGGCCTGGCGCCCAGATATGTGGATGCCCACCGTGTCGGACATCGGCGTGCCCCGACACGTCGACCTGCCTGGTTTCATGAAGCAGGTTGCGACCTCATTCGAATACGCCGCGCAAGGTCAGCACGAAGTTGCGTGGCTCACCGTAGTAGTTGCCGTACTCGGATGTGCCGACGCTGGCGTAGTACTTGCGGTCGAACAGGTTGTTGCCGTTCAGGGCCAGGGTCCAGTGATCGTCGACCTTGTACTCGACCATGGCGTCGTAGACGGCGTAGCCGCTCTGGCTGAAATCGAACGGGGTTTCACCCACGGTGTTCCAGTTGGCGTCGAAGCGGTAGGCCTTGCCTTCCACGTAGCTGGCGCTCTGGGCGGTTACCCCGGCGCCGACGCGCCACGCCGACCAATCGCCCGGCAGGTTGTAGACCGACCAGAGCTTGAACAGGTGCTTGGGCGTGACGGTGCTGTACAGCGTCTCCTCGCTCTGGTCATCCATCAGGTTGAGGGTATAGCCGGCGATCACATCCCAGCCCGGCAGGACTTCGCCGGTGGCCTCCAGATCGATACCCTTGCTGACCACCTTGCCCTGGCCGATGAAGCAGCAGGAGGCACTGTAGCTGAACGGTGTGTCAGGGTAGGCGGGGTCCTTGATCGCCTGGTGTTCACGCTTGGTGTAGAACAGCGCGGCGCTGAGGTTCAGCGCGCCATCGAACAGCTCGCCCTTGATCCCGGTCTCGTAGGTCTTGCCGGTCATCGGGTCGAGGGAGGTGCCGGACTTTTCCGGGCCCTTGAGTTTCTGCGCCTGGGGTTTGTAGACCTCGGCGTAGCTGACGTAGGTCGACCACTGGTCGTCGAGCGCGTAGATCAGGCCACCGAATGGCACCAGGGTGGTCGGCTCGCTGTGCGAGACCTGGTCCTGGCGAGCCCAGTCCCCGGAGCCATCGCGATTGCGTGTGGCGTAGGCCTGTTCGAAGGTATAACGCTGGGCGCGGGCGCCGATCACCAGCTTGAGCGGGTCGGCCAACTGCAGGCGTAGGGTGGAGTAGAGACCGTACTGCTTGCGTTTGTTGGGGTAGTAGTCGCGGTAGAAGGCATGGTTGGTGGCCTCGGTCGGCAACGGTGTCGACTGTGGGTCCCACAGGTCGATCATGCCGCCCAGGCCGATCTTGCCCTGGGCCGCGCGCCAGCGGCTGGTGACCTCCTGGTAGTCGCCACCCACCAGCAGTTCGTGTTGGCGGCCGAAGGCGTCGAAGGTGCCGGAGAGGTTGACGTCGAACACCGACTGCTTGCTCCAGCTGGAGACATAGCTGCCCCACCAGTAGGGGCCGGTGTTGCTGTTCTCGTCAACGGAGCCGTAGGGGATCACGCCTTCGGTGGAGCCTTCGTTGTACGAATAGGTGTAGGAGGTGTTGAGCTTCCAGTCATCGGAGAAGTGATGGTCGAGCTTGGCGAATAGCTCGCGGGTGTAGCTGTCGTTCCAGGCGCTGTTGGTGGTGTACCAGGTGTGCCGCGGCAGTTTCAGGTCGCCGCCGGTGCTGTAGCGCGGCAGGCCGTCGCCCACGCCGTTTTCATGAACCTTGTCGTAGCTGCCGCCGAAAGTGAGCATGGTGTCGTCGCTGACGTCGGCCTCGAGCACGCCATAGAAAAACGGCCGTTCGGTGCTGCGGTTGTCGAAGAAGTACTGGCGGTCCTGGTAGGCGGCCACCATCCGTCCGCGCAGCTTGCCGTCGAAGGCCAGGGGACCTGTGACATCCACTTCGCTGCGATAGTTGTCCCACGAGCCCGCCGAGGCTTCGAGCTTGAGCTGGTAGTGATCGAGCGGGCGCTTGCGCACCAGGTTGACGATGCCGCCCGGGTTGCCGGTGCCGCCGAGCAGGCCGCTGGCGCCGCGCAGCACTTCGACATGGTCATAGGCGGCCAGGTCGTACTTGCGCTGGCTGTAGAAGGTGCCCAGACCGTTGCCGATGTCCATCGGTGCCGTGCCGTCGATCTGCAGGTTGTCGATCGGGAAGCCGCGGGAGATGAATTCCTGGGTGTTGAAATTGACGTTGCGCAGGGTGATGCCGGGGGTGAATTTCATCGCGTCGTCAAGGCTGACCATGCGCCGGTCCTCGATCAGCTGGCGGCTGACCACCGATATCGACTGAGGGGTGTCCTTCAGGCTTGTCGGGGTCTTCGAGCCGACGCTCACCAGTCCGGTGGTGTAGGAGCGCGTGCCCTCGGTGGCCTGGCCCATGCCTTGACCCTGAACCTGCGTGCTGCCGAGTTCCAGAGCGTCGCCAGCGCTGGCGGCGAGCTGCAGCGCCCAGTTGCCGTCGGCGGCCTGCACGGCCTTGAGCCCGGTGCCTTCGAGCATCAGGTACAACGCCATGTCGGTGGGCAACTGGCCGCGCACCGGCCTGGCCTGCTTGCCCTGCACCAGCTGCGGGTCGTACGGCAGGGTGATGCCGGCCTGCTCGGCGAAGCGGTTGAGGGCTTCGGCCAGCGGCGCGGCGGGCAGGTCGTAACGGCGCAGAGGCTGTTCGGCCAGCACGGGATGGGCCAGGCCGATGCCGGCGCCAAGCAACAGGGCCCGGGCGAGCAAGGTGGGGCGGTAGCGGGACAGCAGATCCATCGGAAGCTCCTGGGAATTGGCAGGTGTTTTTCCTGTTTGTCGAAGGAGCGGGGAAAACCCGTAAACGAGAATCGATTTTCTTTACGCCGGGAGGATGCGCACCCACAACGCGGTGCGCCATTGCAGGCGCACTGGCCAGGTGTGGGCCAGGCTGCGCAGGGCATTGTCGGTGTCGTCGAGCTGGAACACCCCGGAAACGCGCAGGTCGGCCACCGTCGGATCGCAGCCGACCCAGCCTTCGCGCTGACGGGCCAGGGTATCGGCCAGTTCGGCCAGGGGCATGTCGTTGGCGATCAGCAGGCCACGGGTCCAGGCCGAGCCTTGGGCCTGGGGATTGGCCAGGAGCTGCGCGCCATGGCGGTCGATGCGGTACTGCTCGCCGGCCTTGGCCAGTTGTTGGGCTCGCCCGGGCACCTGGATCGCGATCTGGCCCTGGTCGATGGCCAGGCGCGTGTTGCCGCGCGCCTGGCAGACATCGAATGCCGCGCCGAACGTCCACAGGCTGGCCTCGGCACTGGTCACGCACAGGGGGCGTTGCCGGGTGTCGCCCTGCGCGCGGACATAGACCTGCCCTTCAAGCAGTTCGACCAGGCGCTCGGTCGCGCTGAAGCGCACGTTGACCGCGCTGCGGCTGTTGAGCTGCAGCTCGCTGCCATCGGCCAGCTGGACACGGCGGCGCTCTCCGGTGCGGGTGCTGTGGTCGGCCAGACTCAGGCGCCAGGGTGAGTGTTGCAATGCCGTGCCGCTCAGGCCCAGCCCCAGCAGGCCGAGGGTGAGCAGCTTGAGGGCGTGCCGGCGATCCGCCCGTTCGGGCGCCGTCAACGCACGCAGGGCAACGCCACCGGGCAGTTCGCGGGCCTGGCTGAAGCAGGCCTGGGCTTCCTGCAGGGCCTGCCAGGTGGCTTCATGGCGTGGGTCGCTCTGGCGCCAGGCAAGGCAGGCGGCACACAGTGCCGGCGCATGTTGCGCCGACTCGAGTCTGACCAGCCAGCCGATGGCCTGGTCGAGCACGTCGTCGCTCATGATTCCAGCCTTGCCAGATAGCAGTGGCGGATGGCCTTGACCATGTACTTCTCGACACTGCTCAGGCTGATCCCCAGGTGATGGGCGATTTCCTGGTAGCTCATGCCTTCCAGGCGTGACAGCAGGAAGGCCATGCGCACCTTCCCCGGTAGGCCATCGAGCATGGCGTCGATCTGCATCAGCGTCTGAAGCAGGATCAGCTGGCGCTCGGCCGAGGGCGCCTCGGGTTCGGGCAGGCTGGCCAGGGCCTGCAGATAGGCGGTCTCCAGCTTGTGTCGGCGTTGGCGGTCGATCATCAACCCTTTGGCCACGCTGCTGAGCCAGGCTCGCGGTTGGCGCAGCGTCGGGATCAGCTCCGGCCGGCCGAGCAGTTGCACGAAGGTATCGTGGGCCAGGTCAGCGGCGTTGTCGGCATGTTGCAGGCGTCGCCGCAGCCAGCCCAGCAGCCAGGCGTGGTGATCCTGGTACAGCGCATCCATGGCCTGGCGCGGCGGCGGAAGTGAGGGTGAGGGCACGACGAGCCTCTCCTGCAAAAGGAATGAGCGAGATGCAGATGGGAATCGCTCTCAATCCTACGGGGTTTGCGGTCGTGTGCTCAAGAGGGCTACGGAATGTTCTGATGGGGGACGCCAAGCGCCCCCTCAGATCGTGGTCAGGTCAATGTGACCGTGGCTGCCTGCCGCAGATCACCGGAATCCCCGAACCCCGCGCCCGTGCCAGCAGCTCCTCGGTATCGTCGCCGCCCGGCAGCGCCAGCACCAGGTCGGGCCGGCTGTCGCGCAGCATGAAGACGTTGCGCAGGCGTTCGGCCAGCTTGCCGTGCAATTGCCAGTTGGGCGGATAGCGCACGATGTCGGCGCCCTGTTCGCGGGCCCAGCCTTCGATTTCGCCGCCCAGGTGCTGGCTGCCACCGTGGATCAGCACCCGGATCGGTTGCTGGCGCTGGAGGGCGTCCAGCGCCTGGCGGCAGCGGTGGTTGTCGGCGTAGTTGCGCCCCGCGCAGATCAGTACACGCATGCCCACCCCCTCAGAACCACTGGCCGAAGCGGCGGATGTACAGGGTCTTCATGCCCTGGGCCACTAGGCAGTAGCCCAGCAGGGTCGCGGCCAGCCATGGGAAGTATTCCCACGGCAGCGGCACCAGCCCGACCATCGCCCCCAGTGGCGAGAACGGGATGTAGATGCCCAGGCACATCACCAGGCCGGTGGCCAGGATCACCGGCAGCGCCGCGGTGCTCTGGAAGAACGGCACCTTGCGGGTGCGCAGCATGTGCACCACCAGGGTCTGCGACAGCAACCCCTCGATGAACCAGCCGGACTGGAACAACGCTTGCATTTCCACGCTGTTGGCGGCGAACACGTACCACATCAGGGCAAAGGTGGTGATGTCGAACATCGACGAGGTCGGGCCGATCCACAGCATGAAACGGCCGATGTTGCGGGCATCCCACTTGCGTGGTTCGCGCAGGAACTCCTTGTCCATGCGATCCCACGGCAGCGACAGCTGGGAGAAGTCGTACATCAGGTTTTGCAGCAGCAGGTGGATCGCCAGCATCGGCATGAACGGGATGAACGCGCTGGCCACCAGTACCGAGAACACGTTGCCGAAGTTGGAGCTGGCGGTCATGCACAGGTACTTCATGATGTTGCCGAAGGTTTCGCGGCCCTTGAGCACGCCTTCCTCCAGCACCATCAGGCTCTTTTCCAGGAGGATGATGTCGGCCGATTCCTTGGCGATGTCGGTGCCGCTGTCCACCGAGATGCCCACGTCGGCATCGCGCAACGCCGGTGCGTCGTTGATGCCGTCACCGAGGAAGCCCACGGTGTGGCCATTGGCTTGCAGCGCCTTGAGCACCCGCGACTTCTGCAGCGGAGTGAGCTTGGCGAACACCGTGCGTTCTTCGACCAGGGCCTTGAGCTGGGTGTCGTCCAGGCGTTCGATGTCCTGGCCGAGCAGCGGCTGGCCGGGCTCCAGGCCCACTTCGCGGCAGACCTTGCAGGTGACCACCGGGTTGTCGCCGGTCAGCACCTTCACCTTCACGCCCATCTCGCGCAGGGCGGCGATGGCCGGGCCTGCGGTTTCCTTGGGCGGGTCGAGGAAGGTCAGGAAGCCACGGATCACCAGCTCGCGCTCGTCATCGGTGTGGTACTGGGGTTTGCCGTCAACGGCCGGAATATCACGGGTGCCAACCAGCAGCACGCGGAAACCTTCCTGGTTGTAGGCGCTGGCGGTGGCCAGCAATTGCTGGCGTCGCCCGGCATCCAGAGCGATCCGCTGGCCGCCTTCTTCGACATGGGTGGCGATGGCCAGCATTTCCTCGACGGCGCCCTTGCTCACCAGCAGGTGGTCGCCCAGGGCATCCTTGACGATCACCGACAGGCGACGGCGGATGAAGTCGAAGGGCAACTCGTCGACCTTGGCGTAGGCATAGGGTGGCTGGAAGCGCTGGTCTTCGCCAGCAAAGCGCAGCACGGCCTGGTCCATCAGGTTCTTCACGCCGCTCTGGTGATGGCTGTTTAGCCAAGCCAGCTCCAGCAGGTGCGGGGCCACCTGGCCACTGGGGTCGACGTGGTGTTCGAGGATGATGCGATCCTGGGTCAAGGTACCGGTCTTGTCGGTGCACAGCACATCCATCGAGCCGAAGTTCTGGATGGCGTTCAGCCGCTTGACCACCACCTTGCGCCGGGCCATGGCGACGGCGCCCTTGGCCAGGTTGGCGCTGACGATCATCGGCAGCATCTCCGGGGTCAGGCCCACGGCCACGGCCAGCGCGAACAGGAAGGCGTCGCTCCAGTCGCCCTTGACCACGCCGTTGAGCATGAACACCACCGGCACCATCACCAGCATGAAACGGATCAACAGCCGGCTGACGCTGTTCACGCCACGGTCGAAGGCGGTCTGGCTACGCGAGCCGACGATGGCCTTGGCCAGCGAGCCGAAATATGTGCGCTTGCCGGTGGCCACCACCACGGCGCGGGCGCGGCCGCTGACCACGTTGGTCCCCATGAAGCCGATGTTGGGCAGATCCAGCAGGCCGCTTTCATCGTTGGCGCTGTCGGCGGCGGACTTCTGCGCGACGTGGCCGAGGGTGTCGTACTTCTCCACCGGCAGCGCTTCGCCGGTCAGCACCGCCTGGCTGATGAACAGGTCGCGGGACTCGATCAGGCGGATATCGGCGGGGATCATGTCGCCGGCGGCCAGTTGCACGATATCGCCGGCCACCAGTTCGTTCATGGGCACTTCGCGCAGGCGCGCCGGCTGGTCGTGGCGCTCGCGGCGCAGCACGGTGGCGGTGGTGCGGACCATGGCCTTGAGGGCGTCGGCGGACTTGCCCGAACGGTACTCCTGCCAGAAGCGCAGCAGGCTGCTGAGGCTGACCATGGTCATGATGATGATGACCTTGGTCAGGTCCGCTTCTTCCATGTCGCCTGCGCGTACCGGCAGCCAGTAGTCGGTAACGAAGCTGATGCCGGCGAGGGTGAGCAGCACGTAGATAAAGGGGTTGTGCAAGGCCTTGAGCAATTGCACCAGGGCCGGTTGCGGCTTGTCATGGGCGACTTGGTTGGCGCCGTCGCGCTGCAGGCGCTTGGCGGCTTCGTGCTCGGTCAGGCCCAGTTCGCTGGCGTCGAGGTTGGCCAGGGTCACGGCCAGGCCGTTGCGTGCCTCGCGGGCGGCACGCATGGACAGGCGGGTGTCTTCGCCGGCTTTGCTGCGGGTGTTGTGGTCTTTTACGGTCATTTGGCTGTGCTCCTGCCGCAGGAGGCGGCACGACACACAGTCGACTCACGGTGGGGAAGGTGAGTGAACGTGTTTCGTGTCGCAATGATTCAAACAATGAAAAGCGTGGTTTTTCCGACATTTAAGTGTTCGCTGGCGAATGCCGGAAATAAGATCGGCAGCGAACTTTCTACTGGCTGATTCCATGGTCGGTTAATCCCATCTGTTAAATGGCGGGCAATAGAGTTCCAAAGAACTTTAATTACTTAAGGTTCGGAAGTTTCTGACGATTTAAATGGCGTCAGTTCAGCGAACAGACAGCATCGCGCGCGTCACTGCAGGCAGCAACGGGCACGCTATCGACTGGGCGGTTTCAGGGGCGAGGACAAGCCCCCGTCGCGGACAGGACGGTACGGGGCCTTGTGCGCAAAGGCGCGCAGGCGAGGGGTAGCGATATCAAGGTTCATGAGCTTGCCTCCGACCGGGCGGGCACCCGGGGCGGCAAGCTACGGCGGAGCATCAGGCTCTGGCGCGGCTTGCCCGACCTAGGGGCGGGCCCGGAGTTCCGGTTCAAGTGCCTGGCGGCCAGGAGCTGCCAGACAGCGACTAGATACTGTGTCCATTGAATTCTTCGTGAGTTGAAATAAAGGCCCGTTTTTCGGGGCGGGTGAACTTTATGCAAAGCATAGCGAGGAAGTCAACCAGGAAGACGTAACTTAAACAAGTTTCATCTGCTGGGAGGGAAATTAATGCAGTGTGCGGCGCGATTACCATCGCGTGGTAATCCCGCTTCTACCTGGGCAAGGTAGAAAGCGGGCATTCATTCAAGGCTTGGCACCCAGGATGATGTGCGAGGCCTTGATCAGCGCGGTGGCCTTCACACCCGGCTTCAGGCCGAGTTCCTGCACCGCTTCGCGGGTGACGATGGCATACACTTCGGTGCCGCCGGAAAGCTTCAGCACCACCTCGGCATTCACCGCGCCGTCACCGACTCGCAACACTTCGCCTTCGAGGCTGTTGCGCGCCGACAGCCTGTAGCCGGCGGCATCGGTCATCAGCACCACCCACGGCGCCTTGACCAGGGCAACGGCCTGTTTACCGACGTTGATACTGAGGTTGTGCAGGCTGGCCATGGTGACCACCGCGACCAGTTTCTCGCCGCCACCGAGAGTCAGCTCGACCTCGGCATTCACCGCGCCAGGCTGGACGGCGCTGACGGTACCTTCAAAGACATTACGGGCACTGACTTTCATGGCAAGCACTCCCTGTATCGATCGTTATTCTTTGGCGGACGGCGCCATCCTGGCTTCCAGCTCGGCGAATTGCTGCTCGAGGGCTTCGAGGCGGGCGCGTGTACGGGCCAGCACCACCATCTGGCTGTCGAATTCCTCGCGGCTGACCAGGTCGAGTTTGCTGAAGGCCCCCTGCATCAGCACCTTGAACTGGCTCTCCAGTTCGGCACGGGGCGCGGCGGTGTCGCCGCTGAACAGGCGCGAGGCCTGGTCGCTCAGGGCATCGAGGAAGGCTTTGGGCGCGAGCATGTCTGGTATCCGCTGATCACTGAAAGTGCCGCAGTGTAGCACGCCGCTTTTGCCCGCTTGCCCTGCACGCTTTTCGCGCAGGGCGGCCAAAGGTCGCGCACCGATTTTGTGCGCTTTTTCGCTGCTGGCAACTGGCCAATCCCTACCGATTCACGCAACTCCCTGTTTTCCCGATCGTTGTTCGAACTGGCAAGGTTTCTGCAAAGACCCGAGTGAGCCATGCACTGATGCAGTCCCTTGTGACCAGGCAGTGCGCAGGCGGAGCCGCAAGGTCCTTCGTCACAGGCGGATCGTGTGTCGGCGGGGAGAATGGAGCCGACGATGCGTTACAAAGCCAGGCGCTGCGCTTAGACTTGAGACGGGTTTGTTTTCCTGGGGCAAGTCCATCAAATCGGGAGAGAGTTTCATGAAGCTAGTCACTGCCATCATCAAGCCGTTCAAGCTGGACGACGTGCGCGAGTCGCTGTCGGAAATCGGCGTGCAGGGCATCACCGTGACCGAGGTCAAAGGTTTCGGCCGGCAGAAGGGTCACACCGAGCTGTATCGCGGCGCTGAATACGTGGTCGATTTCCTGCCCAAGGTGAAGATCGATGTCGCCATCGACGACAAGGACCTCGATCGGGTGATCGAAGCCATCACCAAGGCAGCCAACACCGGCAAGATCGGCGACGGCAAGATCTTCGTGGTCAATCTGGAGCAGGCGATCCGCATCCGTACCGGCGAAACCGATACCGACGCGATCTAAGCGCCAAGCAAAGCCTCACCAAACCCAACGCCCCAGGAGAAAACAACATGACTCTGCGCAAGATCGCAGGGCTAGGAGCCCTATTGTCCCTCGTAATGCCAGGGCTGGCCCTGGCCGAGGAAACTGCCGCCCCTGTGCTGAACTCCGGCGACACCGCCTGGATGCTCACTTCGACGGCATTGGTCCTGTTCATGACCATCCCGGGCCTGGCCCTGTTCTACGGCGGCATGGTGCGCTCGAAGAACGTGCTGTCGGTGATGATGCAGTGCTTTGCCATCACCGGCCTGATCAGCATCCTCTGGGTCATCTACGGCTACAGCCTGGCTTTCGATACCGCCGGTATGGAAAAGGGCGTGCTCAATTTCAACTCCTTCATCGGTGGCTTCTCCAAGGCCTTCCTCAGCGGCGTCACGCCGTCGGGCCTGACCTCGGCTACCGCGTTGTTCCCCGAGGCGGTATTCATCACCTTCCAGATGACTTTCGCCATCATCACCCCGGCGCTGATCGTCGGTGCCTTCGCAGAACGCATGAAGTTCTCGGCCATGCTGATTTTCATGGGTGTGTGGTTCACCTTGGTCTACGCGCCGATCGCGCACATGGTCTGGAGTGGTGACGGCGCGCTGATGTGGGACTGGGGCGTGCTGGACTTCGCGGGCGGCACCGTGGTGCACATCAATGCCGGTATCGCCGGCCTGGTCTGCTGCCTGGTGCTGGGCAAGCGCAAGGGCTACCCGACTACGCCGATGGCTCCGCACAACTTGGGCTACACGTTGATGGGTGCGGCCATGCTGTGGATCGGCTGGTTCGGCTTCAACGCAGGTTCCGCTGCGGCGGCCAACGGTACCGCCGGCATGGCCATGCTGGTGACCCAGATCGCTACCGCCGCCGCCGCCTTGGGCTGGATGTTCGCCGAGTGGGTTTTCCACGGTAAACCGAGCGCACTGGGCATTGCTTCGGGCGTGGTCGCCGGTCTGGTCGCCATCACCCCTGCCGCGGGTACCGTCGGCCCGATGGGCGCCCTGGTGATCGGCCTGGTGTCCGGCGTGGTCTGCTACTTCTGCGCCACCAGCCTCAAGCGCAAGCTGGGTTATGACGACTCCCTCGACGCCTTCGGCGTGCACGGTATCGGCGGCATCATCGGCGCCCTGCTCACCGGTGTGTTCGCGGCACCTGCCCTGGGCGGCTTCGGCGCGGTCACCGATATCGCCGCGCAGTTCTGGATCCAGGCCAAGGGCGTGATCTTCACCGTGGTCTACACCGCCATCGTCACCTACGTGATTCTCAAGGTCCTGGACCTGGTGATGGGCCTGCGGGTCAGCGAAGAAGAAGAGTCGGTCGGCCTCGACCTGGCTCAGCACAACGAGCGCGGCTACAACCTGTAACCGCCACGCTGGAAAACTTGCCCGGCTCGCCGGGCATTTTTTTTGCCTGTAGTTTGCCGATTCGCGCCGGGCAAACGGTTTCTCTGTCGTGATCGCGACGCAGGTAGAAAACTTACAAGTCATTGGGCGTTTCTGGAGCTTTGCTTTTTCTGCGAGCGCGCTAGAATGCGCGCCGAAGGGAGCTGGACGAGTAGTCCACACACTTCGCCACCCTTTGCTAGGCTTGCCAATAGCCTGTGGCCAGCAAGGGTTCAAAGGATTTTGTCAGGCCTTGCCAGGAGCAGGGCCTGCAGGGTGCCGGGCCTCCCATGAGGGGGCGGACACCCAGGGCAGTGGCCAACCCACGGCCAGTTGAATTTTCACTGGTGGCTGCCGGTCTACGGCTGCACCGGTCTATAACTAACCTGCTTTTTGCAAGTCATGAGGTAGAACATGAGCGACGACGATCTGGAAAATGATGACCTCGAAGTAGGCGACGAAGACGAGGCTGATGACGGCCTGGAAGCTGCGGCCGACGATGGCGCGGAAGATGCCGGCGATGACGACAGCAGCCCGGCACCTGCTGCCAAGGGCAAGTCCAAGGCGGCTGTCTCGGTAGACGAGATGCCGAGCATGGAAGCCAAGCAGAAAGAGCGCGACGCGCTGGCCAAGGCGATGGAAGAGTTCCTTTCGCGCGGTGGCAAGGTGCAGGAAGTGGAGGCCAACGTGGTCGCCGATCCGCCCAAGAAGCCGGACAACAAGTACGGCAGCCGCCCTATCTGAGTGGCTGAGCGCAAAGAAGCCCGCCGTCGCTGCGGGCTTTTTTGTGGGCGACTGTCAGTCAGCGCCAGCGTGCTAGCACGTCTGGCAACTGCGACAAACGCTGGATCTCCGCATCCGGCGCCTGTTCGCCGCTCCAGGGCTTGTGCTGGGGGTTGAACCACACCGCCCGCAGCCCGGCGCGCTGGGCGCCGGCTATGTCGTCGCCCGGGTGGTCGCCGACGTGCACCGCCGCTCCTGCGTCCACCTCGCCGCGCTTCAGCGCTTCGAGGAAAGGTGCAGGGTCCGGCTTGCCAATCCCCAGGTCTTCCGCGCACAGGGCGAAGCGGAAGTAGTCCGCCAGGCCGAGCCTGCGCACGTCGGCATTGCCGTTGGTGACCACGCCGAGGGTGTAGTGATGCCGCAGGATCTCCAGCACCGGCTGCACCTCTGGGAACACCTCGACTTGGTGCCGCGCATGCAGGAACACCTCGAAACCTTCGTTGGCCAGTTCCTGGGCGTGTTTTTCGCTGTAGCCGACCTCTTCCAGGGCATGGAACAGCACCCGCCGGCGCAGGGCGCTGATACGGTGCTTGAGGCCCGGCTCGGCCTGTACCAGGCGCTCGCGGATGGCGAACAGGTGCTCGACCGGCACGCCACCGAGAATCGGCGCGTTGGCTTCGAGCCAGTCGCGCAGGACGACTTCGGCGCTGGCGATGACCGGTGCGGTATCCCAGAGGGTGTCGTCCAGGTCGAAGGTGATCAGCTTGATGCTCATGAGTCCGTGTCCTTGCTGCGTTTGGCCCGGGGGTGGGCGCTGTCGTACACCGCGGCCAGGTGCTGGAAGTCCAGGTGGGTATAGATCTGCGTAGTGCTGATGTCGGCGTGGCCTAGCATCTCCTGCACCGCGCGCAGGTCCTGGGACGATTCCAGCAGATGGCTGGCGAAGGAATGGCGAAGCATGTGCGGGTGCAGGTGCTGGCCGAGCTCGCGCTCGCCGGCGGCCTTGACCCGCAGCTGGATGGCTCGGGGACCGAGGCGCTTGCCCTGGCGGCTGAGGAACACGGCGCTGTCCTGCGGGCCGGCGATGCCGCGCAGTTTCAACCAGGCCTGCAGCGCCTCCCGGGCCTTGCGGCCAACCGGCAGCACGCGGCTCTTGCCGCCCTTGCCTTGCACCTGCACCAGCCCGGCAGCCAGGTCCAGGTGCTCGAGGTCGAGCCCGGTCAGCTCCGACAGGCGCAGGCCGGACGAATAGAACAGTTCGAGGATGGCCTGGTCGCGGCGGGCGATGAACGCGTCGTCGACGCCGCCGTCGAGCAACTGCAGGGCGCGGTCGGTGTCCAGTACCTTGGGCAGGCGCCGCTCACCCTTGGGTGGCGCCAGGCCGTTGGCCGGATCGTGCTGGCACAGCCCTTCGCGGTTGAGGTAGCGGTACAGCCCGCGCACCGCCGAGAGCAGGCGCGCCAGGCTGCGCGAGGACTGGCCGTGATGGTGCTGGCGGGCGACCAGCTGGCGCAGTTGCTGGACCTGCAGGGCAGCCCAGCCGGCGATGCCCTGGGCGTTGCAGAATTCGATGACCTTCTCGAGGTCACGACGGTAGGCCAGCAGGGTGTGCTCGGACACCTGGCGCTCGTTGCGCAGGTGTGCGCAATAAGCCTCCAGCTGGCGTTCCATCAGCGCACCGAGCGCAGAGTCTGGGTAAAGCGCGGCACCACGCGGCCGAGCACTTCGGCGATGTAGCTGAGGAACAGGGTGCCGACACTGCTCTTGTAGTGCTGCGGATCGCGGCTGCCGATCGCCAGTACGCCGTGCAGGCCCTGGTACTCGAGGGTGGCCACGGCGCTGGAGCCGACTTCCTTGTGCTGATCGTTGCCGAACAGGAACGCCAGCTCATGTTCGCGCAGGCTGCCGCTGATGGTCTTGCCGCCGCCGATCAGGCCGCCGATGGCCTGCTGCGCCTCGGCCCCGGAAACCCAGCGCCCCACGGGCGCCGCGTTTTCGCCGAACAGGATCAGGCTGACGAAGGGTACCTGGAACTCCTGGCGCAGGCTGTCCTCGACCGCCATCACCACCTCTTCCAGGGTGCTGGCGTCGAGCAGGTCGAGGATCAGCCGGCGGGTCTTGTCGAACAGCCGGTCGTTGTCGCGGGCCACGTCCATCAGTTGCGACAGGCGATGGCGCATCTCGATGTTGCGATCGCGCAGCAGCTTGAGCTGGCGTTCCACCAGCGACACGCTGTCGCCGCGCTGGTGAGGAATGCGCTGTTCGACCAGCAGCTCGTCGTGCTCGGCGAAGAAGGTCGGGTGGGCGCGCAGGTAGGCGACCACCGCTTCGGCATCGAGCTCACTGGCCTGCGGGGATGCAACGTTAGGCTGATCGGTCATGGCGGATACTCGCTTAGAGACGAACTTGTCCTTCGAACACACGAACGGCGGGGCCGGTCATCAGCACCGGCTTGCCGGGGCCGGCCCACTCGATGCTCAGGCGCCCGCCTGGCAGGTCGATGGTCACCGGTGAGTCCATCCAGCCTTGGCTGATCGCCGCCACGGCGGCGGCGCAGGCGCCTGTGCCGCAGGCCTGGGTCTCGCCCGCGCCACGCTCCCACACGCGCAGGTTGGCGCGGTGGCGGTCGACTACCTGGATGAAGCCGGCATTGACCCGCTGCGGAAAGCGCGGGTGATGCTCGATCTTCGGGCCCAGCTCATGGACCGGCGCGTTGCGCACATCGTCCACGCGCAGCACCGAATGCGGGTTGCCCATGGACACGGCGGCGATCTGGTGCACCTGGCCGTCGACTTCGAGTGCATAGCTGCTCGCCTGCTCATCGGCGATGAACGGGACCTCGGCCGGCGTGAAGCGCGGCGGGCCCATGTCGACGCAGATCTGCCCGTCGTTGCGCACATCGAGCACGATGATGCCGCCCTTGGTCTCGACGCGAATGCGCTTCTTCGCGGTCAGGCGCTTGTCCAGGACGAAACGGGCGAAGCAGCGCGCGCCGTTGCCGCACTGTTCGACCTCGGAGCCATCGGCGTTGAAGATACGGTAGCGGAAGTCGACATCCGGGTTGTTCGGCGCCTCGACGATCAGCAGCTGGTCGAAGCCGATGCCTGTGTTGCGGTCACCCCATTGCTTGGCGTGCTTGGGTTGGATGTGTGCGTGCTGGCTGACCAGGTCGAGGACCATGAAGTCGTTGCCCAGCCCGTGCATCTTGGTAAAACGCAGCAGCATGGGTTCACTCCGGCAGCAGGCTTTCGCCGGCGAACAGTTCGGTGATGGTCTCGCGGCGACGCACTTCGAAGGCCTGATCGCCATCGACCAGCACTTCGGCGCAGCGGCCACGGGTGTTGTAGTTGGAGCTCATGACGAAACCATAGGCGCCCGCGGAGCGCACGGCCAGCAGGTCGCCCTCGGCCAGGTCCAGCACGCGGTCCTTGCCCAGGAAGTCGCCGGTCTCGCAGATCGGGCCGACCAAGTCGTAGGCCCGACCTTCGCCTTCGCGAGGCTTGACTGCGCTGATGTCCATCCAGGCCTGGTACAAGGCCGGGCGGATCAGGTCGTTCATCGCCGCGTCGATGATGGCGAAGTCCTTGTGCTCGGTGTGCTTGAGGTATTCCACGCGGGTCAGCAGCACGCCGCCGTTGGCGACGATGTAGCGGCCCGGCTCGAACACCAGGGCCAGGTCGCGGCTGCCGATGCGCTCGCGAATGGCCTTGATGTAGTCGGCAAGCTCCGGCGGCTGTTCGTCGCGATAGCGCACGCCGACACCGCCACCCAGGTCGAGATGGCGCAGGTGGATGCCGCACTCGGCCAGGCGATCGACCAGCACCAGCAGGCGGTCGAGGGCATCGAGGAACGGTTCGACGGTGGTCAGCTGTGAGCCGATGTGGCAGTCAACACCGACCACGTCGAGGTTCGGCAACTGCGCGGCGCGCACGTAGATGGCCTCGGCGTCGGCAATGGCGATGCCGAACTTGTTTTCCTTGAGGCCAGTGGAGATGTAAGGGTGGGTGCCGGCGTCGACGTCCGGGTTCACGCGCAGCGACACCGGCGCGACCTTGCCCATCTCGGCGGCCACCACTTGCAGGCGCTCGAGCTCGTCGGTGGACTCGACGTTGAAACAGTGCACGCCCACTTCCAGGGCGCGGCGCATGTCCTCGCGGGTCTTGCCGACACCGGAGAACACCACGCGATCGGCGCGGCCACCGGCGGCCAGCACGCGCTCCAGCTCACCGCCGGAAACGATGTCGAAGCCCGCGCCCAGGCGCGCCAGCAGGTTCAGCACGCCCAGGTTGGAATTGGCCTTGACCGCGAAGCAGACCAGGTGCTCCAGCCCGTGCAGGGCATCGGTGTAGTTGCGGTACTGCGCCTCGATATGGGCTCGCGAGTACACGTAGGTGGGCGTCCCGAAGCGTTCGGCGATCGCCGACAGGGCCACCCCTTCCGCGAACAGCTCACCGCCGCGGTAGTTGAATGCATCCATGGGATTTCCTTACTGCGCGGGCGACTCTTCTGGCTGCTCTTGCTGCTGCTCCAGCACAGGTTGCGGCTGGACTGGCTTGGCATGCTGGTGCGACTTGCGCGGGCCTTTGCCGTCCTTGCCGTCTTCTGGCAGGTACAGGGGGCCTTTCTGACCGCAGGCCGAAACGAGGCAGGCGACCGCGACCAGCGCCGCGAGGGAGGAAATCAGGCGTTTCATGGGTGAAATCCTTGGAAATATGCAGTATTGCGGCCGAGTATACCGAGCGACCACCTGATTGCCTATGCAAGGGGCACCCCCTTGGCGGCGGTGCGGCGACCAAAGGCGATGCGGCTTTTTCTTACAGCTATTAGCTTGTAGCTTGAGGCTTTCGCCCTTATCGTGCCCGGCTTGCGTGTGTACAGCCATTTTTCGAGGTCCTTGCAATGAGTTTGAGCGAAGCGCGTTTCCACGACCTGGTCGACGCGACCCAACAGGCCCTGGAAGATCTGTTCGATGAAAGCGGCATGGACCTGGACATGGAGAACTCCGCTGGCGTCCTGACCATCAAGTTCGATAACGGCAGCCAGCTGATCTTCAGCCGCCAGGAGCCGCTGCGCCAATTGTGGCTGGCGGACAAGTCCGGTGGTTTCCACTTCGATTACGACGAAGAGAGCGGCAAGTGGGTGTGCGAGAAGAGCGAAGAGCTGCTCGGCGAGATGCTCGAGCGCATCGTCTGGGAGCGGGCCGGCGAGAAGCTGGACTTCGACGAGATCTGAAATGAGCGAACAGCCCAGGCCGCCCAAGCCGCTCTACAGCAATGTGAGCCCGGCGGTGCCGTCACCTTGTATCAGCATATGTCGGCTGGATGAGTACAAGGTCTGTACCGGCTGCCACCGCCACGTCGAGCATATCCGTGAGTGGCGCTCGGCCGATGACGAACGGCGCCGGCAGATCTGCCGCGAGGCGCTGGCCCTGAAAACAGGGCGCCAGGCATAGCCACAACGACGGTGTGGGCTTGAGTATTTGCCCCGCTGTGGTAGTGTCAGGGTCTGCGTCGGTGACGCCAAGCATTTCACAAACCCCGCCCTTGGGCGGGGTTTTGCTTTATCTGCCTTTAGTAAATTGCCTGTTCAAAGGAGTCTGACTGGATCATGAGCACCAAGCCTTCCCTCATCCTCACCCGACTGGACGTGCAGCGTCTCGAGCGCCTGCTCGACGCCCTCGATGAAAGCACCCCGGGTGTGCTCGCCCTGCAGGACGAGCTGGACCGCGCCGAGAACGTGGTGGGTCACGAGGAAGTCCCGGCCGGCGTGGTGACCATGAACTCCCGCGTGCACTGCCGCGAGATCGCCAGTGGCAAGGATTACCACCTGACCCTGGTGTATCCGAAGGACGCTGGCCCTGAAGGCAACGTCTCGATCCTTGCGCCGATCGGCTGCGCACTGCTGGGCCTGTCGGTGGGCGACCAGATCGACTGGCCGGCGCCGGGCGGCAAGACGCTCAAGCTCGAGCTGCTGGCAGTCGAGTACCAGCCGGAAGCGGCAGGCGATTTCGATCTCTGAGGTGATCAGGGCTCCAGCTGCGCCTGCAGTTGCTCCAGCCCATCGTTGAGTGCCTGCTCCAGCTCGCGTTTGTAGCGCAGGTAGAGGCTGGTGGACCCTTGCTCGTCCTCCAGCAGCTCGGACAGGTCGAGGTCGGTGATGTAGCAGCGGTAACTGCCGCTGCCGCGGCGCTGGCGCAGGATCTGCCGGGCGACCACGGCATACAGCTGGTCGCCATGCTCCAGTTCGGAAAACTCCTGCTGGTCGCAGTAAAGGGTGACATGCACCTCTTCGCCCGTGCCGGCCTGGAGGATCGCCTGAACTTCGAAATACGCCTGGTTCTGGTTGTCCGAAGGTGTCGGTCTTGGCTCCAGGCTGCGTGCCTTGCCGATGCCTGAGGGCAGCAACTGGTAATAGAGGATGCGCAGCGATGCCAGCGGCAGGCTGTCCAGTGGCAACTGGGCGTCGCGGCGCATCAGCATCGATTGCAGGAAGCGTTGCAGCGGCAGCAGCAGGTGCGGCTCGTCCTGCAGTGGCAGCCGTTGTTGCCAGAGCGCGTTGTGCTCATCGAGCACGTACAGGTCGGCCCAGCCCTCGAACAGGCGGTAGAACACCTGGATGCAGCCGGGCTGGCCCTGGGCCAGGACCAGCGGCAGGTCGTGGTCCTGCAGGGCGTGGGTGTCCAGGTGCAACGGGCTGTATCTGCCGCGCTCCTCGCCGAGGGCCGCCAGCACCGCGTCGTGGTCGGCGAGGCTGGCCAGGGTCACCTGCCCGGGCTGCAGGTCGAGGATGTGGGTGTGCTGGGCCACCTGCAGCAGGTAACGGTGATTCAGGCCCTGGTCGAGCAGCAATTGCACGGTGTCGAAGATCTCCTCGACCCGCTGGCTGATGGCCTGGGCGCGGTTGTGGCAATAGCAGCGTACCCGCACCCGCGGGCGGTGGCTGCGCTGGCCCAGGCTGTTGAGGAAGTCGCGCAGGCAGCGCGCCAGCGCATGCTCGCCGTCGTAGCGTTGCACCAGCACCTCGTTCCAGCTGTTGAGGGTGATCTGGTCGAGGGTCAGCACCAGGTTCTCGCGCACCCCGGCGTAGCTCAGCGAGTCGGTGCGCTCAGTGGTCATCAGAATGTTCAGGTCGCGCTGATGGCGCAGCGGGTCGACGCCGACATTCACCAACAGCAGGATCTCGTCGGCCACGCTCGGCTGCAGCAGGCGCACCTCGCTGACTGTCTCCAGGGGCAGGGGGATGCTCTGCTGCAGGCTGCCTATCAGGTTGAACAGCTCGAACTCGCTCAGGTCGCTGACACCTGGGTGCAGGGCCAGGCGCGTGCTGCTGTCGATCACGCCGTTGCGATGGGCCCAGGTGAGCAGCTCTAACAGTTCGCGGCAGCGCTTGATCGGGCTGAAGTGCTCCCACTCGTGCACACCCAGGTTGCCGTTGTACAGCCCCCAGTGGTGTGTGCCCGGTTCCTTGCGGTTGGGTGATTGCACCAGGGTCAGGGTGTCCTCGGCCAGGTCCGGGGCGATGCCCGGGTTGATCACCTCGATCTTGCCGGCCCGGCGCTCGAAGGCGGCGTAGAGGCGGCGGCCAAGCACATTGAGGTCACGCTGGTCGGCGCGGCTGTTGGCGTTCTGCTGGCGGGCAAACTGGGTCAGGAAGCGGTAACTGTGGTTCAGCTCTGCCACCAGTTCGCGGCGCTCGACCGCCACTTGGCGCACTTTCCACTGGCTGCGACTGTCGAGCAGCGCCAGTTGGCGCTCGTCCCAGCCCCATTCTTCGGTCAGGCGCCCCAAGAGCTGGCGTTGCCAGCCCCCACTACGTGTACGGCCCTGGTCGCCGAGCTTCTTGTTTACCTTCAGGTACAGGCTGCGCCGCACCAGCTCCAGGCGTGCCGGCTCGCCGCGCAGGAGCAGGTAGCGTTCGATGCGGCGGTAGACCATCACGTAGGGGTCGAGCTCATCCAGATCCAGCTGGTTGGCGAACACGGCCCGTTTGTAGTCCAGGCTCAGGCAACGCACCTGCGGGTGCTCGCTGGCGTAGGCCTCGGTGAGCAGCAGCTTGAGCAGCGACTTGTAGGGTGAGTCGATACCCTTGAATAGCTGCCACAGCCCGGCGCCGACGAACTCGCCCGACGGAATGTGCGCCAGGTGTCCCAGGTCGAGATCGTCCTGGGCGCGGATGAAGCGCTTGGACAGCAGTGTCTGGGTGTAGTCGCGGTAGTTGTGTTCCTGGTACACCGGCACCAGCCACCACAGCGGCGTGCGCCCGGCCAGCCAGATGGCGGTGCGGTAGAACTCGTCGAGCAGCAGGTAATGCTGGGTGGTGCCGCAGTCGTCGGAGCTGAGCTGGCCATCGCGCTCGCCCTGGACGAAGCCCTGGGGTTCGATCAGGAAAAAATGAGCTTCGGCGCCTTGGCTGGTCGCCCAGGTTTCGAGCAGCTGGCACTTGCGTCGCAAGTCGGCCACGGCCTGCTCGTCCAGGTCCGGTGCATGGCAAACCCAAAGGTCCATGTCGCTCTGTTCGGCCTGGGCCAGCGTGCCGAGGCTGCCCATCAGGAACAGGCCGTGGATCGGCTGCGCTGGCTTGCCGTGGCGCGGCTTGTAGGTGAACGAGCGGGTCAGGCGCTGGACTTCGGCGAGCAGTTCGTCGTCGGGCTCGAAACCGGAGACGCCGGCGGGGGTGGTGCCGGAAACATAGCCTGGTAACAGCGGATGATTGACGTGGAAGAACAGCGGCAGCAGCGTGAGGACCTGCTGCTGGCGTGTGGATAACCCTTCCATCGCCCGTGCCAGGCGGCCCTGGTTGATTTTCAGGAAGCGCGCACGCAGCTTGGCCAGCTCCTTGCGGTCGATGCCTTGATCCAGGTCGGGGCGGATTTCGTGGGGGTGGTTCATTGCGCGCTCAGGCAGGCCGGGGGAAGCTCTGGCGAGTTTAGCCTGAGTGGCGCGGTCGGATAAGGGGTTGGTGGCTTTTTGACTTCAGTTTTGCAACGTTCGTCTGGGGGCTCATCGCGGGGCAAGCCCGCTCCCACGGGGTGAGGGCGGGGTTGGTTAAATCAGGCTGGCTGCGGGGTCTTTAGGATGGTCAGAAGCAGCTGGACGCTTTCGGCGGCATCGTTGCCCAGGCTGGTGAGGTAGCCA
Organism: Pseudomonas sp. 2848; assembly: GCF_003253945.1. NCBI lineage: Bacteria > Pseudomonadati > Pseudomonadota > Gammaproteobacteria > Pseudomonadales > Pseudomonadaceae > Pseudomonas > Pseudomonas sp. 2848. Next base: position 309,511 of record NZ_QKZD01000002.1, read on the forward strand.
CCATCAGGCTGGTCGGTGAGCTCTTTGTCGTACAGGCGCTGGGCGGCGGCGATCAGGGCCGGGGAGGCGCTGCTGCCAACCTTGATGCCTTCCTGGTGGCTGTCCAGGTTGAACAGGGCAAGCACTTCCAGTTCGGCGATCAGTTCCGGGGTGAAGGACATGGGCAACTCCTGACTTCGAAACAAGGATGGAAGTCAGGAGTGTAGTCAGGCTTATTCGATGTCGCCTTGATCCGCCTCAGGTGGCAGCTCCGGCAGGGCGCGCAGGGCGGTTTCGTACCACTCGGTATCGAACGGGCGATCTTCGTCGAGCATGGCGTCGATCTCGATGGCCAGCACGTGGGCCATGAGGTTGAGGATGTCTTCACGCTCGTAGCCGACCAGTGTCAGCTTGTTGAAAGTGGCCTTGGCGGCCGGCGGCTCGCCGCTTTCGATCTGGTTCTCGATCGCCTGGGTCAGGGTGGCCTCGGCGAAGTCTTCTTCATCATTGCTGTCGATGTCTTGGGGTTCGCTCATGGCGGTGCTCCTGTGGTAAGGCGCACAGTGTGCCACGCCTGCGCTGGCAATGCCCGGCCATCAGCGCCGGGCATGGCACTGGCCAAGGGTGGGCAAGGGCGCTATAACAGCCGGGCCAACCCCATACGGCCTTGGAGGCTGTCTCAATGCTCAAGCTTCATGGATTCGCGGTCAGCAACTACTACAACATGGTCAAGCTGGCCTTGCTGGAGAAAGGCGTGCCCTTCGAAGAGGTGCCGTTCTTCGGCGGCCAGTTGCCTCAAGCCCTGGCCATCAGCCCCCGTGGCAAGGTACCGGTGCTGCAGACCGAGCACGGCTTCATCAGCGAGACCGGCGTGATCCTCGATTACATCGCACAGACCGAGCCCGGCAAGGCGCTGCTGCCGGCCGATGCCTTCGGGCAGGCCAAGGTGCGCGAGCTGCTGCGGGAAATCGAGCTGTATATCGAGCTGCCAGCGCGTACCTGCTACGCCGAGGCGTTCTTCGGCGCGGCGGTGGAGCCGCTGATCAAGGAGCGGGCGCGGGTGGATCTGCTGGCGGGCTTTGCCACCCTCAGGCGCAATGGCAGGTTCGCGCCTTATGTGGCCGGTGAGCAACTGACCATCGCCGACCTGATGTTCTGTTTCTCGGTCGACCTGGCCTGCGCGGTGGGCAAGAAGGTGCTGAACATCGACTTCCTGGAGGACTTCACGGAAGCGAAGAAGCTGTTGCAATTGCTGGGTGAGAACCCACACATGGCGAGGATCGTGGCGGACAAGGACGCGGCGATGCCGGCATTCCTCGAAATGATCAAGAACAAGCGCTAACGCTGTAAACAATCGCGGGGCAAGTCGGGCCGCCGCATCGCCGCTCCCACGAGCCTTGTCCAGGCCTTGTGGGAGCGGCGATGCGGCGGCCCGACTTGCCCCGCGAGTGCGTTGTCAGCGCGAAGCCAGCAGTGCCTGGCCGCGAGCCACTGCCGCGCGCACCTGGGCCGGCGCGGTGCCACCGATATGGTTGCGGGCGTTGACCGAACCTTCCAGGGTCAGCACGGCAAACACGTCCTGCTCGATCTGGTCGCTGAACTGGCGCAGCTCTTCCAGGCTCATCTCGGCCAGGTCCTTGCCGGTGTCGACGCCATGTTTCACCGCGTGGCCGACGATCTCGTGGCAGTCACGGAACGGCAGGCCGCGGCGCACCAGGTAGTCGGCGAGGTCCGTGGCGGTGGAGAAGCCGCGCAGGGCCGCTTCGCGCATGATCGCGTGCTTGGGCTTGATCGCCGGGATCATGTCGGCGAAGGCGCGCAGCGAGTCGCGCAGGGTGTCGGCGGCGTCGAACAGCGGCTCTTTATCTTCCTGGTTGTCCTTGTTGTAGGCCAGCGGCTGGCCTTTCATCAGGGTCAGCAGGCCGGTCAGGGCGCCGAATACGCGGCCGCTTTTGCCACGCACCAGCTCCGGCACGTCCGGGTTCTTCTTCTGCGGCATGATCGAGCTGCCGGTGCAGAAGCGATCAGGCAAGTCGATGAACTGGAACTGCGCGCTGGTCCACAGCACCAGCTCTTCGGAAAAGCGCGACAGGTGCATCATGGCGATGCTGGCGGCCGCGCAGAATTCGATGGCGAAGTCGCGGTCCGAGACGCCGTCCAGCGAGTTGCCGGCCACGGCTTCGAAGCCCAGCAACTTGCAGGTCAGCTCGCGGTCGATCGGGTAGGTGGTGCCGGCCAGCGCGGCGCTGCCCAGGGGCATGCGGTTGGCGCGCTTGCGGCAGTCGACCAGGCGCTCGTAGTCGCGGCTGAGCATTTCGAACCAGGCCAGCAGGTGGTGGCCGAAGGTAACCGGCTGGGCGGTCTGCAGGTGGGTGAAACCGGGCATGATGGTTTCGGCTTCACGCTCGGCCTGTTCCAGCAGGCCCTTTTGCAGGCGGGTGATCTCGGCCAGGATCAGGTCGATCTCGTCACGCAGCCACAGGCGGATATCGGTGGCCACCTGGTCGTTGCGGCTGCGGCCAGTGTGCAGCTTCTTGCCGGTGATGCCGATGCGGTCGGTCAGGCGCGCCTCGATGTTCATGTGCACGTCTTCCAGGTCGACGCGCCAGTCGAAGGTGCCGACCTCGATCTCGCCCTGGATGGTCTTCAGGCCATCGATGATGGTGTCGCGCTCGGCGTCGCTGAGTACGCCGACCTGCGCCAGCATGGTGGCGTGGGCGATCGAACCCATGATGTCGTGGCGGTACAGGCGCTTGTCGAAATCGACCGAGGCGGTGAAACGGGCGACGAAGGCGTCGACGGGCTCACTGAAGCGGCCGCCCCAGGACTGATTGGTCTTGTCGGTGCTCATGGATTCACTCGTTGAAGGCGTGAACGGAAAAGTGGCGCCGATCATAGCAGGGTTGCGCCTGCCGCCGCAGGGCGCTGGTCGCGAGAATCGTCCGGTAACAAGGGGGTGCGGCATATTCAACGATTGAACGGCAGTGTTCCACGGAGCGTCTACAGTTGGACAAAGGGCTGGCGGTGAATCTGCCAGGCCAGTGAATCTTTGGCCTTCGCACCGGTCTGTAGCGTGACCGCGTTTCGGTCGCCCCACACTTGTCTACGCTATACCCGTGCGAGACTCACTCAGGAATCCAGCGCAATTATGAATGTCCTGATCGTTGATGATGAACCCCAGGCCCGCGAGCGCCTGAGCCGGCTGCTTGGCGAGCTGGAGGGTTACACCGTGATGGAGCCCAGCGCCACCAACGGCGAGGAGGCCCTGACCCTGATCGAAAGCCTCAAGCCCGACGTGGTGGTGCTGGACATCGGCATGCCGGGCCTCGATGGCCTGCAGGTCGCCGCCCGGCTCTGCGAGCGCGAGTCGCCGCCGGCGGTGGTGTTCTGCACCGGCGACGACGAATACGGCAGCGAAGCCTTCAGGGACAGCACTTTGAGCCATGTCGAGAAGCCCATCCAACCCCAGGCGCTGCGTGACGCCTTGCGTCGGGCTGAAAAACCCAACCGCGCCCAGCTGGCGGCGTTGACCCGCCCCGCAGGCGATACCGGCGGCCCACGCAGCCATATCAGTGCCCGCACGCGCAAGGGCATCGAGTTGATCCCTATTCCCCAGGTCATCTATTTCATCGCCGACCACAAGTACGTCACCTTGCGCCACGAGGCAGGCGAAGTGCTGCTCGACGAACCCCTCAAGGCCCTGGAAGACGAGTTCGGCGAGCGGTTTGTGCGTATTCACCGCAACGCGCTGGTTGCCCGTGAGCGCATCGAACGGTTGCAGCGCACGCCGCTGGGGCATTTCCAGCTCTACCTGAAGGGGCTAGAGGGCGATGCCCTGACCGTCAGCCGTCGGCATGTGGCCGGGGTGCGCAAGATGATGCAGTCCTTGCACTGAATACCCTTCGACAGCGTGAGAGCGGCCTTGCCCCGCGATAAGGTGCATTTCCCACCATCGCAATCGCGGGTCAAGCCCGTTCCCACGTGGCGCTTTGCTGATCTGAATCTGCGGGCACACCCGGAGGAGCTGTTATCATCGACGGCATTTCTCTGGTTCGGGGCGTTTCATGTCCACTCGCGAAATCCGCATTGCCACCCGTAAAAGTGCCTTGGCCCTGTGGCAGGCCGAATATGTAAAAGCCCGCCTGGAGCAGGCGCACCCAGGTCTCGTCGTAACCCTGGTGCCCATGGTCAGCCGTGGCGACAAGCTGCTCGACGCGCCGCTGGCGAAGATCGGCGGCAAGGGCCTGTTCGTCAAGGAGCTGGAAACCGCCCTGCTCGACAACGAAGCCGACATCGCCGTGCATTCGATGAAAGACGTGCCCATGGACTTCCCCGAAGGCCTGGGCCTGTACTGCATCTGCGAGCGCGAAGACCCGCGCGATGCCTTTGTTTCCAATACCTTTGCAAGCCTCGAGGCACTGCCGGCAGGCAGTGTTGTCGGCACTTCGAGCCTGCGCCGCCAGGCGCAACTGCTGGCGCGTCGGCCCGATCTTCAGATCCGCTTCCTGCGCGGCAACGTCAATACGCGCCTGGCCAAGCTCGATGCCGGCGAATACGACGCCATCATCCTCGCCGCCGCCGGCCTGATCCGCCTCGGCTTCGAGGACCGCATTACCGCCTCCATCAGTGTCGATGACAGCCTGCCGGCTGGTGGCCAGGGCGCGGTGGGGATCGAGTGCCGTAGCGCTGATACCGAGATTCATGCCTTGCTGGCGCCGCTGCACCATGCCGACACCGCTGACCGGGTGGTGGCCGAGCGTGCCCTGAACAAGCGCCTCAATGGTGGCTGCCAGGTGCCGATCGCCTGCTACGCGGTGCTTGACGGCGAACAGCTGTGGCTGCGTGGCCTGGTTGGCCAGCCCTCCGGTGGCACCTTGCTGGTGGCTGAAGCCCGCGCTGCGCGCGTGGATGCCGAGGCCTTGGGCATACAGGTCGCCGAAGACCTGCTGGGGCAGGGCGCCGAGGCGATCCTCAAGGAAGTCTACGGCGAGGCCGGCCACCCGTGAGCCCCTGGCGCCTGCTGCTGACCCGCCCTGAAGAGGACTGTGCGGCACTGGCGCAGACGCTGGCCGACGCGGGTATCGCCAGCGCCAGCCTGCCTTTGCTGGTGATCGAGGCGCTCGCGCCGGACCCGGCGCAGATGCAGCGCCTGCGGACGATCGCCGGGGCTCAGGCCATCATCGTGGTCAGCAAGCCGGCGGCCCGCCTGCTGCTGGAGCAGCTCGCCCAGGCGGGAGTGAAGCCGCCTTCCGCAGGTTGGTTCACGGTAGGTGAGGCGACGGCGCGAATTCTTCAGGAGCATGGGCTGCAAGTGGCCTTTCCAGCGGCCGGTGACGACAGCGAGGCCTTGCTCGGGCTGCCCGCCTTGCGCGAGGCTATTGCTGAGTCACCGAGGCCTCGCGTCCTGATCGTGCGCGGCGTCGGAGGTCGTGAACTGCTGGCCGAGCGTCTTGCCGAGCAAGGTGCTAGTGTCGATTATCTGGAATTGTATCGCCGCTGCCTGCCCGACTACCCTGCCGGAACCCTCGCCCGACGCATCGATGGGGAACGCCTCAATGGCCTGGTGGTCAGCAGTGGGCAGGGGCTGGAACACTTGCATCGACTCGCGGGTGCGCACTGGCCGCGGTTTTCCCGATTGCCGCTGTTCGTACCCAGCCCACGGGTCGCTGAACAGGCCCGCGCACTCGGGGCGCTGGATATTGTGGATTGCCGTGGCGCCAGCGCCGCGGCCTTGCTGGCAGCCGTGCAGCGAACCGCTGCGCCTGCCTCTTAAGGCGCTAAGCTAGAGAGCGATGCGCCACCATGCAAAGGATGGATACGTGAGCGAAACTGTCTTGTCCAACACCGAACAGCCCGTGGCGTCCGAGGCGCCGGAATCTGCCACCGCCAAGCCCGCCCGACGCTCCGGCAACGGCCTGGCGCTGCTGGCCCTGCTACTGGGCGCCGCAGGCGTCGCGGTCGGCGGCTGGGGCGTCTGGCAGGTTCGCCAGCTGCAAGGCAGCGAACAAGGCCAGGGCGAACACTTGCAAGCCCTCAACCAGCGCGCCGACGCGCTGCAGCAGCGCGAGCAGCAGCTCAGCGCGCAGCTGGCCAGCCTTCCGGCAGCCAGCGAACTGGAAGATCGCCGTCGCCTTGTAGCGCAACTGCAGGGCGACCAGCAGCGCCTGAGCCAGCGCCTGGAGACCGTACTGGGCGAAAGCCGCAAGGAATGGCGCCTGGCCGAGGCCGAGCACTTGCTGCGCCTGGCGACCCTGCGCCTGTCGGCGTTGCAGGACATCACCAGTGCCAAGGCGTTGGTCGAGGGCGCCGATGAAATTCTTCGTGAGCAGAGCGACCCGGGCGCCTTCGCTGCCCGCGAGCAGTTGGCACGCAGCCTGGCGACGCTTTCCAGCACCCAGCAGCCTGACCGTACCGGCCTGTTCCTCAAGCTCGCCGCGCAGCGTGAGATGGTCCAGCAGCTCAGCGCCCAGTCGCCCGAGTTCGACAGCCAGGCCGACGCCATGGGGGCCCTGACCGCCGATGGCGACGGCGCCAGCCGCTGGTCACAGTGGTGGGCGGAAATGTCCAAGTACTTCCAGATCGAGTTCAATGCCGACGACAACGTTCGCCCGCTGCTGTCCGGCCAGTCGCTCAACCAGCTGCGCCTGGCCCTGAGCCTGACCATCGAACAGGCGCAATGGGCGGCGCTCAATGGCGAAGCCAAGGTCTACACCCAGGCCCTGGACGATGCGCGCAGTGTGTTGCTGGCCAACTTCAACCCGGACAATCCGCAGAGCAAGGCGATGCTCGACAACCTCAATCAGCTGGCCGACCAGCCGGTGTCGGTGGTCACGCCTGACCTGAGCGAGAGCCTGGCTGCGGTGCAGGCCTATATCCAGCGTCGCCACCTGCCGGCCACCACGGAAGGGGCCAAGCCATGAAGCGCGTCTACCTGCTGGCAGTGTTGGCGATCGTCATTGCCGCGGCGCTGGGTATCGCGATCGCCAAGCACAGCGGCTACGTGCTGATCGCCTACGGCGGCTTCCGCTATCAGTCGGGGCTGTGGGCGGCACTGGGCGCGCTGGTCGGGATCGTCCTGCTGTTGCTGCTGGCGCGTTACCTGGTCGGGCTGGTGCTGACGTCCTCCGGGGTGGTCAACCCCTGGTCGCGGCGCAACCGCAGCCGCCGCAAGCGCATCGCCATCGAGCAGGGGCAGCTGGACCTGGCCGAGGGGCGCTGGGCAAGTGCCCAACGCCACCTGCAGCGTGCCGCCGAATCCGATCGCCAGCCACTGCTCTACTACCTCGGCGCCGCCCGTGCCGCCAACGAACTGGGCCGGGTCGAGGAGCGTGACCAGTTGCTCGAGCGCGCCCTGGAGCGCCAACCCCAGGCAGAGCTTGCCGTGGCCCTGACCCATGCCCAACTGCAGATGGACCGCGGCGAAAGCGACGGGGCGCTGGAGGCCCTGCAGGCCATGCAGGAGCGCCATCCGCACAATGCGCAGGTGCTGCGCCTGCTGCACCGCCTGCACCTGGAGCGTGGTGACTGGCCGGCGCTGATCCGCCTGCTGCCTGACCTGCGCAAGCACAAGGTGCTGCCAGCGGCCGAACTGGCCGACCTGGAGCAGCGTGCCTGGGGCCAGAACCTGGGCCTGGCGGCGACCCGTGACGAGGACCCGCAGACGGCGCGCCAGGCGCTCGAGCGCGCCTGGCAGCAGTTGACCAACGCCCAGCGCCAGGAGCCGCAACTGGTGTCGGCCTATGCCGAGCAGCTGCGCCAAATCGGCGCCCAGGGTGAAGCCGAGCAGGTGTTGCGCGGCGCGCTCAAGCGTGGCTACGAAAGCCATCTGGCCCGCTTGTATGGGCTGGTGCGCGGCGATGATCCTGGGCGCCAGTTGCAGACGGCCGAAGGCTGGCTGAAGGAGCATCCGCAGGACCCTAGTCTGTTGCTTACCCTAGGGCGCCTGAGCCTGCAGAATCGCCTGTGGGGCAAGGCCCGTGACTACCTGGAGAGCAGCCTGCGCATGGAGCGCAATCCAGAGGCTTGCGCGGAGCTGGCGCGGCTTCTGGCCGGCCTTGGCGAGACCGAGCGCAGCAACCAGCTGTTCCAGGAAGGCTTGGGGCTGCTGGATGAACGTTTGCTGGCGTTGCCGTTGCCGGAGGGGGTTCGGGCCTGAAGGGGCCTGGGCTCGCCCCACGCAGAGCTCATTGCCCTCGTGGGGCCGTGCCTGGCACCGGTTTTGTTGCCTTGGCATGCGTAAATGGCGGGCGCTGAACTTTCCTTCGTCCGTGTCGGAATGTTCCCACTTTCTACGAAAATGATTCCCTATCCATTCAGCGACTTGTCTGCGCTGTAGCGACTTGATACAAAGCGCCCCTTTCCTCTACCGTTTCAAACCACATCTCCTCTTTTCGGATCACCTTCGCCCATGTCGCTGGCCTGCCTGCGCAGCTTTTTCTTTCCCGCCTTCCTGGCCGCCGTCGCTGTGCTGGTGGCGTCGTTCCGCCTCGAGAACGTGGTCGGCCTCGACCCTTGCGCGCTGTGCTTCAGCCAGCGGCTGATGCTGGGGCTTTATGCACTGGCTTGCCTGGCCGCAGTCATTCACGCCGGTCAGCAGCGTTTGCATGCCTGGCTGGCCTTGGGGTTCTCGGTTGCCGGCGCCTTGCTGGCCGGTCGGCATGTCTGGTTGCAGGCCGAACCGCTGCCGGTCAGCGTTTGCCACCTGCCGCTGGCGCACCTGATGGAGCGCCCCTGGGGCGAGATCCTGCGAACGTTCCTGCTGGGCACCCCGGAATGCGTGTCGGTCAACTGGAGCTTTCTCGACTTGACCCTGCCTGAATGGAGCCTGCTGGCGTTCCTGTTGCTGGCCGCGCAACCACTGTCGTGGCTGGTGGTGTATCGATTGCGCCACGGCGCGGTGGCTTGATCCAGCGCAACGAGCCGGGGATTGCACGACCAGTGGTGGCCGGCAGAGGGATTAAACGCTTGTATGAACTTAGTCTGCTGCGTACCTTGATGGGCAGGTCGCGCGGGAATAATCTCCCAGCACGCATACCGAAAATACAACTGCTCGATGCCGTTTGCTGATGTCACCTTTGTGCCACGGTGTTGTGTCGCGAGGTGCAGCGGCATCTACCCAGAAGGGAAGAGATCGCCATGCTCGATAGTTGCCAGAACGCCCAGGAACGCTGGGGCGGTGTTCACAAGCTGATCGACCGTTGGCTGGAGGAGCGCCAGGAACTGGTGCAGGCCTTCCGCGCCCTGCGCGATGCCAAGCCGGCGTTTGCCGACAAAGAGAAGAACCGCGATTTCTGCGCCGTGCTGGTCGACTACGTCTCGGCCTGGCATTTCGAAGTCAGCGAGCAACTGGTCAGTGAAGCCAAGGCATTTGGCGACACCGGCGCGTTGGAACTGGCAAAACAGATCAACCCACGCATCGATGACAGTACCCAGATCGCCCTGGCCTTCAATGACCATTGCGAGAAAGGCGAGTGCAGGGATACCGAGCGTTTTGCCGAGAAGCTGGCCAAGCTCGGCAGCCTGTTGCACGAGCGCTTCGAACTGGAAGACTGCCTGATCGAAGTGTTGCACACCGCCCACAAGCAAGAAGACGCGGTGCAGGCCTGATTCAGTCGGCCACGTCCAGCAGTTCGATCTCGAACACCAGTGGGGTATAGGGTGCGATCAGGTCACCCGCACCGTCGGCGCCGTAGGCTTGCGCCGACGGGATCACCAGGCGCCATTTGGCCCCGGCTTTCATCCGTGGCAGCGCCACCTGCCAGCCCTCGATCACCGAATCCAGCTTGAACCACTGAGGTTGCAGGTTCTGGTCGAACACCGTGCCATCCGGCAGCTTGCCCACATACCGTACTTGCACGCGTCCATTGGTCTTGGGCTGCGCACCGCTGCCGCTGGCCAGTTCGCTGTAGAGAACGCCCTCGGGCAACTCACGGACTCCGGCCTTGGCCCGCTCACCAGCGATAAAGCGCTTTTCGGCTTCCACCAGCTTGTCCACCTGGGCCTGCTCTGCGGCGGCGTTGGCTTGTGTTTCGTGCTGTTCGAGGATGGCCTGCATGCGTGACTTGGCAATCCGTGGCGGCTCGCCCTGGTAGGCCTGGCGCAGCCCTTCGACCAGTGCGTCGAGCTGCAGGCCGGGCACTTCCTGACGCAACCGCTCACCGAGGCTGCTGCCCAGGCTATAGGCCAGGTCGCTGTCGTTGACGGGGGCGGTCTCGGCATTGGCCAGGGAGAGCGGCGTCACCAGGCACAGGCCGAGAATCAGATAACGAGGCATGGAGGTCTCCTGCGGCAATGAGCGCGAAGTATGCCAGCGTTGTTGGCCAGAGATGTGTAAATATCGGCACTGCACTAATGGGCAACTACACTTGTTTCCAGCTGCAAGACAACAACTTTGCCCAGGCATGCAACGCGGCGCTACCGAGACTGTCAACATGCCCTAGCGGCGGTAGCAGCAGAAGCATAGTATGAGCCGCACTCTCGTCAGCCAGGAGGTAAACCATGTCGGCCAAAAAGAAGCCAGTAAGTACGCCGTTGCACCTGCTCCAGCAACTTTCGGGCAGCCTGCTCGAACATTTGGAAGATGCCTGCTCCCAAGCGCTGGCGGATGCCGAGAAACTCTTGGCCAAGTTGGAAAAACAACGTGGCAAGGCCCAGGAAAAACTCCACAACGCCCGCCTGAAGTTGCAGGACGCCGCCAAGGCCGGTAAAGCCAAGGCACAAGGCAAGGCACAAAAAGCTGCTGGCGAACTTGAAGACTTGCTCGATTCGCTCAAGGATCGCCAGGCGCAGACCCGTACTTATATCCAGCAACTCAAGCGTGATGCCCAGGAGAGCCTGAAGCTGGCCCAGGGTGTCGGCAAGGTGCGCGAGGCGGCCGCCAAGGCCCTGGGCGCACGTACGGCAACACCGAAAGCTGCCGCCAAGCCCGCTGCAACCAAAGCCCCGGTCAAGGCTGCTGCCAAGCCGGCAACCCGTCCAACGGCCAAGCCTGCTGCTGCCAAGGCAGCGACCAAGACTGCCGCCGCCAAGCCAGCGGCCAAGCCAGCGGCCAAGCCTGTTGCCGCCAAGGCTCCGGCGAAGACTGCCGCCGCTAAACCGGCTGCCAAGCCAGCGGCCAGGCCCGCTGCCGCCAAGGTTCCGGCGAAGACTGCCGCGGCCAAACCGGCTGCCAAGCCAGCGGCCAAGCCTGCTGCCGCCAAGGCTCCGGCGAAGACTGCCGCCGCCAAACCGGCTGCCAAACCGGCTGCCAAGCCAGCGGCCAAGCCTGCTGCTGCCAAGGCTCCGGCGAAGACTGCTGCCGCCAAGCCAGCGACCAAGCCTGCTGCCGCCAAGGCCCCGGCGAAGCCTGCCACCGCCAAGCCAGCGGCCAAGCCTGCTGCTGCCAAAGCCGCCCCGAAGCCGGCAGCCAAACCTGCAGCCAGACCGGCCGCCGCCAAAGCCCCGGCCAAACCTGCCGCCAGCAAACCCGCCGAAAGCAAGCCTGCCACTCCGGCCGCCAGCGCCACTCCGGCGCCAGTGACCGGCGGCACCGCGCCTGCGGCCACCGGCACCCCGGCTCAGTCGCCGACTTCGGCGTCCTGAAGCCCACGGGCCGCGGCGCGCAGCTGATGCAGCGCGTCGTGGTCCCGGGCCTGGTCCGGCGCCAGCCGGGCTAGCCAGTCCGGCGCCGCGCCCGCTTGCGCCGGCCACTCACGCGCCAATGCCTCCAGGCGTTCCAGCAAGGTGCGTTCAGCCTGCAGTTCCAGGGCTTTCACCTGCTCACGCATCACGCTCAGTGGCGGGTCGGCCAGCGCGTGTTCGCGCCATTGCCGGCGCAGGGCGCGTAGCGGCGCCACAACGTCGCGCTGCCAGGGCCGGGCCAGCGCCTGCAGGGTGGCAATCCGTTGTTCGTCGGGGGCTATGCCGCGGGCCTGTAGCCAGGTGCCGCAGAGCAGCAGGCAGACATCGCCGCCAAGCTCCTGGAGGGCCAGGCAAGCTGCCTCGACACCCGGCCGGGCATACAGGGCCAGGGCATGATTCCACAGGTCGGTGTGCATGGTTTCACTCGCGCCAGTGATCGGTGAAGCTGGTAGACTCCGCGACCATCATGATCAGACTATCGAACCTCACTTTACAGCGTGGTCCCCAGCGCCTGCTAGAAGGCGCCGAGATGACCCTGCACACCGGCCACAAGGCCGGCCTGATCGGTGCCAATGGTGCCGGCAAATCCAGCCTGTTCGCATTGCTGCGCGGCGAGCTGTCGCCCGATGCCGGTGACTGCCAGCTGCCCGGCGACTGGCGCATCGCCCATATGCGCCAGGAGGTCGATACCCTCGACCGTATTGCCGTGGACTATGTCCTCGATGGCGACGTGCGCCTGCGCAAGGTCCAGGCAGATCTAGCCGCCGCCGAACTGGCCCACGATGGCACTGCCCTGGCGCGCCTGCACAGTGAACTGGACAGCGCCGACGGCTACACCGCCGACGCCCGCGCCCGCAAGTTGCTGGCCGGCCTTGGCTTCAGCAACGAGCAGATGGACCGCCGCGTCGGCGACTTCTCAGGTGGCTGGCGGATGCGCCTGAACCTGGCCCAGGCCCTGATGTGCCCGTCCGACCTGCTGCTGCTCGACGAGCCGACCAACCACCTGGATCTCGACGCCATCCTCTGGCTGGAGGATTGGCTCAAGGGCTACCCGGGCACGCTGCTGCTGATCTCCCACGACCGCGACTTCCTCGATGCCGTGGTCGACCATGTGCTGCACGTCGAACAGCGCAAGCTCAATCTCTACAAGGGCGGCTACAGCGCCTTCGAGCGCACCCGCGCCGAACGCCTGGCGCAGCAGCAGCAGGCCTACGAGAAGCAGCAGGCGCAGCGCGCGCACATGGAAAAGTACATCGCCCGCTTCAAGGCCCAGGCCACCAAGGCCCGCCAGGCGCAGAGCCGGATCAAGGCCCTGGAGCGCATGGAGGAGCTGTCGGCGGCTCACGTCGACTCGCCCTTCGACTTCGTTTTCCGTGAGTCCGAGAAGATCTCCAGCCCCTTGCTCGACCTGTCCGAAGGCCGTCTGGGCTATGGCGACAAGGCCATCCTCGAGAAGGTCAAGCTGCAGCTGGCACCGGGTGCGCGCATCGGTCTGCTCGGCCCCAACGGCGCGGGCAAGTCGACCCTGATCAAGAACCTCGCCGGTGAGCTGCAGCCATTGTCCGGGCGCCTGGTGCGTGGCGAAAACCTCGCCGTCGGCTACTTCGCCCAGCACCAGCTCGACTCGCTGGACGACAAGGCCAGCCCGCTGCTGCACTTGCAGCGCATTGCCCCGGGTGAGCGCGAGCAGACCCTGCGTGACTTCCTTGGTGGTTTCGACTTCCATGGCAACCGTGTCGACGAACCGGTGGTGAACTTCTCCGGTGGCGAAAAGGCCCGCCTGGCCCTGGCGTTGATCGCCTGGGAGCGGCCGAACCTGTTGCTGCTCGACGAGCCGACCAACCACCTGGACCTCGAGATGCGTCTGGCGCTGACCATGGCGCTGCAGGAATTCGCGGGTGCCGTGGTGGTGGTCTCCCACGACCGTCACCTGCTCAAGAGCACCACCAACGACTTCCTGCTGGTGGCCGACGGCAAGGTCGATACCTTCGACGGCGACCTCGACGACTACAGCCGCTGGCTGGTCGAGTTCCGCCAGCGCAACGCGCCGGTGAGCAGCACGCCGGCCAACCCGGACAAGACCGACAAGAAAGCCCAGCGCCAGGCGGCCGCGGCGCTGCGCCAGCAGTTGGCGCCGCACAAGAAGGCGGCCGACAAGCTGGAGACCGAGCTCAACCAGGTGCACAAGGACCTGGCCGAGGTCGAGACCGCCCTGGGCGACGGTGGCGTGTACGAGGCCGCGCGCAAGGACGAACTGCGCGACCTGCTGGCGCGCCAGACCAAGCTCAAGCAACGCGAAGGCGAGCTTGAGGAGGCCTGGATGGAGGCCCTGGAAACCCTTGAAAGCATGCAGGCCGAACTCGAGGCGCTGTCCTGATGGAGGAGCTGCGCTCGCTGTTACCGGGGCAGTGGATGGACTCGATGTGGCTGGGGTTGCAGATTCTGCTGATCCTGATCGCCGCGTTCGTCCTGCAGCGCATGGTCGCTCGCGGGTTGAGAAGCCTGGGCGAACGCTACCCGTTGCCGCACGAGCTGATGGTGCCGGTGCGCGGCGCCTTGCGCTGGCTGATCATGGGCAGCGCGCTGTTGTTCGTGCTCGAGCGCCTGGGTGTATCGGCCACGGTGCTGTGGACCGCGCTGTCGGGCTTCGTCGCGGTGGCGGCGGTGGCGTTCTTCGCTATTTGGAGCGTGCTGTCCAACCTGCTGTGCGCGGTGCTGATCTTCACCGTCGGGCCGTTTCGTATCGGCGATGTGGTCGAGCTGGTCGATACCCTCGACAAACCGGGGGTGAAGGGCCGGGTGATCGCCATCAACCTGCTGTACACCACGCTGATGGAAACGCCGGAAGCGGGTGGCGCACTGGTGCAGGTGCCCAACAGCCAGTTCTTCCAGAAAGCCGTGCGCCGTTGGCGTGGCGCCGAGGCCACCACTGCGGTCAAGCCGGAATCGATCGAAACCGACTGAAGCCGCAGAATTTACTGGTTATTTTTTCGCCAGCACCGTAGCTTAACGCTTTGTAACAAATGTTCGAGCGAGGTGTGCGATGTCGATGGAAACGTGGTTGGCCTTCTTTGCCGCGTGCTGGGTGATCAGCCTGTCGCCGGGTGCCGGGGCGATCGCCTCGATGTCCAGCGGGCTGCAGTACGGTTTCTGGCGTGGTTACTGGAACGCCCTGGGCCTGCAACTGGGCCTGATCGTGCAGATCGCCGTCATCGCCGCCGGTGTCGGCGCCATCCTCGCCGCTTCCGCCACGGCCTTCCAGGTCATCAAGTGGTTCGGCGTCGCCTACCTGGTCTACCTTGCCTACAAACAATGGCAAGCCCTGCCGATGGACATGAGCGACGAGTCCGGCGTGCGGCCGATCGGCAAGCCGCTGAGCCTGGTGTTCCGTGGCTTCCTGGTCAACGTCAGCAACCCCAAGGCGCTGGTGTTCATGCTCGCGGTGCTGCCGCAGTTCATCAACCCGCACGAGGCGTTGCTGCCGCAGTACGTGGCGATCACCGTGACCATGATCAGCGTCGACATGCTGGTGATGGCGGGTTACACCGGCCTGGCTTCGCGGGTGCTGCGCCTGTTGCGTACGCCGAAGCAGCAGAAACGCCTGAACCGTACCTTTGCCGGATTGTTCATTGGCGCGGCGACCTTCCTCGCCACCCTGCGCCGCGCGCCGATCTGAACTGTACTGGGGCCTCCCAGAGGCCCCATCAGCGCTGCCGGTCCACCAGCCCCTTTAGCAAGTCCAACGGCAGTGGAAACACGATGGTCGAGCTCTTGTCTCCGGCAATCGAACCCAGCGTCTGCATGTAGCGCAGTTGCATCGCCCCCGGCTCCTTGCCCAGCATCTGCGCCGCCTGCATGAGTTTCTCCGACGCCTGCAACTCACCTTCGGCATGGATCACCTTGGCCCGTCGTTCACGCTCGGCCTCGGCCTGGCGGGCAATGGCGCGGATCATCGACTCGTTGAGGTCGACGTGCTTGATCTCGACGTTGGCCACCTTGATGCCCCAGGCGTCGGTCTGCGCGTCCAGCACTTCGCGGATATCCGAGTTCAACTGTTCGCGCTCGGCCAGCAGTTCGTCCAGCTCGTGCTTGCCGAGCACCGCCCGCAGGGTGGTCTGGGCCAGCTGGCTGGTGGCGGCGAGGAAGTCCTCGACCTGGATGATCGCCTTCTGTGGGTCGAGCACGCGAAAGTACAGCACGGCGTTGACCTTGACCGAGACGTTGTCGCGGGTGATCACGTCCTGGGGCGGCACATCGAGCACCACGGTACGCAGGTCGACGCGCACCATCTGCTGGATCCCCGGAATCAGGATGATCAGGCCCGGGCCCTTGACCTGCCAGAAACGCCCGAGCTGGAACACCACGCCGCGCTCGTACTCGCGCAGGATGCGCAGCGCCGACAGCAGCAGTATGGCCAGCAGCACCAGTACGGCGCTGAAACCGAATTGCATGAACATCGTCTACTCTCCTTGCGCCGTGGGCGCAGTGGCGCTGACCTCCAGGGTCACGCCATGACGGGCCGTCACTCGCACGTGCTGGCCAGGTTGCAGTGGTGTCGCACACTGCACCTGCCACTGTTCGCCCTGGGCCTGTACCGAACCGCAGAACGGGTTGTCGGTGCGCACCTGCGTCACCGTGACCAGGCTGCCCACCAGCTCGGCATCGCCGCTGACCAGGGCGCGCCGGCGCGCTTTCACCGCCATGCCCAGCACGCCGCCGAGCAACAGCGCCGAGAGCACTGCCAGGCTGATGATCAGCGCCAGCGGAATGCCGAAGCCGGGGGCGTCGGTGTCCATCAGGATCACCGCCCCGACGACGAAGGCGACGATGCCGCCGAAGCCGACCACGCCGAAGCTGGGCAGGAACGCCTCGGCGACCATGAACGCCACCCCGAGCAGGATCAACGCCACCCCGGCATGGCTCACCGGCAGCAGTTGCAGGGCATACAGCGCCAGCAGCAGGCAGATGCCGCCGACCACGCCGCCGACCCCGGAGCCCGGGTTCATGAATTCGAACAGCAGGCCGTACACGCCGATCATGATCAGGATCAGCGCCACGCTGGGGTTGGTTATCACCGCCAGCAGGCGGGTGCGCCAGTCCGGCAGGTGTTCGGTCACACTGGCCTCATGGGTGCGCAGTTGCACGGTCTGGCCTGCGACGAGCAGTGACTTGCCATCGAGCTGGCGCAGCAGGTCGGGGAGGTCAGCGGCGACCAGGTCGATTACCTGCAAGCGCTGGGCTTCGCTGGCCGACAGGCTGACAGCCTCGCGCACGGCCTTCTCCGCCCAGTCGGCGTTGCGCCCGCGCAGCTGGGCCAGGCCACGGATGTAGGCGGCGGCGTCATTGACCTGTTTACGTGCCAGTGTGCCTTCTTCGCTGTTCGTGGCGGGTTGTTCAGCTTTGCCGGGAGCGCCGACCTGGACTGGCGTCGCGGCGCCGAGGTTGGTCCCTGGGGCCATGGCCGCGATATGGCTGGCGTAGAGGATGTAAGTGCCGGCGCTGGCTGCCCTGGCCCCACCCGGGGCGACGTAGGTGGCCACCGGCACGGGGCTTGCCAGGATCGCCTTGATGATCTGGCGCATGGCGCTGTCCAGCCCACCGGGGGTATCGAGGCGGATCACCACCAGTTGCGCGCGTTGTGCCTGCGCCTGGTCCAGCCCACGCAGCAGGTAGTCGGCGCTGGCCGGGCCGATGGCATCATCGACGCTCAACAGCCATACATTTGCGCCAGGCGCGCTCTGGCCACCCGGCGCGAAGCCGAGGATCAACAGCAACAGCAGCATGCGCCAGCGCTGGGCGATCACCTGTCGTCACCTCATGCAGACCTGTCCTTGAAGTTTAGCCGTGCCTGCCGGGTCACGGCCTAAACTTGAGGGTGGGGGCAAAACCGGAGGTGCATCATGCGTATGGCCAAGACCCTTCAGCAGCGCCTGGACCAGGCCAACTGCGACTACGACATCATTCCCCATCCCCACTCGGCCACCAGCCTTGAGTCGGCGCGCACGGCCGGCGTACCCGCCGAGCGGGTCGCCAAGTCAGTGATGCTTGATGACCGCCATGGCAACTTCATCATGGCCGTGCTGCCGGCCAACCGGCATCTGGACATGACCGAGGTGCGCATGACCGGCGCCTGGCAGCTGACCCGCGAAAGCAACCTGCCGAGCCTGTTCGGCGATTGCGAGCGCGGCGCCATCCCGGCCCTGGGCGACGCCTACAACATTCCCATGCTGCTCGACCGGAGTCTTACCCGCCAGGGCGATGTCTACCTCGAGGCAGGTGACCACGATCATCTGATCCACATGAGCATGGAGCAATACTTGAAGCTGGTGCCGCACGCCGAAGTGCGCGAACTGAGCTGATGCTCGCAACCAACGCCGGGTTGGCGTCGTGGACGACCCGCCCGGCCCGAGGAGGAATCATGGAAGCACCGAACCATCCATTTGCCGACCTGTTCAAGCAACTGGGGCTGGCGGACGATGCCACCAGCATCGACCAGTTCATTACCACTCATTCGCCGTTGAAGAATGAGATCAAGCTGGTGGACGCACCGTTCTGGACCGAGGCGCAAAGAACCTTTTTGAAGGAAAGCATCATAGAGGACGCCGATTGGGCGGTACCCTTCGACCAACTCAACGAAGCGCTGCGTCGCCCCCGCAAATAAAGCGCCGAGCGGCACCTGATGGGTGATCGGGCCGTTGCTATGCTCAGGTAAAACAAGAGGGGATGGCGCGATGAAAGATCCCTACGCACCAGGATTCTGGTGCACCGTGACGATCCTGGGCACCCTGACCGCCGGCTACTTCTACGGTATACGGCACACCCACCAGATGAACCAGGCCGTGCAGTTTCTCTATGCCGCCGCCGCCGTTACCGCGGCGGTGGCGCTCTGCGGCCTGGCCTGGATCGCCTGGCAGCATTTGCACCTGAACAAGCGTGAGGTGGCCCAGGGGCGAACGTTGCTGACCATCTGGAACACCAAGGTCGCCCTGCGCCGGGTCGAGACGGTGTTTGACCGCTACTTCTGGGGCAGCTACTGGCACTCCGGGCGCACCTTCGAGGAGGTGATGGGCGAGCTCAAGGGCACACCGCTGGAGCAGAGCCTCGACGCCCTCAAGCGCCAGTGCCGGGAACTCGACCGCGAGGTGCACGACCACCACCATCACTGGCTGGCCAATGCCCGCGACTTGTCCAGCGTGGCCACGGCGATGGCCCGCGAGCGCTATCAGCTGGACCTGTGCGATGCCCCGGTGCGCGAGGGCGGCAATACCGCCGTGCTCAATCGCGATCTGGAAGTGCTGGTGTACACCTGGTCGGCGCGCCTGCGCAGCTTCGACCATCAACTGGACGAGCTGGAGCGCGCTTACCACTGAGCGAGATCATTCGCCGCGGATGTATTGCTCAAGCTGCAGGATCAGGTTGGCCTGCTCGGCAATGGTTTCCTTCACCAGGTCGCCGATCGACAGCAACCCCAGCAGTTTGCCGTTGTCCACTACCGGCAGGTGGCGCAGGTGGCGGTTGGTCATCAGGTTCATGCAGTACTCGAGGTTCTGCTTGGGCTCCACGGTGACCACCGGCGAACTCATGATTTCCCGTACCGGCGTGGCAGCCGACGAGCGTCCCTTGAGTACCAGTTTGCGGGCATAGTCGCGCTCGCTGACGATGCCTACGACCTGATCGTTTTCCATCACCGGCAATGCACCGACGTTCTTCTCCGCCAGCAGCTTCAAGGCATCCAGCACCGAGTCATCAGGGCCTATGGTGTAGACGGTCTGATGCTGGGACTTGGCTTTGAGGATTTGTTCGACGTTCTTCATACGGGCCTCGGTGGGTGAAAAAGCGCTGTGTCGAAGTAAATAAAGCATCCGGCACGGCGCTCTGCACGGCAATGCAGGAAACGGCATCGAGGTGATTGAAAAACGTCATCGTGGCAAGGGGCTGCTGCGCAGCCCCGGGGTGAGTCATCAGAGCTTCGGCATCTGCCCGATCCGCGCCACCATCTCGCTGACGATCTGCAGGTCGAGCATGAACTGCTCCACGGTCTTGAACTCGTTGTCGTTGTGCCCGGTGTACTTCACATCCGGCATGGCCAGGCCGAACTGCACGCCGTTGGGCAGGTCGTGCACCGAGGTGGCGCCAGCGGAGGTGCCGTACTCGTGCTTCATGCCCAGGTTCTCGCTGGCCACGGCCAGCAGGGCCTTGACCCACTCGCCTTCGGGGTTGCGGTACATCGGCTCGTCCATGCTGTAGTCGAAGGCCACCTTGGCCTGGCTCTTGGCAACCCAGCTGTCGAGCTTGCCGGAGATCTCACCCTTGAGGGTGTCGAGCGACTTGCCTTTGGGAATACGCAGGTTCACCGCCAGCTTCAGCGCCTTGTCATCCAGGCCGACGAAGGTCAGCGAGGTGGTCAGCGGGCCCATGAAGTTGTCCTTGAAGCCCACGCCAAGCTTGTTGCCCAGGTAGTCCAGGCCCCAGTTGTCGGCGGCGTAGCGGGCGGCGTCGGTGATGTGGTTGTGCTTGAGCGGCACCTCCTTGCCCAGGCCATTGAGGAAGTCGAGCATGCGCGCCACCGGGTTGACCCCGGACTCGGGCTCGGAGGAGTGCGCCGACACGCCGGTCACGGTCAGCAGCACCTGCTTGCCGTCGACCTTGGCGTCGATGCTGAAGTCACCGCCATGGCGCTTGACGTAGGCCGCGCCGGCTTTTTCCAGGGCCTTGGCCAGCTCGGCCGGCTTGTCGCCGGTCAATGTCGCCACCGAGCTGCCGGGGATCTGGTTGGTGGCCAGGCCGCCGGTGAGGTTGATCACCTCGGCGCCTTTGCCATCACCGGCACGCTTGGCGAAGGTGGCCATGACGGTGCCATAGCCTTTCTCGGCGATCACGACCGGGTAGCCGCCGTCCAGCGCGAGGTTGTAGTCGGGGGTGGCGTTGCGTTCGAAGTAGTAGGGAATGGCGTCACCGGTGGTTTCCTCGGTGGTGTCCACCAGCAGCTTGAACTGGCGCGCCAGCGGCAGCTTTTCGTCCTTGGCTACTTTCAGCGCGTAGAGCGCCACGACGATGCCGTTCTTGTCGTCCTCGGTGCCGCGGCCATACATGCGGTCGCCCACCAGGGTGACCTTGAACGGGTCGAGCTTGGTGCCGTCCTTGAGCTTCCAGTTTTCCGGTGTGACAGGCACCACGTCGGCATGGGCGTGGATGCCGATGACTTCCTTGCCCTCGCCGAGGGTTATCTCGTAGACGCGGTTGTCGATATTGCGGAACTGCAGGCCGAAGCCCTCGGCCAGGGCCTTGATCTTGTCGGCGATCTTGAGGAAATCCGGGTTTTCGTGCTGCGGCACACCCTCTTTGCGAACGGTCGGGATCTCCACCAGCTCGCGCAGGGTCTCCTTGGCGGCCTTGCCGTACTTGATGCGGGTGTACAGGCCCAGCAGGCGGTTGATCTCGTCCTGCTGCTCGGCAGCCAGCGGCTTGCCGGCCAGGTACAGCTTGAGGGTGTCGTCCAGCTTGTCGGCCTTGGCCAGGTCGCTGCCGGCCAGCTTGCCGAGGAACTGCTTGAAGTCGGCCGGATCGCTGCCGTCGTAGGCCTTGATGATGGCGGCGGACTGCTGCTGGGAGAGGTTGGCCTGGGCCGGGATCGAGAACATGGCCACGCTGGCCAGCAGGAGCGATGCGGCGGATAGCTTGGTAAATGGCATGGGTGTGCGCATTCCTTTGCAAGGGGTGGAGGGTGACCGTTTACGCAAACGGAAGATGCCCACGCTATCACCAATGACTACTGGCGCGGGAGAGGTGGCAATGTGCATTTCCGCACAAACGTACAAGCTTTCATCTGCGGCGCGGCCTGCAGCTTTATGACAAAAATGCGTATCATTAGCGTTTTTTGCAATAACCCGTTCTACGAGAGAAGGATCCTCATGTTCACGTCTTACCTTGCACCCCTGGCCGGGGTGCTGGCCGTCACCCTTGCCTGCATCACACCCGCCCAGGCCCGGGACGATGGCACCGACCACTCTGTCACCCTGGAAAAGGTCGTGCAGACCTTCACCGTGCAGGCCGACGGCAGCTTCCAGGTGGCGGTCGAGTCGATCTCGCGCATCAACGAAGAGCGGGCCATCCAGGCCAAGGCCCAGCAGCCGCTGAGCTACAACCGCTCGTACGAAACCCTGGAGGTCGACGAAGCCTTCACCCAGAAGCCCGATGGGCGCAAGGTGATGGTCGATGCCTCGCAGATCAAGGAGCAGCAGGAGCAGGCGTCCACCTACGCGCCGATGTTCCAGGACTCCCGGGTCAAGGTGGTGATCTTCCCGGAAGTGGCCGTCGGCGATCGCCTGGTGCTGCGTTACAAGCGCCATCGCAACACTGCGCTGTTCCCCGGCCACTTCGAGGACCTCACCGGCCCGGATTTCCACCCCGTGGAGCAGTTCTCGCTAATCTACGACCTGCCGGCGGATCTGCCGCTGTACGCTGATGCCCGTGGCTTCAAGGCG
The DNA here is from genome assembly GCF_003253945.1 of Pseudomonas sp. 2848. Taxonomy (NCBI): domain Bacteria; kingdom Pseudomonadati; phylum Pseudomonadota; class Gammaproteobacteria; order Pseudomonadales; family Pseudomonadaceae; genus Pseudomonas; species Pseudomonas sp. 2848. The sequence continues at coordinate 331,593 of NZ_QKZD01000002.1, forward strand.
TCCTCGCCCAAGGCCGGCAAGGGCCGCAAGGTCTACCGCTGGGACTTCGTGCCCGCCGACAGGGCCAGGATCGAGGCGAGCGCCGTGTCCTACCTGGACTATGGCCAGTACCTCGCGGTGTCGACCTTCAAGGATTACGCAGGGCTTGCCGCCAGCTACCAGACGCGCGCTGGGGTGGAAGTGACGCCGGCCATCGCCGCACTGGCCGAGCAGTTGACGGCGAACCTGCCCGATGCCCGGGCCAAGGCGCTCAAGCTCAGTGACTGGGTGCGTGAGAACATCCGCTACGTGGCGGTCTATGTCGGTGCCGGCGGGGTGGTTCCGCATTCGGCGCAGAGCGTGCTGGACAACCGCTATGGCGACTGCAAGGACCATGTCGCCCTGCTCGAGGCGTTGCTCAAGGCCGCGGCCATCGAAAGCTCGCCTGCCCTGATCAACCTCGGCAATGCCTACCACCTGCCCAAGGTGCCGACCCTGGGCGTGCTCAACCATGTGTTGACCTACGTACCGAGCCTGGATCTGTACCTGGACTCGACCGACCCGTCGGTGGCCGCCGGCTACCTGCCGCTGATGGATCTGGACAAGACGACGCTGCTGACCGCCTCGGGCGAATTCGGCAAGACCCCGGCCTCGCAGTTCGGCAAGCAGGTCGGTGAGATGCTGTTCAAGGTCAAGGGCACGGGTGCCGCGGACTTCACCGGCGCTTCGACGATCGAGGGTTGGGCCAGCGAGGTCAACCGCTATGGCGCCAAGTCGATGAAGCCGGCCGACCTCGACCGCATGGTCGAGCAGGTGCTCAATGCCTACGGGCAGCGGGGCAGCGGCAAGATCCTGATCCAGCCATCGGTGGCGCCGGAGCACTTCCACAGCCAGGTCCAGGGGCATACCGAGAACCTGGTGAACCTGCCAGGGCCAGTGGGGCTTCCAGCACTGAGCAGCCTGGTCGGTGGCATCTCGCAGATGGTCTATGGTTTTGCCGCCGAAAACGAACGCACCCAGGGCTTCGTCTGCATTTCCAACGAAACGGTGGAGAAGTCGCGCTTCGAGTTCCCTGCCGAAGTCACCGTCCTGGCGACGCCCAAGGCCGTTGCCGTGAAGGAAGGCAGCTTCGACTACAGTGCCCGTTACACGCGCGATGGCAATGCCGTGGTGGTCGAGCGGCGCATGCAGTTCAAGCATCCGAAGGCGGTGTGCACGCCTGAAGAGTTCAAGGCGATGAAGCCAGTCATTGAAACCATGGTCAGGGACCTGCAAGGCCAGATCATCGTGCAGGGCTGAGGCCCGGAAACGCAAAAGCCCCGCCAGAGCGATCTGAGCGGGGCTTTTGTTTGCCGCCATCGGTGAAAACACACGGGTGGCAGCGCGAAGTCATGGCGCACTCGGCGGGATTCGAACCCACGACCCCTGCCTTCGGAGGGCAGTACTCTATCCAGCTGAGCTACGAGTGCATCGGGGCGCATGATACCCATCTGCGTTGGTGGCGTCCATCGCCTTGATATAGGAGTGTTTTTCCCTGGCTGTGCGATCGCGCGCCCGTGGCAGCGGGCTTGCCCTGCGATGCGCTCTAACCATATTCGATATCGGTATTTTCCAGGCCAGGCTTATACCCGCTATCTTCTGGTCACAACTTGTTATAACAAGTCAGCCAGCAGAGAAGACCATGGCCGAATTGCTCCCGCTTTCTCCCGTACCGCTCTACACCCAGCTCAAGGAACTGCTACGCGAGCGCATCCTCGACGGCTGCTACCCACCGCACAGCCGCATGCCCTCGGAAAACGAGCTGGGCAAGGCTTTCGACGTCAGCCGCATCACCGTGCGTCAGGCCCTGGGCGACCTGCAGAAGGAAGGGCTGATCTTCAAGATCCATGGCAAGGGCACCTTTGTCGCCAAGCCCAAGGCGTTCCAGAACGTCAGCACCCTGCAGGGCCTGGCCGAGTCGATGACGCAGATGGGCTACGAAGTGCTCAACCGCCTGCGCAGTTTCCGCCATGTGCCGGCCAGTGCATTGGTCGCGCAGCGGCTGCAGGTCGAGGAGGGCAGCCTGGTTACCGAAATCCGCCGCGTGCGCCTGATCAACCGTGAGCCGGTGTCGCTGGAAATCACCTGGCTGCCCCAGGCGGTCGGCGAGAAGCTGGAGAAGGCCGACCTGGTCACCCGCGACATCTTCCTGTTGCTGGAAAACGACTGCGGCATCGCCCTTGGCCATGCCGACCTGGCAATCGATGCGGTGCTCGCCGACAGCGACCTGACCCAGGCCCTGGAGGTGGAAGAGGGCGCGCCGATCATGCGTATCGAGCGCCTCACCCACACCGCCGACGGCGCCCCGCTGGACTTCGAACACCTTTATTACCGTGGCGACGCGTTCCAGTACCGCCTGCGCATCGACCGCCAGAAGGGAGGCAAGGCATGAGCATCCAGACCCAGGATTACGACATCGTCGTCATCGGTGGTGGCACCGCCGGGCCCATGGCCGCGATCAAAGCCAAGGAGCAGGACAAGACCCTGCGCGTGCTGTTGCTGGACAAGGCCAACGTCAAGCGCAGCGGCGCCATCAGCATGGGCATGGACGGCCTGAACAACGCCATCATCCCCGGGCATGCCACGCCCGAGCAGTACACCAAGGAAATCACCGTCGCCAACGACGGCATCGTCAATCAGGCCGCGGTGCATGCCTACGCCACCAAGAGTTTCGAGACCATCGAGCAGCTCGACCGGTGGGGCGTGAAGTTCGAGAAGGACGAAACTGGCGACTACGCGGTGAAGAAGGTCCACCACATGGGCGCTTATGTGCTGCCCATGCCCGAGGGCCACGACATCAAGAAGGTGCTGTATCGCCAGCTCAAGCGCGCCCGGGTGGAGATCAGCAACCGCATGGTCTGCACCCGCGTGCTGCTCGATGGCGAAGGCGCCGCCGCCGGTGTACTGGGCTTTGACTGCCGCTCGGGCGAGTTCCGGGTGATCCGCGCCAAGGCGGTTGTCCTTGCCTGCGGCGCCGCCGGGCGCCTGGGCCTGCCCTCTTCGGGCTACCTGATGGGCACCTACGAAAACCCCACCAATGCCGGCGACGGATACGCCATGGCCTACCATGCCGGGGCGGAACTGGCCAACCTGGAGTGCTTCCAGATCAACCCGCTGATCAAGGACTACAACGGCCCGGCCTGCGCCTACGTCACCGGCCCCCTGGGCGGCTACACCGCCAATAGCAAGGGCGAGCGCTTCATCGAGTGCGACTACTGGAGCGGGCAGATGATGTGGGAGTTCCACCAGGAACTCGAAGGCGGCAACGGCCCGGTGTTCCTCAAGCTCGACCACCTGGCCGAGGAAACCATCCAGAACATCGAGGAAATCCTGCACAGCAACGAGCGCCCCAGCCGTGGCCAGTTCCACGCCGGGCGTGGCACCGACTACCGCCAGCACATGGTCGAGATGCATATCTCCGAGATCGGCTTCTGCTCCGGGCATTCGGCTTCGGGGGTGTGGGTCAACGAAAAGGCCGAGACCAGCGTCAAGGGCCTGTACGCCGCCGGCGACATGGCCGCGGTACCGCACAACTACATGCTCGGCGCGTTCACCTATGGCTGGTTCGCCGGGGTGAATGCCGCGCAGTATGTGGCCGGGCGTGAGTACGCCGAGGTCGACACGCAGCAGGTCGAACGCGAACAGGCGCGGGTGTTCGCGCCCTTGCAGCGTGAGCACGGCCTGCCGCCGGCCCAGGTCGAGTACAAGCTACGCCGCATGGTCAACGACTACCTGCAGCCGCCCAAGGTGACCAAGAAGATGGAAATCGGCCTGGCGCGCTTCGCCGAAATCGAACGCGATCTTGAGCAGATGAAGGCCAACAACCCCCATGAGCTGATGCGTGCCATGGAAGTTGCGGTCATCCGCGACTGCGCCGAGATGGCCGCGCGCGCTTCGTTGTTCCGCAAGGAGAGCCGCTGGGGGCTGTACCACCACCGGGTTGATTTCCCCGAGCGCAATGATGGCGAGTGGTTCGTGCATTGCCATCTGAAGAAGGGCGAGGACGGTGGGATGACCAGCTTCAAGAAAGCGGTGGAGCCGTACCTGATCCCGCTGGATGCCGAGGAACAGACCGCGTACGACCGGCTGCGGGTGAAGGCTGACGCGGCGTGAATGGGGCCGCTGTGCGGCCCTTTCGCCGGCAAGCCGGCTCCCACAGGGTGGGCATAGCGCTTTTGTGGGAGCTGGCTTGCCAGCGATAGGGCCAGCAGCCCCGGCGATGAACCATAAAGAGGGCCAAAGGCCCCAAGGACCCCGTGAACATGGCCTACCAACCCCAGGAAATCTTCTTTCGCAGCAGTGCCCCGGTGACTATCGACGAAGACAAATGCATCGCCGAAAAAGGCTGCACGGTCTGCGTCGAGGTGTGTCCCATGGACCTGTTGGCCATCAACCCGGCCACGCAGAAGGCCTACATGGCCTTCGATGAATGCTGGTACTGCATGCCCTGCGAGAAGGACTGCCCCACCGGCGCGGTGAAGGTCGATATCCCGTACCTGCTGCGCTGAACCCGAACCCCCGCCATCCGGCCGAACCACCGGACGCCCACCTGCAATACCCCTCGTTTCCCACCACCCCAGCCCGGTGGCGGAGACGACTCCAATACTCAAAACGATTCGAGGGGAAACACCCATGCGCCTTGTAGCAACCGTGGCCGGCTTTGCGCTGGCAATCACCGGCCTGAACGCCAGCGCCGAAACCATCCGTATCGCCATCGGCACCCAGGACACCACCATCAACTGCGCCACCGGCGGCCTGTTGATCCGCGAGCTGGGCCTGCTCGACAAATACCTGCCTCATGACGGCAAGTACAAGGACGCCCAGTACCAGGTCGAGTGGAAGAACTTCACCAGCGGCGCGCCGCTGACCAACGAGATGGTCGCCGGCAAGCTCGACTTTGGCGCCATGGCCGACTTCCCCGGCTCGTTCAACGGCGTCGCCCACCTCGATGCCGGCAAGCGCAGCCTGTTCATCAGCGTGCTGTCCGGCAGCGTGCACGGCAGCGGTAACGGCATCGTGGTGCCGGCCGCCTCCAGCGTGCAGTCGCTGGTCGAGCTCAAGGGCAAGACCATCTCAGTGCCGTTCGCCTCCACCGCCCACGGCATGCTGCTGCGCGCGGTCGCCGCCCAAGGCTGGGACCCGCAGAAGGACGTCAAGATCATTGCCCAGGCTCCGGAGATCGCCGGTTCCGCCCTGCGCAGCAACCGCATCGAGGCCCACGCCGACTTCGTGCCCTTTGCCGAGCTGTTCCCCAACCGCGGCTTCGCCCGCAAGATCTACGATGGCGCCCAGGCCAACGCGCCGACCTTCCATGGCGCGCTGGTGGACGCCGACTACGCGAAAAAGTACCCGGAAGTGGTCACCGCCTACCTGCGTGCCAGCCTGGAAGCCGACCGCCTGCTCGCCGCCGAGCCCGAGAAGTACAGCGAGCTGATCGAGAAAGTCACCGGCATCGAAGCCGAGGTGAACTACCTGTTCCACGGCCCGCTCGGCCTGCAGACCCGCGACCTCACCTGGAAGCGCGAGTACCGCCAGGCCGTGGCCACCTCCATCGACACCCTCAAGTTGCTGAAGAAGACCGACCGGGGTCTGGACACCGCGCAGTTCATCGATGACCAGTACATCCGCAGCGCCTACAAGCAGGCCGGGCAGGACTACGACAAGGCCCTGAAAAACTACGACCCGCTGCCACTCAAGGCCAATGATGCCGCGACCGGCAAGCCCATCACCGACTTCAGCCGCCTGGCGCAAATCTGGGTACGCGGCGAGGACAAGGTGCGCCACTACGGCTCCCCGGAAGCCGCGCTCAGCGCCCTGGCCCAGCTGGAACAGGAGGGCAAGGATATCCGCGCGATCTACGCCCAGGCCGCCGACAGCGGCATCAAGCTGCTGGCCAACCAGGCCTGGTTCGTGCGCAACGGCCAGGGCCAGCTGGCGGCTTTCCTGCTCAAGGACCAGGCCGAGCAGTACGCCAAGGCCCATGGCGGCGAAGCGCTGGACTTCGTGCAGGCCAACCAGAAGCTGCTGGCCCAGCGCTGATCGGGAGCCGCCGCCATGACCCGTGACCTTGCGCGCTGGCCCCTGCGCCTGGCGTCGCTGCTGGCCTGCCTGCTGTTCTGGCAGCTGGCCGCGAGCCACAAGCTGGACCTGCTGCTGTTCACCTTCACCTACGTGCCCACGCCCGGCGCGGTGCTCGACGCCGCCTGGCAACTGCTGGCCTCCAACGCCCTGCTGGCGCACCTGGGCAGCAGCCTGGCGCGGGTGTTCGCCGGCTACGGCGTGGCGGCGCTGCTGGGGGTGAGCCTGGGCCTGTTGATCGGTCGCTCGAAGTGGCTGGAGGACACGCTGATGCCGCCGCTGGAAGTGTTGCGGCCGATCCCGGCGGTGGCCTGGATCCCGCTGGCGATCCTGATGTTTCCCTCCTCGGAGCTGTCGATGGTGTTCATCACCTTCACCGGTGCGCTGTTCCCGATCCTGCTCAATACCGTGCACGGCGTCGAGGCGATCGACCCGCGCCTGGTGGCCTCGGCGCGCAGCCTGGGCGCCGGGCGCTGGGCGATCCTGCGCGAAGTGGTGCTGCCGGGCGCGCTGCCGAGCATCGTCACGGGGCTGGCCATCGGCATGGGCACCTCGTGGTTCTGCCTGGTGACTGCCGAGATGATCGCCGGGCAGTTCGGTATCGGTTACTACACCTGGGAGTCCTACACCTTGCAGAACTACCCCGACATCATCGTCGGCATGCTGCTGATCGGCGTGCTGGGCATGGGCAGCAGCGCGCTGGTCAAGCACCTTGGCGCGCTGGCCACGCCCTGGATACGGAGGCGTGCGTGATGAGCAGTTATCAACAGGTGCCCGGGCGTATCGAAGCGCAGGGTTTGTCGATTCGCCTGGGCCATGGGCGTGACACCTTCGAAGCGGTGCAGGCGCTGGACTTTGCCATCGCCCCGGGCGAGTTCGTGTGCATCCTCGGACCGTCCGGCTGCGGCAAGTCCACGTTGCTCGGCGCACTGGCCGGGCACCTGACGCCGGCCGGCGGCCAGTTGTTGGTGGACGGGCAAGCGGTCGACGGCCCTTCGCCGCAACGCGGCATGGTGTTCCAGCATCACACCCTGCTGCCTTGGCGCAACGTGCTCGACAACGTGGCCTTCGGCTTGAAGATGCAGGGGCTGGGCAAGGCCGAGCGTCGACATCAGGCCGCCGAGATGCTGCAACTGGTCGGCCTGGGTGATTTCGCCCAACGCTGGCCCAGTCAGTTGTCCGGCGGCATGCAGCAACGCGCCGAGATCGCTCGGGTACTGATCAACCGCCCGCGCCTGCTGCTGATGGACGAACCGTTCGGCGCCCTCGATGCGCAGACCCGTGCGCGCATGCAGGAACTGCTGCTGGATATCTGGGCGCGCATCCGCACCACGGTGGTGTTCGTTACCCATGACATCGATGAGGCGCTGTTCCTGGCCGACCGCCTCCTGGTGATGAGCCCCCGGCCTGGGCGTTTTATCGAAGATCTGCGGCTGGACTTCGCCCGCCCGCGGCGAGCGAGCCTGCTGACCAGCCCTGCATTCACCCACCTCAAACGCCATTGCCTGGCGTTGCTGCGCCATGAAGAAGGACGCGAACTGCCGCGCCTGACACCCTTGGGCCTGCCCGACACCGACCATCCTCCGCTGCGGATTGCGCTATGACTGAACGAATCACGGACAACCCCGACATCATCGAACTGCTGCCACGCCTGAACGCCCTTGATGCCGGCGTGCGACGCATCGCCCTGATCGAACTGGCCGACCTGGAAGACCCGGACGGCCTGCCTTGGCTCACCGATGCGCTGTTGGTCGACGCCAATGCTGATGTGCGCGCCGAAGCCGCGCGCTTGCTCGAAGCCTGGGAGGCGCCGGAAGTGGTGCAGGGCCTGTGCGCCGCATTGGCCGACCCCGCCGAGCCGGTGCGCCTGGCGGCCGCCCAGAGCCTCAGTGAGCTCAAGACCCAGGAGGCGGGGCAACTGATCCTGCCCTGGGCCAGCCATGCCGATGCCTTCGTGCGGGCCAGCGCCTTGCGCGCCCTGCGCGAGCTGCGCCTGGAGGACGCCGCTGTGCCTGCGTTGCAGGCGCTGGCGGATGTGGATGCCGGTGTGCGCCGCGAAGCGGTGGGCATCCTCGGCTGGCTCAAGCATGCGCCGGCCTTGCCCGCGCTGGCGCAACTGGCGGCCAACGAGCCGGATACCGACGTGCGCCGCGCCGCCATTGGCGCGTTGGGCCTCGCCCGGGATGCCCGTGTACTGCCGGCGCTGATCAGCGCCCTGGCCGATGAGGCCTGGCAGGTGCGTGAAGAGGCGGCGACCACCCTGGGCAAGGTCGGCCAGGCTGAAGCGGGTCAGGCCTTGATCGCGGCGCTGGGCGACAGCTATTGGCAGGTCCGCTTGCGCGCGGCGCGGGCCTTGGGCCGGCTGCGCCATGCGGCCGCGTTGGATGGGCTGGCGCAGTTGCTGGGCCATGGCATCGCCAACCTGCGCAAGGAAGCCGCACTGGCGCTGGGCGAGCTGGGTGAAGCCCGGGCTTTGCCGGCGTTGCAGGCGGCCGAGGCCGACAGCGACCCGGAAGTGCGCAAGGCGGTGCGCATCGCCCTGGCGCAGTTGCAGGGGGTGGTGTGATGAACGCGCCCAGCGCCTTGCGCAACCGCCGCGAACGCGGTGAGCTGCTGGTGCAGTGGGGTGAGGCTGAGCAGGTGATCAGCCACACCCGGCTGCGCGGTGCCTGCCCATGCTCACAGTGCCGGGCCGCACGGTTGAAGGGTGCGATTTCGCTGGTGGGCGAGGATGTGCGGGTGGCGCGGATCGAGGTCCAGGGGTATGGGGTGCAGCTGGTGTTCAGCGATGGGCATGAGCGGGGGATTTATCCCTGGGACTACCTGCGCAGTCTCGGTTGACCGCACCGGCCTCATCGCCGGCAAGCCGGCTCCCACAAAAGCAAGGCAATACCCTGTGGGAGCCGGCTTGCCGGCGATGAGGCCGGTACAGGCAACCCACCCCTAGAGCGCAATCAACTCCGGCCGCAACCCCTCCACCCTATGCACCACCGGCCGCAGATAGCCGCCATCCCCGGTAATCTGGTGCAGCACCTTCTCGCGCAAGCCATGCAGTGCCACCCCGGTGCGTTGGCGCGGATGCGACAGCCCAACTTCCACCACCGCCTTGATCCGCCCCGGCCGCGGTTCCAGCACCACCACCCGGTCGGCCAGGTAGGTTGCCTCTTCGGCATCGTGGGTCACCAGCAGAACGGTCACCCCAGAACGCTCACGTATTGCCAGTAACTCGTCCTGCAACTGCTGGCGGGTCAGTGCATCCAGGGCGCCGAACGGTTCGTCGAGCAGCAGGATGCGCGGGCTGGCCACCAGCCCCCGGGCGATCGCCACGCGTTGGGCCATGCCACCGGAGAGCTGGTGCGGGTAGGCCGATTCGAAACCGACCAGCCCCACCAGGTGCACGAATTCATGCACCCGACGGGCGCGCTCGCCCTGGGTGAGCTTGTCGTTGACCAGGCCCAGGCCGATGTTCTGCGCCACCGTCAGCCAGGGAAACAGGCGGTGCTCCTGGAACACGATGCCGCGTTCACCGCCGATGCCGTTGACCGGCTGGCCATCGACGCGGATCTGGCCGCTGTAGTCGTTGTCCAGGCCCACCAGCAGGCGCAGCAGGGTGGACTTGCCGCAGCCCGACGAGCCGACGATGGCGATGAATTCGCCCTGTTCGATCGACAGGTCGAAGTCGCGAATGGCTTCGAACGACTGACCGTCGACGCTGAAGGTCTTGCCGACTTTCTCGAAGCTGACCAGCGGCGGTGTGGCATCAGCTTGGTTGGCCGCGTGCAGGGCCGGGGTGATGAAAGCGTTCATGCGGATCTCCAGCGCGTGGCGCGTGATTCAAGGCGTTGGCCGAGGTGGCCGAGCAGGGCGCCGACCAGGCCGATCAGGACCATGGCAGCCATCACCTGGTCCATGCGGAACAATTGCTGGGCGCCGATCATCAGACTGGCGATGCCGCCGTCCGAGGGCATGAAGTACTCGGCGCCGATAGTGCCGAGCCAGGCATAGATCAGCGACAGGCGCAGCCCGGCGAAGATCGCCGGGGCGGCGCCAGGCAACACCAGCAGACGCAGCCGGTGCGGCAGGTCCAGGCGCAGGGCCTGCGCCGCCTCGCCCAACTGTGGCGGGAGGCTGGCGATGCCGCGTTGGGTGGCGATCAGCATCGGGAAGAACGCCGCCAGTGCGACGAACACCAGCTTGGCGCCTTCACCCAGGCCGAACCAGGCGGTCAGCAGCGGCACCCAGGCGAACAGCGCCACCTGGCGCAACGCCGACAGGCTCGGGCCGAGCAAGCGCTCGGCGTTGGCTGACAGGCCCAGCAGCAGGCCCAGGGCGAACCCCGCGCCACCGCCGATCAACAGACCGACCAGGGTGCGTTGCAGGCTCAGGCGCAGGGCCTCGGGTAACGAACCGTCGAGCAGGCCTGCGTACAGGCTGCGCAGCACATCCAGCGGTGAAGAGAGGATGTTGGCATCGACCCAGCCAAGGCTGTTGGCGGCCTGCCACAGCAGCAACAGCCCTGCAGGCAGCAGCAGGCTTTGCCAGCCGCGTGGCACCTGGCCGCGCAACTGCTCACCAGTGGCCGGTTGCGGCCAGTGCAATAGGCTGCGTTCCAGGCGCGAGAAGCCGCGATCCATCAGTGCGCCGACCAGGCCGATCAGCAGGATGCAGAGGAACACCAGGTCGAGCATGAACAACTGCCGCCCCCAGACCATCAGGTAGCCGATGCCTTCGCTGGAGGCCAGCAGTTCCACAGCCAGCAGCGAGGTCCAGCCAGTGGCCAAGGCCAGTCGCACACCGGCGAGAAACGCCGGCAGCGCGGCGGGCAGCAACAGGCGCAGGAACAGCAGGTGAGGGGGTAGGCGCAGGACGGCGGCGGCCTCGCGCAGCTTGGGCTGGGCGTCGCGCACGCCGACCAGGGTGTGCAGCGTGACCGGCACTACCACCGCCTTGACCAGCACCACCAGTTTGAGCAGCTCGCCGATGCCGAAGAACAGCATGAACAGCGGGATCCAGGCCAAGGTCGGGATTTGCGCCAGTGCGACGAAGGTGGGCAACACCAGAGTCTGCGCCCGTTGCGACCCGCCCAGCCAAGTGCCCAGCAGCAGGCCGCTGGCGACTCCTGCCAGCAGCCCCCAGATCAGGCGCCGCAGACTTATCCACAGGTGGCCCCAGAGTTCGCCGGAGCCGAACTCCAGCGCACTCTGCCAGACCAACGCGGGGGCGGGCAGGATCTGTTCGCTCATCCAGTGCTCCCGGCTGGCGACGACCCACAGGGCCGCCACCGCCAACGGCACGATCCACGGCAGATAGGAGCGGCCTTGCATCGCGAAAGGGCCGCGCAGCGGCCGCCACAGGCGCCGCAGACTTGCGCTCAAGACTTCGCTCATCGGGGCATCTCCCAAACCGTTCCTTGTTTATTCATTTATGGAATTAAAAATTCATATAAATAGTATTCAAGAGATAAGAGCATGCGGTCGGTGCATGCGGAAGCCCCGTCCCGTTGCGTTTTCCTCATATTTTCCATGCGTTTCCTGCAAGCCCGTCGCAGGCCCGCATGGCGCCTGGGTTATGTCTTCTGGTTACTAAAAAATGAAGTTTTGATCTTTGTAGGTTCTAACCGGACCTGCCTAGCTTCTGGCCCATAGCGCCGGCCATCGCCGGTGGCAGCCTGCCAAGGAGCCTTGCCATGAAAACCACCTTCCGCCACCTGCTCAGCCCGTTGCTCGCCGCCTTGTTGAGTGCCGTGCCCGTGGCAGCGCATGCCGCCCAGCCGGATGTGATCCGTATCGCCGTGCCCGACCTCAGCGCTGGCAGCAAGCCCAGTGCCGGCGGCGTGGTGGATGTGCTGCGCGATCAGCAACTGCTGGAGAAGGAGTTTGCCAAGGACGGCATCCGCATCGACTGGCGCTTCTTCAAGGGCGCAGGCCCCGTGGTCAACGAAGCGTTGGCCAACGGCCAGGCGGACTTCGCCTACCTGGGCGACCTGGCCGCGATCATCGGCAAGGCCAGCGGCCTCGACACCCGCGTGTTGTCGGCTGGGGTGCGCGGTGTGAAGAGCTACCTCGGCGTAGTCCCGGGCTCGGGCATCCACAGCCTGCAGGATCTCAAGGGCAAGCGCGTGGCAGTGTTCCGCGGCACCGCCAACCAGCTGTCGTTCGCCAGTGCCCTGGCCAGCCAGGGGCTGTCCGAGCGTGAGCTGAAAGTCATCAACCTCGACTTCAACGCCGCCAATGCCGCCCTGGCCGCCAAGCAGATCGACGCCACCTGGGGCCTGTCCAACCTGCTGTCGCTGCGCGAGCGGGGCTTGGTCGAGTTGCCGGTCAACTCACGCAACCTGCAAGGGGCCGGCAGTACTCAAGCGGTGCTGCTCGGCACCGGCGCGTTCATTCGCCAGTACCCCGACCTGGTGCAGCGCCTGGTCAACGCCCAGGAACAGGCGGCGAAGTGGCTGCGCGACGAGCGCAATCGCGAAGCCTACGTGGACCTGGTGGCCAATACCGCCAACTGGCCAAAGTCGATCCTGCGCGACGACCTGGCCGAGGAAAACCTTGCCGAATACTTCGACCCACGCCTGGACGCTGGCTTCGTCGGCCTGCTGCAACAGGGCGTCGACCTGGCCACCAAGGAGCGCCTGATCCGCCGTGGCTTCCAGGTAACCGACTGGATCGAACCACGCTTCATCGACCACGCCCTGCAACAGGACCAGGCCACCCAGGCCGCCCGCTGACCCGACAACAACCCTGAGGAGCACGACTATGAGCAACGCCGCACTGGCCACCGCGCCGCAAACCCTCGAACTCGACATCCACCCCGTTGCCGGGCGCATCGGCGCCGAGATCCGCAACATCAAGCTGTCCGCCGACCTCGACCCGGCAACCGTCGATGCCATCCAGGCGGCGCTGGTGCAGTACAAGGTGATCTTCTTCCGAGGCCAGGAGCATCTGGATGACGTAGGGCAGGAAGCCTTCGCCCAACGGCTCGGCGACCCCATCGCCCACCCCACGGTGCCCGTGATCGATGGCACCAGCTACTTGCTCCAGCTCGATGGCGCCGAGGGGCAGCGGGCCAACTCCTGGCACACCGACGTGACCTTCGTCGATGCCTATCCCAAGGCCTCGATCCTGCGCAGCGTGGTGGCGCCGGCCTCCGGTGGCGACACGGTGTGGGCCAACACCGCCGCGGCCTACCAGGAGCTGCCCGAACCGCTGCGCGCCCTGGCCGACCAGCTGTGGGCGGTGCACAGCAACGAGTACGACTACGCCAGTGCGAAACCTGATGTCGATCCGGCCAAGCTGGAGCGCTATCGCAAGGTGTTCACTTCGACGGTGTACGAGACCGAGCACCCGGTAGTGCGCGTGCATCCGGTCAGTGGCGAGCGTGTGTTGCAACTGGGGCATTTCGTCAAACGTATCAAGGGTTATTCGCTGGCCGACTCGCAGCATCTGTTCGCGGTGCTGCAGGGGCATGTGACACGCCTGGAAAACACCGTGCGCTGGCGCTGGCAGGCCGGGGACGTGGCGATCTGGGACAACCGCGCGACCCAGCACTATGCGGTGGATGACTACGGTACGCAGCCGCGCATCGTGCGTCGGGTGACCCTGGCCGGCGAGGTGCCGGTGGGCGTGGATGGGCAACTGAGCCGGACCACGCGCAAGGGCTGAGACCGTTGGGGCCGCAAAGCGGCCCCTGTTCGCTACAACTCGACGTCACAGGCCACCAACTGCCTCACCAATCCCTGCGCCAGCGCCGACAAGCCATACCCCACCCGGCTCACCACCCCATAGCGGGTGTAGAACGCCTCTTCCTGTTCCGGTGCCAGGTCCGCCAGCTTCAGCGCCACCAACCCTTCGTAAGGTCGCAGGTTCGCGCTGCAGGCGATGCCGATGGTGTCCGAGTGCTGCACTACATTGAGCAGCGCATAGCCATGCTCGCATTCCACGCTGGGCAGGAAGTCCTGCCGCCCACTGAGGTCGCTGAGGATCTTGCGGATGTTCGGCGGGCGGAAGGTGGTCGCCAGCGGATAGTCGAACAAGTCCTGCGCGCGCACTTCGCCACGCTCGGTCAGTGGATGCCCGGCGCGGCAGCAGAAGTGCCAGCGTTGGGGCGTGAGCTTGTGCACCTGGTAATCCGGGTCGGCTTCGAACTGGCGGGTGTCGGCGACGAAGAACTCGATCTCCTCGGCGATCAGCCGGCGGTTCAAGGCCTGCCAATTGTCCACCTGGAAGCAGGTGCGCGCCGCCGGGTACTCGGCGACGAAGCGCGCAACCGCCCGCGGCACCAGCCCGCCGGCGGGCGCCGGCCCCGAGCCAAAGCGCACCACGCCGGTGGTGGCGCCATTGAACTGGTTGATCTCGTTGACCAGGTTGTGCGCCCCATGCACCAGGCGCCGCGAATGCTCCAGCACCAGCAGGCCCTGGCGGGTCGGCGCCAGTTCCTTGCTGGCGCGGTCGACCAGGCGGCAGCCGACGTTGTGCTCCAGCGTCTGGATGCTGCGGCTGAAAGCCGATTGCGAAAGGTTCACCGCAGCCGCCGCGGCGACGAAGCTGCGGTGCTCGACAAGGGCGATGAAGTGGCGGAGCTGGCGCAGGTCGATATGCATTTTCTACATGGAAACTTTCGGTGGAATGCAATTGCTGGGAAGGGTTGGGAACCTTATAAAGGGAGTCTCTTATTCCACAAAATATGAATTACAAATATTTATATCTCTTAAAAGAATATAAGCCAGCCTGACCGCGATTCGGTTCCGCCAACGGAAATGCTCGCCTGGGCCCTTGCCTCAAGGAGCATCTGCATGTCCCGACTTTCCCGTTGGCCCGCGCGCGCCTCGTTGTTCGCCCTGCAACCCCTGGCGGCTGGAGTGCTGTTGGCCGCTTCCGGCAGCAGCTTTGCCGATGAGCCCAACGCCGCCCCAGCCGTGACGCAGGAAGCCCAGCTCGGCACCGTCACCGTCAATGCCCGGCGACGCGAAGAGACCGCGCAGAGCGTGCCCACTCCGATCAGCGTGCTGGGCAGCGAAACCCTCGAGACCCAGCGTATCTACCGCGTGCAGGATTTGCAGCAACTGGTGCCGAGCACCAACGTCGCCTATGTGCACGCCCGCCAATCGAGCATCTCCATCCGCGGCCTGGGCAACAACCCGGCCAGCGATGGCCTGGAAGGCAGCGTCGGGATCTACCTCGACAACGTCTACCTCGGCCGCCCGGGCATGGCGGTGTTCGACCTGCTCGATGTCGAGCAGCTGGAAGTGCTACGTGGCCCGCAGGGGACGCTGTTCGGCAAGAACACCACAGCCGGTGTGCTCAACATCACCACGCGCAAGCCGACTTTCCACCAAGAGGGCAGCGTGCAGTCGTCGCTGGGCGAGGATGGCTACTGGCAGACCCAGGGCAGTTTCTCCGGTCCTTTGACCGACACCCTCGCCGGGCGCATCAGTGCTTACCACACCGAGGACGACGGCTATGTGAAGAACGTCTACAACGGACATGACCTCAACGGCGGCAAACGCCAGGGCTTTCGCACCCAGTTGCTGTTCAAGCCCAGCGAAACCTTCAACCTGCGCTGGATCGGCGAATACAACGAAGAAAACTCCGACAACGGTATCCTCAGCCTCTACAGCACCGGCCCGACCATCAATGGCGTGAACCGCTACGAGAGCCTGGCCGCCCAGGCCGGCGCAACCCTGGTGTCGGGCAAGGACCGCAAGGTCAACTTCGACGCCGACCAGATGGTCAAGGTGTTCCAGGGTGGAACCTCGGTGGAAGCCAACTGGACCTTGCCCAACGACTTCACCCTTACCTCGATCACCGCCTACCGCTGGTGGGACTTCACGCCGCGCAACGACGACGGCCTCAACGTGCCGGTGTTCCACAGCGCCGGGGTCTCGGTGCGCGACAAGCAGTACTCCCAGGAAATCCGCCTCGCTTCTCCCACCGGTGGCTTCTTCGACTATGTGCTCGGCGCCTATTACTTCAAGCAGGATCTGGACAACAAATCGTTCACCTACAACGGACCGCAAGCCGACATCTGGAACCTGACCCCGGCTGGCGCCCTGGCCAACGTCACCACAATCGGCAACGGCCATATCGATACCGACAGCTACGCGTTGTTCGCCCAGGGCACCTGGCACCTGACCGAGCGCCTGGATTTCACCGCTGGCGTGCGGGGTACCTACGAAGAGAAAAGCGCCTGGGTGACCCGCGACGCGCCGTCCGGCGGCGCGGCCGTGACCGGTGCGGCGGCCGCGGCGCGCCAGGGCAGGGTGGGCGCCTACGATTCAGGTGACCTCAACCAATACAGCTTCGCCCCTTCCGGGCTGCTCAGCCTGAGCTACCGCTTCAGCGAAGCGGTGCTGGGCTATGCCAGCCTGTCCCACGGCGAGAAGTCTGGCGGTGTCAACCTCACCGTCGGCGCCGCGCCACGGCTGGGCACCGACTCGCTACTGGTGGGCACCGAACGCGCCAACAACGCGGAGCTGGGGATCAAGAGCACGCTGCTGGACAACCGCCTGCAACTCAACACCAACCTGTTCTGGACCGAAGTGCATGGCTACCAGGCCAACGTCTATGACGAGGCCAACCGCGTGCAGTACCTGGCCAACGCCGGCAGCGTGCGCTCGCGGGGCCTGGAGTTCGAGGCCACGGCCCTGCCGGTCCGCGGGCTGACCGTGAATTTCAATGGCTCGTGGAACGACGTGCGCTACACCGAGTACGACGACGCACCGTGCCCACCGGAGGTGAGCCTGGCCAATGCCGCGGCCACTTGCGATCTGTCCGGCCACCAGGTGGTCGGCGCCTCCAAGTACATCGCCAACCTCAACGGCCAGTACAAGTGGCAGCTGACCGAGCGTATCGAGCCCTACGTCACCGCCAGCTACGCCTTCCGCTCCAGGGCCGTCGGCACCATCGACGATTCCGACTATGGCCAGATCCCCAGCTACGCCATCGTCAACCTGTCCACCGGCGTGCGCCTGGACCAGGGCGACGGCGTGCTCGACCTGTCGCTGTGGGTGAAGAACGCCGGCGACAAGACCTACTTCACCAGCCTGTGGAACTCCGCTAACGGCGGCTATGCCGGGGTGCTTGGCACGCCGCGCACCGTGGGCGCCACCGCCCGTTACGACTTCTGAGCACAAGGAGCATTGCCATGAACGCCAAGACCCAACCCCACGACCTGCCCGAAGGCGCCTGCCTCACCGCCAAGGTGCCCGACCGCGACGAAGCCCTGCTCGGCGACGTGGTGGTCAACCCGTATCGCCTGGCGCCCCTGACTGCGATCATCCGCGACGGCGGCCGCAGCCTTGGCGCCGTTCACGTTCGTGTGCTGGGGCGTGGCGAGCGCGGTATCGATATCAGCTACGAGGTGTCCGAACGCTCGTTGTGGACCTACGGTGGCATTCCGGTGTTCGGCCTGTATCCGGACCACGTCAACCAGGTGGAGGTGAGCTACAAGCTCGAGGGTGAGCGCATTCGCGAGCGTTACGAAATCTACGCCCCGGCGGTGCGCCTGCCGGTGGTGGCGAAGCAGACGGCGGCGCTGCCCGAGGTCGAACCGATCAAGGTCGCGCCCGGTTTCGAGCGGCGGCTGTATCTGTTCAATCATCTGCTGGCCGACATCCCCGGCGGGCGTGCCTTCAAGTGGAACGGCCTGGGCGGCGCTGCCGAGTGGGACTCGGTGGGCAACAACTGGATCGCCGACAGCAACGGCGATGTGCGCTGGTACCTCGATATCGAGCAGATCCACGATTCCAACCACCGCGACGGCCTGGGCGGAACCATGGGCTTCCACCAGACCCGCGACGGCAAGCTGATCTGGGGCCAGGGCCAGACCTATTCCAAGTACGACCTGCTTGGCCGGCGTATCTGGCAGCGCAACCTGCCGGACAAGTTCGCCGACTTCTCCCACGAGATCCGCGAGACGCCCAACGGCACCTACCTGTTGCGGGTCGGCACCAGCGACTACCGCCGCCCGGATGGCAAGCGCGTGCGCTCGATCCGCGACCATATCATCGAGGTCAACGAGGCCGGCGACGTGCTCGACTTCTGGGACTTGAACCAGATCCTCGACCCGTACCGCGGCGAGCTGCTGGAAACCCTGGGCAAGGCCGCGATCCAGCTGCCGGACGGCGTGCAGAAACAGGACGAGCGCCTGGCCAACGAGCTGGCCGAAGGCGACCTGCCGTTCGGCGACACTCCCGGCGTCGGTACCGGACGCAACTGGGCCCACGTCAACGCCATCGACTACGACGCCGATGACGACAGCATCATCGTTTCAGCACGGCACCAGGGCGTGGTGAAGATCGGTCGCGACAAGCAGGTGAAGTGGATTCTTGCTGCGCCCCAGGGCTGGCCGGCGCGCCTGCAGGACAAGGTGCTCAAACCCGTGGGCGAGGGCTTCGAATGGTCCTGGACCCAGCACACCGCCTGGCTGACCGGGCACGGCACGCTGACCGTGTTCGACAACGGCTGGGGCCGGGACTTCGGCCCGACCAAGCTGGCGGGCAACTACAGCCGGGCGGTGGAGTACAGGATCGACGAGGCCAAGGGCACGGTCGAGCAGGTGTGGCAATACGGCAAGGAGCGTGGTGACGAGTGGTACAGCCCGATCACCTCGGTGGTGGCGTATCGGGCCGATACCGATACCCAGTTCATCTATTCGGCTTCGGTGAACTTCCTCACGCCCGAGAAGCTGACGACCAGCGTGCTCAATGAAGTGCGTCGCGGCACCCAGGAGGTGGCGGTGGAGCTGAAAGTGCACAGCCGCCAGCCGGGCAGCGTGGGCTACCGGGCACTGGTGATCGACCTCGACAAGGCGTTCTGACCCTTCCTTCTGACCGATGGTCTAACCTCTTACGGCCCAATCGCGGGGCAAGCCCGCTCCCACAGGAACCCTGCGCTCCTTGTGGGAGCGGGCTTGCCCCGCGATTGGGCCGTTTGCCAGGGGGTGTTCAACCACTCGTTCTTTTTTTCGAACAGCCTATTGTCCAACCCCCCAGCGCCCGCTTAGCATTCCGTTTGAGATTTCAAACGCTCGGCACCCAGGCGTCGAACACCCTGGTGCACGAATTCCTGACGGCCGCCCCCGCATCGAGGGCGCCTTTTCAACAATCAAAATTCGCAGTAAAGGGAAGCCGACATGCAGCTCAAAGACGCTCAGTTGTTCCGCCAGCAGGCCTTCATCAATGGTGAATGGCTGGATGCGGACAGCGGTCAGACCATCAAGGTGACCAACCCGGCCACCGGCGAAGTGATCGGCAGCGTGCCGAAGATGGGCGCCGCCGAAACCCGCCGCGCCATCGAGGCCGCCGACAAGGCGCTGCCGGCCTGGCGCGCACTGACCGCCAAAGAGCGTGCCGGCAAGCTGCGCCGCTGGTTCGAGCTGATGATCGAGCACCAGGACGACCTGGCCCGCCTGATGACCACCGAGCAGGGCAAGCCACTGGCCGAAGCCAAGGGCGAAATCGCCTATGCCGCCTCGTTCATCGAGTGGTTCGCCGAAGAAGCCAAGCGTGTCTACGGCGACGTCATCCCAGGCCACCAGCCGGACAAGCGCCTGATCGTCATCAAGCAGCCGATCGGCGTCACCGCCGCCATCACCCCGTGGAACTTCCCGGCCGCGATGATCACCCGCAAAGCCGGCCCGGCCCTGGCCGCCGGTTGCACCATGGTGCTCAAGCCCGCTTCGCAGACCCCGTACTCTGCCCTGGCCCTGGTCGAACTGGCCACCCGTGCCGGCATCCCGGCTGGCGTGCTGAGCGTGATCACCGGCAGCGCCGGCGAAGTCGGCTCCGAGCTGACCGGCAACTCCCTGGTGCGCAAGCTGTCCTTCACCGGCTCGACCGAAATTGGTCGCCAGTTGATGGAAGAGTGCGCCAAGGACATCAAGAAAGTTTCCCTGGAGCTGGGCGGCAACGCGCCGTTCATCGTGTTCGACGACGCCGACCTGGACAAGGCGGTCGAGGGCGCGATCATCTCCAAGTACCGCAACAACGGTCAGACCTGCGTCTGCGCCAACCGTATCTACGTGCAGGACGGCGTCTACGATGCGTTCGCCGAGAAGCTGAAAGCCGCCGTGGCCAAGCTGAAGATCGGCAACGGCCTGGAAGAAGGCACCACCACTGGCCCGCTGATCGACGGCAAGGCTGTCGCCAAGGTCCAGGAGCACATCGAGGACGCCGTCGCCAAGGGCGCCAAGGTGCTGTCCGGTGGCAAGCTCATCGAAGGCAACTTCTTCGAGCCGACCATCCTGGTCGACGTGCCGAAAACCGCCGCCGTCGCCAAGGAAGAGACCTTCGGCCCGCTGGCGCCGCTGTTCCGCTTCAAGGACGAGGCCGAAGTCATCGCCATGTCCAACGACACCGAGTTCGGCCTGGCCTCGTACTTCTATGCCCGTGACATGAGCCGCGTGTTCCGCGTCGCCGAGGCCCTGGAGTACGGCATGGTCGGCATCAACACCGGCCTGATCTCCAACGAAGTCGCGCCGTTTGGCGGCATCAAGGCGTCGGGCCTGGGCCGCGAAGGTTCCAAGTACGGCATCGAGGACTACCTCGAGATCAAATACCTGTGCATCAGCGTCTGATCGCCAGGTAAACGCTTTTACCTCTGCCAGCGGGGCGCGAGAGCGACGTCTCGCTGGCCTTTTTGACATAGCGGTACCCGGTGGCCAGGGCATGTGTGACAGTCGATCAACGAATACTGTGCACGCCTGCGTCCAGCCACCCCCGAATAAAAGCGCCGCAGAACCGGCGCAATTGAGGGCACTATGAGCAAGACCAACGAATCCCTGATGCAACGTCGTGTCGCCGCCGTCCCACGTGGCGTTGGCCAGATCCACCCGATCTTCGTCGATACCGCGAAGAACTCGACGGTGATCGACGTTGAAGGCCGCGAACTGATCGACTTCGCCGGCGGCATCGCGGTACTGAACACCGGCCACCTGCACCCGAAAGTGGTCGCGGCCGTGCAAGAGCAGCTGACCAAGGTCAGCCACACCTGCTTCCAGGTGCTGGCCTACGAGCCGTACGTCGAGCTGTGCGAAAAGATCAACAAGCTGGTGCCTGGCAACTTCGACAAGAAGACCCTGCTGGTCACCACCGGCTCCGAAGCCGTTGAAAACGCTGTGAAGATCGCCCGTGCCGCCACCGGCCGTGCTGGCGTGATCGCCTTCACCGGCGGCTATCATGGCCGCACCATGATGACCCTGGGCCTGACCGGCAAGGTCGTGCCGTACTCCGCCGGCATGGGCCTGATGCCAGGCGGCATCTTCCGCGCCCTGTTCCCGAGCGAGCTTCACGGTGTCAGCGTTGACGACGCCATCGCTTCGGTCGAGCGCATCTTCAAGAACGACGCCGAGCCGCGTGATATCGCCGCGATCATCCTCGAGCCGGTACAAGGCGAAGGCGGCTTCCTGCCTGCGCCGAAAGAGCTGATGCAGCGCCTGCGTGCCCTGTGCGACCAGCACGGCATCCTGCTGATTGCCGACGAAGTGCAGACCGGCGCCGGCCGTACCGGTACCTTCTTCGCCATGGAGCAGATGGGCGTCGCGCCTGACCTGACCACCTTCGCCAAGTCGATCGCCGGCGGCTTCCCGCTGGCCGGTGTGTGCGGCAAGGCCGAGTACATGGACGCCATCGCCCCAGGCGGCCTGGGCGGTACCTACGCCGGTTCGCCGATCGCTTGCGCCGCAGCCCTGGCGGTGATCGAAGTGTTCGAGGAAGAGAAACTGCTGGATCGCAGCAAGGCCGTTGGCGAACGCCTGACCACTGGCCTGCGTGAAATCCAGAAGAAGCACCCGATCATCGGCGATGTCCGTGGTCTGGGCTCGATGATTGCCGTGGAAGTCTTCGAGAAAGGCACCCACACCCCGAACGCCGCCGCCGTTGCCCAGGTTGTCGCCAAGGCTCGCGACAAGGGCTTGATCCTGCTGTCCTGCGGCACCTACGGCAACGTCCTGCGTATCCTGGTACCGCTGACCGCCGAAGATGCCCTGCTGGATAAAGGCCTGGCGATCATCGAAGAGTGCTTCGCCGAACTGGCCTGAAATATGTGACACGTTTCAGAAAAAAACCCGCCTCGGCGGGTTTTTTTATGCCGTTCGCCGGCTTCAGGCGCTAAGGTTGTAGGAGGATTCCGTGGAAGCTGCGATGGATCGCGCGTCATTTCTGGAGACTCGCTCATGAGCGCTGCCGACCCCGTTGCCCCTTGTGTCTTGATCGCCGAGGGTGACCCTTGGGTACGCGACATGCTCAGCGAAATGCTGCTCAGTGTGCGCTGTGACGCCCGCCTGCAGGTCTGTGCCGATGGCTCCCAGGCCCTGAGCGCGCTGGCGGCCAAGCCTGACCTGATCATCGCCGCCCGTGAGCTTTCCGGCCTCGATGGCCTGGATCTGCTGCGCAAGGTGCGCGCCAGGGGCGACAAGCCCGGCCTGCCGTTCATCCTGATGAGCAACCGCACCGACAGCGCCAGTGTGCGCGAGGCGCTGCCGTTGCACCCCACCGCCTACCTGAGCAAGCCGCTCGACCTGGACAACCTGCGCAAGCGTCTGGAAAACCTGCTGCTGGAGGTGGGCGAGCAGATCGCCTGCCCGGTGCCGCCGCTGCAGCCCGGCGTGCAACTGCCGGCCTACCTCGAGCAACGCCGCGCCACTGCCGATGGCGGCCCACTGTTCGCCGATGTGCAGGTGGCGGTCAAGCGCGCCCTCAACCCAAATGGCTTGAACCTCAAGGTGCTCGAGGAAGAGGTACGCAACGACCCGCAGATTACCGGCGTGCTCATCGCTGCCGCCAACAGCGCCGCGCTGCATCGCGAAGCGCCGGTGCAGACCTTGCTGCAGGCGCTGAACAAGCTTGGCAGCACCCAGAGCATGAACCTGATCCTCGGGCTAACGCTCAAGCGCAGCGCGCGGTTGAGCGACCCCTTGTTGGCGCGGCATGCCGCGCACTACTGGAACCTTTCGCTGCATGCCGCCGACTACGCACGCACCTTGGCGCGCACCCTCGAAGTGGACGAAGGGCGCTGCTACTGCGCGGGTTTGTTGCATTGCCTGGGCGACCTGGCGGTACTTCGCACCTTGCAGGAGTGGCGGCTGGCCGGTGGCGAGCTGGACGAAGACCAGGTGGAGCTGTCGCTCAACGAGTTCGGCGCCCCGTTCGGCTCGGCACTGCGCACCCGCTGGCGCTTGCCGCTCGACCTGCGCGAGCTGATCGCCGCGGTGTATCAGCTCGGTGGCGGCGTCTACTCCCGGGAGATCCTGGCGATGAACCTGGCCGGGCAACTGTCGCGACTCAGGCCCAGTGAGGGGCTGGAGAAGATCGCTAGCAGCAAGACGGCGCGCTTGCTCAAGCTGGGGTTGCCGGAGTTGTCGCGGCTGCGCAAGGTGGACCCGGAGGCGCTGGCACGGGAGGCGGCCGAGGGTCAGGAGGAGCAGGCTGCGCAGAGCGAGGCAGCGGTCGTTTCCAGCGCCTGCGCAACTGAGGACGATGGAGAAGAGAAGCAGCCTTAGTAGGCTGGAAAACCAGCGTTCAGTGGGTTTTCCAGGCTCCCCTCAGCCGCGAACGATCTGGTTCTTGCCCTGACGCTTGGCCCTGTACATCGCCGCATCGGCCCGAGCGAACAGGCTGTCCAGCGTTTCGTCTTCATCAATCAGCCCGGTCAGCCCCTGGCTCACCGTGACGCCATAGGTCTGCTCACCATGGCTGAAACTCAACCGCTGGATTTCCCGCTGCAGCCGCTCGGCGATCTGTTCGGCTACCTGAGCGGTGCAGCCTGGGAACACGGCGGCAAACTCTTCGCCGCCAATGCGCCCGAACTGATCGCCACGCCGTAGCACGGCCTTGCCACTGTCGGCGATGCGCTGCAGCACCTGGTCGCCTTCCTGGTGACCATAGCTGTCGTTGATGTGCTTGAAGTCGTCGATGTCCAACAGCAGGAAGGCCATCGGCGTGCCGTCCTCGCGGGCGCTGTCGAAGGCCTGCTGGGCGCACTCGAAGAAATGCCTGCGGTTGCTGCTCTGGGTGAGCACGTCGGTGGTGGCCAGGCGCTGCAACTCACCTTCGAGCTGTTTTTTCTCGGTGATGTCCTCGGCGATGCCGACGATGATCACCCGCTGGTCGCCTTCACGCTGTTGGTTGATATAGCACTTGTCGCTGAGCCAGCGCACCTCGCCGGCGGCGTTGAGGATGCGGTACTCGCGGTCCTCGACGGTGCCCTTGACCAGCACCTGGGCCAGGCTGCGCTCGGCGTACTCCAGGTCGTCCGGGTAGATGGCGTCGCGCCATTCGTTGTAGTCGGCCAGCACCAGGCTGGCCGGGCGGCCGAAAATGCGCTCGTAGGCGGGGCTGACATAAAGCACCTGGCGAGTTTCCCAATCGAAGGCCCAGAGCACGGCATTGACGCTGTCGAGCAGCGAGCTGTACAGCTGCTCGCGTTCGCTCAGGCGGGCCACTTCGCCTTGAGCGTGCAACAGGGCGAGCAGGGTTTGAGCAGCTTCGGGGCGCGGGGTGCCGGTAGAGGTGGGTGGGAGATCTTTGGCCATGAGCACGGAACGGTTCTCGACGATGGGCGTGCGGCCACGGTCCGGCCCGCCACGCGGGCGATATGCCGGATTTGAGTCGATTGCAGGGGGGGAAGTTCCGGTCGGCACGCCCCTCTGCGGGGCATGCCGATCAACGGTGGCTCAGGCGCCGTTGGGGCGCAGCGAGTAGGTCTTGAGCTGGGCGGCGAAGTCACGCAGCGACTGAATACCACTGGCCTCGGCCTCGTGTACCCAGTCCTTCATGGCGGCGAGCATGTCGTGGCCGTTGGCGCTGGTGCGCGCCCAGATCTGCTGTAGCGCCAGGCGCTTTTCGTAGATGGTCTTGAGAGCCTGGCTGTGGGCCAGCAGCGACTCGATGCGCACGTGGTGGCGATCCTGCAGCAGGCTGGTTTCCCGCGAGAGCAGACGCTTGGCGCGGCGGAAGCGGTGGCGTACCGAGGTGTCGACCTTGTCCAGCTCCTGCTTGACCAGCGGGCCGATCACCAGCTTGCGGTACTGGGCCATGATCTGGAAGCGGTTGTTGAGGATGGCCATGGCAGTGTCCATGTCCAGCGACGCCTTGCCTTCCACCCGATGGGCGATGGGCGCCACCCGTTGCACCTTGGCCAGGCGCAGCAGGCTCAGCAGGCGGATCCACATCCAGCCCATGTCGAACTCCCAGCGGCGTACCGAGAGCTTGGCCGAGTTGGGGTAGGTGTGGTGGTTGTTGTGCAGCTCCTCGCCGCCAATGATGATGCCCCACGGCACCAGGTTGGTGGCGGCGTCGCGGCATTCGAAGTTGCGATAGCCCACGGCATGGCCCAGACCGTTGACCACACCGGCGGCCCAGAACGGAATCCACATCATCTGGATCGCCCAGATGGTGATGCCGATGGTGCCGAACAGCAGCAGGTCGAGTACCGCCATCAGGGCGATGCCGCCGAGCTTGTAGCGGGTGTAGAGGTTGCGCTCGATCCAGTCGTCCGGGCAGTTCTTGCCGTAGATGCGCAGCGTTTCCTCGTTTTTCGCCTCTTCCCGGTACAGCTCGGCGCCCTTGCGCAGCACGGTGCCCAGGCCCTTGTGCACCGGGCTGTGCGGGTCGTCGGGGGTTTCGCACTTGGCGTGGTGCTTGCGGTGGATGGCGGTCCACTCGCGGGTGTTCTGCGCCGTGGTGAGCCACAGCCAGAAACGGAAGAAATGCTTGAGGCCCGCGTTCAGCTCCAGGGCGCGGTGGGCCGAGTAGCGGTGCAGGTAGATGGTGACGCTGACGATGGTCACATGGGTCATCAGCAGGGTGACGGCGACCAGTTGCCAGGCCGACAAGTCGAGCAGACCGTAATACCACATAACGGGAAATACCCTCGGAAAACAGGCGGAACAACGCAGGCATTATCCTTTGGCGGGGAAATAAAACCAGTCGCGCTTTTGGATAGGAAGTCACAGGGTGTTTCAGCCCCTATAATGCCCCTTCTTTTTTCATGGGCTCATTCACCCGACATGTCTGTTTCCGTTCGCGACGCCTTGCGCATGGCGGGGCTCTACGTGTTGCTTTCGATTCTCTGGCTGGTGCTGTCCGAGCTGGTCTTGCACGGCATGACCGAGGATCCGTTGGCCCTTGCCGTGGGGCGGCAAATCAATGTCGTGCTCTGGGTCTTGCTCAGTGCCGCGCTGATCTTCGTTTCACGTGCGCGCCTGCTCAACTTCATTGGTATCGGCGCGCGCCTGCGCAGCGATGACCGCGAGCGCCTGCGCATGGCTGCGGCGGTGTTCGACAGCACCCTGGAAGGGGTGCTGGTGACCGATCGCAACGGCCTGATCGTGCACGTCAACCGGGCATTCATGCGCATTACCGGCTACCAGCAGGAAGAAGTCATCGGTCAACGTCCGAGCAAGTTCAAGTCAGGGCGGCATGGGGCGCCGTTCTACCAGCAGATCTATGCCGCGCTGGCGGAGCAGGGCGAATGGAGCGGGGAAATCTGGAATCGCCGTAAAAGCGGGGAAATCTACCCGCAATGGCAGACGATCTGCGCCATTCGTGACGACAGTGGTGAGCTTAGCCATTACGTCGCAGTGTTCAGCGACATCAGCGTGATCAAGCACACCGAACAGGAGCTGGCCTATCTCGTTCACCACGACCCGCTGACCGGTCTGCCCAACCGCCTGCTGTTCAATGATCGCGCCATGCAGGCGATGGCCGCGGCGCAGGCCAACAAGCGCGGCTGCGCCTTGCTGCTGCTCGACCTCGATCACTTCCAGAGCATCAACGACGGCCTCGGCCACACCATTGGCGACCAACTGCTCAAGCTGGTCGGCGAACGCCTGCGCGAGGTGCTGGGCAACGGTGTGACCCTGGCGCGCCTGGGGGGAGACGAGTTCGGCGTGCTGGCCGAGAGCTGTCAGCAGGTCGGCCAGGCAGGCAAGTTGGCGCAATCGATCATCGAGCGCTTGAAAGAACCGTTCTGTTTCGAGGGCAACCGCCTGTTCATCAGTGCCAGCATCGGCATCAGCCTGTTCCCCAACGATGCACTGAGCGCCGAGCAGCTGCTGCGCAACGCCGATTCGGCGCTGTTCAAGGCCAAGAGCAATGGCCGCGCCTGCTACGCGCTGTACACCGAGGAGCTTACCGCCCATGCCCAGCAGCGGGTCGAGACCGCCGGCGAATTGCGTCGGGCGCTCGAACAGCAGGAGCTGCGGGTGTTCTTCCAGCCGGTGCACGACCTGTTCACCGCCCGGATGATCGGCGTCGAGGCGCTGGTGCGCTGGCAGCATCCCGTGCGTGGCCTGGTCCCCCCCGGGGAGTTCATCCCCATCGCCGAGCGTACCGGGCTGATTGCCGAAATCGACGCCTGGGTGCTGCACCAAGCGTGTCGGCAGATGGTGCAGTGGCAGGCCGAAGGGCGGCAGCTGGCATTCGTGGCGGTGAACATCTCCAGTCGCCTGTTCAGCCAGCGTGACCTGTACCGCCAGGTGGCCGATGCGCTGCACGATACCGGGCTGGATCCGTCGCTGCTCGAGCTCGAAGTGACAGAGAGCGCGGTGATGGAAGACCCAGAAGTCGCCCTGGAACAGCTGCATCGCCTGCGCGAGCTGGGCGTGACCTTGGCCATCGACGATTTCGGTACAGGTTATTCGTCATTGCTGCGGCTCAAACGCATGCCCGTGCAAAAGCTGAAGATCGACCAGGGCTTCGTGGCAGGCCTGCCCCACGATGAAGACGACATTGCCATCGTGCGGGTGATCATCGCCTTGGCGCGAAGCATGGGCATGCAGGTGCATGCCGAAGGGGTGGAGCAGGCCGAGCAGGCGCGGTTCCTGCTGGAGCAGCAGTGCCAGCTGGGGCAGGGGTACTGGTTCGGGCGGCCGGTGCCGGCGGCGGAGCTGCACTGGGGCTGACACCGTATCGCGTGGTAAGCCCGCTCCCACTGGTTGGAGCGGGCTTGCCCCGCGATGGGCTCAACGCTTGTTCAAACCTTTGGCCAAACGGTCCCCACCCAGCTGGATCACCGCCACCAGCGCCACCAGCATCACGATCACGGTCAGCATGATCTGGCTGTCGAAGCGCTGGTAGCCGTAGCGGTAGGCAATATCGCCCAAACCCCCGGCACCGATCGCCCCGGCCATGGCCGAGGAGTTGATCAGCGTCACCAGGGTGATGGTGAACCCGCCGACGATCCCCGGCAGCGCCTCGGGCAGCAGCACGTGCCAGACGATGTGCCAGCGCCGGCAGCCCATGGCCTGTGCCGCTTCGATCAGGCCGTGGTCCACCTCGCGCAGGCTGACCTCGGCGATGCGCGCGAAGAACGGCGTGGCGGCAATTGTCAGCGGCACCACGGCGGCCCACACACCATAGGTGGTGCCGACCACCAAGCGGGTAAAGGGGATCAGCGCGACCATCAGGATCAGGAACGGGATCGAGCGGAACAGGTTGACGATGGCGCCCAGCACCCGGTTCAGCGCGGCGGCCTCGAAGATCCCGTCCTTGTCGCTGGTGACCAGCAGCACTGCCATCGGTACCCCGACGACCAGCGCGACCAGCGAGGACACGCCGACCATCAGCAGGGTGTCGAGCAAGCCTTGCAGCAGGCGATCAATCCACATGGCCGAGTACCTCCACATCCACGGCCCAGCGGCGGGCGCGTTCGAGCAACTGGCGGGTGTCCAGCGGCGAGCCGCGCACGGCCAGGATCAGTTGCCCCAAGGCATGCTCGCCGATGGTCTCGACGCCGCCCTGGAGCAGCCGCACGCGTCCGCCCAGATCGCTGAACAGGGCGCTCAGTTCCGGCTCGCCCACCAGGCCGAGCTTGAGCACCACAGCCGCGTCGCGGCTGACCGGCTGGGCACGCAGACTGGCTTGCAAGGCGGCCGGCAGCTTGGTCTGCAGCGGTGCGAGCAGGGTACGGGTGACGTCGTGGCGCGGTGTGCCGAACACTTGCCAGACCTCGCCCTGTTCGACGATCTCGCCCCGCTCGAGCACCACCACGCGCTGGCAGATATCGCGGATCACCGCCATTTCGTGGGTGATCAGCACCACGGTCAGGCCCAGGCGTTGGTTGATGTCGCGCAGCAGCTCGAGGATCGAGGCAGTGGTTTCCGGGTCCAGCGCGGAGGTGGCTTCGTCGCACAGCAGGATCTCGGGGTCATGCACCAGCGCCCGGGCGATGCCGACGCGCTGCTTTTGCCCGCCGGACAGCTGCGCGGGGTAGACATGGTGCTTTTCCGCAAGGCCCACCAGCTCCAGCAGCTCGCGTACCTTGCGCTGGCGCTCGGCCTTGGCCACGCCGGCCACCTTCAGCGGCAGCTCGACGTTCTGCCACACGGTCTTGGCCGACATCAGGTTGAAGTGCTGGAAGATCATGCCGATGCGCCGGCGCAGGGCCACCAGGCGGTCCTCGTCGAACGGCGCGATATCCACCTGGTCGATCAGCACCCGGCCCTGGCTGGGCTGTTCCAGGCGGTTGATGGTGCGCAGCAGCGAAGACTTGCCGGCACCGCTGCGGCCGATGATGCCGAATATTTCGCCGCGGCGGATGTTCAGGTCGATGCCTTGCAGCGCTGGTTGGGCCTGGCCCGGATAGGTCTTGCCCAGGCCGATGAAGCGGATGTGCGCCTGGTTCACTTCCGGGCGCAGGGCCGTTTCCTCGGCCTTGCACGGTTCGGCGGGCGGGATGGGCGCCCTCAGGGCGCTGGCCTGGGCCATGTCAGCCTTCCCAGCCGGCCTGGTAGAGCTTGCCATGGGCCTTGTCCAGGGCGGCGCGCACGGCTGGCGAGTGTTGGTAGATATCGACGAACTTGGCCAGGCGCGGGTCGTTTTTCTCCTGTGGGCGGATGACGAACTGGATCACGTATTCCTTGTTCTCCAGGCCGTCGAACAGCAGCGCCGACGTAGCGTCAAAGGTGTTGGCCAGGCGGATATAGGCCGGGTAGCCCTGCACCAGGTCGGCGTCGTCATAGGCGCGCACCAACTGCACCGCTTCCACCTGGAGAATTTTGATCTTCTTCGGGTTGGCGATGATGTCGTCCTCGGTGGCCTTGTAGCCCACGCCCTGCTTGAGGGTGATCAGCCCGGCCTTGGCCAGCAGTTGCAGGCCACGACCGCTGTTGATCGGGTCGTTGGCGATGGCCACGCTGGCGCCTTCGGGCAGCTCGGCAAAGCTTTTGTACTTTTTCGAGTACAGCCCGACGTTGTTGATGATCCCCGGTGCATAGGGGACCAGGTTGAAGCCGGCGGCGGCCTTGGCGTTTTCCAGGAAGGGGATGTGCTGGAAGTAGTTCACGTCGATGTCGCCGCTGTTGAGGCTGACATTCGGCGCGATCCAGTCGCTGAACTCGATCAGCTTCACCTCCAGGCCTTGTTTGTGGGCTTCTGCCACCGCCGCTTCCAACGGGATGGCGAAGGCGGCGGTGGTGCCGATCTTCAGTGGCTCCGCGGCGAAGGCGGCGGCGGACAGGCCGAGGCCCAGGGCGATGGCCGCGACGGGCCGGAACAGTTTTTCAAGCATGGTGCAGGGCTCCAGTCGGGGCAGGGGTGGGGGTGTTGCGGTAGGAGGATCCGGGATGGTCGGCGGGCAAGTGCGGATGGTCGCTGGCGAACAGCTTCTCGCGCAGGGTGCCTTCGGCGTAGCCAGTCTTGTAGCGGCCACGGCGTTGCAGTTCGGGTACTACCAGGTCGATGAAGGCCTCGAAGCTTTCCGGGGTGACGGTGCGGGTCAGGTTGAAGCCGTCCAGGCCGGTGTCGTCGAGCCAGCCGATCAGTTGCTCGGCCACCTGCCCGGGGTCGCCGACCAGGGTCACGTAGCGGCCGCCCAAGGCGTGCTGCTCCAGCAGGCGGCGGCGAGTCCAGGCGCTGTCCTGCAATTGGCGGGTGGCGGACTGGATGGCATTGCCCTTGGCGAATCCGATGGGTTCGTCCAGTTCGTAGCGTGAGAAGTCGATACCGGTGGAACTGGCGAAATGCGCAACACCTGCCTCGGCGCTGGCGTAATGCAGGTACTCGGCGTGCAGGGCGTGGGCTTGGTCTTCAGTTGCGGCAACGATCACGGTGATGCCCATGAATACCTTGACCGCCTGCGGGTCGCGACCAGCGGCTTGCGCCGCTGCGCGCACCTTGTCGACCTGGGCGCGGGTGGCGGCCTTTTCCTGGCCGCTGATGAACACGCACTCGGCATGGTTGCCGGCAAAGGCCAAACCGCGCGCCGAACTGCCGGCCTGGAACAGTACCGGTGTGCGCTGCGGCGAAGGCTCGCACAGGTGATAGCCCTCGACCTTGTAGAACTCGCCCTGGTGCTCGACCTTGCGCACCCTGTCCGGCCGGGCATACACGCGCTGCGCGCGGTCGGCGACCACGGCATTGTCGGCCCAGCTGCCTTCGAGCAGCTTGTACAGCACCTGCAGGTATTCGTCGGCCTGGTCGTAGCGGCGGTCGTGCTCGGGTTGCTGTTCCAGCCCCATGGCCCGGGCGGCACTGTCGAGGTAGCCGGTGACGATGTTCCAGCCGACCCGGCCGTTGCTCAGGTGATCGAGAGTGGAGAGGCGCCGGGCGAACAGGTAAGGCGCTTCATAGGTCAGGTTGGCGGTGAGGCCGAAGCCCAGATGCCTGGTAACGGCGGCCATGGCCGAGACCAGCAGCAGCGGGTCGTTGACCGGCAACTGGATCGACTCCTTGAGCGTCACGTCCAGCGACTGGCCATAGACGTCGTAGGTGCCGACGATATCGGCGATGAACAGCCCGTCGAACAGCCCCCGCTCCAGCAGGCGGGCCAGGTCGGTCCAGTAGTCGAGGGTCTTGTACTGGGTCGAAGTGTCCCGCGGGTGGGTCCACAAACCGTGGTTGATGTGCCCGATGCAGTTCATGTTGAAGGCATTGAGCAGGATCTGCTTGGCCATCAGATGGTCCCTCGGCGCGGCGGTTTTTCGTCGTTGAGGTAGTAGTTGCCGATGGCGTGGTACTTCCAGCGCACCGGGTCGTGCAGGGTGTGCACCCGGGCGTTGCGCCAGTGGCGGTCGAGGTTGTGCTCGGCCAGGGTGGCCTGGCTGCCGGCCAGCTCGAACAGGGTGGTGCCGGCGGCCAGGGAGATCTCGGTGCTGATCGCCCGGGCCTCGGCGACGGCAATCGAGGCGGCGGCCAGGGTCTCGGCGTTGCTGTCGGCCTGGGCGATGTCGAGGATTTCACCCGCGCGTTCGAGCAGGGCCTCGGTGGCGTGCAGGCGGATTGCCAGTTGGCCGAAGCTCTTCAGAGTCAGTGGATCGTCGCTGGCCTTGTCGAGGCCAGAGTCGATCCAGGGTCGGCTGCGGGTACGCACGAAGTGCAGGGCGTCCTCGTAGGCGGCGCGGGCGATACCGGTGTCGATCGCGGCATGGAGGATCTGCGCCAGGGGGCCGACCGTGGTCGGGCGCTCGAAGGCGCTTTGGAACGGCACCACGTCTTCGGCGCGGACCGGCACATGGTTGAACACCACCGAGCCGCTGCCGGTGGTGCGCTGGCCGAAGCCGCTCCAGTCGTCGATCACCTCGATGCCCGGGCTGTCGGCGGGCACGAAGGCCAGGTGCGATACGCCCTGTTCGTCGATCACCAGGGTCGGGATGCGCTGGGCGTAGATCGCGCCGGTGCAGTAGAACTTGCGGCCATCGATGCGGTAATGGTCGCCGTCGCGGCTCAGGCGGGTGGTGCGTTCGTGGGCGTTCTTCGTGCCGAGTTCGGCCAGGGCGTTGCCGAAGCGGCGGCCGGCGAGCACTTCGGCGTAGAGCCGTTGCTGTTGTTCGGCGCTGCCGTTCACCCGCAGCACCTCCAGGGCGTAGAAGTGGTTCTGCGGGATCTGCCCGAGCGAGGCGTCGGCCTGGGCGATGCGTGCGATGACCTTGGCCAGGGTGGCACTGGACACGCCGGCGCCGCCAAAGGCCCTGGGCACGCTGATGCCCCACAGGCCGGACTGCACGAAATGTTCGAGTTCGGCATGGGGCAGGCGGCGTTCGCGGTCGCGCAGGGCGCTGTCTTCGCGCAGGTAGTGGGCGAGTTCGTCGGCGACGGCCAGGGCCTGGCCGTCGGTGGTGATGATGGATGCAGTCATTGTGCTCTCCAGGTCCCATCGCGGAGCACGCCCGACCTTACGCGAGCGCGTGGGAGCGGGCTTGCCCCGCGATGGGCCGATATCAGATCCAGGAATGGCGGGCAGGCAGGGTGCCGTTGAGGTGGTAGGCGCCGACGGCGTGGTATTTCCAGCGCACCGGGTCGTGCAGGGTGTGCACGCGGGCGTTGCGCCAGTGCCGGTCGAGGTTGAACTCGGCCAGGCTGGCGCGGCTGCCGGCCAGCTCGAACAGCTTCTCGCTGGCCTGCAGCGAAATCTCGGTAGTGAGCACCTTGGCTTCGGCCACGGCGATCGAGGCACGGGCCGCGGCGGCGGCATCGATCACGCCGGCGTTGACCTCGTCGAGCACCCTGGCGGCCTTGCGCAGCAGGGCCTCGGCGGCATGCAGTTCGAGCTTCAGGCGGCCGATGTCGGCAATCACATAGGGGTCGTCGCTGTTGCGTTCGACCTTGGCCTCGATCCAGGGCCGGGACTTCTCCCGCACGAACTGGATCGTGTCCTCGATGGCCGCTTCGGCGATGCCGGCGTCGATGGCCGCCTGGATCAGCTGCGAGGCGGCGCCCTGGATGCTGGGCTCTTCACGCAGGCGCCAGTTGTCCACCACCAGGTCGGCGTCCACCGGCACCTTGTCGAGCAGCACGGTGCCGCTGGCGGTGGTGCGCTGGCCGAAGCCGGACCAGTCGTCGACGATGCGCAGCCCCGGGCTGCCGCGACGGACGAAGGCCAGGCGTTGCCGGCCTTCATCGTCCAGGGCTTTTACCGCTACCCAGTGGGCGTACAGGGCGCCGGTGGAGTAGAACTTCTCGCCACTGATGCGATAGCCGTCGCCCTCGCGGGTAATGCGTGCCTTGAGTGTCAGGGTGTCCTTGGTCCCGCGCTCGGGGCCGGCATTGCCGATGCGCCAGCCGTCGAGCACGGCGCGGAAGATCGCTTCCTGCTGCGCCTGGGTGGCGGTAAGGCGCACCAGTTGCAGGATGCCGAACTGGTTCTGCGGAATCTGCCCCAGCGCCGGGTCGGCGGCACTGATCAGGCGGAACACTTCGGCGATGGTTTCGAACGAGACCTCGGGGCCGCCGAACGCCTTGGGCACGCTGATGCTGCCCAGGCCGCTACGGGTGAACTGTTCGATCTCGGCCCATGGCAGCTTGCGCTGCTGGTCACGTTTGGCGGCCTGCTGGCGGGCCACCTCGGCCAGTTCGCGGGCGGCCTGCAGGGCCTCTTCGTCGTTGCGCAGCACCTTGGCCGGCAGCAGCAGCGGCGAGCTGTCGTGATCGCTGTGGAATCGGGTAGTTGGTTGGCTGGACATCAGTACCGCTCCTTGGCTGCACTCAATGCCCTGGCGTTATGCACTGGGGTGATTGTGATCCTGACCATTCCTAACCTCACAAAGTTGAAAGCGTCGCCTCAGCTGATGGCGACAGACGTTTGCTGGTCCGGTGGTCCGGTTGATATACCCTATTCGTTTATAAAAAGTTTATGAACTACCGTTTAGGAATATGAATAGAAGAACTGCGGGGTCGGCCCTGTCACTGTGAGCCAGCGACAGGGCAGAAAGGTCAGCGCTGAACCGTTACCACCAGCTTGCCCGCTGCCTGGCGTTGCCCCAGACGTTCGATCGCGGCGCCGCCCTCGGCCAGCGGGTAGGTCTGCGACACCAGCGGTTTCAGCTTGCCCTCGGCATGCCAGGCGAACAGCTGGCGGAAGTTGGCGGCGTTGTCCTCCGGCTGGCGCTGGGCAAAGGCGCCCCAGAACACCCCGACCACCGCCGCGCCCTTGAGCAGCGCCAGGTTCACCGGCAACTGCGGGATCGTCCCGCTGGCGAACCCCACCACCAGCAACCGGCCGTTCCACGCCAGCCCGCGCACAGCCTGATCGAACAACTCGCCACCGACCGGATCGTAGATCACATCCACGCCCTGACCGCCGGTCAGGCGCTTGATCTCGTCCTTGAGGCTGGCCTGGCTGTAGTCGACCAGCTCGTCGGCGCCGGCCGCCTTGGCGATCGCCAGCTTCTCGGCACTGCTGGCCGCCGCAATCACCCGTGCCCCGAGGGCCTTGCCGATTTCCACTGCCGCCAGCCCCACGCCACCCGAGGCGCCGAGCACCAGCAGGGTTTCACCGGCCTTGAGCTGACCGCGCTGGGTGAGGGCGTGCATCGAGGTGCCGTAGGTCATGCCGAACGCGGCGGCAGTGGTGAAGTCCATGTCCGCCGGCATCGGCAGCACGTTGTAGAACGGTACCGCCACTTGCTCGGCGAAAGCGCCCCAGCCGGTCAGGGCCATGACCCGGTCGCCAACCTTGAACGCGCCGGCCTTCTCGCCGACCGCGGCTACCACGCCGGCGGCTTCCGCCCCCGGTGAGAACGGCAACGGTGGCTTGAACTGGTACTTGCCCTCGATGATCAGGGTGTCGGGGAAGTTGACCCCTGCGGCGTGCACGTCGAGGAGGATCTCGTTCTTCTTCGGCACGGGGCTGGCGACCTCTTCCAGGACCAGGTCCCGCGCCGGGCCCAGGGCTTTGCACAACAAGGCTTTCATCAGGGCTATTCCTTTGCGTGTGGTGGCCGATAAGTGTAGGAGGGCCGCCCCGAGGGTCAACGAGCATGGTCGGCCCTGATGAGCCGGCATAAGCCCGGGCTTGGGTTTGGCCGGCGCGCTGGGTAAGCTGGCGGCAACTGTAATGAGGAGCGAATTCGTGAAAGCGTGGATCTTGATGGTGCTGGCCCTGATGCTGCCGGCGGCGGCCATGGCCGAGGAAAAGGAAGGCGAGCCCAAGGTCGCCTATATCAGCCTCAGCCCGCCCTTCGTTGGCAACTACGCCCTCGACGGCGGCCCCAAGCTGCGCGTGTACAAGGCCGACGTCGCCCTGCGCGTGACCGGGGATGCCGCCGCCACGGCGGTCAAGCACCACGAACCGCTGATCCGCAACCAGCTGGTGGCGCTGTTCACCCAGCAGGGCGTGGACAACATGAGCAACGTCGAGGCCAAGGAAAAGCTGCGCCAGGAAGCCCTGAAACAGGTGCAGCAGGTGATGGAGTCCGAAGAGGGCAAGCCGATCGTCGAGGACCTGCTGTTCAACAACCTGATCGTGCAGTGATCAGGCGGCGAGGCTGCGGCGAAAGCGCGCCAGGGCCACGCCGAAGAATATCAGGCCGATCGCGGCCAGCGCCGCGACGTCCGGCCAGACCACGCTCAGCCCGGCGTCGCGGAACAGGATCGCCGCGCCGAGGCTGACGAAATGGGTCGAGGGCGACCCCTGCATGACCCACTGCAGCCACTGCGGCATGCTGTCCAGCGGCGTGCTGCCTCCCGACAGCAGCAGCATCGGGATGATCACCGGGATCGCCAGCAGGCCGAACTGTGGTGTCGAGCGCGCCAGGGTGGCGAGGAAGATGCCCAGTGCCGTGCTGGCGAACAGGTACAGCGCAGTCACCCCCAGGAACAGCCCCATGGAGCCCGCCAGCGGCACGCCCAGGGCGCCCTTGACCACCACTTCCAGCGAAATCCAGGTACAGGCCACCACCACCAGGGCGTTGCTGGCGATCTTCGCCAGCATGATTTCCAGTGCCGTCAGCGGCAGCACCAGCAGATGGTCGAGGGTGCCGTGCTCACGCTCGCGCAGCAACGCGGTGCCGGTGAGGATGATGGCCAGGATGGTGATGTTGTTGACGATCTGGATCACCGCCAGGAACCAGCCGCCTTCGAGGTTGGGGTTGAACAGGGCTTTCGGGTTGAGCAGGGCAGGGCTGCTGGTGCTGCGGCCTGCGTACTCCAGCAGTTCGCGTTCGAAGATCCGCCCGATGTAGCCGGCGCCCATGAAGGCCTGGCTCATGGCCGTGGCATCGACGTTGACCTGCAGCTCCGGCGAACGCCCGGCCAGCAGGTCGGCCTGGAAGTTCACCGGCACGTTGATCACGAAGGTGTACTGGCCGCTGTCCATGGCCTGGTCAAGGCGATCCGCCGGCAGTGCCACGGTGGGCTGGAACTCGGGCGGTTGCAGCGACTCGGCGAGCTTGCGCGAGATGGCGCCGTGGTCTTCGTCGACCACTGCGACACTGGCGTTGTGCACGCCGATTACCGAGCCTGCGGCGGGCATGTAGATCGCCACGCTGAAGGCGTACAGCAGGAACAGCAGCAACACGCTGTCATGGCGCAGGCTGGTGAGTTCCTTCAGGCCCAGGCGCAAGGTATGGGAGAGCTGGCTCATCTCAGGCCTCCTGCTTTTTCAGCATGATCAGGCTCAGCCCGGTGAAGGCGGCGAAGAAGCCCAGCAGCGCCAGGCACTGCGGCCACAGTTCGCGCAGGCCCAAGGCCTTGGTGAAGGTGCCGACGGCGATGTCGAGGAAGTAGCCGGCCGGGAACAGCTGGCCCATCAGCGCTGCCGCGCCGTCCAGCGACGAGCGCGGAACGATCAGGCCGGAGAACTGGATGGTCGGCAGGCTGGTGATGATCAGAGTGCCGAGGATCGCCGCGATCTGCGTGCGGGTGAACGCCGAGATCAGCAGGCCCAGGCTGGTGGTCGCCAGCAGGTAGGCCAGGCCACCGCAGGCCAGTGCCAGCGGGCTGCCCTTGAGCGGCACGCCGAACAGCCAGCGGTTCATTGCCACCAGCAGCGCCAGGTTGACCAGGCTTACCGCGAGGTAGGGCGCCTGCTTGCCGAGCAGGAACTCCAGGCGGGTCAGGGGCGTGGCGTAGAAGTTGGTGATCGAGCCCAGTTCCTTTTCCCGCACGATGCCCAGCGCGGTCAGCATGGCCGGGATGAAGGCCAGGATCAGCGCCATGACGCCGGGGCCGATGGCGTTCACGCTGACCACGTCCTGGTTGTAGCGAAAGCGTGTTTCCAGGCGTACCGGCTGCTGGCGCGAGACAGGGTTCGGGCCGAGGGCCGCGAGCTGTTCGAGGTTGGCCTGGTGCACGGCTTCGACATAGTTGCGGCTGGTTTCGGCGCGAAACGGCATGCCACCGTCAAGCCAGGCCGCAACCACCGGCTGGCGCCCGGCATGCAAATCGCGGCCAAAGCCTGGCGGGATCTCCAGGGCCAGCTTGATCTCCGAGCGCTGCAAGCGCTGGTGCAGCTGGCGGGCATCGCGGATCGGCGGCTGCTCGGCGAAGTAGCGTGAGCCACGGAAGGCCTCCAGGTAGGCGCGGCTCTGCGGGCTCTGGTCCTGGTCGTACACGGCGAAGGCGAGGTTTTCCACATCCAGCGAGATGCCATAGCCGAAGATCACCATCATGAACAATGCCCCTGCCAGGGCGAAGGCCAGGCGCACCTTGTCGCGCAGCAGCTCTTTGCCTTCGCGACTGGCGACGGCCAGCAGGCGGCGCAGACTGAATGCCTGGCGCAGGGCGGTCGCTGGGGCAGCGGCCTGTTCCAGCGTGGTGTCGGCTTGTGTCTGGGTGGGCGCGTCCTGGGCCTGTTCGAGGCAACGCACGAAAGCGTCTTCCAAGGTGTCGCCGCCGAACTGGATTTGCAGGGCCTGCGGGGTGTCGCAGGCCAGCACCCGGCCGGCGTGCATCAGTGAGATGCGGTCGCAGCGCAGGGCCTCGTTCATGAAGTGGGTGGACAGGAAGATGGTCACGCCCTGTTCGCGGGACAACTCCACCAGCAGCCGCCAGAAATCGTCGCGGGCCGCCGGATCGACGCCCGAGGTCGGTTCATCGAGGATCAGCACTTCCGGGCGGTGCAGCACTGCCACGGCCAGCGACAGGCGCTGACGCAGGCCCAGTGGCAGGGCGCCGGAAGGCTGGTCGGCGATGTTGCCAAGGTCGAAGCGCTCGATGAGTTCGGCGATGCGCGGCGCGCTGTCGGCCTTGGCCAGGTCGAACAGACGAGCGTGCAACTCGAGGTTCTGCCGGGCGCTCAGCTCGCCGTACAGGGAATAACTCTGGGACATGAAACCGACCCGCTTGCGCGTGGCCAGGTCACCGGCATCCACCGGGCGCCCGAGCAGGCTGGCGCTGCCTTCGCTGGCCGGCATCAGGCCGGTGAGCACCTTCATGGTGGTGGTCTTGCCGCAGCCGTTGGAACCGAGGAAGCCGAAAATCTCGCCGCGACCGATGGCGAAGCTGACCTTGTTGACCGCGGTGAAGTCGCCGAAGCGCAAGGTCAGGTCGTGGGCCTCGATGGCGACCGGCCCATCATCCACCTGGCGTGGCGGAATCCGCAGCGGCTCAGGCTGCTCGCGGCCGGCTCCCTGGAAGTGGGTAAAGGCATCATCGAGCTTGCCACTGGGCGTGGCCGCGGCCAGCTCACGGCTCAGGCCCGCAGCCAGCAGGCGACCGGCATCAAGCATCAGGCAGTGCTCGAACTGCTCGGCTTCCTCCATGTAGGCGGTGGCCACCAGCAGGGTCAGCTGCGGACGCTGGGCGCGCACCTGTTCGACCAGTTCCCAGAAGCGCCGCCGCGACAGCGGGTCGACGCCGGTGGTCGGCTCGTCGAGGATCAGCAGGTCCGGCTCGTGGATCAGCGCGCAGCACAATCCCAGCTTCTGCTTCATGCCGCCCGACAGCTTGCCAGCCGGGCGCTCGGCGAAACGTTCGAGGTCGGTGGCGCGCAGCAGGCTGGCCATGCGTTGCTCGCATTCGGCGCGGCCGAGGCCGAACAGGGTGGCAAAGAAGCGGATGTTCTCGCGGATCGACAGCTCCGGGTACAGGTTGTTGCCCAAGCCCTGGGGCATGAATGCGACCTTGGGGTACAGCGCGGTGCGGTGGCGGCGTTGGCGGATCGAACCGCCGAGCACCTGCAACTCACCCTGTTGCAGGCGCTTGACCCCGGCAATCAGCCCGAGCAGGGTCGACTTGCCGGCGCCATCCGGGCCGATCAGGCCGCAGCGGGTGCCGGCCGGCAGGCTGAATGCGAGGGGGTGCAGGGCCTGCAGATCGCCATAGCGGTGGCTGACACCGTCGGCCTGCAGCGCTGTCGCCGCGTTCATTGCAGGTTGGCCGGCCAGCCCACGTCGGCGGTGCGCACGTACCCGGCGCCGGGCATGCCCGGCTTGGCCTGGGGCACGGCGCTCGGCTCGGTCAGACGCAGCTTGACCCGGAACACCAGCTTTTGCCGCTCGTCACGGGTCTCGACCTGTTTCGGCGTGAACTGCGCCTTGGCCGCGACAAAGGCGATCTTCGCCGGCAGGGCCTGCTCGGGCAGGGCGTCGAGCACGATCCGCGCCTGGTCGCCCACGGTCAGCCGGCCGGTGGTGGCGGCGGGCAGGTAGAGGTTCATGTACTGGTCGCTGGGGTCGATCAGCATCAGCACCCGGCCACCGGCACCGAGCACCTCGCCAGGCTCGGCCAGGCGCAGCTGGATGATGCCGTCGATGGGGGCACGCAGGCTGCTGTCGTCGATCTCGCTGGTAAGCTGGGCCACCTGTGCCTCGGCGGCGCCAATGGCCGCCTTGATCGCCGCCAGCTGGGCGCGGGCGGCGACCACGGCTGAGGTGGCGGTGTCGTAGCGTGCCTGTTGCTGGTCGAGCAGTTGCTGGCTGGCGAACTTGCGCTGGTAGATTTCGCGCACGCGCTTGAGCTCCTGGCTGGCCAGCAGCAGTTCGCTCTGGCGCAATTGCACGCTGGCCTGGGCAGCGGCGTAGTTCTCGCGGGCGCGCAGTACCTCGGCCTCGGCCTGGCTGCGCTGGGCCTCCATGGTGCGGGTGTCGATGCGGGCGAGCAGTTGGCCGCGGGTGACCTTGTCGCCTTCATCGACCAGCACCTCGGCCAGGCGCCCGGGGACCTTGCTGGCGATCTGTACTTCGGTGGATTCGAGGCGCCCGTTGCCCATGCTCAGGCCTTCGGGCAGGCGGTCGTGAAGGGACTTCCAGTAACCCAGCCCGCCTGCCGCCAGCAACAGCAATACAAGGGCGGAGGCGAAGATTCTGGGGGCTTTTCGATTCATCGGTCTGCATCCTGCGGCTTGCACGCCTTATCCTGGCGCGACGCGCATCCTGGCGCGTTGATATTGATCAAACCCCTGACAATAGACGCACAATCAGCTCAGCGCGAGGATCGCGGTCCATTGTTCGGCGGTCACCGGCATCACCGACAGGCGGCTGCCCTTTTGCACCAGTGGCAGTTCCTCCAGTGCCGCCTGCTGCTTGAGCAGGCCCAGGCCGAGTACCTGGCGGAAGGTCTGCACATGCTCGACATCCACCGCGCTCCACGGGTTCTTCTCGGCGCTGGCCTTGGCGTCGTGGTAGTGGCTTTGCGGGTCGAGGGCAGTCGGGTCCGGGTAGGCCGCGGCGCTGATCCGGGCAATGCCGGCGATCCCTGGTTGCGGGCAGCTGGAGTGGTAGAAGAAGAACTCGTCGCCTACGCTCATGGCCCGCAGGAAATTGCGTGCTTGGTAGTTGCGTACTCCGTCCCAGCGGGCGCTGCCCAGGCGTGCCAAGGCTTCGATGGAGAGCTCGTCGGGCTCGGATTTCATCAGCCAGTAGGCCATGGATGCTGCTCCTGAAAGAGTTTGAAATAACTCGTTGCATGAAACCGACAGTCGGTTGGCGTCAACGTTTGCCTAGCGACTCATGTTGTCGGAAAATGCGCCGATTTTAAGCTATACGCTCCGGCAGCCATCAAGAAAGCCGCCGAGCCTGGACAGTTGTTCTTGGGGGGGCAATCAATGAAACAACGTAAACCGGACCTGCTCTGGATCCTGGCCTTCATCTTCGGCCTGGGCGTGGTTACCACCGGTTACGCGCAAGGTTTGTGGGAGCGCAAGCTCGATGCCGCCTATCAGCAGGCGCCCGTCGATCCGGCGCAGCAACAGCACCGCTGATCGCGGGTTCATTTCGCCGCCAGGTACCAACCACGGTCTGACACCGTGCCTTGCAACGGTACATCCCAGCTTGCCTGGTTGAGCCGCTCCACCTTCTGGCATTCATGCGCCAGCCCCAGCAGCAATGGTTTTTTCCAGGCCTTGCGCCGGCCCTGGTAGGCCAGGCTGCGGTCATAGAAGCCCCCGCCCATGCCCAGGCGCCCCCCCCTCTCATCGAAACCGACCAGCGGCAGCAGGATCAGGTCCAGCGCCCAGATCGGCCGTTGGCGTTTGCGCTCCACCACCGGTTCCGCGATGCCGAACCGGTTGGGGCGCAGCTTCTCGCCTGGCTCGAAACGCTGGAACACCATGCGCGTGGCGGGCCAGGCGTGCAGCACCGGCAGGTAGACACACTTGCCGCGTCTGTGCGCTTCACGCAGCAGCAGGCGCGGGTCGATCTCGCCGTCATTGGGCAGGTACAGGGCGATGTGTCGGGCGCGGCGGAACAGTGGATGCTGCGCCAACTGGCGATAGAGGCCTTCGGCGGCCTGGCGTTGCTGGGCGGGTGTGAGGGCGCGGCGGGCGTTGCGCAGGAGACGGCGAAGCTGGGGGCGGGT
This sequence comes from Pseudomonas sp. 2848, assembly GCF_003253945.1. Taxonomy (NCBI): domain Bacteria; kingdom Pseudomonadati; phylum Pseudomonadota; class Gammaproteobacteria; order Pseudomonadales; family Pseudomonadaceae; genus Pseudomonas; species Pseudomonas sp. 2848. Next base: position 374,137 of record NZ_QKZD01000002.1, read on the forward strand.
GAGCGGCGCGGTGTCGGTCATGGCACGGGCGATCCCTGAAGAAACGAAAAGCCCGCCGTTGGAGGCGGGCAGTTCTGAAAGCAGGCTCCCCGACAAGACCGCTATCGGTGTAGCCCTTGAACCCGAAAGTTCAAGGTGGAGATTGCAGGGGGCGTTAAGGCTTTCCGTCGGGCGGACATGCACACCGGCCCCAGCGTGCAACCCCCGTGGTTGTGCGTATCGGCTCAGGGACATAACCGACTGGCGCATCCCCCAGGGAGTGGCGCCAGTATACCAATCTCAGTCGCTTTTGCTAACCGGATCGTCGGAGAGCGCCTGGTCGACCCGCTCCAGCAGGTCACGCACCTGTTCGCGGGTGGTGCCGCCGCTGGCCACTTCGGGACGTTCCTGACGGTGCAGCAGCTCATGGGTGATGTTCAGCGCGGCCATCACGGCGATACGGTCGGCGCCGATCACCTTGCCGCTGCTGCGGATCTCGCGCATCTTGCCATCCAGGTAACGGGCGGCACCGACCAGGTTGTTGCGCTCCTCGGGCGGGCAGATGATCGAGTATTCCTTGTCGAGGATCTGGACGGTGACGCTATTGCTTGAACTCATGAGTCTTGCTCCAGGGCCTTGAGGCGCAGGATCATCGATTCGATCTTGCGTTTGGCGATCTCGTTCTTTTCGATCAGGTGGGCGCGCTCCTCGCGCCAGGATCGTTCCTGAGCTACTAAGAGTGCGTTTTGCCGCTTTAGTTGCTCGACCCGTTCGATCAGCAACTCGAACCGGCTCATCAGCGCTTGCAGGTCGTTCTCTTGCATGGATTGCACTCGATTCCTTGACTCGCCTGGCGATCATGCCTGCCCCAAGGGCGCGACGGCCAGTGCCGATGGTCTTGGCGCGCCTGCCGGTGCTAGGATACAAGGTCTCCATTCTAGTCATTGCGCCGTCTGGCGCCTAGCTGCCCATGCCCAATACCCAATCGCCCTACATTGCCTTCGCCATGTTGCTTTCGAGCAATGGCCACCCAGTCACCCCCGCCGAGCTGCATGGCCTGCTGATCGGCCGCAGCTGCGCCGGCGCCGGCTTCGATGCCGATGCCTGGCTGGCCGACGCCGCCCAGCTGCTCGAGACCGAGCCCGGTGACACTGTCCGCAACGCCCTGGTCGGCCTGCAAGAGATGGTCAAGGCCGAGCTGACCGGCGACGACGTCGCCATCGTCCTGCTGTTGCCTTCCGATGATGCCGCACTCAGCGACCGCGCCACCGCACTGGGCCAGTGGTGCCAGGGCTTCATCACCGGTTTCGGCCTGAACGCCGGTGGCAAGGACTTGTCCACCGATGCCAAGGAAGTGCTCCAGGACCTGGTGGCCATCTCGCAGGTCCAGGAAGCGCTGGAAGAATCCGAGGACGGCGAAAGCGACTACATGGAAGTCATGGAGTACCTGCGCGTCGCCCCGCTGCTGCTGTACACCGAGCTGGCCAAGCCCGAAGCGCCCGCGCCAAAGCCATCGCTGCACTGATCTGATCGGGGTCGTTTGCCCATGAGCCACATACCCAAGGCGGAGTACGCCCGTCGGCGCAAGGCGCTGATGGCGCAGATGGTCCCCAACAGCATCGCCATCCTGCCTGCCGCCGCAGTCGCCATTCGTAACCGCGACGTCGAGCATGTCTATCGCCAGGACAGCGATTTCCAGTACCTGAGCGGCTTCCCCGAACCCGAGGCGGTGATCGCGCTGATCCCGGGCCGCGAGCATGGCGAGTACGTGCTGTTCTGCCGCGAGCGCAATCCAGAGCGCGAGCAGTGGGACGGCCTGCGGGCCGGCCAGGAAGGCGCGGTGCGTGATTTCGGCGCCGACGATGCCTTCCCCATCAGCGATATCGACGAAATCCTCCCCGGCTTGATCGAAGGCCGCGAGCGGGTCTACAGCAACATGGGTGGCAACCCCGAGTTCGATCGCCGGCTGATGGAGTGGATCAACGTGATCCGCTCCAAGGCGCGCCTGGGCGCCCAGCCGCCGAACGAGTTCGTTGCCCTGGATCATCTGCTGCACGACATGCGCCTGTATAAATCGGCGGCGGAAGTGAAGGTCATGCGCGAGGCCGCGGCGATCTCCGCCCGTGCCCATGTGCGCGCCATGCAGGCCTGCCGGGCAGGGCTGCATGAGTACAGCCTGGAAGCCGAACTGGACTACGAGTTCCGCAAGGGTGGGGCGAAGATGCCGGCCTACGGCTCGATCGTCGCCGCCGGGCGCAATGGCTGCATCCTGCACTATCAGCAGAATGATGCGCCGCTCAAGGACGGTGACCTGGTGCTGATCGACGCCGGTTGCGAGATCGACTGCTACGCCAGCGACATTACCCGCACCTTCCCGGTCAGCGGGCGCTTCTCGCCGGAACAGAAGGCCATCTACGAGCTGGTGCTCGCGGCCCAGGCCGCGGCGTTCGCCGAGATCGCCCCGGGCAAGCACTGGAACCATGCCCACGAGGCGACCGTGCGGGTGATCACCGAAGGGCTGGTGACGCTGGGCCTGCTCAAGGGCGAGGTGCAGGCGCTGATCGACAGCGAGGCCTACCGTGCCTTCTACATGCACCGCGCCGGGCATTGGCTGGGCATGGACGTGCACGACGTGGGCGAATACAAGGTCGGTGGCCAGTGGCGCGTGCTCGAGCCGGGCATGGCGTTGACCGTCGAACCGGGCATCTATATCGCGGCCGACAACCAGGCCGTGGCGAAGAAATGGCGCGGCATCGGCGTAAGGATCGAGGACGACGTGGTGGTAACCAGACAAGGCTGTGAAATCCTCACTTCAGGCGTGCCGCGCACGGTCGCCGAGATCGAGGCGCTGATGCACGAAGCCCGCAAGGACGCCGCATGAACCGGGTCAACCTGGCGATCATCGGTGGCGGCCTGGTGGGCGCCAGCCTGGCCCTGACGCTGCAGGCCGCGGCCAAGGCGCGTGGCTGGACGATACTGCTGATCGAGCCGTTCGCCCCGGGCGACAGCTTCCAGCCCAGCTACGACGCGCGTTCTTCGGCGCTGTCCTTCGGCACCCGGCAGATCTACGAGCGGCTGGGGTTGTGGCAGGCCATCAGCCGCCGCGCCGAGCCGATCCGGCAGATCCAGGTGTCCGACCGTGGCCGCTTCGGCGCCACGCGCCTGGATGCGCTGGAGGAAGGCGTGCCGGCGCTTGGCTATGTGGTGGAGAACGCCTGGCTCGGCCAGTGCCTGTGGCAGGCCATCGACAACGAGGTGGTCAGCTGGCGCTGCCCGGCGCAAGTGCAGGCGATGCAGGCCATCGCCGGTGGCTATCGGCTGCAGCTGGACGACGACACCACGCTGGAATGCGACCTGGCGGTGCTGGCCGATGGTGGCCGTTCGGGCCTGCGCGAGCAGTTGGGCATCCATGTGCGCCACACGCCGTATGACCAGAGCGCGCTGATCGCCAACATCACCCCAGGCGAGGCCCATGCCGGGCAGGCGTTCGAGCGCTTCACCGAGCAAGGGCCGATGGCCCTGCTGCCGCTGGCGGACAACCGCTGCGCGCTGGTATGGACCCGTCAGGGGATGGACGCCAAACGCCTGGCCGAGCTCGACGAGCGCAGCTTCCTGCGCGAGCTGCAGGAAGCCTTTGGCTACCGCCTCGGTGCCTTGCGCCAGGTCGGAGCCCGCCATCTCTACCCGCTGGCGCTGGTGGAGGCCGAGGAGCAGGTGCGCCCGCACCTGGTGGTGCTGGGTAATGCCGCCCATAGCCTGCACCCTATCGCAGGCCAAGGCTTCAACCTGTCGCTGCGTGATGTGCAGTCGCTGGCGGATGCGCTACTAGCCGGCCCGGCGTTGCCCGGTGACCTGGGTTCGCTGCAGGCCTATCACCAGCGCCAGCGCCTCGACCAGGCCCTGACCATCGGCTTCTCCGACCAGGTCACCCGTGTGTTCGGCAGCAACCAGCCGCTGCTGGCGGCCGGGCGCAACATCGGCCTGCTCGGGCTGGACCTGCTGCCGCCGGCGAAAAGCTGGTTCGCCCGCCAGGCCATGGGCCTGGGTACCCGCCCCGACCTGCGGGGCCGCCCATGAGCGCTGCGCGCCGGCTCGCACGGCGAGCGCGGATGCTGCGCTGGTTGCTGAACGTCTACCCGCCCTACCTGGGCGCCGGCATCCACATCCAGGAAATCAGCCCGGACATGCGCAGCGTCAAGGTGCGCATGAAGCTGACGCGGTGGAATCGCAACTACGTCGGCACCCAGTTCGGTGGCAGCCTGTACGCGATGGTCGACCCGTTCTACATGCTGCTGCTGATCGAGCAACTGGGGCGCGAGTACATCGTCTGGGACAAGGCCGCCTCCATCGATTTCATCTCGCCGGGCAAGGGCCCGGTGTATGCCCAGTTCCACGTCGACGACGCGCTGCTCGACGAGATCCGCCAGCAGACCGCCAGCGGCAAGAAGTACCTGCCGCGGTTGCAGGTGGAGATCCGCGATGGCGCCGGCGAGCTGGTGGCGCGGGTCGACAAAACTTTATACGTGCGGCTCAAGCCGCAAGCGAGGCAGGCGTAAGGCATGGAAATGCGCGCAGATCTGTTGATTGTCGGTGCCGGCATGGTCGGCAGCGCCCTGGCCCTGGCCTTGCGCCACAGTGGCCTGGAGGTGCTCCTGCTCGACGGCGGTCCTTTGTCGGTCAAGCCGTTTGACGGCGAGGCGCCTTTCGAACCCAGGGTCAGTGCCCTGTCGGCCGCCAGCCAGCGCATTCTCGAGCGCCTGGGCGCCTGGGAGGGCATCGCCCGGCGCCGGGTTTCGCCCTACTCGGACATGCACGTCTGGGATGGTAGCGGCACCGGCGAGATTCATTTTTCCGCGGCCAGCGTGCATGCCGAGGTGCTGGGGCATATCGTCGAGAACCGTGTGGTCCAGGACGGCCTGCTGGAGCGTCTGCACGACAGCGATGTCGGGCTGCTGGCCAATGCCCGCCTGGAGCAGTTACGCCGCTCCGGCGACGAATGGCTGGTGACCTTGGCCGATGGTCGCAAGCTGCGCGCGCCGCTGGTGGTCGCCGCTGATGGCGCCAACTCGGCGGTGCGTCGCCTGGCGGGCTGCCAAACTCGCGAATGGGATTACCTGCACCACGCTATCGTCACCAGCGTGCGTTGCAGCGAGGCGCACCGTGCCACGGCCTGGCAACGTTTTACGGACGAAGGCCCGCTGGCGTTCCTGCCGCTGTCGCGTGATGGCCGCCAGGACTGGTGCTCGATTGTCTGGTCGACCACGCCGGAGCAGGCCGAGCAGGCCATGGCGCTGGACGACGCGGCGTTTCGCAAGGCGCTTGAGCGTGCCTTTGAAGGCCGTCTGGGGGACGTGCTCGAGGCTGATCCGCGGGTCTGCGTGCCGCTGCGCCAGCGCCATGCCAAGCGCTACGTCGATGAAGGGCTGGCGCTGATCGGCGACGCCGCCCACACCATCCATCCGCTGGCGGGGCAGGGGGTCAACCTGGGCTTCCTCGATGCCGCCGTGCTGGCCGAAGAGCTGGTGCGTGCCAGCGAGCGCGGCGAGCGCCTGGCCGATGTGAAGGTGCTGAGCCGCTTCGAAAGGCGGCGCATGCCGCACAACCTGGCGCTGATGGCAGCAATGGAGGGCTTCGAGCGGTTGTTCCAGGCCAACCCGTTGCCGCTGCGCTGGTTGCGCAACAGTGGGTTGAAGCTGGTGGAGCAGATGCCGGAGGCCAAGGCGCTGTTCGTGCGCCAGGCATTGGGGTTGTCCGGGGACCTGCCGGAGTTGGCCAAGGCCTGAGGGTCGCTGGGGCTGCGCAGCAGCCCCTTGCAACATCCAGTAACGGCTAAGCAGATGAGCGGGAAAATGGGATTCACTACCATTTGCACCTCTCAACCCAGCGAGGAGTACCCCCGATGTTGCCCCGCAAGCCCCTACTGGCCGCTTTGGCCCTCACTCTGTTCGGCGGCACCGCCCAGGCGGCGGAAGAAGTGGTGGTGTACTCCTCGCGCATCGACGAGCTGATCAAGCCGGTGTTCGACGCCTACACCGCCAAGACCGGCGTCAAGATCAAGTTCATCACCGACAAGGAAGCCCCCTTGATGCAGCGCATCAAGGCCGAGGGCGAGAACGGCGTGGCCGACCTGCTGCTCACCGTCGATGCCGGCAACCTCTGGCAAGCCGAGCAGATGGGCATCCTGCAACCGATCAAGTCGGCCACCATCGACCAGAACATTCCGCCGCAGTACCGCGCCTCGTCCCACGACTGGACTGGCCTGAGCCTGCGCGCACGGACCATCGCCTACTCCACCGACCGGGTCAAACCCACCGAGCTGACCACCTACGAGGCCCTGGCCGACAAGCACTGGGAAGGCCGCCTGTGCCTGCGCACGGCGAAGAAGGTCTACAATCAGTCGCTGACCGCCACCCTGATCGAGAACCACGGCGAGGCCGAGACCGAGAAACTGATCAAGGGCTGGGTCAACAACCTGTCCACCGACGTGTTCTCCGACGACACCGCAGTGCTTCAGGCCATTGCCGCCGGCCAGTGCGACGTGGGCATCGTCAACACCTATTACTACGGGCGCCTGCACAAGGAAAAGCCCGATCTGCCGGTGAAGCTGTTCTGGCCCAACCAGGGTGACCGCGGTGTGCACGTCAACCTGTCGGGCATCGGCCTGACCAAGCATGCGCCGCATCCGGAAGCGGCAAAGAAACTGGTGGAGTGGATGACCGGCGAGGAGGCGCAGAAGCTGTTTGCCGACATCAACCAGGAATTCCCGGCCAACCCGAAGGTGAAGCCATCGGCGGAAGTGGCGGCCTGGGGTAGCTTCAAGGCCGACAGCATTCCGGTAGAAGTCGCTGGCAAGCGCCAGGCCGAAGCCATTCGCTTGATGGATCGGGCTGGCTGGAACTGAGTCCACCGCCTTATCCTTGAGAACCGATCGCGGGGCAAGCCCGCTCCCACGAACCATGCGGACGTGTGAGCGGGCTTGCCCCGCGATGCTATCGCTCAGCCATCGAGACCTTCGATTTGCCTCACACCCCCCAACGCCGCTGGTACCTGCCGGTCTTCATGGTTGCCGCCCTGGTCTTGCTGCCGCTCAGCGTCTTGCTGTTGTCATGGCAGTCGGTCGACATGCAGATTTGGTCGCACCTGCTCGACACCCAGATGAGTCGCCTGCTGGGCAACACCCTGACCCTGGTGGTCGGCGTAGGTCTTGGCGTGACCGTGCTGGGGGTGAGTTTGGCCTGGCTCACCAGCCTCTGCGAATTCCCCGGTCGGCGATGGCTGGACTGGGCTTTGATGTTACCGTTCGCCATCCCGGCCTATGTGCTGGCGTTCGTCTTCGTCGGCCTGCTCGATTTTGCAGGCCCCGTGCAGACTGCGCTGCGCGAGGTGTTCGGGCCCATGCGCCTGCCCAGGGTGCGCTCCACCGGTGGCGTGATCACGGTATTGGTGCTGGTGTTCTACCCCTACGTCTACCTGCTGGCGCGCACAGCGTTCCTGGCCCAGGGCAAGGGCTTGATGGAGGCGGCGCGGGTGTTGGGGCTGTCACCGCTGCAGGCGTTCTGGCGGGTGGCCTTGCCCATGGCGCGGCCGGCCATCGGCGCCGGCATCGCCCTGGCATTGATGGAGACCCTGGCCGATTTCGGCGCGGTGGCAGTATTCAATTTCGACACCTTTACCACAGCCATCTACAAGACCTGGTACGGCTTCTTCAGCCTGTCCAGCGCGGCGCAACTGGCCAGCCTGCTGTTGCTGGCCGTGATGCTGGTGCTGTATGGCGAGCGCAGGGCCCGAGGGGCCAGCCGCAGTGGCAACGAACGCCCGAGGGCACAGGCGCTTTATCACTTGCGGGGTATCAAGGCGTTGGCTGCCAGTGTCTGGTGCCTGCTGGTGTTCGCCTGTGCCTTCGTCATCCCGATGCTGCAGTTGCTGGCGTGGCTCTGGCAGCGGGGTCGGCACGACCTCGACGAGCGTTATCTCGGCCTGGTCATGCACACCCTGTACCTCGGTGCCATGGCGGCGTTGATCACGGTCAGCGTGGCCATGCTGCTGGCGTTCGCCAGGCGGCAGGCCCCGATCGCTGGTATCCGCGCCGGGGTCGGCTTGGCCAACCTGGGGTACGCCTTGCCCGGCTCGGTGCTGGCCGTGTCGATCATGTTGGCGTTCAGCTACCTGGACAACGAGCTGGTAGTGCCGCTGTCCCAGTGGTTGGGTGGGGCTGGCAAACCGATGTTGCTGGGAAGCTTGTCGGCATTGTTGCTGGCTTATCTGGTGCGGTTCATCGCTGTGGCCTATGGTCCGCTGGAGAGCAGCCTGGAGCGGATCCGCCCATCGCTTCCGGAAGCGTCGCGCAGCCTCGGGGTCGGTGGCCCAGGATTGTTTTTCAAGGTGTATCTGCCGTTGCTGGTGCCCGGCGCCCTCAGTGCCGCCCTGCTGGTATTCGTCGATGTACTCAAGGAGATGCCGGCGACTTTGTTGATGCGCCCGTTTGGCTGGGACACCTTGGCCGTGCGCGTGTTCGAGATGACTAGCGAGGGCGAATGGGCGCGTGCTTCGCTGCCAGCGTTGACCCTGGTACTGGTCGGCCTGCTGCCGGTGATCGGCCTGATCCGCCGCTCGGCCCATCGTCCGGGGCATCCGCGCTGAGGGTGTCACGCAGCTCCCTTGCGGCTACAATGCGCGGCATTCGCAGCGACGGGTCCTACAAGAACAGGTGATGCTTGAACATCGCCGACCGCCGCCGCCTCGCCACGCCCGGAAGGAGAAACCCATGGGACAGCGTACGCCTCTGTATGACCTGCACCTGGCGCTCGGCGCCAAGACGGTCGATTTCGGCGGATGGGACATGCCCCTGCACTACGGCTCGCAAGTCGAGGAGCACCACCAGGTGCGCAGTGATTGCGGGGTGTTCGATGTTTCCCACATGACGGTCATCGATATCGATGGCTGCGCCGCCACGCCCTGGCTGCAGCACCTGCTGGCCAACGACGTGACGCGCCTGGAAACCCCCGGCAAGGCCCTCTACAGCCCGCTGCTCAATGCCGAGGGCGGGGTCATTGACGATCTCATCGCCTACCGCACCGAAGACGGTTATCGCCTGGTGGCCAATGCCGCCACCCGCGACAAGGTGCTGGCCTGGCTGCAGACCCGCAGCGAAGGCTTCAAGGTGAATTTCAAGGCGCGGCCTGAACTGGCCATTCTCGCCATCCAGGGGCCTCACGCCCGAGAAAAGGTCGCTGCCCTGCTCAGCGCCTCGCGGGCCGCGCTGATCCGCGAGCTGCGCCCCTTCGAAGGCCTCGCCGACGGTGACTGGTTCATCGCCCGCACCGGCTATACCGGGGAAGACGGGCTGGAAATCATTCTTCCGGGCGAACAGGCCCCGGCGTTCTACAACGACCTGGTCGGCGCCGGTATCGCCCCGAGTGGCCTGGGCGCCCGCGATACGCTGCGCCTGGAAGCCGGCATGAACCTGTATGGCCAGGATATCGATGAAGCCCATACCCCGTTGACCTCCAACCTGGGCTGGAGCGTCGCCTGGGAGCCGGCCGGGCGCGAATTTATCGGCCGCAGCGGCCTGCTCGCGGAAATCGAACAGGGCGTGAAGGAGAAACTGGTCGGCCTGGTGCTCGAGGAGCGTGGCGTATTGCGCGCGCATCAGGTGGTCCGTGTGTCCGGGATTGGCGAAGGGGAGATCACCAGTGGTAGTTTCTCGCCTACGCTGAGCAAATCCATTGCCCTGGCCCGCGTGCCCATGGCCACCGGTGACCGGGCCGAGGTGGAAATCCGCGGCAAGTGGTACCCGGTGCGAGTGGTCAAGCCGACCTTCGTGCGCCATGGCAAGATCCTGATCTGAACATTAACGGCGGGCCGTCCGCTGACCCATTACGAGGAATACAAGACAATGAGCCAAATCCCCGCCGACCTGCGTTTTGCCGAAAGCCACGAGTGGGCTCGCCTGGAAGCCGATGGCACGGTGACCGTGGGTATCAGTGACCATGCCCAGCAAGCACTGGGTGACGTGGTGTTCGTCGAACTGGCCGAAGTCGGCAAGGTATTCGAAGCCGGCGACGCCGCTGGAGTGGTTGAGTCGGTCAAGGCCGCCTCAGATATCTATGCGCCGGTGGGTGGTGAAGTCATCGCGGTCAACGAAGAGCTGGCCGACAGCCCGGAGCTGCTCAACGAAGAACCTTACGAGTCGTGGATCTTCAAGCTGAAGCCGAGCAACCCGGCTGAATTGGACAAGCTGCTGGATGCTGCTGGTTACAAGGCTGCCATCGGCGAGTAAATGATCGCGGGGCAAGCCCGCTCCCACGACGTGCGCCATGGCGATGTGTTCCAGGCGTGGGAGCGGGCTTGCCCCCGATGAGGGTTGCACGGCAAACGCAATAATCCCCGCATATTCGGCAATCCTTCCTAGACTTGTAAGTCTCCATGAGAGCTGGTCCAGGAAGAGATCGTCGCCATGTCCCAGTCACCATCGCTGAGCCAACTGCAAGAGCCAAACCCTTTCCTGCGTCGCCACCTGGGGCCCGATGCCCAGGAGCAGCAGGCCATGCTCGACGCCCTCGGCGTCGCCAGCCGCAGTGAACTGATCGAGCAGACGGTGCCGCCGGGCATCCGCTTCAATCGCCCACTCGACCTGCCGCCGGCCCTCGATGAGCAGGCCGCACTGGCCAAACTCGCAGGCTACGCTGCGCAGAACCAGCTATGGACCAGCCTGATTGGCATGGGCTACCACGCCACCATCACGCCCACCGTCATCCTGCGCAACGTGCTGGAGAACCCTGGCTGGTACACCGCCTACACACCCTACCAACCAGAGATCGCCCAAGGCCGGCTGGAGGCGCTGCTGAATTTCCAGCAAATGGTCATCGACCTTGCCGGCCTGCCCCTGGCCAATGCCTCGCTGCTTGACGAGGCCACCGCCGCCGCCGAAGCCATGGCCCTGGCCAAGCGCGTGGCGCGCAGCAAGAGCAACGCCTTCTTCGCCGACGAGCACTGCCACCCGCAAACCCTGTCGGTGCTCAAGACCCGCGCCGAGGGGTTCGGCTTCGAGCTGATTGTCGATTCTGTGGATAACCTGGGCCAGCACCAAGTGTTCGGCGCGCTGTTGCAATACCCCGACACCCACGGCGAGGTGCGCGACCTGCGCCCGCTGATCGACCAGCTGCATGGCCAGCAGGCCCTGGCCTGCGTCGCCGCCGACATCCTCAGCCTGGTGGTGCTGACGCCGCCCGGCGAACTGGGTGCCGACGTGGTGCTCGGCTCGACCCAGCGCTTTGGCGTGCCCATGGGCTATGGCGGGCCGCACGCGGCCTACTTCGCCTGCCGCGACGACTACAAGCGGGCCATGCCCGGGCGCATCATCGGCGTATCACGTGATGCCCGTGGCAACACCGCGCTGCGCATGGCCCTGCAGACCCGCGAGCAGCACATTCGTCGCGAGAAGGCCAACTCCAACATCTGCACGGCCCAGGTGCTGCTGGCCAACATCGCCGGCTTCTACGCCGTCTACCATGGCCCCGAGGGCTTGCAGCGCATCGCCCAGCGCGTGCATCGGCTGACGTTCATCCTCGCCGCCGGCCTCGAAGCCAAGGGCATCAAGCGCCTCAACCAGCATTTCTTCGACACCCTGACGCTGGACGTCGGCGGCACCCAGGCGGCGATCATCGAAAGCGCCGAGGACGCCCGCATCAACCTGCGCATCCTTGGCCGTGGCCATCTGGGGGTGAGCCTGGACGAAACCTGCGACGAGGCCACGGTGCTCAAGCTGTTCGACATTTTCCTCGGCGTCGACCACGGCCTGGACATTGCCGCCCTCGACCAGCAGGCCCTGCCCGAAGGCATCCCCGGCGCGCTGGTGAGGCGCACGCCGATCCTGCAGCACCCGGTGTTCAACCTGCACCACAGCGAGACCGAGATGCTGCGCTACCTCAAGCAGCTGGAGAACAAGGACCTGGCACTCAACCAGTCGATGATCCCGCTGGGCTCGTGCACCATGAAGCTCAACGCCACCAGCGAGATGATCCCCATCACCTGGCCTGAGTTCGCCCAACCGCATCCGTTCGCCCCGGCGGCGCAGGTGCAAGGCTACAAGGCGATGATCGACGAGCTCGAAGCCTGGCTGTGCGCCATCACCGGCTTCGATGCCATCTGCATGCAGCCCAACTCGGGCGCCCAGGGCGAGTACGCCGGGCTGATGGCGATCACTCGTTACCACCGCAGCCGCCACCAGGCCGGGCGCACGATCTGCCTGATCCCGTCCTCGGCCCATGGCACCAACCCGGCGTCGGCGCAGATGGCCGGCATGGAGGTGGTGATCGTCGAGTGCGACGGGGATGGCAACGTCGACCTCGACGACCTCAAGGCCAAGGCGCGCCAGGCCGGCGAGCGGCTGTCGTGCCTTATGGTGACCTACCCGTCCACCCATGGGGTGTACGAAGAGGGCATCCGCGAGATCTGCGAGGTGGTGCACCAGCTTGGCGGGCAGGTTTACATGGACGGCGCCAATCTCAATGCCCAGGTAGGGCTGACGCGGCCGGCGGACATCGGTGCCGATGTCTCGCACATGAACCTGCACAAGACCTTCTGCATCCCCCATGGCGGCGGTGGCCCGGGCATGGGGCCCATCGGCATCCGTGCACATCTCAAGCCGTTCGTGGCCAGCCACCCGGTGGTGCCGGTGCCGGGGCTGGACCCGAACAACAGCGCGGTGAGCGCGGCGCCTTGGGGCAGCGCCAGCATCCTGCCGATCAGCTGGATGTACATCGCCATGATGGGTCCGCAGCTGGCCGATGCCAGCGAGGTGGCGATCCTGTCCGCCAATTACCTGGCCAGCCAGCTGCGCGATGCCTTCCCGGTGCTCTACCGTGGGCGCAACCAGCGGGTGGCCCATGAGTGCATCTTCGACCTGCGCCCGCTCAAGGCGCTGACCGGCATTACCGAGGAGGACGTGGCCAAGCGCCTGATGGATTATGGCTTCCATGCCCCGACCATGTCGTTCCCGGTACCGGGCACGTTGATGGTCGAGCCCACCGAGAGTGAGTCGAAGGCCGAGCTGGACCGTTTCGTCGAAGCGATGCTGGCGATCCGCGCCGAGATCGCGCAGGTGCAGGACGGCAACTGGCCGGCCGAGGACAACCCGCTCAAGCATGCCCCGCACACCCTGGCCGATGTGCTGGCGCCGTGGAACCGGCCCTACAGCATTGAACAGGGCATCGCCCCCAGCGCTCACGCCCGCCAGCACAAGTACTGGCCGGCGGTGAACCGGGTCGACAACGTGTATGGGGACAGGAATCTGTTCTGCGCGTGCGTGCCGGTGGAGGCTTATCGCTGAGTTAGCGATCCACCGCCACAGCAGGAATGGGCTTACTCGGCCACAGCGTTCTTGGCCAGGATAGCGTTGGCCAGTTCCATGTCACTGGCCTGCACGCCCGGGTTGTCCGCGCGCACCTGGCGGATTGCGGCTTCCAGGAACGGCCCGCGAATGGCGCCATCACTGGCAACGAAGCTGCCGGCGTCGTCCTGGGCGGCGACGATCAGCTTGTGGTCCTTGAACGTCAGGTAGGTCGAGGCGGTAGTCGCGCCGGAGGAGATGATATTGCGCCAGAACGTGTCGGCCATGGCGGAGCCAAGGGGCAGCGAGAACAGGACGGTGGCTGCGATGGCTGTTTTGAAACGCATGATGAATCACCTCGGTGTATGAGGGCGGTTGAGATGCCGATTTGAGCGTTTCTCACTGCCCCAAGTTCCCGGCCACAAAGGGGATTTCTTGGTTATCCACAGACCCGCAGGACCTCTTCGGTACAGGTCCTGCCCTGGACGACCCGGTCACCACCGTGCCGTCGAAGGTCACGCAACCCGTCTACCTCGGCCTGTTGCCGCAAGTCGGCGAGATCGCTGGCGGGGGTGATCCGTTCGCGCAATGCGGCGCTGACCTGGAGCAGTTCGAACAGCCCGGTACGCCCATGGAAACCCGTACCCCTGCATTGCGGGCAGGCCTGGCGATCCTGCGGGGGCAGGCCCAGACAAGCGCGACATAGCGTGCGCACCAGGCGCTGGGCCATGACCCCGATCAGAGTCGCCCGGATCAGGTAGTCGGCGACGCCAAGCTCCAACAAGCGGGTGATCGCGCCGCAGGCGTCCTGGGTATGCAGGGTCGACAACACCAGATGCCCGGTGAGGGCCGCCTGCACGGCCACCTGGGCGGTTTCCCGGTCGCGGATTTCGCCGATCATGATGATGTCCGGGTCCTGGCGCAGCAGGGCGCGGACACCGCTGGCGAAGTCCAGCTCCAGGCTGGGCTGGACCTGCAACTGGTTGATCATCGGTTCAAGACGCTCGATCGGGTCTTCGATGCTGCACAGGTTGACCTGGGGGGTGGCCAGGTGCCGGAGGCTGGCATAGAGGGTGCTGGTCTTGCCCGAGCCGGTCGGCCCCGTCACCAGCAGGATGCCCTGGCGCTGTTGCAGCAGGGCCAGCCACTGCTCCAGCAACGCGCCCTCCAGGCCCAGGGTTTCTAGGCTGTCGTGCAGTTGCTGAGGGTCGGACAGGCGCAGCACCAGCTTCTCGCCGAACGGGGTGGGCAGGGTGGACAGGCGCAGTTCCACCTCGGCGCCGCTGGGCAGGCGGGTTTTCAGGCGGCCGTCCTGTGGCCGGCGTTTTTCGGCGACGTTCATGCGGCCCAGGTGCTTCAGCCGGCTGACCATGGCCAGTGTGACGCTGGCCGGGAAGGCATACACCGCGTGCAGCAGGCCATCGATGCGCAGGCGCAGATGGCCTTGTTCACGGCGAGGCTCCAGGTGGATATCGCTGGCGCGCTGCTCGATGGCGTACTGCAGCATCCAGTCGACGATGTGCACGATATGGGCATCGTCCGCGCTGGCCTGGGCTTGCCTGGCACCCAGTTCGAGCAGTTGCTCCAGCTCGCCGAGACGGGGCAACTGGCCAAGGCCCGCGCCGCGCACGGAGTGGGCCAGGCCCAGGAAGGTCGGGCGCAGCTGGCGGAGCTGTCGCGGACTGGCCAGCACCCGACGCACTGCCTTGCCCAGGCTACGGCTCAGGTCTGCCTCCCATTGGTGTTGATAAGGCTGCGCGCTGGCCACCGTGACACTGTATTCATCCACGGCCACGGCGAGGATGCCATGGCGCTGGGCGAAGGCTGCGGACATCAGCCCGGCCACGCGCACCAGGTCGACCTGCAAGGGGTCGATTACCAGAAAAGGTTGGCCAACCCGGTCTGCCAACCAGCGGCACAGGGCGTCCAGCCCCAGCGGGTGGCTGATGGCGGCGATCAGTTCCAAGGGATGTTCAGCAGGGTGGGTCTTGCCGCGCTCAAGTGCCGCGAGAACGGCTTCGGGGGCGATCCGCTGCTCAGCCAGCAAGGCATCCAGCAGGCGATTGAGGTCAAGATCATGGTTTTCGTTGGCGAGCATGGAAGTGTCCTTGCCGAGCTTCAGAGGCCTGGGCAAGGCTAGCCGTGCAGGACGCAAGGCGTCGGTGCAAAGGGTTTCCGGACATTGCCTGCCGGTTTCAACGGCTGGCGACCTCCGAAAGCTGTGGCAGATTCGCCAGGCACACTTCGCTGACGCAGACCAGGTTGCGCAGTTTCTGTGCGATCACTTCGGCCCGGTGCCAGCTCAGGCCGCCGACGCCGATCGCCACGTCCAGCAGATCGTCGCACTGGCTCACATTGACGCTGTGTGGGGTGAGGAACTGCAGGGCGAACAGGTTGAGCACGCGGCACAGGCTGTCCGGTTCGGCGTCGGCCTGCAGGCGGTAGTGCACCGTGCAGTGGACAGTGTTGGCGGCCCAGGCGTCGAGGCGGGGCAAGTTGAGGGGCCGTTCGAGTGCGTTCATGCTGGGTCTCCGCGAAAGTGGAGGAATTCTTGCACGTCACACGGGGTATTTTTTCGCTATGATTCGCCAGTATCGCGCTTATGCGAATTTTTTAATTCGTAAAAATGCAAATTGGAGAATTATTCATGCTTGGTGAGTTGGATGCTTACGACCGGCGCATTCTTGAACTGCTGCAAGACGACGCCTCGCTGTCCAGCGCACAGGTTGCCGAGCGTGTGGGCCTGTCGCAGTCACCTTGCTGGCGGCGTATTCAGCGCTTGAGAGAGGAGGGGGTGATTCGCGGCCAGGTGACGCTGCTGGACCGCAAGAAGGTAGGGCTGAACACGCAGATCTTCGCCGAAGTGAAGCTCAACGCCCACGGCCGTTCGAACTTCGCCGAATTCACCGAGGCGATCCGCGGTTTTCCCGAAGTGCTGGAATGTTACGTGCTGATGGGGGCGGTGGACTTCCTGCTGCGTATCGTCACCTCGGACATCGAGGCTTACGAGCGGTTCTTCTTCGAAAAGCTGTCGAACGTGCCGGGTATTCAGGAAGTTAACTCGATCGTGGCGTTGTCGGAGATCAAGTCGACCACGAGCCTGCCGCTGAGGCCCTGAAGTGCCAATCGCGGGGCAAGCCCGCTCCCACGAGTGCAGGAGCGGGCGGTGCGGACTCAGACCTTGAGCAGGTGCTTCCAGGCGCGGTTCTGCTCGATGGCGCGAGCCTGTTCGATACGGGCCTCCAGCAGTTCGCCCTTGTCTTCCTCCAGCAGCGGCAGTTCGGCCAGCTCGTGAAGCTTGTTCAGCTCGCCGTACAGACGGTCCAGCTGTGGCAGGTCGAGTACCTGGCGGGCGTGGTGCAGCCAAGTTTGCACGGTCTCTATGCGCGGCAGCTGCTCGGCCAGGTCCTCCGGCCGCTGCACATACAGCGGCAGCTTCAGGGCGCGGGCTTCCTCGCCCAGCAAGTGCTGCAGCCAGCTGGCCAGCTGTGCCTTGCCCTGGCGCTCGCCACGGCCCTTGCGCTCGACGGTCCAGGTGCGGGCGGTCAGCCAGCGTGCGGTCTCCAGGGAGAACTGGCCCCAGCGCGGGTCTTCCAGCTCTTCAGCGAACTGCTCGGGCGCGGCGCGGCGGATGTCTTCGTCATCGTTGCCGGCCAGTACCAGCGGGCGCCAGTCTTCCAGCAGCGCA
The DNA here is from genome assembly GCF_003253945.1 of Pseudomonas sp. 2848. Lineage (NCBI taxonomy): Bacteria > Pseudomonadati > Pseudomonadota > Gammaproteobacteria > Pseudomonadales > Pseudomonadaceae > Pseudomonas > Pseudomonas sp. 2848. The sequence continues at coordinate 391,134 of NZ_QKZD01000002.1, forward strand.
TCGAGGCTGGCGCGCAAGGCTCGGGTGGTCGGGCGCGGTGCCGCCTGGCCGAGGCTGGCGGTGATGGCGCGCAGTTCGGCCAGGCAGCGGACCCAGTCCTGCAGCAGGCGCCAGTGGCCATTGTGGCGATACTGCTCGGCCAGGCGCTGGCTGCTGCCCAGCAGTTGCCAGGCCAGGGCGGCGTAGGCGTCGTCCAGCGGCATCTCGGCGTGCAGCTCGGTCGCGGGCAGGCCCAGCTCGTAGCTGTCCGGATCGAGCAGGCGGTAGCCCCGCTCGGCCTTGCTGATGTCGCATGGCATCAGGGCGAGGCTGGCGGACAGCTCGGCGGCCAGTTCCAACAGCGCCTCCGGGGCACCTTCACGCAGTTCCAGTTCCAGCTCGCAGATCTCTTCCTTGCGCTTGCCGGCGATCACGAAGCCCTGGTCGATGGCCGCTTCGATCACCACCTTGGCCTTGCCGCGACCCCAGGCGATTTCAGCGTACTCGCGGGTGAAATCGGTGGTGAACAGCGGCTTGATGGTCTTCTTGTCCAGCCCGGCCAGTTGCTCGGGCCAGCAGGTGCCATCGAGCTTCTTCAGATCGAGCTTGACCTTGTCCAGGTGCCACTCGAACTCGTTGCGCTCGGACAGGCCGGCCACGCTCTGGCCGCGGCACTTGAGGGTCTGGATGATGACCTCGCCATCGCGGCGCAGGCGCAGGGCGACACGGGCGGCGGACAGGTCGCGCTCCGGGGTGTCGAAGTACTGGTTGAGCAGTTCGCGGGTCTGCCAGCCGGACTTGTTGCGCTTTTTCAGCAGCGGGTGCTCGCGCAGGGCGGCAAGGGTCTCGCGACTGGCGCGGAGTTTGAGTTCGGTTTCTTTGTGCATCGCGGGCTCGAAAGGAGGGGCATCGTGGTGTGCAGTCTACAGGAGTCGGGTGGTGCCTGCCGGTCCGCGAAGGGGCGTATGGGGTTGTCCTGCCAGGCGACCGCGTTGTTATGATGCCTCTCACGCTTCCGAGGAGTCCGCGCATGCCGTTGCCATCGCTGAAAGACCAGTTTGCCGCCCTGATCGCCGCACCTTCGGTCAGTTGCACCCAGGCTGCGCTGGACCAGTCCAACCGAGCCGTCATCGACCTGCTGGCCGGCTGGTTGGGTGACCTGGGTTTCACGTGCGAGATCCAACAGGTCGGCCCTGGCAAGTTCAACTTGCTGGCAAGCCGCGGCACCGGCCCGGGCGGCCTGGTGCTGGCCGGGCACAGCGACACGGTGCCCTTCGACCCGCAACTGTGGAGCAGCGACCCGCTCAAGCTGACCGAGGTCGATGGCCGTTGGGTCGGCTTGGGCAGCTGCGACATGAAGGGCTTCTTCGCCCTGGTCATCGAGGCGGTGATCCCGCTGCTAGAGCACGATTTCAAACAGCCGCTGCTGATCCTCGCCACCTGCGACGAAGAAAGCTCCATGTCCGGCGCCCGGGCCTTGGCCGAGGCCGGCCAGCCCCTCGGGCGGGCGGCGGTGATCGGCGAGCCCACCGGGCTCAAGCCGATCCGCATGCACAAGGGCATCCTCATGGACCGCATCGACATTCTCGGGCGCAGTGGCCATTCGTCGGATCCGACCCTGGGTCGCAGCGCCCTGGAAGCCATGCATGCGGTGATGGGCGAGCTGATGACGCTGCGCCGCAGCTGGCAGGAGCAGTACCGCAACCCACAGTTCACGGTGCCTGCGCCGACCCTGAACTTTGGCTGTATCCATGGCGGCGACAATCCCAACCGCATCTGTGGCCAGTGCGCCCTGGAGTTCGACCTGCGGCCATTGCCGGGCATGGATGTTGAGCAGCTGCGCGCAGCGATCCGCGGCAAGCTGGCACCGTTGGCCGAACGCCATGAAGTGCGCATCGATTACGCGCCACTGTTCCCCGAGGTGCCACCTTTTGAACAGGCCGCCGACAGCGAGCTGGTGCGCCTGGCCGAGCGTCTGACCGGCCATCGCGCCGAAGCGGTGGCCTTTGGCACCGAAGCGCCTTATCTTCAGCAGCTCGGTTGCCAGACCATCGTGCTGGGCCCCGGTGACATCGCTTGTGCCCACCAGCCAGGGGAATACCTTGAAATGTCACGCATCGAGCCTACCGTGCGTCTATTGCGTGATCTGATCCGCCACTATTGCCTGAACCATTGATCCTTCCTGAGCAGAGGAGACCGCGCGTGACCGCAAGCCTGTTCCGACGATGACTTTCGAACGTTGTGCGCCTTTTCGTTCTCCGTTCACTTATCCACAGGCCTTGTCATGCCCGATTACGTCAACTGGTTGCGCCATGCTTCCCCCTACATCAACGCCCACCGCGACTGCACCTTCGTGGTCATGCTCCCCGGTGATGGCGTCGAGCACCCGAACTTCGGCAACATTGTCCACGACCTTGTGCTGCTGCACAGCCTGGGCGTGCGCCTGGTGCTGGTACACGGTTCACGTCCGCAGATCGAAAGCCGCCTGGCCAGCCGTGGCCTGACCCCGCACTACCACCATGGCATGCGCATCACCGACGCGGCGACACTGGACTGCGTGATCGACGCCGTCGGTGCCCTGCGCCTGGCCATCGAAGCACGCCTGTCGATGGACATGGCGGCCTCGCCGATGCAGGGCTCGCGCCTGCGCGTGGCCTCCGGCAACCTGGTCACCGCACGGCCGATCGGCGTGCTTGAAGGGGTCGACTATCACCATACCGGTGAAGTGCGCCGGGTCGACCGCAAGGGCATCAATCGCCTGCTCGATGAGCGTTCCATCGTGTTGCTGTCGCCGCTGGGCTACTCGCCGACCGGCGAGATCTTCAATCTGGCCTGCGAAGATGTGGCCACCCGCGCCGCCATCGAGCTGGGGGCCGACAAGCTGCTGCTGTTCGGGGCCGAGCCGGGCCTGCTGGATGAGCGTGGACAATTGGTGCGCGAGCTGCGCCCGCAACAGATCGCGCCGCACCTGCAGCGACTGGGCAGCGACTACCAGGCCGAGCTGCTGGATGCCGCTGCCGAAGCCTGCAAGGGCGGTGTGGCGCGCAGTCACATCGTCAGTTACGCCGAGGACGGTGCGCTGCTGACCGAGCTGTTCACCCGCGGGGGCGGTGGCACGCTGGTGTCCCAGGAGCAGTTCGAGGTGGTACGCGAGGCGACCATCGAGGATGTCGGCGGCCTGCTGGAACTGATCAGCCCGTTGGAAGAACAGGGCATCCTGGTGCGCCGTTCGCGGGAGGTGCTGGAGCGGGAGATCGAACAGTTCAGCGTGGTCGAGCGCGAGGGCATGATCATCGCCTGCGCGGCGCTTTACCCGATTGCCGATTCCGAGGCGGGGGAGCTGGCGTGCCTGGCGGTAAACCCGGAGTACCGGCATGGCGGGCGTGGTGACGAACTGCTCGAGCGCATCGAGGAGCGGGCGCGCACGCTGGGGCTCAATACCTTGTTCGTGCTGACGACCCGGACCGCACACTGGTTCCGTGAGCGCGGCTTCTCGCCCAGTGGCGTGGAACGGCTGCCGGCGGCGCGGGCTTCGCTGTACAACTACCAGCGCAATTCGAAGATCTTCGAGAAACCGCTCTGACGCGAAGGCAATGAAAAACGCCGCCCCTGAGGGCGGCGTTTTCAGTTACACGGTGTGCAGGTACCAGTTGTACTCGAGGTCGGAGATCGAGTGCTCGAACTCCTCCAGCTCGCTTTCCTTGCACGCGACGAAGATGTCGATGTACTTCGGATCAATGTACTTGTTGAGGATCTCGCTGTCGTCCAGCTCGCGCAGGGCATCGCGCAGGTTGTTCGGCAGGCTCTGTTCCAGCTGCTCGTACGAGTTGCCTTCGATCGGCTCGCCCGGTTCGACCTTGTTGGTCAAACCGTGGTGCACGCCGGCCAGTACCGCAGCCATCATCAGGTACGGGTTGGCGTCGGCGCCGGCCACGCGATGTTCGATGCGCACGGCATCCGGCGAGCCGGTCGGCACGCGCAGCGCCACGGTACGGTTGTCCAGGCCCCAGCTCGGTGCGTTCGGCACGTAGAACTGCGCGCCGAAACGGCGGTACGAGTTGACGTTCGGGCAGAGGAACGCCATCGAGGCGGGCAGGGTCTCGAGCACACCGCCGACAGCGTGACGTAGCGCGGCGTTCTGCTCGGGATCCTCGCTGGTGAAGATGTTGTTGCCATCTTTGTCCAGCACGGAGATGTGTACATGCAGGCCGTTGCCTGCCTGGCCCGGGTAGGGCTTGGCCATGAAGGTGGTGTCCATTTCATGGTCGTAGGCGATGTTCTTGATCAGGCGCTTGAGCAGCACCGCATAGTCACAGGCCTTGAGCGGGTCGGCGACGTGGTGCAGGTTGACTTCGAACTGCGCCGGGGCGCTTTCCTTGACGATGGCGTCGGCTGGGATGCCTTGTTCCTTCGCGCCTTCGAGGATGTCCTGCAGGCAGTCGGCGTATTCGTCGAGATCGTCGATCAGGTACACCTGGGTCGACTGCGGGCGCTTGCCCGAAATCGGCGAGCGTGGCGGCTGCGGGCGGCCGTTCACGTTCTCCTGGTCGATCAGGTAGAACTCCAGCTCGAACGCGGCGCAGATGGTCAGGCCCAGGTCGGTGAACTTGCTCACCACCTGGCGCAGCACTTCACGCGGGTCGGCAAAGAACGGCTCGCCTTCGATCTCGTGCATGGTCATCAGCAGCTGCGCGGTCGGGCGCTTCTGCCAAGGCTCGTTGCAGAGAGTGTCGGGGATCGGGTAGCAGATCCGGTCGGCATCGCCGATGTCCAGGCCCAGGCCTGTGCTTTCGACGGTCGACCCGTTGATATCCAGGGCGAAGAGGGAGGCCGGCAGGTTGATGCCTTTCTCGTAAACCTTGTGGAGGCTGGTGCGCTCTATGCGCTTGCCGCGCACCACACCATTCATATCTGCAATCAGAAGGTCAACGTAGAGAACCTCAGGATGTTCCTTAAGGAACGCGTTCGCTTCGTTAAGCTGAACGGCACGCGGGGGTACCGACATGATGCAACACCTTTGTTGTTAAAAATATCAATCAAGGGGGGCTTGCAACCCCAGTCAATCGGAAAGACCAGGTTAAGTCAAGCCAGCACCCTGATGCCCTTAAATGGCACATCTACGGCAGATTTGCTGCATCTCGGGGCGTGCCATTATCCGCTATTTTCGACTTGAAGGGTTATCCCGAGCGGGGCGTGTTTTATTTTTTACGGGGGAGTTGTGTAAAAAAATGAACGAGGCTAAGCTCGGCATCAACCCAGAACACAATAATACGAGGGTCACATGGTCCGCCTGTCGAGACCTGCCAGCGCCGCATGCACGGTGCGTTCAGGTACATCTCCCGGTTGCCGTCCGGTCATTGCACGCCTGTTTCGAAGGGGCGCTGCGCTGGCCGCAATAATTGACGGTTCGCTTGAAAAAGCCATGCCTCGTAACGCTTTAGCGCAACACCTCCTTTCCTTCTGCCCTTCGCTTTCTGTCCGGACGCGCGCCCATGGCGTGTATGCATTGTCGTCCTGCGCGAGGGTTTTTGCTTTAGCCATGCACAGCATCCAGAATCAAGGCGCGGGCCTGTCCAGGCCCCTCGGCGCGCTGCGCGCCGACTTTGTCCGACGCCTGGCGTCAGTGGCCGCCGGTTGCCGCCAACCGCGCCACATTACCTCCTGAGGTATTTATGAGTAACAACCTCGACCAGCTCACCGATTGGTTGAAAGAGCACAAGATCACCGAAGTGGAGTGCCTGATCAGTGACCTGACCGGCATCACCCGCGGCAAGATCTCGCCGACCAACAAATTCATCGCCGAAAAGGGCATGCGCCTGCCCGAGAGCGTGCTGCTGCAGACCGTGACCGGCGATTACGTCGACGATGACATCTATTACGAACTGCTCGACCCGGCCGACATCGACATGATCTGCCGCCCCGACGAGAACGCGGTGTTTCTCGTGCCATGGGCCATCGAGCCGACCGCCCAGGTGATCCACGACACCTACGACAAGAAGGGCAACCCGGTCGAACTGTCGCCGCGCAATGTGCTGAAGAAGGTCCTGAAACTCTACGCCGACAAGGGCTGGCAGCCGATTGTCGCGCCCGAGATGGAGTTCTACCTGACCAAGCGTAGCGAAGATCCCGACTTTCCGCTGCAGCCGCCGGTGGGCCGTTCCGGCCGCCCGGAAACCGGCCGACAGTCGTTCTCCATCGAGGCGGCCAACGAGTTCGACCCGCTGTTCGAGGACGTCTACGACTGGTGCGAGCTGCAGCAGCTGGACCTCGACACGCTGATCCACGAGGACGGCACCGCGCAGATGGAAATCAACTTCCGTCATGGTGACGCCCTGCACCTGGCCGACCAGATCCTGGTGTTCAAGCGCACCATGCGCGAGGCGGCGCTCAAGCACAACGTGGCCGCCACCTTCATGGCCAAGCCCATGACCGGCGAGCCGGGCAGTGCCATGCACCTGCACCAGAGCGTGGTCGATGCCGTCACCGGCAAGAACATCTTCTCCAACGCCGACGGCAGCATGAGCGAGCTGTTCCTCAACCACATTGGCGGCCTGCAGAAGTTCATCCCCGAGGCGCTGCCGCTGTTCGCCCCCAACGTCAACTCGTTCCGTCGCTTCCTGCCGGACACCTCCGCGCCGGTAAACGTCGAGTGGGGCGAAGAGAACCGCACCGTCGGCTTGCGCGTACCGGATGCCGGGCCGCAGAACCGCCGGGTCGAGAACCGCCTGCCGGGGGCCGACGCCAACCCGTACCTGGCCATTGCCGCCAGCCTGCTGTGTGGCTATATCGGCATGGTCGAAGGCATCGAGGCCAGCGCGCCAGTCCAGGGTCGTGGCTACGAGCGCCGAAACCTGCGCCTGCCGCTGACCATCGAGGACGCCCTCGAGCGCATGGAAATCAGCCGCGCGCTGGAGCAGTACCTGGGCAAGAAATTCATCACCGGCTACGTCGCCACCAAGCGCGCCGAGCACGAGAACTTCAAGCGCGTCATCAGCTCCTGGGAGCGAGAGTTCCTGCTGTTTGCCGTGTGATCAACCCTGAGGCCGCCAGGGCGCGGCCACCGGACCATGGAGAAGCACATGAGCGTCAACAACCCGCAAACCCGTGAATGGCAAACCCTGAGCGGCGAGCACCACCTTGCACCTTTCAGCGACTACAAACAGCTGAAGGAAAAGGGGCCGCGCATCATCACCAAGGCGCAGGGTGTGCATTTGTGGGACAGCGAGGGGCACAAGATCCTCGACGGCATGGCCGGCCTGTGGTGCGTGGCGGTCGGCTATGGCCGCGAAGAGCTGGTGCAGGCGGCAGAAAAACAGATGCGCGAACTGCCGTACTACAACCTGTTCTTCCAGACCGCCCACCCGCCGGCACTGGAGCTGGCCGAGGCGATCACCGACGTGGCGCCCAAGGGCATGACCCATGTGTTCTTCACCGGCTCCGGTTCCGAGGGTAACGACACCGTGCTGCGCATGGTTCGCCACTACTGGGCGCTGAAGGGCAAGCCGCACAAGCAGACCATCATCGGCCGCATCAACGGCTACCACGGCTCCACCTTTGCGGGTGCGTGCCTGGGTGGCATGAGTGGCATGCACGAGCAGGGCGGCCTGCCGATCCCGGGCATCGTGCATATCCCGCAACCGTACTGGTTCGGTGAGGGGGGCGACATGACCCCGGACGAATTCGGCGTGTGGGCGGCCGAGCAGTTGGAGAAGAAGATTCTCGAAGTCGGCGAGGACAACGTCGCCGCCTTCATCGCCGAGCCGATCCAGGGTGCGGGCGGGGTGATCATTCCGCCTGAGACCTACTGGCCGAAGATCAAGGAGATCCTCGCCAAGTACGACATCCTGTTCGTCGCCGACGAAGTGATCTGCGGTTTCGGCCGTACCGGCGAGTGGTTCGGCTCCGACTACTACGACCTTGCACCCGACCTGATGACCATCGCCAAGGGCCTGACCTCCGGTTACATCCCCATGGGCGGTGTGATCGTGCGTGACAAAGTGGCCAAGGTGATCAGCGAAGGTGGTGACTTCAACCACGGCTTCACCTACTCCGGCCACCCGGTGGCAGCGGCGGTGGGCCTGGAAAACCTGCGCATCCTGCGCGACGAGAAGATTGTCGAGCGTGCCCGCAACGAAACGGCACCGTATTTGCAAAAACGACTGCGTGAGCTGCAGGACCACCCGCTGGTGGGCGAGGTACGCGGCCTGGGCCTGCTCGGCGCGATCGAGTTGGTCAAGGACAAGGCCACCCGCAGCCGCTATGAGGGCAGGGGCGTCGGCATGATCTGCCGCACCCATTGCTTCGAGAACGGCCTGGTGATGCGCGCGGTGGGCGACACCATGATCATTGCGCCGCCGCTGGTGATCAGCCGCGAAGAGATCGACGAACTGGTGGAAAAGGCGCGCAAGTGCCTGGATCTGACCTACGAGGCGGTCAAATGACAGTCTGCTAGGCTGGCGAGGTGACATTAATGTCGTTGCAAGGCCCTGCTTCTGTTGAAACAGCGCCTTGTAACTTGCCAGACTAACGGCTGTTTAGTCGCCCAACGCGCGTCCCGTGGTACCTGGCTGCTGAACAGATGGCTTGATAATAAATTCTGGAGCATTACGCATGAAGAAATTGGGCAAGACGCTGCTGGCCGCCGCCCTGATGGGTGCCATGGCCACCGCTGTTCAGGCTGACGACAAGGTGCTGCACGTCTACAACTGGTCGGACTACATCGCCCCGGACACCGTGGCCAACTTCGAGAAAGAGACCGGCATCAAGGTCGTCTACGACGTCTTCGACAGCAACGAGACCCTTGAAGCCAAGCTGCTGGCGGGCAAGTCGGGTTACGACATCGTCGTGCCGTCCAACAACTTCCTGGCCAAGCAGATCAAGGCCGGCGTCTACCAGGAGCTGGACCGCTCCAAGCTGCCGAGCTGGAAAAACCTCGACCCGGCCCTGCTCAAGGCGGTCGGCGATGCCAGCGACCCGGGCAACAAGTTCGCCTTCCCCTACATGTGGGGCTCCATCGGCATCGGCTACAACCCGGAGAAGGTCAAGGCCGCGCTGGGCATCGACAAGATCGACTCGTGGGACGTGGTGTTCAAGCCAGAGAACATCGCCAAGCTCAAGAGCTGCGGCGTGAGCTTCCTCGATGCACCGACCGAGATGATCCCGGCCGCGCTGCACTACCTGGGCAAGCCGAGCGACAGCACCAAGAAAGAGGACCTGAAGGCGGCCGAGGACCTGTTCCTGAAAATTCGCCCTTCGATCACCTACTTCCACTCCTCCAAGTACATCTCTGACCTGGCCAACGGCAACATCTGCGTGGCGGTGGGCTACTCGGGCGACCTGGAGCAGTCCAAGGCCCGTGCCCACGAGGCCGGTGACAAGGTCAAGCTGAGCTATGTCATTCCGAAGGAAGGCGCTGGCACCTTCTATGACATGGTCGCCATTCCGAAAGACGCCGAGAACCTCGACGCTGCCTACAAGTTCATGGAATACCTGCTGCAACCGAAAGTGATGGCCGGTATCACCAACGCCGTGCGTTTCCCGAACGGTAACAAGGCTGCCACCGAGTTCGTGGACAAAGACATTACCAGCGACCCGGCGATCTACCCGTCTGAAGAAGTGAAGGCGCAGCTCTACGCTATCAAGGCGCCAGAGAAGACCGCCCAGCGTGAGATCACTCGCAGCTGGACCAAGATCAAGTCGGGCAAGTAAGTCCGATGCACACCCCCTCTGGGCCGGGCCTTCCCGCCCTGGAGGGCGCTTGAGGCAAATAAGTTTGCGGCATCCCCGCCGTGAAGGTAAGTTGCGCGCCGGTTTTGCGTGAGCGGCCGAAGTCTACCGCCAGCAAAGGCACTGATTGTGAGGACCACCCACTTGTCTATTTCTGTTTTTCGCAAGGCCTTGATGGCTGGAGCGGGTCTGACGCTGGCTTGCAGCGTCCAAGCGGCGCCCACGGTGCATTTCTACAACTGGTCCGACTATGTCGGCCCGACCACACTCGCGGACTTCCAGAAAGCCACAGGCATCAAGCCTGTGCAGGATGTCTTCGACTCCAATGAAACCCTGGAAGGCAAGCTGCTGGCCGGCAACACCGGCTATGACGTGGTGGTGCCGTCCAACCATTTCCTGGGCAAGCAGATCAAGGCGGGCGCGTTCCAGAAGCTTGACCGCAACCTGCTGCCCAACTACGCAGACCTGGACCCGGCGCTGATGAAGCGCCTGGAGAAGAACGACCCGGGCAACCTGTACGCTGTTCCCTACCTGTGGGGCACCAACGGCATTGGTTACAACGTCGAGAAGGTCAAGGCGGCGCTGGGCACCGACAAGATCGATTCCTGGGCGGTGCTGTTCGAGCCTGAGAACATGAAGAAGCTCAGCCAGTGCGGCGTGGCCTTCCTCGATTCGGCCGACGAGATGCTGCCGGCGGTGCTCAACTACATGGGGTTGAACCCCAACAGCACCGACCCGAAGGACTATGCCAAGGCCGAGCAGAAGCTGCTGGCGGTGCGCCCCTACGTGACCTACTTCCATTCGTCCAAGTACATCACCGACCTGGCCAACGGCGACATCTGCGTCGCGGCGGGTTTCTCGGGTGATGTGTTCCAGGCCAAGTCCCGCGCTGAAGAAGCGAAGAAGGGCGTGAAACTGGCCTACGCCATTCCCAAGGAAGGCGGCAACCTCTGGTTCGACGTGCTGGCGATCCCCAAGGACGCCAAGAACGTGAAAGAGGCCCATGCCTTCATCAACTATTTGCTGAAACCTGAGGTTATCGCCCAGGTCAGTGATTACGTCGGTTACGCCAACCCGAACCCCAAGGCTGGCGACCTGATGGACCAGGCCGTGAGGACTGACGCCGCGGTTTACCCACCGCAGGAAGTGCTGGACAAGATGTTCGTCAACGCCGAGTTGCCACCCAAGGTGCAACGTTTGATGACCCGCAGCTGGACCAAGGTCAAGTCGGGCAAGTAACAATCCAGGCCCGCCAGCGCAGCGGCGGGCACACAAATCTTGTTGGGAGTTTCACTCATGGCAGTTGCCTCCGGTGCCTATAAGAAAGCCCTCGAGGGTGGCCAGCAACCCAAGCAGGTGCTGGTCAAGATCGACCGGGTCACGAAAAAGTTCGACGAAACGGTAGCCGTGGACGATGTGTCCCTGGAAATCCGCAAGGGCGAGATCTTCGCCCTGCTGGGCGGCTCCGGTTCCGGCAAGTCCACCTTGCTGCGCATGCTGGCTGGCTTCGAGCGTCCGACCGAAGGGCGGATCTTCCTCGATGGCGTCGACATCACCGACATGCCGCCCTACGAGCGGCCGATCAACATGATGTTCCAGTCCTACGCGCTGTTCCCGCACATGACCGTGGCGCAGAACATCGCCTTCGGCCTGCAGCAGGACAAGATGCCCAAGGCCGAGATCGACGCCCGTGTGGCCGAGATGCTCAAGCTGGTGCACATGACCCAGTACGCCAAGCGCAAGCCGCACCAGCTCTCCGGTGGCCAGCGCCAGCGCGTCGCTTTGGCACGCTCGCTGGCCAAGCGCCCCAAGTTGCTGCTGCTCGATGAGCCGATGGGCGCGCTGGACAAGAAACTGCGCTCGCAGATGCAACTGGAGCTGGTGGAGATCATCGAGCGCGTGGGCGTGACCTGCGTGATGGTGACCCACGACCAGGAAGAGGCCATGACCATGGCCCAGCGCATCGCCATCATGCACCTGGGCTGGATCGCCCAGATCGGCAGCCCGATCGATATCTATGAAACCCCGACCAGCCGCCTGGTTTGCGAGTTCATCGGCAACGTCAACCTGTTCGAAGGCGAAGTGGTCGACGATGCCGAAGGCCATGCGGTCATCGCCAGCCCGGAGCTGGAGCGCAAGATCTACGTCGGCCACGGTGTCACCACTTCGGTCGAGGACAAGCACATCACCTACGCCCTGCGGCCGGAAAAGCTGCTGGTCACCACCGCGCAGCCGACCTGCGAGCACAACTGGTCGCGCGGCAAGGTCCACGACATTGCCTACCTCGGCGGCCACTCGGTGTTCTACGTCGAGCTGCCCAGCGGCAAGATCGTCCAGTCGTTCGTCGCCAACGCCGAGCGCCAGGGCACTCGCCCGACCTGGGACGACGAAGTCTACGTGTGGTGGGAAGACGACAGCGGCGTGGTACTGCGGTCATGAAAATCCGCAAGCTCAAGCGAGCATTCCAGCGCCTTGTCCCGGAGGGGCGGCACCTGGTGATCGGCGTGCCGTTCATCTGGCTGTTCCTGTTCTTCATGCTGCCGTTCTTCATCGTCCTGAAGATCAGCTTTGCCGAAGCCGATGTGGCCATCCCGCCGTACACCGAGATCTACACCTACCTGGAAGGCAAGGTTCAGCTGGTGCTGAACCTGGCCAACTATGGCCTGCTGACCGAGGACGAGCTGTACATCGCGGCCTACCTCGGCTCGCTCAAGGTCGCCTTCTTCAGTACCTTGCTCTGCCTGCTGATCGGCTACCCGATGGCCTATGCCATCTCCAAGGCCAGGAAAGAGTCGCAGACCGTCCTGCTGCTGCTGATCATGATGCCGACCTGGACTGCGATCCTGATCCGCGTCTACGCCTGGATGGGCATTCTCAGCAACAACGGCCTGCTCAACAGCTTCCTGCTGTGGCTGGGGCTGATCGACCAACCGCTGCAGATCCTCAACACCAACCTGGCGGTGTATATCGGCGTGGTCTATTCGTACCTGCCGTTCATGATCCTGCCGCTGTACGCCAACCTGGTGAAGCACGACGAAAGCCTGCTGGAAGCTGCATCCGACCTTGGCTCGAGCACCTTCAACAGCTTCTGGAAGATCACCGTGCCGCTGTCGAAGAACGGCATCATCGCCGGCTGCATGCTGGTGTTCATCCCGGTGGTGGGTGAGTTCGTGATTCCTGAACTGCTCGGCGGCCCGGAAACCCTGATGATCGGTAAAGTGTTGTGGCAAGAGTTCTTCAACAACCGTGACTGGCCGGTGGCATCGGCGCTGGCGGTAGTGATGCTGGCGATCCTGATCGTACCGATCCTGCTGTTCAACCGCAGCCAGGCCAAAGAGATGGAGGGCCGCGCATGAAACGCTTCAGTTTCTCCAAGCTGATGCTGGTGCTCGGCTTGCTGTTCATCTACCTGCCGATGCTGATCCTGGTGATCTACTCGTTCAACGCCTCCAAGCTGGTAACGGTATGGGGCGGCTGGTCGGTGAAGTGGTACGTCGGCCTGCTCGACAACACCCAGCTGATGGGTTCGGTGATGCGCTCGCTGGAGATCGCCTGCTACACGGCGGTCGCCGCGGTGGCGCTGGGCACCCTGGCGGCCTTCGTGCTGACCCGGGTCACCCGCTTCAAGGGCCGCACCCTGTTCGGTGGCCTGGTCACCGCGCCACTGGTGATGCCCGAGGTGATCACCGGTCTGTCGCTGTTGCTGCTGTTCGTGGCCATGGCGCAGATGATCGGCTGGCCGCAGGAGCGTGGCATCGTCACCATCTGGATCGCCCACACCACGTTCTGCGCAGCCTACGTGGCGGTGGTGGTGTCGGCGCGCCTGCGCGAGTTGGACCTGTCCATCGAGGAGGCGGCCATGGACCTGGGTGCCAAGCCGTGGAAGGTGTTCTTCCTGATCACCATCCCGATGATCGCACCGTCGCTGGCGGCGGGCGGCATGATGTCGTTCGCCCTGTCGCTGGATGACCTGGTGCTGGCCAGCTTCGTCTCCGGCCCTGGCTCGACCACCCTGCCGATGGAAGTGTTCTCGGCCGTGCGCCTGGGCGTGAAGCCGGAGATCAATGCCGTGGCCAGCCTGATCCTGCTGTCGGTGTCGCTGGTGACTTTCATGGTCTGGTACTTCAGCCGCCAGGCCGAGGAGCGTCGTCGTCGGGCGATCCAGCAGGCCATCGAGGAGGGCGCCGCGGCGAACGTCTCGCAGCCGCAGGTACGTCGTCCGGCCCAGGCCGCCGCGCAGGCCTGAGCCAACGCATCGCGGGGCAAGTCGCATCGGCGGTGTGCCGATGCGCCTTGCCCCGCGGTCTTTTCAGCCCTGGTCCGGCCAGTTCCAGGCCGGCTCATCCAGCATGCCCTGCCCGACGATACCGGTCTGCCCCAAGGTCTTCTCCAGGTGGATCGAGTTACAGTCGGCATCCTCTTCCAGGGCCGCCACCAGCCTCGGCGCGTGCGACACCACCCATACCTGACATTCGCGCGCCGTGCGGCGGATCAGGCGCGCCAGCGCCGGCAACAAGTCCGGGTGCAGGCTGGTCTCCGGCTCGTTGAGCACCATCATGCTCGGTGGGCGCGGCGTGAGCAGGGCAGCCACCAGCAACAGGTAGCGCAAGGTCCCGTCGGACAGCTCGGCAGCGCTCAGCGGCCGCAACAGCCCGGCCTGGTGGAAACGCAGGGCGAACAGACCGCCGGGCTGGGCGTCGACCGCAAGCCGGGCGCCGGGAAACGCGTCGCTCACTGCATCCTGCAGGGCCTGCAGGTCGCCGATCTCGTCGATGGTCTGCAGGGCGGCGGCGAGGTCGCGGCCATCGTGATGCAGCACCGGCGTGCGCGTCCCCAGCCGCGATTGTCGGGCGGGCGCCTCGGCATCGGTACGGAAATGGTCGTAGAAGCGCCAGCTGCGGATCTGCTCGCGCAGATGCGGCACCTCGGGGGAGCCCTGGAGACTGCCGACCTGGTCGAACAGGCTGTCGAATTCGGTCATGTGCTGGTGCAGCACCTGCCATTGGCGCCCGTCGCGGGCCTTGACCATCCCCGCATGGCGCTGCACCAGTTGGCTGGCGGGTCGGCACAGGGGGCCGGCCCAGATCGTCTCCTGCTTGATCTGCGGGTCCAGAGCGAACTTCGATCGGCTGGGTTCGGGCAGACCGAGGCTGATCGCGTATCCGAAGTCTTCGCCGGCAAAGCCCATTTTCAGGCGCCGGGCTTGCTGGCGTGGCCCGCCTTCCACTGGCACCTCGCCGTTGAGCATGCGCCGGGTGAGCTTCTCGGGGCCTGCCCAGAAGGTCGATTCCAGCCCGCCCTCGGCAGCCAGCGCGTTGACCACGCCGCCGCGCGCGGTCTCGGCCAGCAGGCGCAAGGCCTTGTACAGGTTGGACTTGCCACTGCCATTGGCACCGGTAATCACGTTCAGCCGGCCCAGCGGCAGCACCAGCTGGTTGATCGAGCGGTAGTTGGCAATGGCCAGGGTGGTGAGCATAGGCGGCATCCTTGAGCGGTCGGAACGCAGTATCGCCGATACCGCCTCGCTTTGTTGAACCCTGGCCGATGCCGTTTGTCGATCCCTGATCTACGCTTTCAAACGCAACCCTTTCACCTGAGAGAAGCAAGGAGCCTGCATGACGCTAGAGCGTGTGCCGCTGGTCGTTTGCCTGGGGTTGCTGTCCCTGCTTTCAGGATGTGGCAAGGAGGAGGTCGGCCAGGTGCTGCCCCGCGTCGCGGTGCAGCAGGTGCAGCCCACCGACTTTGCTGCCCGGGTCACCCTGACCGGTGACGTGCAGGCGCGGGTGCAGACCGACTTGTCGTTCCGCGTGGGCGGCAAGATCATTGCGCGCAGCGTCGATGTCGGTGACCACGTGAAGGCCAATCAGGTACTGGCGCGCCTGGACCCCAAGGACCTGCAGAACAACGTCGATTCGGCCAAAGCCGAGGTGTTCGCCGAACAGGCCCGGGTTACCCAGACCAGCGCCGCGTTCGTGCGCCAGCAGAAACTCTTGCCCAAGGGCTACACCAGCCAGAGCGAATACGACTCCGCTGAAGCCGCGTTGCGCAGCAGCCAGAGCGCGCTCAAGGCCGCCCAGGCGCAACTGGCCAACGCCAACGAGCAGCTGAGCTACACGGCATTGGTGTCCGAGGCCGACGGCGTGATCACTGCGCGCCAGGCCGAAGTCGGTCAAGTGGTGCAGGCGACCATGCCGATCTTCAGCCTGGCGGTCGATGGCGACCGTGACGCGGTGTTCAATGTCTATGAGTCGCTGCTGGTGGCACCCAGCGGTGACAAGGGTGTGACGGTCAGCCTGATCGACAACCCCGCCATCACCGCCCAAGGCCACGTGCGCGAGATCACCCCGACGGTCTCTGCGCAAAGCGGCACGGTGCAGGTCAAGGTTGCCCTGCGCGACGTGCCCAAGGGCATGGCCCTGGGGGCGCCGGTGACGGCGTCGGCCAGTGCCCATGGCAAACCGAGCGTCGAGCTGCCCTGGTCAGCCCTGACCAAGGCGCTGAACGAGCCCGCCGTGTGGGTGGTCGGCGAGGGTGACAAGGCGCAACTGCGCAAGGTCCAGGTGGCGCGCTACCTGACCGGAAAAGTGGTGATCAGCGAGGGCCTGGAGGCCGGTGAGGTGGTGGTGGTCAGTGGTGGCCAGCTGTTGAACCCAGGTATTCAGGTCGAGAAGGTCGATGCCAGAAACGGGGGAGTCGCGCCATGAGGCCGTTGCTGCCGATAGTGTCTGCCTGCCTGTTGCTGGTTGCCTGTGGTGGCGAGGAAGTCCAGCCCGAACCCGTGCGACCGGTGTTGTCGACCGTGGTCGAACCCCAGGTGCAAGCGCAGCTTGGGCGCTTTGCCGGCAATATCCAGGCGCGCTTCGAGAGCACCTTGGGCTTCCGCGTGTCTGGCCGTATCGCCCGGCGCTGGCTGGATGTCGGGGCCCAGGTCAAGCCCGGCGATACCTTGGCTACCCTCGATCCGACCGACCAGCAGAACCAGCTGCGTGCCGCCGAAGGCGACCTCGCGCGGGTGCAGGCGCAGTGGATCAATGCCCAGGCCGATGCCCGTCGCCAGCAACAACTGTATGACCGCGGCGTCGGCGCCCAAGCCCAGCTGGACATCGCCCAGACCAACCTGAAGACTACCGGCGCGTCGCTGGCGCAGGCGCGTTCGGCAGTCAGCCAGGCCCGCGACCAGCTCGACTACAGCACCCTGCGTAGCGACCATGCCGCGGTGATCACGGCCTGGCAGGCCGAGGCCGGGCAGACTGTCAGCGCCGGCCAGGCCGTAGTTACCCTGGCGCGCCCGGACGTGAAGGAAGCGGTGATCGACCTGCCGATAGCCTTGGCCGAACAACTGAGCCGCGACCTCACCTTCACCGTCGCCTCGCAGCTCGACACCAGCATCAACACTACTGCCACCTTGCGCGAGCTGGAGCCCCAGGCAGATGCCACCACCCGTACCCGCCGCGCCCGCCTTACCCTGGCCAGCACCCCGGAGGCTTTCCACCTGGGGACAGCGATCAGCGTCACCCTGACCTCGGCGCTGACGCCGCGCAGCCAGTTGCCGCGTTCCGCGTTGCTCGAGCGCGATGGCAAGACCCAGGTCTGGGTGGTCGACCCGCAGGGCAAGACCGTGGCCACCCGTGACGTCACCCTGGCGGAGCGTGGCCCTGACAGCATCATCCTGTCCTCCGGTGTGCAACCCGGCGAGCGCGTCGTCACCGCCGGCGTGAACAGCCTCAAGCCTGGCCAGAAGGTCATCTTCGACGAGGACGCACGATGAAAGGAAGCTTCAACCTCTCCGAATGGGCGCTCAAGCACCAGTCCTTCGTCTGGTACCTGATGTTCGTCGGCCTGCTGATGGGGATTTTTTCCTACTTCAACCTGGGTCGAGAGGAGGATCCGTCCTTCACCATCAAGACCATGGTGATCCAGACCCGCTGGCCCGGCGCGACCCAGGACGAGACGCTGTACCAGATCACCGACCGGATCGAAAAGAAACTCGAGGAGCTCGATTCGCTCGACTACGTGAAAAGCTATACCCGCCCCGGTGAATCGACGGTCTACGTGTACCTGCGCGACACCACCAAGGCCAAGGACATTCCGGACATCTGGTACCAGGTGCGCAAGAAGATCCAGGACATCCGCGGCCAGTTCCCCCAGGGCGTACAGGGCCCGGGCTTCAACGACGAGTTCGGCGACGTGTTCGGCTCGATCTACGCGTTCACCTCCGATGGCCTGAACCTGCGTCAGCTGCGCGACTATGTGGAGCAGGCCCGCGCGGAGGTGCGCGAGGTGCACAACATCGGCAAGATCGAGCTGATCGGCACCCAGGACGAAGTGCTCTACCTGAACTTCTCCACCCGCAAGCTAGCAGCCCTGGGCATCGACCAGCGGCAGGTCATGGAGGCGCTGAAATCGCAGAACGCGGTGACCCCGGCGGGGGTGATCGAAGCCGGCCCCGAGCGGATCTCGGTGCGCACCACCGGGCAGTTCGCCTCGGAGAAGGACCTGGAGACGGTCAACCTGCGCATTAACGACCGCTTCTTCCGCCTGGCCGATATCGCCGACATCGAGCGTGGCTATGTCGACCCGCCGTCGCCGATCTTCCGCTACAACGGCCAGCCGGCCATCGGCCTGGCCATCGGCATGAAGGCCGGCGGCAACATCGAGGTGTTTGGCGCGGCGCTGAAGAAGAAGATGGACAGCATCGTCAGCGAACTGCCGGTCGGGGTCGGCGTGCACACCGTGTCCGACCAGGCGGTGGTGGTCAAGCAGGCGGTTGGCGGCTTCACCAGTGCCTTGTTCGAAGCCGTGGTGATCGTGCTGGTGGTGAGCTTCGTCAGCCTGGGCGTGCGTGCCGGGCTGGTGGTGGCCTGCTCGATCCCGCTGGTGCTGGCCATGGTGTTCGTGTTCATGGAGTACAGCGATATCACTATGCAGCGGATCTCGCTGGGTGCGCTGATCATTGCCCTGGGCCTGCTGGTGGATGACGCGATGATCACCGTGGAGGTGATGGTCACGCGCCTGGAAATGGGCGAGACGAAAGAGCAGGCGGCGACCTTCGCCTACACCTCGACGGCCTTCCCCATGCTTACCGGCACCCTGGTGACCGTGGCCGGTTTCGTGCCGATCGGCCTCAATGCCAGCTCGGCCGGTGAATATACCTATACCTTGTTCGCGGTGATCGCCGTGGCGCTGCTGGTATCGTGGGTGGTGGCGGTGTTCTTCGCCCCGGTGCTGGGGGTGCATATCCTCAGCAGCGAAAAGCTCAAGCCCCACGAGGCCGAACCCGGGCGAGTGGGTCGGGCATTCGAACATGGCCTGCTGTGGTGCATGCGCCACCGCTGGGTGACGGTGATCGGCACCATCGTGCTGTTCGCACTGTCGGTGGTGGGCATGCGCTTCGTGCAGAACCAGTTCTTCCCATCCTCGGACCGCCCGGAGATCCTGGTCGATCTCGACCTGCCGCAGAACGCCTCGATCGAGGAAACGCGCAAGGTGGTGGATCGCCTGGAGGCGAAGATCAAGGACGACCCCGACCTCGTGCGCTGGAGCACTTACATCGGCCAGGGTGCGATCCGCTTCTACCTGCCCCTCGACCAGCAACTGCAAAATCCCTATTACGCCCAGCTGGTGATCGTCAGCAAGGGCTTCGAAGAGCGCCAGGGCATGATCGAGCGCCTGCAGAAACTGCTGCGCGAGGACTTCGTCGGCATCGGCAGCAACGTGCAGTCGCTGGAGATGGGCCCACCGGTGGGCCGGCCGATCCAGTACCGGGTCAGCGGCAAGGACATCGACCAGGTGCGCCGCTATGCCATCGAACTGGCCACGGTGCTCGATGGCAACGAACATATCGGCGACATGATGTACGACTGGAACGAGCCCGGTAAGGTGCTGCGCATCGAGATCGCCCAGGACAAGGCACGCCAGCTGGGGCTGTCGTCCGAAGACGTGGCCAATGTGATGAACAGCATCGTCAGCGGCGTGCCGGTCACCCAGGTCAACGACAACATCTACCTGGTCGACGTCATCGCACGCGCCGAGGACAGCGAGCGGGGCTCGCCCGACACCCTGCAGAACCTGCAGATCGTCAGCCCCAGCGGTGTATCCATTCCCCTGTTGGCGTTCGCCACCGTGCGCTACGAGCTGGAGCAGCCATTGGTGTGGCGGCGCGATCGCAAGCCGACCATCACCATCAAGGCCTCGGTGGTCGGCGATATCCAGCCGACCAACCTGGTGGCGCAGCTCAAGCCGAAAATCGACGAGTTCGCCGGCAAGCTGCCGCCCGGCTACGGCGTGGCCACCGGCGGTACGGTGGAGGAGAGCGGCAAGGCCCAGGGGCCGATCGCCGATGTCATTCCGTTGATGCTGTTCCTCATGGCGACCTTCCTGATGAT
Organism: Pseudomonas sp. 2848; assembly: GCF_003253945.1. Lineage (NCBI taxonomy): Bacteria > Pseudomonadati > Pseudomonadota > Gammaproteobacteria > Pseudomonadales > Pseudomonadaceae > Pseudomonas > Pseudomonas sp. 2848. Next base: position 411,224 of record NZ_QKZD01000002.1, read on the forward strand.
CCAGCTGCACAGCGTGCAGAAGCTGTTCCTGGTGGTCAGCGTCGCGCCGCTGGGGCTGATCGGCGTGGTGCTGGCCCTGGTGCCCACGGGCACGCCCATGGGTTTCGTGGCGATCCTCGGCATCCTCGCCCTGGCCGGGATCATCATCCGCAACTCGGTGATCCTGGTGACCCAGATCGACGAATTCGAGGAACAGGGTTACACCCCCTGGGACGCGGTGGTGGAGGCGACCAACCACCGCCGTCGGCCGATCCTGCTGACGGCGGCGGCGGCAAGCCTGGGCATGATCCCGATTGCCCGGGAAGTGTTCTGGGGGCCGATGGCCTACGCCATGATCGGCGGCATCATCAGCGCAACGCTGCTGACGCTGTTGTTCCTGCCGGCGCTGTACGTGGCCTGGTACAAGATCCGCGAGCCGGAAAAGACTTCCTGAGAACCACGCGCACCCTGTGGGAGCTGGCAAGCCAGCTCCCACAGGGTTCAGTGTTCGCGTTAATGGTTATATAAACATTCTTAAACAGTATTTTTAAGAATATCCGCGCCTCACTAGTATTGCCCTCAAGCCAGGCGCAAATCCCCTTCAAAACCTCTGCCCGGCGCCCTTACTCACAGGAGAACGAGCATGAGTGCATCTCTGCGCAGCATCGACGGTCAGGACGAAGCCACCATTCTGCGTGAAATCCAGAGTGCCCTGCGCGACCTGCGCTTTGGCGCGGTGGAGATCACCGTGCACAACGCCCAGGTGGTGCAGATCGAACGCAAGGAGAAGTTCCGCCTGCAGCAGCCCGGTAACAAGACCGGCTGACACCGCACCCCTTCAAAACTAGAAAAATGCCAATCGGGAGCTTCACCATGTCCATCCGCCGTTATGCGCTTGCCGCCCTGGCCAGTGCCGTTTTTGCCGGTTCCGCGATCGCCAAGGACTACGAATTGCTGAACGTGTCCTATGACCCGACCCGCGAGTTGTACCAGCAGTACAACGCCGAGTTCATCAAGCACTGGCAAGCCGCCAACCCCGGCGACAAGGTGAAGATCCAGCAGTCCCACGGTGGTTCGGGCAAGCAGGGCCGCGCGGTCATCGACGGCCTGCGCGCCGACGTGGTGACCCTGGCCCTGGCCGGCGATATCGACGAGATCGCCAAGCTTGGCAAGACCCTGCCCGAGGACTGGCAGAAGCGCCTGCCGGACGCCAGCACGCCGTACACCTCGACCATCGTGTTCTTGGTACGCAAGGGCAACCCGAAAGGCATCAAGGACTGGGGCGACCTGATCAAGAAAGACGTCTCGGTGATCACGCCCAATCCAAAGACCTCCGGCGGCGCCCGCTGGAACTTCCTCGCCGCCTGGGCCTATGGCCTGAAGACCGGCGGCAGCGAAGACAAGGCCAAGGCCTACGTGCAGGAGCTGTTCAAGCACGTGCCGGTGCTCGATACCGGCGCCCGCGGCTCGACCATCACCTTCGTCAACAACGGGCAGGGCGATGTGCTGCTGGCGTGGGAAAACGAAGCCTTCCTGGCGCTGAAGGAAGACGGTGGCGCCGACAAGTTCGAGATTGTCGTGCCTTCGCTGTCAATCTTGGCCGAGCCGCCGGTGGCGGTGGTCGACAAGAACGCCGAGAAGAAGGGCAACGAGAAGATCGCCGAGGAGTATCTCAAGCATCTGTACAGCCCGGCTGGCCAGAAGATCGCTGCACAAAACTTCTACCGTCCGCGTGACGCGAAGGTTGCCGCCGAATTCGGCAAGCAGTTCCCGAAACTGGACCTGGTGACCATCGACAAGGACTTCGGTGGCTGGAAGACTGCGCAGCCGAAGTTCTTCAACGATGGCGGTGTGTTCGATCAGATTTATCAGGCACAGTGATCGGCAATGAACAAGCGGGGCCGCTTCGCGCCCCTTTCGCCGGCAAGCCGGCTCCCACAGGAAGCGGGAATGCACCGCCACTGTGGGAGCTGGCTTGCCAGCGAAAGGGCTGCGCAGCAGCCCCACAAACAAAACCCTCCAGTAGCCTGCACCGGCCCGGGATGACTCCCGGGCTTCGTGCGTTCAACCAGGGACCTTTATGTCACGTCGCATTTCCCCCGTCATACCCGGCTTCGGGCTGACGCTGGGCTACACCTTGGTGTACCTCAGCCTGATCGTGCTGATACCGCTGGCGGCCATGTTCATCCATGCCTCGCAGCTCACCTGGGAGCAGTTCTGGAGCATCGTCAGCGCGCCGCGGGTCATCGCCGCGCTGAAGCTGAGTTTCGGCACCGCCCTGTTCGCCGCCATCATCAACGGCGTGATCGGCACCCTGCTGGCCTGGGTGCTGGTGCGCTACACCTTCCCCGGGCGCAAGGTCATCGATGCGATGATCGACCTGCCGTTCGCCCTGCCCACCGCCGTGGCCGGCATCGCCTTGACCGCCTTGTACGCCCCTGCGGGCTGGGTCGGCCAGTTCGCCACGGATCTTGGTTTCAAGATCGCCTACACCCCACTGGGCATTACCCTGGCGCTGACGTTCGTCACCCTGCCGTTCGTGGTGCGCACGGTGCAGCCAGTGCTGGCTGACATCCCGCGTGAGGTGGAAGAGGCCGCTGCCTGCCTGGGCGCGAAACCCTTGCAGGTGTTCCGCCATGTGCTGGCGCCCGCTTTGCTGCCTGCCTGGTTGACCGGCTTCGCCCTGGCCTTCGCCCGTGGCGTTGGCGAGTATGGCTCGGTGATCTTCATCGCCGGCAACATGCCGATGAAGACCGAGATCCTGCCGTTGCTGATCATGGTCAAGCTCGACCAGTACGACTACACCGGCGCCACTGCCATCGGCGTATTGATGCTGGTGGTTTCCTTCATCCTGCTGCTGCTGATCAACTTGCTGCAGCGGCGCATCGAAACCCCTTGAAGGAGGCCCGCTAATGTCTTCATCAACCCTTGGCGCAACCGCCGCCGCCAACGCCGCTCGGCGTGGCAGTGCCACTTCGCGCCGCGTGCTGATCACCCTGGCCTGGATCGTCTTTGCGCTGTTCCTGGCCCTGCCGCTGGTGATCGTTGTGTCCCAGGCCCTGAAAAACGGCTTCGGCACCTTCTTCGAGGCGATCTTCGAGGCCGATGCGTTGTCTGCGCTCAAGCTGACCCTGCTGGCGGTGGCCATCTCGGTACCGTTGAACCTGCTGTTCGGGGTCAGCGCCGCCTGGTGCGTGAGCAAGTACAGCTTCCGTGGCAAAAGTATCCTGGTGACCCTGATCGACCTGCCGTTCTCGGTGTCACCGGTGATCGCCGGCCTGGTCTACGTGCTGATGTTCGGCGCCCAGGGCCTGTTCGGCCCGTGGCTGCAGGACCACGACATCCAGATCGTCTTCGCCCTGCCGGGCATCGTCCTGGCGACCATCTTCGTCACCGTGCCGTTCGTCGCCCGTGAACTGATCCCGCTGATGCAGGAGCAGGGCACCCAGGAAGAGGAGGCCGCGCGCCTGCTCGGGGCCAACGGCTGGCAGATGTTCTGGCACGTCACGCTGCCGAACATCAAATGGGGCCTGATCTACGGCGTGGTGCTGTGCACCGCCCGGGCCATGGGCGAGTTCGGCGCGGTGTCGGTGGTGTCCGGGCATATCCGTGGCGTCACCAACACCTTGCCGCTGCACGTGGAGATCCTCTACAACGAGTACAACCATGTCGCGGCCTTCAGCGTGGCCAGCCTGCTGCTGATCCTGGCGCTCTTCATCCTGCTGCTCAAGCAGTGGAGCGAGAACCGTATTAACCGCCTGCGCCACAGCGCCGCGGAGGAATGATTCATGTCGATCGAAGTTCGTAACGTCAGCAAGCGCTTCAACAGCTTCCAGGCCCTGGACAACATCAACCTGGACATCCACAGCGGCGAGCTGGTTGCCCTGCTTGGCCCGTCGGGCTGCGGCAAGACCACCCTGCTGCGCATTATCGCCGGCCTGGAAACCCCGGATGACGGCAGCATCGTGTTCCATGGTGAAGACGTGTCCGGGCACGACGTGCGTGATCGCAACGTCGGCTTCGTGTTCCAGCACTACGCGCTGTTCCGCCATATGAGCGTGTTCGACAACGTCGCCTTCGGCCTGCGCATGAAACCCAAGGGCGAGCGCCCGAGCGAGAGCAAGATCGCCGAGAAGGTCCACGAGCTGCTGAACATGGTGCAGCTCGACTGGTTGTCCGATCGCTACCCCGAGCAGTTGTCCGGTGGCCAGCGCCAGCGTATCGCCCTGGCTCGTGCCCTGGCGGTGGAGCCCAAGGTATTGCTGCTCGACGAGCCGTTCGGGGCGCTGGATGCCAAGGTGCGCAAGGAGCTGCGCCGCTGGCTGGCGCGGCTGCACGAGGACATCAACCTGACCTCGGTATTCGTTACCCACGACCAGGAAGAGGCCATGGAAGTCGCCGACCGCATCGTGGTGATGAACAAGGGCGTGATCGAGCAGATCGGTTCGCCCGGCGAGGTGTACGAAAAGCCGGCCAACGACTTTGTCTACCACTTCCTTGGTGACTCCAACCGCCTGGCGCTCAGTGAAGGCCACCATGTGCTGTTCCGCCCGCACGAGGTGTCGCTGTCGCGCCATGAGACCGAAGGCCACCATGCCGCCGAGGTCCGCGATATCCGCCCGTTGGGCGCGACCACCCGGGTCACCTTGAAGGTGGAAGGGCAAAGCGAGCTGATCGAGGCCGAGGTGGTCAAGGATCACGACAGCCTGACCGGGTTGGCGCGCGGGGAGACGTTGTTCTTCCGGCCAAAGGTATGGCAGAAGGTGGCGGATATCTGAGCTGCAGGCATGAAAGGAAAAGCCCGGGCATGGTCCCGGGTTTTTTATGTGCTGGCGGATAGTCGGGGCTGCGCTGCAGCCCATCGCCGGCAAGCCGGCTTCCACAGTACAGGGTCTGCTGCAATGACCTGTGAGAGCTGGCTTGCCAGCGATCGAGGGTAAAGCCCTCGCAGCGGATTGATGCCTTGAACGAATATTTTGCATGCTGATAAGGCATCGTTCGCAAGCTGTTCTGCGGCAGGCCGCGAAAGACGCGGGTTGTGGACAGACCATCGAAATAGTTATTCCATTTAGGTCTAATTTTACGTTTAAACATTTCTTTATGAGCTAAGCCCCTAGGCCCGATGATTCAGCCACACACCTGAATCATCACTCCAGGAGTTTCTAGCAATGGGTAATGTCCAGACGGCCGTCAGGGCCTTTGAGCCGCCATGGCACCCGGCATCGGGCGACCTGGTCGAGCTCGGACGCACGCTACGCCTGCCGCTTGGCCAGTTACGCCTGCAACGCACGCCGCTGAGCGGCCTCAAACGACGCGACAAGCTGGCGTTGGTGCTGCTGGTGCTGGCCCTGCACGGTGCCGTCGCCTATTGGATCAACCAGGCACCGACCCCGGCGTTGCCCATCGTGCCGCCGCAGATTCCGCCCATGACCATCGAGTTCGCCGCGCCCGCGCCGCCAGTCGTCGAGCCGCCGCCGCCAGCCCCGGCAGCGCCTGTGCTCGAACCGCCACCGCCGGTGCTCGACGAGTTGGCTGCCAAGCCCAAACCCAAGCCGAAAGTCGTGCCCAAGCCTGTGGCCAAGCCACAGCCAAAACCGCAGCCGAAACCAGTCGAAGTGCCGCCACCCACGCCTACGTCCGTGGCCGCGCCGGCTCCGCCTTCGCCTGCGCCTGCGCCACCCGCCCCGGCCCCGGTGACGCCAGCCTCGGCCAACGCCGCGTACCTCAAGAACCCGGCGCCGGAATATCCGCAGATGGCCCAGCGCCGTGGCTGGGAGGGCACCGTGCTGCTGCGCGTCGAGGTGCTGCCCAGTGGCAAGCCGGGGCAGATCCAGATCCAGAAGAGCAGTGGCCGCGACGCCCTGGACGCCGCCGCACTGGCCGCGGTGAAACGCTGGAGCTTCGTCCCGGCCAAGCAGGGCGAGGTGGCCCAGGTGGGTTGGGTCAGCGTACCGATCGATTTCAAGCTTCGTTAACTTGCGAGCGTACACAGGAAGGACTTCATCATGAGCGTGTTGGCATCTCCCCTCGAATCCGTTGAAGGCGCGGTCATCTGGCTGCTGGTCGGCTTCTCCGTCGCCACCTGGGCGCTGGCCCTGGTCAAGGCCGTGCAGTTCGTGCGCCTGAAGAACCAGGACAAGCGCTTCCACCAGCAGTTCTGGGCTGCGTCCAGCCTCGACTCCGCCGCCGAGCCGGCCCACGATCTGCCAGGCCCGGCCGCCCGTGTCGCCCAGGCGGGCTTTGCGGCGATCGCGGTTGGCGAGCCTGGTCACGCTAACGATTTGAGCCAGGCCATCAACCACCAGGACCGCCTGGAGCGCGCCCTGCGCCAGCAGATCGTCCGTGAGCGTCGTTCGCTGGAAACCGGCCTGGCGGTGGTGGCCAGTATCGGCAGCACTTCGCCCTTCATCGGCCTGTTCGGCACGGTGTGGGGCATCATGGAGGCGCTCAAGGGCATCAGCGCGGCGGGCTCGGCGAGCCTGGAGACCGTGGCCGGGCCTATCGGCGCGGCGTTGGTGGCCACCGGCGTGGGGATCGCCGTCGCGGTGCCAGCGGTGCTGGTCTACAACTACTTCCTCCGTCGCCTCAAGCTGACCGCCGCCGACCTCGACGACTTCGCCCACGACTTCTACAGCCTGGCGCAGAAGAGTGCCTTCCGCGTGCTGGTGCACCCGGCGGTGCAGCGCCAGCACACCGGCTTCACCCAACCTGTGAAGGAGGCGTCCTGACATGGCCTTCTCGACCCAGGACAGCGATGAAGTGTTGAGTGAAATCAACGTCACGCCGTTGGTGGACGTCATGCTGGTGCTGTTGGTGGTGTTCATCGTCACCGCGCCGTTGCTGACCAACGCCATCCCGATCAACCTGCCCAAGACCGAGGCCGTGGCCCCGGTGGAGCAGAAGGACCCGCTGGTGGTGAGCATCGACGGCAGCGGCAAGCTGTTCATCAACAAGGACGAGATCCAGCCCGACCTGCTGGAGACCAACCTCAAGGTTGCCAAGGACAAGGACGCCGAGCTGCGTGTGCAGCTGCAGGCCGACGATGGTGTGAACTATGGCGAGGTCGCCCGCGCAATGGCGGCGATCGAGCGTGCCGGGATCAGCAAGCTGGCGGTGATTACCGCGCGCTGACCGGCGATACCTTCTTCAGGCAAGTGCTTAGGGGCCATTTTCCTTGGCAGGGGATGGCCCTTTTTTTATGCGCGAAGGCAGGCCTCTTTCATTTTGGTATTTTGGTATTTTGGTATTTTGGTTATTAATAAATAGCTTCTTATTCCTTTACGAATATAACCCCCTCCCTATACTTGCACCCAAGCACGCAAACTTCCGGAGGCGTCCCCATGCGCAATGAGTCGATTCGTTACCTGATTGTGCCGGGCTGGCAAGGATCGCCAGACAACCATTGGCAGAGTCACTGGCAGCGCAGCCTGCCCAACAGCGCACGGGTCGAGCAGAGCGACTGGCTCACGCCACAACGGCGCGATTGGGTACAGGCATTGGAGCAGGCGATTGCCGCCGAGCGCTCGCCGGTGATTCTCATCGCCCACAGCCTCGGCTGCATCACGGTCGCGCATTGGGCCGCCCAGGCCAGCCCTGATCTGCAGCAAAGGGTGCGCGGCGCGCTGCTGGTGGCACCGGCGGATGTCGAGCGGCCGAATTGCGCGCCGGCCCTGCGCAATTTCGCGCCGATTCCCCTGCAGGCCCTGCCGTTTCCCAGCCAAGTGGTCAGCTCCGACAACGACCCGGCGGTGAGCGTGCCGCGCGCGTTGTACCTGGCGCAGGCCTGGGGCGCCGAAGCGGGGCTGCTGGCCAACGCCGGGCATATCAACGTCAAGTCCGGGCACCTGCGCTGGGAGCAAGGCTTTGCCTATCTCTACCGGCTGCAGGCCCGTGTCGACCAGCGCGCCCTGCGCCGCGCCTGATCCACAGGTTTCATCGACTGAGCTGAATCCCTCGACCGCTTGCGGCCGGGGCGGGAGTATTCCATGACATTTCACACACCATTCGGTCAGCCGCTGCTGACCTTCCCCGAACTGGACAAGAGCCCACTGAGCATCCGCGCCAAGGCGCTGGTGTTCGTCGATCCGCGCTCCCAGGCGCTGCGCCAGGCCCTGGAGCGGCTGGCGCCACAACCGTTGCCGGTGCTGATTCGCGGCGAGACCGGCACTGGCAAGGAGCTGCTGGCCCGGCAGATTCATCGCGCCAGCGATCGGGGCGGTCTGTTCGTGTCGGTCAACTGCGCGGCCATCAGCCCGACCTATGCCGATGCCGAGCTGTTCGGCTACAGCGCCGGTAGCCAGGGCGGTACTGCCAGCAGTCGCGCCGGATGGTTCGGTTCGGCCAATGGCGGCACGTTGTATCTGGACGAGATCGCCGACCTGCCCCTGGCGATCCAGGGCAAGCTGTTGGCCGCCCTGGAGAATCGCGAGGTGATCCGGGTCGGCGCCACGCAACCGCAGGCGGTCGATGTGCGGCTGGTGGCCGCGTCCAGCATCGACCTGGCGCTGGCAGTGCGCGCGGGGCGTTTCAACGAGCGGCTCTACCATTACCTGCACGAAGGTGAGCTGGCGTTGCCGGCGCTGCGTGAGCGGGTCGGCGATATCCTGCCGTTGGCCGAGTACTTCGTGGGGATCTACAGCGTGCGCCTGGATCGGCCGGTTCCCCTCATCAGCGAGGCCGCCCAGCAGGCGCTCGAAGCGCATGCCTGGCCGGGCAATACCCGCGAATTGGAGAACGTCATTCACTTCGCCCTGCTGGTCAGCGATGGCGAGGAAATCCTCCCCGCGCATCTCGACCTGCCCGATACCGCTCCCCTCGCCAGCCTGGCCCGCCAGCTCATGCAGCTAGGCGGCAGTCGAGAGGCGGATACCTTGGCCGAACTGCGCGATCTGCTCGGCGCGGCGCTGGCACGACTGGGGAAAAGCTCGCCGTAGAGCAGTCTGCCGCCGTTCATAAGCAAAGGGCGTGATGGCCATTTGTTTTTGGCATAAGCAGCTAATCAAAAGATATTGTTCCGGAATAAAAAATCTCGGTATTGTCCGCTGCACGCCCACCCGAACGGATGGGCACCCGACTCGCCATCTGCGATGGCCCAGCTTTAGAACAAGGATCACCATGAAAAAGACCCTGCTGACCACCGCCCTGGCCGCCGCACTGTCGTTCGCGGGCCTCGCCAACGCCGCCGAGAAACTGGTGGTGGCCGCCACGCCCGTGCCGCATGCCGAAATCCTCGAACTGATCAAGCCGACCCTGGCCAAGGAAGGCGTGGACCTGGAGATCAAGGTCTTCACCGACTACGTCCAGCCCAATGTGCAGGTCGACCAGAAGCGCCTGGACGCCAACTACTTCCAGACCCTGCCGTACCTGAAGAACTTCAACGAAGGCAAGGGCACCCACCTGGAGACCGTGATCGGCGTGCACGTCGAACCGTTCGGTGGCTACTCGAAGAAGGTCAAGAGCCTGGCCGAGCTGAAGGACGGCGCGACCGTGGCCATCCCCAACGAGGGGAGCAACAGTGGCCGTGCCCTGCTGCTGCTGCAGAAGGCCGGGCTGATTACCCTGAAGGATCCGAAGAACGCCCTGGCCACGCCGAAGGATATCGCCGAGAACCCGAAGAAGCTCAAGTTCAAGGAGCTTGAATCGGCCATGCTCCCGCGTGTGCTGGATCAGGTCGACCTGGACATGATCAACACCAACTATGCGCTTGAAGCCGGCCTGAACCCGGCCAAGGACGCCCTGGTGATCGAAGGTAGCGATTCGCCGTACGTGAACTTCCTGGTTGCCCGCCCGGACAACAAGGACAGCGCGGCGATCCAGAAGCTGGCCAAGGCGCTGACCAGCCCGGAAGTGAAGGCATTCATCGAGAAGAAGTACAGCGGCGCGGTACTGCCAGCGTTCTGATACGCGACCTGGAACGAAAAACGCCGACGCATTTTGCGTCGGCGTTTTTGTTTGTGCTGGCCTGATGGCGGGCTGGCCGGTCTTGAGTAGTGCAGCGCGAGCCTCAGCGTTGAGTCGCCAGGGCCCGGCGCAGCGCCAGGAGCCACAGCAGTTGTTCGTTCGAAGCAGGCAAGCAGGGGCTATTCATCGTTGTCTTCCTTGTTGAATGTGATGGGCCGTGCAAGTCACAGTTTGAAATCCCTTTGAGGGGAAAATCCTCGGAAAGATCCGCGTCTAGGGAAGGAAATTTCCGAGCGTCACGGGGTGGTGATATAGATATGCAATAAAGATATTTATAAAAATATTTTTATGCCTTTAGAGTCTAGGAATCGTGCTTACCGGCACAGCGCCACTATTCGTGAAACGACGCCGAGCAACCCTCGTGCCGACCCTGGACCTTCCCATGCCGTACCTTCGTGACACCGTGCCGAGGCCCCTTCCATGAGCTTCGACACCGCTTTCATGCTTAGCACACTGCCGGCCTTCTTCAAGGCCGTTGGCGTGACCCTGCAAGTCGGGGCGATCGCAATCGTCACCTCGTTGCTGGTGGCGCTGCTCAATGCGACGATCCTGGTGTTGCGCACGCCGTACCTGTGGCGCCTGGTCAAGGGCTATGTGGAGCTGGCGCGCAACACCCCGCTGTTGATCCAGCTGTTCTTCGTCTACTTCGCCTTGCCGAGCCTGGGGGTGAAGGTATCCGGCTTCGCTGCCGCGATCATCACCCTGACGTTCATGGGCGGTGCCTACCTCACCGAGGTACTGCGCGCCGGGGTCGAGGCCGTGCCACGGGCGCAACTGGAATCCGGGCGCTCCATCGGGCTTTCCGAGGGCCAGCTGCTGCGCCATGTGATCCTGCCCCAGGCCGGCATCCTCAGCCTGCCGGCACTGTTCGCCAATTTCGTCTTCCTGCTCAAGGAAACCACCGTGGTTTCGGCGGTGGCGGTGCCGGAGATTCTCTACACCACCAAGAACTACATCGCCCTGTACTACAAGACCTACGAAATGCTCGCCGTGCTGACCCTGCTCTGCGTGCTGATCTTCCTGCCGCTGTCGCTGCTGCTGCGCTACCTGGAACGGAGGCTGCAACATGGCCAGTTCGGGCATTGAGCTGCTGCTGGTTTCGCTGCCGCAACTGGCCACGGGCGCTGGGCAGACCCTGGCGATCTCGGCGCTGGGCATCCTGTTCGCCACCTTGGGCGGCGTGCTCTACGGCGTGCTGGCGACCCTCGGCAGCCGTGGGCTGAACATCCTGTTGCAGGTGTACCTGGAACTGTTCCGGGCGATTCCGGTGCTGGTCTGGCTGTACCTGGTGTTCTTCGGCTTGCCGATCTTCTTCGGCCTGAGCATCCCCAGCTTCTGGTGCGCGGTGCTGGTGCTGGGCCTGTGGGGCGCCAGTGAGGTCGGCGAGGTGGTGCGCGGCGCCTTGCAGTCGCTGCCACGCGGGCAGCGCGAGGCGGGGTTGTCGATCGGCCTGGGCGGCTGGCAGCTGTATGCCTATGTGCTGCTGCCCCAGGCGCTCAAGCGCATGACCCCGCCGACCATCAATATCTACACGCGGATCATCAAGACCAGTTCGCTGGCGGTGCTGATCGGCGTGGTCGAAGTGATCAAGGCGGGGCAGCAGATCATCGAGCGCACCTACGAGTCGGTGCTGATCTACGGCGCGCTGTTCCTGTTCTTCTTTCTTGTCTGCTATCCGCTGTCAGCCGCCTCCCGCGTGCTGGAGCGGCGCTGGGCCCACGCATGAATCCATTGATCGAATTCCAAGGCTTCAACAAGTTCTTCGGCCAGCACCAGGTGCTCGCAGACGTCGACCTCAAGGTCGAGGCCGGCGAGGTGGTGGTGATCCTCGGCCCCAGCGGCTGCGGCAAGAGCACCCTGCTGCGCTGCCTCAACGGCCTGGAAGAGGCCCAGGGCGGGAGCCTGCGCCTCGACGGCCAGGAGCTACTCGGCCCCGACACCGACTGGCGTCAGGTGCGCCAACGGGTCGGCATGGTGTTCCAGAGCTACCACCTGTTCGGCCACATGAGCGTGATCGACAACTTGCTGCTGGGGCCGCTGAAGGTGCAGAAGCGCGAACGCCACGAGGCCCAGGCCCAGGCCGAGGCTCTGCTGGCCCGGGTAGGGCTGCTGGACAAGCGTGACGCGTTCCCGCGCCAGCTCTCCGGTGGCCAGCAGCAACGCATCGCCATTGTCCGTTCGTTATGCATGAACCCACAGGTGATGCTCTTCGATGAGGTCACCGCCGCCCTCGACCCGGAGATGGTCAAGGAGGTGCTGCAGGTGATCCAGGGGCTGGCCCGCGAAGGCATGACCCTGCTCATCGTCACCCACGAAATGGCCTTCGCCCGCGCGGTGGCCGACCGCATCGTGTTCATGGAGGCCGGCAGGATCCTTGAACAGAACCACCCTGAGCGCTTCTTCACTCAACCGCAGACCGCACGCGCGCAGCAGTTCCTGGAGAAATTCTCGTTCGTCGAAAGCCTGCCCAAGACACTGTCTAAGCCACTGCACAAGGAACTGTCATGAAGACTGCCCCGTTCGCCAAACTGCTCGCGCCATTGCTGGGCCTGGCCCTGCTGGCCGGCTGCAACAAATCCGAAGACCCGGCCAAGCCCGCCGCCGCCTCGCCGGCCAGCAGCTACCTGGAAACCATCAAGGCCCGCGACAAGCTGATCGTCGGCGTGTTCACCGACAAGCCACCGTTCGGCTTCGTCGATGAAAGCGGCCGCTACGTGGGCTTCGACACCGACATCGGTCGTCGCTTCGCCAAGGACCTGCTGGGCGACGAGAACAAGGTCGAGTTCGTCGCGGTCGAGCCTGCCAGCCGCATCCCGTTCCTGCAGAGCGACAAGGTCGACCTTATCCTCGCCAACATGACCGTCACCCCGGAGCGCAAGGAGGCCGTGGACTTCACCAACCCCAACCTGCGCGTGGCGGTGCAGGCCATCGTCGCCGACGGCAGTCCGGTGCAGAAGCTCGACGACCTGGCCGACAAGACCATCATTGTCACCACCGGCACCACCGCCGATATCTGGCTGACCAAGACCCACCCGGACTGGAAACTGCTCAAGTTCGAGAAGAACACCGAGTCGCTGGCCGCGTTGGCCAACGGTCGGGGTGATGCCTATGCCCAGGACAACCTGATCCTGTTCAGCTGGGCAAAGCAGAACCCGGGCTACCGCGTGCTGCCACAGCTGTTGGGTGACGAAGCACCGATCGCCCCGGCGGTGAAGAAGGGCAATACCGAGTTGCGCGATTGGGTGAACGCCGAACTGGCCAAGCTCGGCGAGGAGAAGTTCCTGCTCAAGCTGTACGACCAGTACGTGCGCAAGGAGCTGAGCGACGACACCAAGCCTGAGAGCGTGATCGTCGAGGGCGGCAACTGGCAGGGCTGATCGTCTAAACGGGGCTGCAAAGCAGCCCCTTTCGGTCTCAGCAATTGCGCGGTAACCAGTTCAACAGGAAATCATTCACCACCTGCGGATTCTCCAGGCTGGAGATATGCCCGGCGAATGGAATCTGTGCCGCCAGGCATCCAATCAACTGCGCCATCTCGGCGGACTCCGCCGGTGGCCTTGGTATGTCCTGATCGCCACAAAGCACGATGGTCCGCTCTCCCGGCAGCTCACTGAGTCGCGCCAGCAGGTCTGGCCGGCCGAAGATCACCCGGCCCATCGGGTCGAGGCTTTCGCGGATGGTTTCGGCGCTGCTTGCCTTGAGGTCCGCACGGAAGCACTCGCGCACCTCGGGCACCGTCTGGCCACCGGCATGGAAGAAGATCGGCACCACGACGTCCAGCAACGGGTCGATGAAGGCTCCCGCTTTGCTTGCCGCATCCAGCAAACCGAAATACTTCAGCCGCGTCGCCTCGGGCTCCGCGCCCAGGTAGGTGTCCATCAGCACCAGGCGGTCGACTCGTTCAGGGTGGTCGACGGCCAACTGCGCGCCCCACATGCCGCCAACCGACAGCCCGACCAGGTGGCACTTCTGGATATCCAGGGCATCGAGCAACGCCAGGTGCTGGCGGGCCAGGGCAGCCATGTCGACGGTGCTTGCGGGCGGAGCGGCGGAATCGCCGTGGCCCCACAGCTCAGGCACGATGACCCGGAAGTGCCGTGACAGGGCGTCGATCTGCGGTTGCCACATGGCGGACGACCACAGGTAGCTGTGACCGAGCAGCACTGGGAAGCCCTGGCCCTGGTCGACATAGCTCATGCGTGCTCCGTCGATCTCGATGAAGTGTTTCTGCATTGCGTGACCTCATGGATTGCGAGAGGGCCGCTGTGCGGCCCCGGTTTCTATCTGGGCACCAGCCGCAGCGTGCTTTGCGCCGGAATCACCCCCATCCGCGCCTTGTGATAGCGCCCCTCGATGTAGTCCTCGGCCTGGTCGCCATAGTGCCGGTCGAATGGCACGCCACTCTGCCCGACCGGGTTGATGGTCAGCGCGGCGCCGGCGTCGGCGAAGTCGATCAGGCGGCGGGTGGATGGCCCGTAGGTGACCGGCCAGGGCGCCGGGCCGATCTTCGCCGACAGGTTGTTCGGCACCTCATGGGTCCCGGGCGCGGCGTACGGCCCGACATTGAACAACAGGTTCAGCGGCTTCTTCACGCCCAGCGGATGGTTATGCGTGAGGGTATGGGCCTTGCCCCATTGCCAGCTGGCCGGATCCTTGCCGAAGGTCTCGCGCAGGTGCTTGAGGCTGCGCTGCCAGGCCAGGCGAACGATGGCGTTGCGATCGGTGTGTTCATTGCTACCACGCAGATTCCACCACGGCGATTGAGGGTCGCCAGCCAGGCGAGGCAGCGCGGCGTCGATGGCACGGGTGCTGATCAGCACCGGGAACCAGGTGTCGCCCAGTTCGTCGTGCAGGGCGGCGAACGCCAGCTCGTATAGGAACTGGTTGAACAGCGTGGCGCTGGTGGAGTCCAGCGGGTAGTCGCCGCGCCAGGCCGCCAGTTGCTCGACCAGTTCCTTCTCTTCGTCGCCCTGGGCGACATTGCGCAAGGTGCCGAGCAGCGGTGCCAGGGTACGCGGGCCATAGTCGGTGCTGGTGTCCAGCTGCAAGGCCTGGCTGTTCTGGGTGTCCCACTTGATGTCCGGGTCGCGTAACAGGCGATCGAGCTGGCGTCCCCGGTCGGCCAGGTTGTAGTAGCCGGGCACGGGCAGTGCGCCCGGTGGTTGGTAATTGGCCGAGACGATATAGCCGCTGGCCGGGTTCTCTTGCTGTGGATTGGCACTGAACGGGTAGAACCCCGGCTTGGCGGCCTGGCCGCTGCCGCCGTCGAGGATGAACGCCGGGTTGACTCCATCCGGGCGGATCGGCAGGCGCGCCGCCGCCCACCAGCCGATGTCGCCACGGGCACTGGCCCATACCAGGTTCAACCCTGGCGCCTGGATCTTGCTTGCCGCCTCGCGCATCTTGTCCAGGGTGTCGGCGCGGTTGATCTGGTAGAAACCCTCGAGTATCGGGTTCTCGGTTTCCAGGAAGGCCCACCACATGGCGATGGGCGTCGGGCCGGCGGTGTCGCCGAGCACGCTGTTGACGATCGGACCGTGGGGCGAGCGGCGCAAGGTGATGTTGGCCGGCTGCGCATCCTTGACCGCGATTTTCTGCTCGGTCTTTTCCAGCGACTGCCAGCGGCCATCGACCATCACCTGCTCGGGGTTCTGCGGATTGGTCCGCTCCGCGATCAGGTCGACGTCGTCGTTCTGGAACATGGTCAGGCTCCAACCGAAGTCGCGGTTGTGGCCGAGCAGGGCGAACGGGTTGAGCGCCTGGAAGTAGCCATACAGGTTGAAGCCTGGTGCCGACAGCTCGGCTTCGTACCAGATCGCCGGCACCGCGAAGCTGATGTGCGGGTCACCCGCCAGCAGTGGCCGGCCGCTGCGGGTATGGCTGCCGGCCACGGCCCAGGCGTTGCTGCCCTCGAACTGCGGAATGCCGGCATCGCCCAGGGCCTCGTGGCTGAGCCGCGCCAACTGCTCCAGGCTGCGCCAGTCGGCGGCGGCCAACGGCGTGGCCACGGCGCCGTCGGGCTGCCAGTCGAGGTCGAATATCTTCAGGTACTCGGGGCCGAGCTGGTCGCGGATGTAGGTCAGCGCCGGGTCGGTGCGGAACGCGGCGGCGAAGCTGTAGGCGAGGTAGCCGGCAATGCTCAGGGTGTCCTCGGCGGTGAAGGGGCGCGGCGTGATGCCGAGCAGGTCGAACTCCATCGGCTTGGGGTGGCTGGCCTGCCACTGGTTGATGCCGTCCAGGTACGCCTGCAGCGCCTGCCAGGCCGGTGACTGGCGGTCCTGGCGCTGCACCATCAAGGCTGCCTGGTCGCGAATGCGCAGGCTGCGGAACAGGGTGTCGGTGGGCAGCAACTTCTCGCCCAGCACCTCGGCCAGCTCGCCGCGAGCCAGACGGCGCATGATCTCCATCTGGAACAGACGGTCCTGGGCTTGTACGTAGCCCAGGGCGCGGTACAGGTCCTGCTCGTTCTGCGCCTGCAGGTGCGGCACGCCACGGGCATCGAAGCGCACGCTGACCGGCGCCTGCAAGCCGTTGATGGCCGCTTCGCCATCACGCTGGGGCTGCTTGCCCTGCACGTACCAGTAACCGCCGCCCGCAGCGGCCACGGCGATCACCACCGCCAGCAAGGTCAGGCTGCGCTTCATCGAGACTCCTTGTGCACTCGAGCGAAAGAATGTGGTCCGATCATCGGCGGATTCGCGAACTGAGCATAGCCCCCTGAAAGGAGTTTCCATGTCCCTCAGCGAAAAACAGAAAATGCTGGCAGGCCAGCTCTACCATGCCGGCTGCCCCGAGCTGCAAGCCGAGCAGGCGGCCAACCGGCACTGGATGCACCGCTACAACGGCAGCGTCGAGCAACCCAACGAGGCGCGCCATGATTTGTTGAAGGCGCATTTCGCCAACGTGGGCGAAGGCGTGGTGATCCGTCCGCCGTTCCACTGCGACTACGGCTACAACATCAGCGTGGGCGCCAACACCTTCATGAACTTCAACTGCGTGATCCTCGACGTGCTGCCGGTGCGCATCGGCGCCGACTGCCAGGTCGCCCCGGCGGTGCAGATCTACACCGCCGACCACCCGCTGGACCCGGCGCTGCGCCGCAGCGGCCTGGAAAGCGGGCGGCCGGTGATCATTGGCGACAATGTCTGGATCGGCGGCGGGGCGATCATCCTGCCTGGGGTGACCATCGGTGATAACGCCGTGGTCGGCGCCGGCAGTGTGGTGACCCGGGATGTGCCGGCCGGAGCGGTGGTGGTGGGTAATCCGGCGCGGGTGCGTCAATCGATCCAGGGGCAATAGCAGCCGACCGCCAGGGTATTTGAGGCCTGCACCCGACGCCCTTGTGCCAGCGCCTTGAGGATCGGCTCGATGAAACTGTTGCTCGAGTTGCACACCGCGCCTTCGCTGTAGGGGCCGAAGTAGGCGAGGTTGCCGTCGTGGTCCCAGATCGCCACGGCGGGGCTGGCGGGCAGGTGCTCGCTGCCGGGCAGGCTGGCCAGGGGCTTCAGTGTTCCCAGATTGGCCGGCAGTTGGCCGTGGCTGCCAGGCTTTTGCACGACATGGAAACTGACCCCGAGCGGCGCGAAGTGCTCGACCAGCTCGCCCAGGTGCTGCTGGTTGCCGACATTGCACGGGCAGGCCGGGTCCCAGAAGTGCACCACGCGGATCGGGCCCGGGCCGGCCAGCTCGGCTGGGAGGCGCAGTTGGCTGCCGTCGAAGAAGGTGGCCTGGTTGTCGAACGGACGCAGGTAGCGGGACTGGAAGCTGTCGTAGGCCCACCAGACGGTGGCAGCGCAGAGCAGCAGGGCAAGGATTATCAGAAGTCGCTTCGCCATAGGGGCCTTGCGCGATGCTCGTGGGAGCGGGCTCGCATTGTTCGTCGGAGGAGGACCAAGCTTGCCATGACGCGGCCCAGAGCTGAATATCGCAGATCAATACTTGCTTCACTCTGGATGTACCGATGCCCGCCAGTTTCCACCCCGACCTGCTGCGCGCCAGCCTGCCGCCCCTTGCCGATCGCCACCTGCTGTCCACCCCGGGCCAGGCCTACCAGGGCTTCTACGGCCTGGGCCTGTCCGCACACAGTTGGCTGGGCGGCTTCCAGGTGGCAGGCTTCGACCTGGTCGGCCAGGTCTGGCTGCCCGAACGGCCACAGGCGACGTTGTTCCTGTTGCATGGCTACTACGATCACATGGGGCTATACCGCCATGTGATCGAATGGGCCCTGGGGCGCGGCTACGCCGTGATCGGCTGCGATCTGCCAGGTCATGGCCTGTCCAGTGGCGAACGGGCCAGCATCGATGATTTCAGCATCTACCAGCAGGTGCTCGAGGCGTTGTTCGAACAGGCCCGCCTGCTCGACCTGCCACGGCCCTGGCATCTCTGTGGCCAAAGCACCGGTGGGGCGATCGTGGTCGACCATCTGTTGCACCAGGGCGAAAGCAGCCCTGTCGACGGCGAGGCAATCCTGTTGGCCCCCCTGGTGCGCCCGCGCGCTTGGCGCTGGTCGAAGCTGAGCTATTGCGTGCTGCGCCACTTCGTCAATGGCATCGAGCGGCGCTTCAGCGAAAACACCAACGACCCGGGCTTCCTGCCTTTTCTCGAAGCTGACCCGCTACAGCCACGGCGCCTGCCGACCGCCTGGGTCGGTGCGCTGATGAAGTGGGTCCGGCGCATCGAAGCCGCGCCCCGGAGTACGCGGCGGCCGCTGATCGTGCAGGGTGAGGCGGACGGTACGGTAGATTGGCCGTACAACCTCAAGGTGCTCAAGGCCAAGTTCGCAGAGCCGCAGATCCTCATGCTGCCTGAGGCACGGCACCACCTGGCCAACGAGCTGCCCGGCATCCGCCAGCGCTACTTCGAGTTCATCGGCCAGCGCCTGGACTGACTTACTTCAGGTTGGCGGCGTTCTGGCCCACGGCCAGGGCGGCGCGAATCGCGGCCACCGCGGCCTTGTAGTAGGCCTGGCCGTCCGTCGATTCGGCGAAGGTGGCGAACTGCTCGAGCTCAGCGTCGGACAGGTCGCGATAGACGTACAACAACGTGTTGTTCAAATCCTCGCCCACTTGGTTCATCAAACGCTGGCGCTGGCCATCGAGCAGGTTCTGGGCTTGGCCGCCGCCGAACAGGCCGGGCAGCATCGAGCTCAGGCTGTCGGCCGCCACGCCGGCGATCGCCAGGCTGACCTCGGCGCCGGCCTCGCGGGCGGGCAAGGCCTGGGCCAGGTGGCCGACGATCAGCACGCGGTTGTCGCTGGCCTGGATCTTCGGCAGGCCCTTGGCGTGCTTGGCCAGTTGGTCCTTGCGTGTGGCAAGTAGCTCGGCGGCCACGACCTTGCGCCCCAGCGGCGACTGGAAGAAGGCCAGGGCCGGCGAGGGGTTGGGCAGGTTGGCGCGCAGTTGCGCCTGGGCCCTTTGGTCCATGGCCTGGGCCTGGAACCGTTGGTTGCTGTTGTTGACCAGCGCCTGGTAGACCGCAGGCGGCAAGCTGTTGCGGTAGCGCTGTTGGGCGGCGCTCACGGCATCGTTGAAATGGGCGCGCTGGTCGGGCCAGCCAGCGACCTTGTACAGCTGATCGAGGGTGTCTGCCCAGACAGGCATGGTGCAGATCATCAGCAGAAGCAGGGAAAACAGACGGCGCATTCAGGACTCCTGTCGGCAGGCCGCTATTGTCCTTGGCGTGGCGGGGCTTTGTCGAGTCGCCAGCGGCGCTTCCTGACCAAGTGGCGCTGTGCGAGCGATGGCCGAATGGCTATGATGCGCCATGCACATTCCTTCCGAACATCCGCTGCTGTCGACCATTGTCGATGACCTGGCCACCCGTGGCTGGTCGCAGCAATCTCTTTTCCTGCCCGACGAACTGTCGCGTGCGCTGGCGGCCGAATGCCGTCGTCGCTACGCCGAGGGTGAGCTGAACCCCGCCGGCATAGGGCGTGGCGCCGCGCAGGAGATCCGCGAGGCGATCCGTGGCGACCAGATCCAGTGGATCGACCCCGGTGAATCGGAGGTCTGCGACCGCTACCTGGGGGCAATGGACAGCCTGCGCCAGGCCATCAACCGGGGGTTGTTCCTGGGGCTCGAGGACTTTGAGTGCCACTTTGCCCTGTATCCGCCGGGCGCCTTCTACAAGCGCCATCTCGACCGCTTCCGCGACGATGACCGGCGCATGGTGTCGGCCGTGCTGTACCTCAACGAGGGTTGGCAGCCGCAGGACGGTGGACAATTGCGCATGTTCCTGAAGGGCGATGTCGAACACGACGTGGCGCCGTTGGCCGGTAGCCTGGTGGTGTTCCTGTCGGGTGAAGTCCCGCACGAGGTACTCCCGGCAGGGCGTGAACGCCTGTCGTTGACCGGTTGGTTCCGGCGCCGTGGCAATGAGCCGTTCTGAGCTGGCGAAGGTGCTGGTCAGCGCCTGCCTGCTGGGCCAGCCGGTACGCTATGACGGGCGTGCCAGCGGCCATCCCGACCTATTGCAGCGTTGGCAGGCAGAAGGCAGGGTGGTGCCACTGTGCCCGGAGGTTGCCGGTGGCTTGCCTACACCACGACCGCCTGCGGAGATACCCGGTGGGCAGGGCGGGGCGGTTCTGGATGGGCAGGCACAGGTGCTGACGGTGACCGGCGATGATGTCAGCGGCGCCTTTCTCGCCGGGGCCCGCGTGGCGCTGGAACTGGTGCGTCGGCATGGCATCCGTGTGGTGGTCCTCAAGTCGGGCAGCCCCTCGTGTGGCAATCTGCAGACCTATGACGGCAGTTTCAGCGGTGTGAAGGTGGCAGGTGAGGGCGTGACCACGGCCTTGTTGCGGCGCGAAGGGGTACTCGTGTTCAGCGAGCTGGAGCTGGAAGACGCGCAGCGAGCGTTGAGCCAGATCTGATCGCGGGGCAAGCCCGTTCCCACGCAATGCTGAGCATGACGGCAGCGTTGCGCGGCAGCGGGCTTGCCCCGCGATGTGGTGTTACTGTCCGGCGCTCGCCTGCTTGGTGCCCTTGAGCCATTTGTTTTCCAGGTCAGCCAGGCGGCCATCGTCCTCGATCCGTTGCAGGGCATTGCTCACAGCCGTCTCGAAGGCTGGATTGCCCTTCAGGTACGGAATCACCAGTTTCTGGCTGGCGAGGGTCCGAATGGTGTCGAGTTGGTCGCTCGGTTCGATGCCTTGCTTATTGAAGGCCATGTCGAACTTGCCGCTCTCCACCCCAGGCAGCACCTCTTCGGCTGCGGTCTCGACGAACTCGGCCCGCACATCCAGCTCCTTGGCCAGGGCCTGGCCCAACTCGATCTCGAAGCCGGTCAGGTGTTCGTCTTCCTTGAACGCATAAGGTGGTGAATCGCTCAGCACGGCAATGCGCAGTTCGCCACGGTCGTTGATTTCGTCGATCAGTTCGGCCTGGGCCAGTGGGCTGAACAATACCGCCAGCAGAATGCCAATGGTCAAACGCATGAGTGCCCCTTCTTGTTCGGCAGGTGAATGTCATTCGCCGAGGCTTTCTTTTCTGCCGCGGTCGAACGCAGCCTATGACCGTGTAGCCGCGTTAATGTTTACGCCGGCCTGAAATATTTCTGCCCCTGTTTTTGAACCTCTGCCTGGCTGGTTGGACTATGGTGAAGTACCGCTGTGCTTCGTTTAAGTGATAGCGGTCAATTGAAGTGAATCACAGGAGAAGTGAATGAAAAGCCTATTTTCGCGTGCTGCCGTCGCCGGTCTGCTGATGGGGGCGTCGGTGTTCGCCAGTGCCGCGGATGCGCTGAAGAGCCAGCAGCCACCGGAGGGCGCCAAGGTCTTCATCGTTTCCCCCGCCGACGGGGCCACGGTCGACAAGACCTTCACCGTCAAGTTCGGTATCGAGGGCATGGGCCTCAAGCCTGCGGGTGACCAGACTCCGCACACCGGGCATCACCATCTGCTGGTAGATGTGGACAAGGCGCCGGTCGCCGACATGCCGTTGCCGACCAGCCTGATGCCGGAGAACAACGCACCCCTGCCAGCTGGCCCGCAAGTACTGCACTTCGGCAAGGCACAGACCGAGGCGACCATCACCCTGACGCCGGGCAAGCACACCCTGCAACTGGTGCTGGGCGACATGTACCATGTGCCGTTCAAACCGAGCGTCGAGTCACAGAAGATCACCGTCATCGTCAAATGACGCTTGCTCTGTAGACGCACGCAACGAAAAAGGGAGGCCACCAGGGCCTCCCTTTCTCATGCAGCCGGCAAACTTAGAACAGTACGCGCGAGCGAATAGTGCCCTTCACATGCTGCAGTTTTTCCTGGGCCAGATCGGAGTACTCGGCATCGACGTCGATGACCACGTAACCCACTTTCTCGTCGGTCTGCAGGAACTGACCGGAGATGTTGATACCGTTCTCGGCGAACACTTTGTTGATCTCGCTGAGTACGCCCGGGATGTTTTCGTGGATGTGCAGCAGGCGGTGCTTGCCTGGGTGGGCCGGCAGCGCGACTTCCGGGAAGTTGACCGACGACACCGAGGTACCGTTGTCGCTGTACTTGACCAGCTTCTCGGCCACTTCCAGGCCGATGTTGGCCTGGGCTTCGGCGGTGGAACCACCGATGTGCGGGGTCAGGATCACGTTGTCCAGGCCACGCAGCGGGCTTTCGAACTCTTCGTCGTTGGAGCGTGGCTCGACCGGGAACACGTCGATGGCGGCGCCGATCAGGTGCTTGTCCTTGATCGCGGCGGCCAGGTGGTCCAGCTCGACCACGGTGCCACGGGCGGCGTTGATCAGGATCGCGCCCTTCTTCATCGCGCGGATTTCCTTCTCGCCGATCATCCACTGGGTGGATGGCAGCTCGGGCACGTGCAGCGAGACGATGTCGGCCAGGCCCAGCAGCTCGTTCAGGCTGGTGACCTGGGTGGCGTTGCCCAGCGGCAGCTTGGTCAGCGGGTCGTAGAAGTAGACCTGCATGCCCAGGCTTTCGGCCAGCACCGACAGCTGGGTACCGATCGAGCCATAGCCGACGATGCCCAGTTTCTTGCCGCGGATCTCGAAGGAGTTGGCCGCGCTCTTGATCCAGCCACCGCGGTGGCAGGAGGCGTTCTTCTCGGGGATGCCGCGCAGCAACAGGATGGCTTCGGCCAGCACCAGTTCGGCCACCGAACGGGTGTTGGAGTACGGCGCGTTGAACACCGCGATGCCGCGGTTGCGGGCCGCGCTCAGGTCGACCTGGTTGGTGCCGATGCAGAAACAGCCGACCGCGACCAGTTTCTTCGCACAGTCGAAGACCTCTTCGGTCAGCTGGGTGCGCGAGCGGATGCCGATGAAGTGGGCATCGGCGATCTTTTCCTTCAGCTCTGCATCCGGCAGCGAGCCGGTGAGGTACTCGATGTTGCTGTACCCGGCAGCCTTGAGGATATCCACCGCATTCTGGTGGACGCCTTCAAGAAGAAGGAACCTGATCTTGCTCTTGTCGAGAGAAGTCTTGCTCATCTGCGTAAACCTGTATCCCGGAGAAAAATGGCGAGGGGGGTGAAGCGGCGCGGCGTCGGCCTTAGCACGAACAGCGGGAGGGCTATGCTAGCATACGCGACACAATCTGAGCCCATCCCGACAGGTGAAGCGTGCTCAGGGTGACTATGAATAAGTCGAGAGTTCCAGCGATGACCCAGTCCGTGGTAATTGATGAACTGATGACCCTGGTCGACCCTGGCAAGGTCCTCACCGACCCTGCCTCGCTCGACGCCTACGGCAAGGACTGGACCAAGCACTACCCGCCTGCGCCAAGCGCGATCGTCTTCCCCAAAACCATCGATCAAGTCCAGGCCATCGTGCGCTGGGCCAACCGGCACAAGGTCGCCTTGGTGCCATCGGGCGGGCGTACAGGATTGTCGGGCGCTGCCGTGGCCGCCCATGGCGAGGTGGTGGTCGCCTTCGACTACATGAACCAGATCCTGGCCTTCAATGAGTTCGATCGAACCGTCGTGTGCCAGCCGGGCGTGGTGACCCGCCAGCTTCAGCAGTTCGCCGAGGACCAGGGGCTTTACTATCCGGTGGACTTCGCCTCCTCCGGCTCCAGCCAGATCGGCGGCAATATCGGCACCAATGCCGGCGGAATCAAGGTGATCCGCTACGGCATGACCCGCAACTGGGTGGCTGGGCTGAAGGTGGTCACCGGCAAGGGCGAGCTGCTCGAGCTGAACAAGGACCTGATCAAGAACGCCACCGGCTACGACCTGCGCCAACTCTTCATCGGCGCCGAGGGCACCCTGGGGTTCGTGGTGGAGGCGACCATGCGCCTCGACCGTGCGCCGCGCAACCTTACGGCGATGGTGCTGGGCACGCCTGACTTCGACGCGATCATGCCAGTGCTGCACGCCTTCCAGGGCAAGCTCGACCTCACCGCTTTCGAGTTCTTTTCCGACAAGGGCCTGGCCAAGGTCCTCGCCAGGGGCGATGTGCCCGCGCCATTCGAAACCGACTGCCCTTTCTATGCCCTGCTGGAGTTCGAAGCCAGCACCGAGGAGGTGGCCAACGAGGCGCTCGCCACCTTCGAGCACTGCGTCGAGCAGGGCTGGGTGCTGGACGGGGTGATGAGCCAGAGCGACACTCAGCTGAAGAACCTGTGGAAGCTGCGCGAGTACCTGTCCGAGACCATCTCCCACTGGACGCCGTACAAGAACGACATCTCTGTCACCGTCTCGAAAGTGCCGGCGTTTCTGCGCGACATCGATGCCATCGTCGGCGAGCACTATCCGGACTACGAGGTGGTCTGGTACGGCCATATCGGCGACGGCAACCTGCACCTGAACATCCTCAAGCCCGACCACATGAGCAAGGACGACTTCTTCGCCTCCTGCGCCAAGGTCAACAAGTGGGTGTTCGAGATCGTCGAGCGTTACAACGGCTCGATCTCCGCCGAGCACGGCGTGGGCATGACCAAGCGCGATTACCTGGGCTACAGCCGCTCACCGGAAGAAATCGCCTGCATGAAGGCGATCAAGGCGGTGTTCGACCCGAACGGCATCATGAATCCGGGTAAGATCTTCGCTCCCGAATAAAAAGCAGTGTTCACAGGAGTCGGCCATGAGTTACCAGCACCAGTACGTAGACGGCACGCGCATCCACTTCCCGCTGGGCAAGGTGGTGTGCATTGGCCGCAACTACGCCGAGCATGCCAAGGAACTGGACAACCCCATCCCCAGCGAGCCGCTGCTGTTTATCAAGCCCGGCAGTTGCGTGGTGCCCCTGGAAGGTGGCTTCAAGATTCCGACCGAGCGTGGCTCGGTGCACTACGAGGCGGAAATCGCGGTGTTGCTGGGCAAGGCGTTGTCGACCAAGCCGACCGAGGAAGAAGTGCTCGATGCCATTTCCGGCTATGCCCCGGCTTTGGACCTCACCCTGCGCGACCTGCAGAGCAAACTGAAGGAAAAGGGCCTGCCGTGGGAGCTGTGCAAAAGCTTCGATGGTGCTTGCGTGCTGCCGCCGTTCGTCTCGGCAGGCGCCTTCGAGGATGTGAAGGACATCGGTATACGCCTGACCATCAACGGCGAGGTGCGCCAGGACGGCAACAGCGCGATGATGCTCAACCCTATCGTGCCGATGATCCAGCATATGGCCGCGTGCTTCTCGTTGCAGGCGGGTGATGTGATCCTCACCGGCACTCCGGCGGGCGTGGGGCCGTTCAAGGTTGGCGACGAGCTGGTGCTGGAGCTTCCAGGCGTCAGCCGGTTCGAGAGCCGGGTACTCTGACCCGAAGGTTCGCGCCTTTCCTGCAAAAAGTGCAGAGACGTTTACCGTTTTTTCACACCCTTTGCGGATAATGCGCGAACCTACGCCTACCCTCAGGACCCTTGCATGCCCTCTCCCTCCCGCGCTTCCGTGTCTCCCAAGCGCCCCTTTTACCGGCGCTGGCCGTTCGCCCTGGCAGCAGCTGCGGTTATTGGCTATGGCGTCATTTCGGCCATGCACTGGGACGACCGCGGCCTGCTGTGGATAAAGGAAGGTTTCGAAAGCCAGGCTGAACGCCAGGAAAGCATCTGGCTGCCCAGCTACGTGGTCGACATCGATGCCAAGCCGTTGCCCGGCATGGAGCGTGACGAGGCGTCGGACCTGGCGTTCAACCCGCACACCCGGTCGTTGTTCGCAGTCATGGGCAAGCACCCGTTCCTGGTCGAGCTCACCCTCGATGGCGACGTGTTGCGCAAGATTCCCCTGGTGGGCTGGTCCAACCCGGAAGGGGTGGCGGTGCTTGAGGATGGCCAGATCGCCATCGTCGATGAGCGCAACCATGACCTGACGCTGGTCAAGGTGGATGCCGGCACCACGTCGCTGAACCGCGCCGACTACCAGCCCTACGACCTGGGCGACGCTGATGAAGGCAACAAGGGCTTCGAGGCCATTGCCTGGGACCTGATGCGCCAGCGCCTGGTCATCGGCGCCGAGCGGCCGCCCAGGATGTTCATCTGGAACACCGATGGGCGCAGCCCGCTCAAGGGCCAGAAGCAGCCGCTGGCCAGCGACGAACTGGATCTGCGCAACTTGTCCGCGCTGGGTATCGACCCGCGCACAGGGCATCTGCTGGCATTGTCGGCAGACTCCAACATGCTGCTCGAGCTTGACGAAAAGGGTGAGCAGGTCAGCTTCATGACCCTGCTGGGTGGCTTCAATGGCCTGGCTGACACCATTCCCCGGGCCGAGGGAGTGGCAATGGACGACCAGGGCAACCTGTACATGGTCAGCGAGCCGAATCTGTTCTATCGCTTCAAGAAGAACTGACCGATCAGACATTTCTGATGGTGGCATTAAGCTTTGCTTCAGTTGATAGTGGTTAGCTACGCGCTCCTATTGCCGAGTCCGCCCGCATGCGCCGCCACGTTCGCCTGATCTTCGTCTTCTTCGTGTTTGTCTGCCTGCTCGTGCTGGGGGCTGCCGGGCACGAGTTCCGCTTGTTCGAGCGGGGCTGGTTCAACCTCAAGACCTGGTGGCAGCCGGCTGAGCAGAGCATCGGCCTGGATCGTTACCAGGTGGTGCTCGAGGCCAGGCCTATCGAGGGCCTGGACGACGACATCTCGGCGTTGACCTACGACCCCGACCGCAAGAGCCTGTTCACCGTCACCAATGCCCGGTCGGAGCTAATCGAGTTGTCACTGGATGGCCGTATCCTGCGCCGTGTCCCGCTGACCGGCTTCGGCGACCCCGAGGCGGTGGAGTACGTCGGGCCCAACAGCTACGTGATCACCGATGAGCGCCAGCAGCGGCTGATTCGTGTGCGCCTGGACGATGACACCCTGTTCCTCGATGCCGCCGACGCCGAGCAGTTGTCCCTGGGCATCGGCCTGAACGGCAACAAGGGGTTCGAGGGGCTGGCCTACGACTCGGCAGGCAAGCGCCTGTTCGTGGCCAAGGAGCGGGACCCGATGATGATCTACGAGGTGCACGGCTTTCCCCACGACAATCCCGACAAACCCTACGCCGTGCATGTGGTGCAGGATCGCAAGCGCGACCGGCGGTTGTTCGTGAGGGACCTGTCGAGCCTGCAGTTCGACGAACGCAGCGGGCACCTGCTGGCGCTGTCCGACGAGTCGCGGCTGGTGCTGGAGCTTGATGTGAAGGGGCGGCCGCTGAGTACCCTGTCATTGCGTAAGGGGTTCCAGGGGTTGAAGCAGACCGTGCCACAAGCTGAGGGGATTGCGATGGACGATGCCGGGACCATCTATCTGGTCAGTGAGCCGAACCTGTTCTATGTGTTCAAGCAGCCTTGATGGGTTGAGGATGGCACTTGCTTCGCCGGTATTCGCTGGCAAGCCAGCTCCCACAGGGTAGCGCGGATCCTGTGGGAGCTGGCTTGCCAGCGATTCGAGGGCGCAGCCCTCGCTGGCGATTACTCGGCCTTCAGGCTCTTCACGCCTTCAGCGGTCCCCAACAACAGCACATCCGCCGGGCGCGCCGCGAACAGACCATTGGTAACCACGCCGACGATCGCGTTGATCTGGCTTTCCAGCTCCACCGGGTTGGTGATCTGCAGGTTGTGCACGTCGAGGATGACGTTGCCGTTGTCGGTTACCACGCCTTCGCGATAGACCGGGTCGCCGCCCAGCTTGACCAGCTGGCGCGCCACGTGGCTGCGAGCCATCGGGATGACCTCGACCGGCAGAGGGAAGGCACCCAGCACCGGCACCAGCTTGCTGGCGTCGGCGATGCAGATGAAGGTCTTGGCCACTGCCGCGACGATCTTCTCGCGGGTCAGGGCCGCGCCGCCGCCCTTGATCAGGTTGAGGTGGGCATCGCTCTCGTCGGCGCCGTCCACGTAGAACTCCAGCTCGCTGACGCTGTTCAGCTCGTACACCGGGATACCATGGCCCTTCAGGCGCTGTGCGGTGGCTTCGGAGCTGGCGACGGCGCCGTCGAAGGCGGTCTTGTGCTGGGCCAGGGCGTCGATGAAGAAGTTGGCGGTCGAGCCTGTGCCGACGCCGACGACGCTTTTCTCATCCAGTTTCGGCAGGATGAGGTCGACGGCGGCCTGGGCGACGGCCTGTTTGAGTTGGTCCTGGGTCATGCGGGCTCCGGGAGGGGCAGGGCGGATATCGAAAGTTGCCTAGTATAACGGCTCCCGCGGCTTTGCTGTGGTCGCCCGACGTGGCGCTGCGGTAGACTCCCAGCCCTTGTCCCGCGGCCCAGTGATGCTTTCCGATGCTCGAACAGTACGTCAAGAAGATCCTCACCTCGCGCGTCTACGACGTTGCTGTCGAAACCCCGCTGCACACTGCCGGGCAACTGAGCAAGCGCCTGGGCAACACGGTGCTGCTCAAGCGCGAGGACCTGCAACCGGTGTTCTCGTTCAAGATCCGCGGGGCCTACAACAAGCTGGCGCAACTGAGCGCCGAGGAGCTGGCCCGTGGCGTGGTCACCGCCTCGGCCGGCAACCATGCCCAGGGCCTGGCACTGGCGGCGCGGGAGCTGGGTATCAAGGCGACCATCGTCATGCCCAAGACCACCCCGGAGATCAAGATCGAAGGCGTGCGCTCGCGTGGTGGCAAGGTGTTGTTGCATGGCGACAGCTTCCCCGAGGCGCTGGCCTACTCGCTGAAGCTGGTGGAGGAGAAAGGTTTCGTCTACATCCACCCCTACGACGACCCACACACCATTGCCGGGCAAGGCACGGTGGCCATGGAGATCCTGCGCCAGCACCCGGGCCAGTTGGACGCGATCTTCGTGCCGGTCGGCGGCGGCGGTCTGATCGCCGGTATCGCCGCCTACGTGAAATACCTGCGCCCGGAAATCAAGGTCATCGGCGTCGAACCGGACGATTCCAATTGCCTGCAGGCCGCCATGGCCGCCGGTGAGCGCGTGGTGCTGCCACAGGTCGGGCTGTTCGCCGACGGCGTGGCGGTGGCGCAGATCGGCCAGCACACCTTCGATATCTGCCGTCATCATGTGGATGAAGTGATCACCGTCAGCACCGATGAGATCTGTGCAGCAATCAAGGATATCTACGACGATACCCGCTCGATCACCGAACCTGCCGGTGCCCTCGGTGTTGCCGGGATCAAGAAGTACGTCGAGCTCAAGGGTGTGGCCGGGCAGACCCTGGTAGCCATCGACTCGGGCGCCAACGTCAACTTCGACCGCCTGCGGCATGTGGCCGAGCGCGCCGAGCTGGGCGAGAAGCGCGAGGCGATCATCGCTGTGACCATCCCCGAGCGCCCGGGCAGCTTCAAGGCTTTCTGCGAGGCCATCGGCAAGCGCCAGATCACTGAATTCAACTACCGCAAGCACACCTCGGACGAAGCGCACATCTTCGTCGGCGTGCAGACTCATCCGGAAACCGACCCGCGTGCGGCATTGGTACAACAGCTGACGGAGCAAGGTTTCCCGGTCACCGACCTGACCGACAACGAACTGGCCAAGCTGCATATCCGCCACATGGTGGGTGGCCACTCGGCCGGCGCCAGCGACGAAATGGTGCTGCGCTTCGAGTTTCCGGAGCGGCCCGGTGCCCTGTTCAATTTCCTCAACAAGCTGGGCGGGCGATGGAACATCTCGATGTTCCACTACCGCAACCACGGCGCCGCCGACGGGCGCGTGGTCGCGGGCCTGCAGGTGCCGGAGGATGAGCGTCACCTGGTGCCGGCGGCCCTGGCCAAGATCGGCTATCCATACTGGGACGAGACCGAGAACCCGGCTTACCGGCTATTCTTGGGCTGAACACGCTTCACCTCGCGGGAGCAGGCTTGCCCCGCGATGAGGCCGAAAGCGAAAAAGCCTGCTGAAGGATGATTTTCACATGGAACACCTGACCACCCTCAAGACCCTGCATATCCTCGCCACGGCCCTGTTGCTGCTTGGCGCCCTGGGCCTGGCGGGCTGGACCTGGCATGCCCGGCGCAAGGGCGACGCCGAGGCCTATGGCAAGTTGTTGCGCCGCCCGCTGGTGTTCGTCTGGCTGCTGATGGGGCTGTGCCTGCTGAGCATGCCGTTCACCGGCTGGTGGCTGGTGCACCTGGTCGGCTGGCCGCTGGGGCAGACTTGGGTGCTGGTCTCCAGCGTCATCTATACCCTTGGCGCGTTTGCCGTGTGGTGGCTGGTGGCGCGCCTCAACCGGCTGCGCAAGGCCGAAACCGTCGGCTTGAAGTTCACCTTGGCGCTGGCGGTGTTCAGCGGTGTGTGCTTCCTGTCCATCGCCGGCCTGATGGGCGCCAAGCCGGTCTGATGACACCCGCCAGCCCGCTCCCATTGGTAAACCTTGGGGGCGGGCGGGGCCCGCGAGGGGTTAACGCAGTCGCGTCACCTTGCCTTCATGCAAACCCTGTATACCAGTGCCACGCCCGGTGTGGCGACGCTCGCCCAATACGCAGTCTTCACCTCGCCGCACATAAGCGTGGCGGGCGCGTTGCTGCGCGCTCAGGCTTTGTGGAACAATGCGGCGACATGCGTTTGCGAGGTTGCTGCCGTGATCGACCCGGATGGTTTTCGCCCCAATGTCGGGATCATTCTCACGAATGATGCCGGGCAGGTGCTATGGGCTCGGCGGATCAACCAGGATGCCTGGCAGTTTCCACAGGGGGGTATCAACCCTGACGAAACGCCGGAAGATGCCCTGTACCGCGAGCTGAACGAAGAAGTAGGCCTGGAACGCCAGGATGTGGAAATTCTTGCCTGCACCCGCGGCTGGTTGCGTTATCGTTTACCCCAGCGCCTGGTGCGCACCCACAGCCAGCCGTTGTGTATCGGCCAGAAACAGAAGTGGTTCCTGCTACGCCTGGTGAGCAATGAGCAACGGGTGCGCATGGACCTGACCGGCAAGCCGGAATTCGATGGCTGGCGCTGGGTCAGCTACTGGTATCCGCTGGGCCAGGTGGTGACATTCAAGCGCGAGGTATACCGCCGCGCCCTGAAAGAGCTAGCCCCGCGCCTGCTGACGCGCGACTGACGACGGAGTCCGACCCCGAGCCATGCTCAATACGCTGCGCAAGATCGTCCAGGAAGTGAACTCCGCCAAAGATCTCAAGACGGCGTTGGGGATCATTGTCTTGCGCGTCAAGGAGGCAATGGGCAGCCAGGTCTGCTCCGTCTACCTGCTCGACCCGGACACCAACCGCTTTGTGCTGATGGCCACCGAGGGCCTGAACAAGCGCTCCATCGGCAAGGTCAGCATGGCGCCCAACGAGGGCCTGGTCGGCCTGGTCGGCACCCGCGAGGAGCCACTGAACCTCGAGAACGCCGCCGATCACCCCCGTTACCGCTACTTCGCCGAAACCGGCGAAG
This sequence comes from Pseudomonas sp. 2848, assembly GCF_003253945.1. Classification (NCBI taxonomy): domain Bacteria; kingdom Pseudomonadati; phylum Pseudomonadota; class Gammaproteobacteria; order Pseudomonadales; family Pseudomonadaceae; genus Pseudomonas; species Pseudomonas sp. 2848. The sequence goes on from NZ_QKZD01000002.1 coordinate 442,877, forward strand.
AGAAATTCGCCTCCTTCCTCGGCGCGCCGATCATCCACCATCGTCGCGTGGTCGGCGTGCTGGTCATCCAGCAGAAGGAACGCCGCCAGTTCGACGAAGGCGAAGAGGCCTTCCTGGTCACCATGAGTGCGCAGCTCGCCGGGGTTATCGCCCACGCCGAGGCGACGGGGTCGATCCGTGGCCTGGGCCGCCAGGGCAAGGGCATCCAGGAAGCCCGTTTCGTCGGGGTGCCGGGTTCGCCGGGCGCGGCGGTCGGTCGATCGGTGGTGATGCTGCCGCCCGCCGACCTGGAGGTGGTGCCCGACCGCACTGTCGAGGACATCGACAACGAACTCAAGCTGTTCAACAACGCGCTCGAAGGCGTGCGCGAGGACATGCGCAAGCTGTCGGCCAAGCTCGCCACCCAGCTGCGCCCCGAAGAACGTGCGTTGTTCGACGTGTATCTGATGATGCTCGAGGACGCCGCCCTCGGTGGCGAGGTGGTCGAAGTCATCAAGACTGGCCAGTGGGCCCAGGGCGCCTTGCGCCAGGTGGTCGGCGAACACGTCAATCGCTTCGAGCTGATGGATGACGACTACCTGCGCGAGCGGGCATCGGACGTCAAGGACCTGGGCCGGCGCCTGCTGGCGTATCTGCAGGAGGCCCGTTCGCAGTCGCTGGTCTACCAGGACAACACCATTCTGGTCAGTGAAGAACTGACCCCCGCCATGCTCGGCGAGGTGCCGGAGGGCAAGCTGGTGGGCCTGGTTTCGGTACTCGGCTCGGGTAACTCCCACGTGGCGATCCTGGCCCGGGCCATGGGCATTCCCACGGTCATGGGGGTGGTCGACCTGCCTTACTCGAAGGCCGACGGCATCGAGATGATCGTCGACGGCTACAAGGGCGAAGTCTTCACCAACCCCGGCGAAGTGCTGCGCAAGCAGTACAGCGACGTGGTCGAGGAAGAGCGCCAGCTGGCCAAGGGGCTCGATGCCCTGCGCGAGCTGCCGTGCATCACCCCGGACGGCCACCGCATGCCGCTGTGGGTCAATACCGGCCTGCTCGCCGATGTGGCCCGCGCCCAGCAGCGCGGCGCCGAAGGTGTGGGCCTGTACCGTACCGAAGTGCCGTTCATGATCAATCAGCGCTTCCCCAGCGAAAAGGAGCAGCTGGCGATCTACCGTGAGCAGCTGCAGGCGTTTCATCCGCTGCCGGTGACCATGCGCAGCCTCGACATCGGCGGCGACAAGTCGCTGTCGTATTTCCCGATCAAGGAAGAGAACCCGTTCCTCGGCTGGCGCGGCATCCGCGTCACCCTCGACCACCCGGAAATCTTCCTGGTGCAGACCCGCGCCATGCTCAAGGCCAGCGAAGGGTTGAACAACCTGCGCATCCTGCTGCCGATGATTTCCGGCATCCACGAGCTCGAAGAAGCCCAGCACCTGATCCACCGCGCCTGGGGCGAAGTGCGCGACGAAGGCACCGATGTACCGATGCCGCCGGTCGGGGTGATGGTGGAGATCCCCGCCGCGGTGTACCAGACCCGCGAACTGGCGCGCCAGGTTGACTTCCTCTCGGTCGGCTCCAACGACCTCACGCAATACCTGCTGGCAGTCGACCGCAACAACCCGCGGGTCGCCGACCTCTACGACTACCTGCACCCGGCAGTGCTGCAAGCTCTGCAGACCGTGGTCAGCGTGGCCCACGAGGAAGGCAAGCCGGTCAGTATCTGCGGCGAGATGGCCGGTGACCCGGCCGCGGCAATCCTGCTCATGGCCATGGGCTTCGACAGTCTGTCGATGAACGCCACCAACCTGCCGAAGGTGAAGTGGATGCTGCGCCAGATCAACCTGAGCAAGGCCAGGGAGCTGCTGGCCGATGCCATGAGTCATGACAACCCGCAAGTTATCCACAGCTCGTTGCAGCTGGCGCTGAAGAATCTTGGGCTGGCGCGGATGATCGGGCCGAACAAGACCCTCTGATTGCCTGTACCGACCTCATTGCGGGCTTGCCCCGCGATGAGGTCTATTCAGATCTCCAGGCTAACCTCGCCCAGATGCCCCCCAAACGGCCCGAAACTGCGCTCGATCATGCGCCGACGGCCTTGGTCATCGACGATCAGCACCGTGCTCGCCCGCGTTCCGTAGTTCTGGCTGGCGATGAATACACTCGATAGCAGCCGCTCGGTGGCCAGCCCCACGCCGGTCTCGGGTAGTTCGCCGTCCGGCGCGGGCTGTGCATCACCCAGCAGCGTCAATAGTTGCTGTGGATCGGCGTTTTCGAGCAATTTCTCAAGCCCGCTGCGCGCTTTGATCAGCTTCGGCCATGGCGTATCCAAGCCGGCATTCGACAGCCCGTACACCCCCGATTCAAGCAGGCGTGGCGCCGGCTCACGGGCATGCAGGTAGCCCAAGCGCTTGTCATCGCCGACCAGCAGGTTGAACCCTGAATACTGGTCACTGCGGCTGGCTACCCGGTCCAGATAGGCCTCGACCCCCAGTTCGCCTTGCAGGTAGGCTGCCACCAGTTCACCGCGGGACCGCGGCCCCAAAGGCTGGCGTGGGTCACGGATATTGGTCAGCGCCGCAAAACGCCCGTTCGGCCCGACACCCAGCCAGGTGCCACCGGCTTCCAGGTCACGCCCGGCGTGCACACCCGTCGCGTCCTCCCAGGCCTTCAAGGCCTGGGTCGGCCGCGCATAGAACTCATCGCGGTTGGCCGCGACGATCAGTGGCCGGGCTGTCCCCGGCCGCCAGGCGAATACGATCAGGCACATAGGTTGTCCCCTTGTGTATTGGGCCACTCTACCCGCGCCGCTGGCCGCTATCCATCTTCTGACACAGAGTTCACTAGAGCGCCGGGCGTGGGTTCCGTTACCATGCCGGATTGTTTTCCACTGGGGCCACGAATGGAATTCGCTCTCTATCTGCTGTTGGGCGCCTGCGCCGGCGTGCTGGCCGGGCTGTTCGGCGTCGGTGGCGGCATCATCATCGTGCCGGTGCTGGTGTTCAGCTTCACCTTGCAGGGCTTCGACCCTTCGGTGCTGACCCACCTGGCGGTCGGCACCTCGTTGGCGACCATCGTCTTCACCTCGATCAATGCCGTGCGCGAGCACCAGCGCAAGGGCGCGGTGCAATGGCCGATCTTCGCCTGGATGACCGTGGGCATCCTGCTCGGCGCGCTGGTCGGGGCCAAGACCGCCTCGCTGATACAGGGCCCGATGCTGCAGAAGATCATCGGTGTGTTCGCCCTGGTGATCGCCGCGCAGATGGCCCTGGACCTCAAGCCAAAGGCCAGCCGCGGCATTCCCGGCAAGCCCGGATTGACCGCCGCCGGTGGGGTGATCGGTTGGGCCTCGGCCATTTTCGGCATCGGCGGTGGCTCATTGACCGTGCCGTTCCTTACCTGGCGTAGCCTGCCCATGCAGCAGGCAGTGGCGACTTCGTCGGCCTGCGGCCTGCCGATCGCCCTGGCTAGTGCCCTGGGCTTCATGTGGCTGGGTTGGCATGAGGAACACCTTCCGGCCCACAGCCTGGGCTACGTCTATCTTCCGGCGCTGGTCGGCATCGCTGCCACCAGCATGTTCTTCGCCCGCTACGGCGCGCGTCTGGCCCACAAGCTGTCGCCGCGCGTGCTCAAGCGTCTGTTCGCCGCTCTGCTGTTCTGCGTCGGACTCAGCTTCCTTATCTGAACCTAGAGGAAAGACAATGCTGCCTTACCCGCAGATCGACCCGGTGGCCGTGGCCCTCGGTCCACTGAAAATCCACTGGTACGGCCTGATGTACCTGATCGGCATCGGCGGCGCCTGGCTGCTGGCCTCGCGCCGATTGAACCGCTTCGACCCCACCTGGACCCGCGAGAAGCTCTCCGACCTGGTGTTCTGGCTGTCGATGGGCGTGATCGTCGGCGGGCGCCTGGGTTACGTGCTGTTCTACGACCTGCACCAGTACCTGGCCAACCCGACGCTGATCTTCGAGGTATGGAAGGGCGGCATGTCGTTCCATGGAGGTTTCATCGGTGTGATGCTGGCCGCGCTGTGGTTCGGCAAGCGCAACAACAAGTCATTCTTCGAGCTGATGGACTTCGTCGCGCCGCTGGTGCCGATCGGCCTTGGCGCCGGGCGTATCGGCAACTTCATCAATGCCGAACTGTGGGGCAAGGCCACCGACGTGCCGTGGGCAATGATCTTCCCGCCGTTCAGCGACCCGGCGCAATTGCCGCGTCACCCGTCGCAGCTGTACCAGTTCGCCCTCGAAGGTGTGGCATTATTCGTCATCCTGTGGCTGTACTCGCGCAAGCCGCGCCCGACCATGGCCGTTTCCGGCATGTTCGCGCTGTTCTATGGCATCTTCCGCTTCATCGTGGAGTTCGTGCGCGTACCCGACGCCCAGCTTGGCTACATCGCCTTCGGCTGGTTGACCATGGGTCAGTTGCTCTGCGTGCCGATGATTCTCGGCGGCATCTTCCTGATCTGGTGGGCCTACAACCGCAAACCGTCGGCCAAGGCCACCGTCTGATTTCCACGGCAGGGGCGCTCCCCCTGCCGTTCTTGTTACAGGTAAGCCATGAAACAGTATCTAGATCTGGTCCGTGACGTCATCGACAACGGCACGCTGCAGGAAAACCGCACCGGTATCCGCACCATCAGCCTGCCGGGCGCGATGCTGCGTTTCGACTTGCAGAAGGGCTTCCCGGCCATCACCACGCGCAAGCTGGCGTTCAAGTCGGCGATCGGCGAGATGGTCGGCTTCCTGCGCGGCGTGAAGAACGCCGGCGAGTTCCGCGAGCTGGGCTGCAAGGTCTGGGACCAGAACGCCAACGAAAACGCCCAGTGGCTGGCCAACCCGTTCCGCCAGGGGCATGACGACCTCGGCGAAATCTACGGCGTGCAATGGCGCCAGTGGCCCGGCTACAAGCGCATACCGCTGAGCAACCCGGCCGCCATCGAGATGGCCGAGAAGGCCGGCTTCCGCCGTATCGCCCAGGACGAGGAGGACGGCCAGGCGTTCGTCATCCTCTACAAGGCCATCGACCAGGTGCGCCAGTGCCTGGACACCATCGCCAACGACCCGGGCAGCCGCCGCATCCTGTTCCACGGCTGGAACTGCGCCCAGCTCGACGAGATGGCCCTGCCACCGTGCCACTTGCTGTACCAGTTCCACCCGAATGTCGAAACCCGGGAAATTTCCCTGACCCTCTACATCCGCTCCAACGACCTGGGCCTGGGCACGCCGTTCAACCTCACCGAGGGCGCGGCGCTGCTGTCGCTGTTCGGCCGCCTGACCGGCTACACCCCGCGCTGGTTCACCTACTTCATCGGCGATGCCCATGTGTACGAGAACCACCTGGATATGCTGGGCGAGCAGATGAAGCGTGAACCGCTGGCGGCACCGAAGCTGGTGATCAGCGACCGCGTGCCGGCGTTCGCCGAGACCGGCAAGTACGAGCCGGAGTGGCTGGAGAAGATCGAGCCGAGCGACTTCTGGCTGGAAGGCTACGAGCACCATGCGCCGATGACGGCGCCGATGGCGGTCTGACAGACCTTCATCGCCTGAGCTTGAACAATCGCGGGGCAAGTCGCATCGGCGCACCGCCGCTCCCACGCAGGTTATGCACAGCCGGCGTGGGAGCGGGCTTGCCCCGCGATGCTTTTGGTATCAATGCCCGTGGCTGCGCCCCACATGGGAATGCTCGATCTCCGGCACCGACACCGCCCCATTCGTCTCCAACTGCTGCAAGATCGCGCACTCCGCCCCCTGCGCATTGCACTGCTGCCGCAGTTCCACCAGCTGCGCCTGCAGCGCCACCAGCCCATCGATCCTCGCCTGCACATGCTCGATATGCTCGTCGATCAGCGCGTTGACGCTGCCGCATGAGCCGTCGGGGCTGTCGCGCAGATTCAATAGGCTGCGGATCTCGTCCAGGGTCATGTCCAGGGTGCGGCAGTTGCGGATGAAGGTCAGGCGCTCGACATGGGCCTGGGTGTAGAGCCGGTAGTTACCGTCGCTGCGGGCAGGTTCCGGCAGCAGCTGTTCGCGCTCGTAGTAGCGGATGGTCTCCACGGCGCAGTCGGTGGCCTTGGCCAGTTCTCCGATCTTCATGGCAAATCTCCTGCAAAGGGCTTGACCCTATAGTGGCTACAGGGTGTTCACTTGGCAACAACCCACTCTGTGGATCTCTACAGAGGCCAGCGCTCAGTTAAGGATGATTCCATGAACCAGCCTGTCAGCCCCGACCACAAGCATGATCACGCCCATGACCTCGATCATGGCCACGCGCCCCACGCCCACGGCTGCTGCGCCAGCAAGGCCGCCCCGACCCTGGTGCAGCTGACCGAAAAGGCCAGTGGCCAGGCGCAGCTCAGCCGCTTCCGCATCGAGGCCATGGACTGCCCTACCGAGCAGACCCTGATCCAGGACAAGCTGGGCAAGCTGGCCGGTGTCGAGCAACTGGAATTCAACCTGATCAATCGTGTGCTCGGCGTGCGCCATACCCACGAGGGCACCGCCGAGATCGAGCGGGCCATCGATAGCCTGGGCATGAAGGCCGAACCCTTGGCCGCCGAGGATGATGGCGCCGCCAGCGCGCCCCAGGCCAGCAAGACCCGTTGGTGGCCGCTGGCGCTGTCCGGTGCTGCGGCGATCGCTGCCGAAATCGTGCACTTCTCCGGCAAGGCACCGGAGTGGGTGGTCGCCGCGCTGGCCCTGGCGGCCATCCTCGGCTGCGGCCTCGGTACCTACAAGAAGGGCTGGATTGCCCTGAAAAACCGCAACCTCAACATCAATGCGCTGATGAGTATTGCCGTGACCGGCGCCGTGCTGATCGGCCAGTGGCCGGAAGCGGCCATGGTCATGGTGCTGTTCACCGTTGCCGAACTGATCGAAGCCCGTTCACTGGACCGCGCGCGCAATGCCATCGGCGGGCTGATGCAGCTGGCTCCGGACATGGCCACCGTGCAACAGGCCGATGGCCAGTGGCGCGAGGTCGAGGTGCGCGAGGTGGCAATCGGCGCACGGGTGCGGGTGCGCCCGGGCGAGCGCATCGGCCTGGACGGCGAGGTGGTCGGTGGACAGTCCAGTGTCGACCAGGCGCCGATCACCGGGGAAAGTCTGCCGGTCGAGAAGGCGGTCGGCGACAAGCTGTTCGCCGGCACCATCAACCAGGCCGGCGCGATGGAGTACCGCGTCACGGCCGCCGCCGGTCAATCGACCCTGGCCCGCATCATCAAGGCCGTCGAAGAAGCCCAGGGCGCCCGTGCGCCGACCCAGCGCTTCGTCGACCAGTTCTCGCGCATCTACACCCCCGTGGTGTTCGCGGTAGCGCTCGCCGTGGCGCTCATCCCGCCGCTGTTCATGGCCGGTGCCTGGTTCGACTGGATCTACCGTGCCCTGGTGCTGCTGGTGGTGGCCTGCCCGTGCGCGCTGGTGATCTCCACCCCGGTGACCATCGTCAGCGGCCTGGCCGCGGCGGCGCGCAAAGGCATCCTGATCAAGGGCGGTGTGTACCTGGAGGGCGGGCGCAAGCTGGACTTCCTGGCCCTGGACAAGACCGGCACCATCACCCACGGCAAGCCGGTGCAGACCGACAGCAAGGTGCTCGACCCACTGTTCGAAGGCCGCGCCCAGGCCCTGGCCGCGAGCCTGGCTGCCCGTTCCGACCACCCGGTGTCAGGTGCCATCGCCCTGTTCGCCAAGGGCCAGGATCTGGTTCTGAGCGAAGTCACCGAGTTCGCCGCCCTGGCCGGTCGCGGTGTGCGCGGTGATATCGAGGGCCAGACCTACCACCTGGGCAACCATCGCCTGGTGGAAGAGCTCGGCCTGTGCTCCCCAGAGCTGGAAGCGCAACTGGATGTGCTGGAGCGCCAGGGCAAGACCGTGGTGCTGCTGCTCGACCGCTCAGGTCCGCTGGCGTTGTTCGCCGTGGCCGACACGGTCAAGGACAGCAGCCGCCAGGCGATTGCCGAGCTGCACGCGCTGGGTATCAAGACGGTCATGTTGACCGGCGACAATCCCCACACCGCCCAGGCCATTGCGGCCCAGGTGGGGATCGACCGCGCCGAGGGAAACCTGCTGCCCGCGGACAAGCTCGCCAGCATCGAGAACCTGTACGCCCAGGGGCATCGTGTCGGCATGGTCGGCGATGGCATCAACGACGCGCCGGCCCTGGCCCGCGCCGAGATCGGTTTTGCCATGGCCGCCGCCGGTACCGACACCGCCATCGAGACCGCCGATGTGGCGCTGATGGACGACGACTTGCGCAAAATCCCGGCCTTCGTCAGGCTGTCGCGCCAAAGCGCGGCGATCCTCACCCAGAACATCGTGTTGGCCCTGGGGATCAAGGCAATCTTCCTGGCAATCACCTTCGCCGGCATGGCCACCATGTGGATGGCGGTATTCGCCGACATGGGCGTGAGCCTGCTGGTGGTGTTCAACGGTCTGCGCCTGTTGCGCAAATAACGCCTGCGGCGTGAAAAAGAGGTCCTGCCAATGCTGAGCGCCGAGCTCAAAGCCTTCTACATGGTGGCCCGCCTGGGCAGCATCACCCTGGCGGCGAAGAAGCTCGGGCTCAGCCAGCCCACGGTGACCACGCAGATCCGCAACCTCGAGGGCCAGTACAACGTCGAGCTGTTCTACCGCGGCGGCCGGCGCCTGGTGTTGAGCGAGGAGGGCGTGCGCCTGCTGCCGATGGTCAAGGCGCTGCTGCAGCAGGAAGCCGATATCGAGTTCGAGTTGCGCAACAGCGGCCAGGCCCAGGGCAGCCTGCGCATCGCCGCCACCGCGCCGTACTACATCCTCGACCTGGTGAAGATCTTCCGCGAGCGCCTGCCGCAGGTGGAGGTGGCGGTGGAGATCGGCAACTCGCAGCAGGTGCTGGAAATGCTCGAGGACTACCGGGTGGATATCGCCGCCTCGTCGCAATTGCTCGAAGACGCACGCCTGGTACGCCGGGTGCTGGGCACCGACCCGCTGGTACTGGCGGTGCACCGCAATCATCCCTTGGCACAACGCCAGGCGGTGTCGATCGAGGTGGTGGCCGGGCATTGCCTGCTGATGCGCGAAAAGGGCTCGACCACCCGCAAGCTCACCGAGCAGATGATGCAGGACGCCGGGGTGAAGGCCGGGGCGCTGCTGGAGATCGGCAGCCGCGAGTCGATCCGCGAGGCGGTGCTGCGCAATATCGGCATCAGCATCATTGCCCGCCATGAGGTGCCGCATAACCCCGAGCTGCGGGTGCTGGCGCTGGACGACGCACCAGTGATGCACGAGTACCTGTACTGCCTGAAGGAGCGGCGCCAGGCGCGGTTGCCGGCGGCGTTCCTGGGGGTGGCGCAGGAGGTGGTTGGATCGCAATTCTGACAGGACCCAATCGCGGGGCCACTACAAAATCTGCCTATACCACTATCACCGGCTTTTGCTCCAACGCCACAGAACCTTCGCACAGTCTGCCTAGCATGGCCCCCATCGCTTCGATGAGGACCTGCCATGAACCACGTCACCCCGGGCGCACAGATGAAAGTGCGCGGCATCCACAAGCGCTTTGGCGCTTTCACCGCGCTCAACGACGTGTCCCTCGACATCGCCGCTGGCGAGCTGGTGTGTCTGCTCGGCCCCTCGGGCTGCGGCAAGACCACCCTGCTGCGTTGCATCGCCGGCCTCGAGCGCCAGGACCGCGGCACGCTGTACATCGGCGACCGCGATATCTCCGAGCTGCCGCCCCAGGCCCGTGACTACGGCATCCTGTTCCAGTCCTACGCGCTGTTCCCCAACCTCACCGTCGAAGCCAACATCGCTTATGGCCTGACCGGCGGCAACCGCGAGGCCGCGCGCCAGCGGGTGAGCGAGATGCTCGAACTGGTGGGCCTGGCCGGCAGTGAGAAGAAGTATCCCGGCCAGCTCTCCGGTGGCCAGCAGCAGCGTGTGGCCCTGGCCCGCGCCTTGGCGCCGTCGCCCTCGCTGCTGCTGCTCGACGAGCCCATGTCGGCCCTCGACGCCCGTGTTCGCGAGCACCTGTGCACCGAGCTGCGCCAGCTGCAACGCCAGTTGGGCATCACCACGCTGATGGTCACCCACAACCAGGACGAAGCCATGCTGATGGCTGACCGCATAGCCGTGATGAACAACGGCCAGGTCGAGCAATACGCCACGCCCCAGGAAATCTACGACCAGCCAGCCACGCCGTTCGTCGCGGAGTTCGTCGGCCAGGGCAACTGGCTGCCGTTCCAGCGCAGCAGCAATAGCCACGCCCAGGTCGGCGGCATGCACATGCGCCTGGCCGACAACGCCAGCGCCGTCAGCAGCGGCCGACTGTTCTGCCGGCCCGAGGCGATCACCGTCAACCCGGTGGTGCACGAGGAAAACCTGTTCCCGGCCAAGGTCCGGGAAGTCACCTTCCTCGGCAATCGCTGCCGCATGAGCTTCGAACTCGAAGCCCTGCCAGGCCATGCGCTGCTCGCGGAGCTTGCGCCCGAAGCCATGCCGCGCCTGGGTTCGCAGGACATCTGGGTGGCCCTGCCGCCGCAGAGCCTGCAGGTGTTCGCCTGAGATGGCCGCGCCCATGACCCTGCCGCTCACTCACGGCAACGACAGGCCACGCACCGGCGTCGCCCTGGGGGACCGACTGTTCGTTGTCGGTGGCAAGAGCCTGTTGCTGGGCCTGCTGGTGCTGGCGGTGCTGCTGCCGTTGCTGGCGATCTTCTGGCGTGGCTTCAGCGCTGAAGCCGGGCAGGGCGGGGGACTGCTGGCCGCCGGCGAACTGTTTGCCAGCGCGAACTTCCACTGGCTGCTCGGCAACAGCCTGTCGGTAGCCCTCACCGTTGCCGCCATCGTCGTGCCGCTCGCCTACCTGTTCGCCTATGCCCTGCAACGCACGCTGATCCCGGCCAAGGGGCTGTGGCGCGGCATTTCGCTGCTGCCGTTGTTGGCGCCGTCGATGCTGCCGGCGATCGCGCTGGTCTATCTGTTCGGTAACCAGGGCCTGCTGCGCGGGCTGCTCAGCGACAACATCTACGGCTTCTGGGGCATCGTGCTTGGCGAGGCCATCTACACCTTCCCCCATGCGTTGATGATCCTGCTCTCGGCGCTGTCACTGGCCGACGCACGGCTGTTCGATGCCGCTTCGAGCATGGGCGCGGGGCCTGCCCGGGCATTCTTCAGCATCACCTGGCCGGCCACGCGCCAGGCGGTGTTCGCGGCGTTCTGCCTGGTGTTCACCCTGACCATCACCGACTTCGGCGTGCCGGTAGTGGTCGGTGGTGATTACCAGGTGCTGGCGCTGGAAGCCTACAAGGCGGTGGTCGGCCAGCAGCAGTTCGGCCGTGGTGCGCTGATCGGCATGGTGCTGCTGGTGCCGGCGCTGCTCAGTTTTACCGTGGATGCCTGGCTGCGCCGCCGCCAGGGCGAGGCCATGAGCGGCCGCGCCCAGGTGTTCGAGCCCAAGCCGTCGAGGCTGCGTGATGGCTGCTACCTGGCCATCGTGTTGCTGGTCTGCACGGCGCTGCTGGCGGTGATCGGCATGGCGGTGTACTCGTCGCTGGTCAAGTTCTGGCCGTACAACCTGTCGCTGTCGCTCAAGCACTACATGTTCGAAGACACTGCCGGCGGCGGCTGGCTGGCCTATCGCAACAGCGTGACCATGGCCATCGGCACCGCGCTGATCGGCAGCGTGGTGATCTTCACCGGTGCCTACCTGATGGAGAAGACCCAAGGCCAGCGCCTGCTCAATCAACTGCTGCGCCTGCTCAGCTTCATCCCCATGGCGGTGCCCGGCCTGGTGCTGGGCCTGGGCTACGTGTTCTTCTTCAACCTCAACGGCAACCCGTTACACGTGTTCTACGGCAGCATGGCGCTGCTGGTGGTGTGTACCATCGCCCACTACCTGACCACCGCGCAGATGACCGCCACCACCGCCCTGCGCCAGCTCGACGGTGAGTTCGAAGCCGCCGCGCTGTCGCTCAAGGCGCCGCTGTACAAGCACTTCGTGCGGGTCACCGTGCCGATCTGCCTGCCCGCGCTGCTAGACATCATCCGCTACCTGTTCGTCTCGGCGATGACCACCGTGTCGGCGGCGATCTTCCTCTACAGCCCCGACACCATCCTTGCCGCCGTTGCCGTGCTGAACATGGATGACGCCGGCAACGTTGGCGGCGCCGCTGCCATGTCGACCCTGATCCTCTTGACCAGCGCCGCCGCCTCCCTGCTGTTGGCCGGCGCTTCGCGCGGCCTGCTGCGCCGCTCCCAGGCCTGGCGCCAACGCGCTCCCGGCCATTGACCGACTGCCCATACCAATAGGAACCGCATCATGTTCAAGCCCCTCGCACTTGCCGCTGCCGTATCCGCCGTGTTCAGCCTGCAGGCTTCGGCCGCGACCCAGCTGACCGTCTACACCGCCCTGGAGGCCGAGCAGCTCAAGAGCTACAAGCAGGCCTTCGAGAAGGCCAACCCGGACATCGAGATCAAATGGGTGCGCGACTCCACCGGCATCATCACCGCCAAGCTGCTGGCCGAAAAAGAGCGCCCACAGGCTGACGCCGTGTGGGGCCTGGCGGCCTCCAGCCTGGCCATCCTCGACCAGAACGGCATGCTCGAAGCCTATGCGCCGAAGGATCTGGGCAAGATCTCGCCCAACTACCGCGACGCCGCCAATCCACCGGCGTGGGTGGGCATGGACGTGTGGGCCGCGACGATCTGCTTCAACACCGTCGAGGCCGAGAAGCAGGGCCTGAGCAAGCCGGTGAGCTGGCAGGACCTGACCAAGCCTGAGTACAAGGGCAAGATCGTCATGCCCAACCCGGCCTCGTCCGGTACGGGCTTCCTCGATGTGAGCGCCTGGCTGCAAACCTTCGGCGAGCCTCAGGGCTGGGCTTACATGGACGCACTGCACCAGAACATCGGCCAGTATGTTCATTCCGGCTCCAAGCCATGCAAGCTGGCGGCGGCAGGTGAGTTCCCGATCGGCATCTCGTTCGAGTACCCGGCCGTGCAGCTCAAGCGCCAGGGCGCACCGCTGGACATTGTCCTGCCCAAGGAGGGCCTGGGCTGGGAGATCGAGGCCACGGCGGTGATCAAGGGCTCGCCGAAAGCCGATGCCGCCAAGCGCCTGGCCGACTTCTCCGCCAGCCCTGCCGCCATGGAACTGTACAAGGAGAACTTCGCGGTGCTCGCCGCCCCCGGCATCGCCAAGCCGCAGACCGAACTGCCGGCCGACTATGAGCAGCGCCTGATCAAGAACGACTTCGCCTGGGCCTCGAAGAACCGCGACCAGATTCTCGCTGAGTGGCGCAAGCGCTACGACGGCAAGTCGGAGAAAGTCGCCCAGCAGTAAGGCCCTCATCGCGGGGCAAGCCGGCTTCTACACTCAAGAAGCGGGCCTGCCCCGCGATGGCGTCAGCCCAGGCAACGCAGGAGTCCACGCAATGCCAACTTCTTCCCGGATCATCGACGACACCTTCGCCCTGTACGAGCGTCATGGCAGCGCCGACTACATCGGCGAGGCCATCACCCAGCTCGAGCACATGTCCCAGGCAGCCCAACTCGCCATGGCCGAAGGCTACGACGACGAAGTGATCCTGGCCGCCTTCTTCCACGACATCGGCCACCTGTGCGAGGGCGAGGACATGGGCGGTTATGGCGTCGTCAGCCATGAGCGCATTGGTGCCGAATATTTGCGCCGGTGTGGTTTCAGCGAGCGGCTGGCCAGGCTGGTGCAGTACCACGTCGAGGCCAAGCGCTACCTGACCTTGCGCCAGCCCGGATACTACGACCGTTTGAGTGAAGCCAGCCGACGCACCTTGGCGTACCAGGGTGGAGTGATGAACGATGCCGAAGCCGATGCGTTCGAGGCCGACCCGTTGTTCGGGGTCAGCCTGCGCCTGCGCGAGTGGGACGAGATGGCCAAGCAGGTCGGGGTGCCAGTGATGGATCTGCAAGTGTTGAAGGCAAAGGCATTGGCCGTGCTCTGAACAATCTGGCGATTCTCCCTGCTGCAAGATCCCGCATCACTTCTCCCGGTGTTTGCTCCGTTCCTCTCCCCATACTTCTCATCCTGGCAGCCCGCTTGTCGTAATGGTGGGTATGGTGTTGATAATTGTCTTTCGGTGGTTATACTAACCACCGATCGGCCGGCCCAAGGAATGGGTGAATGAACAGCCGTGAAATGATTGCTGTGATCGAGGCGGATGGCTGGTATCTGGTGCGCTCCAAAGGCAGCCACCATCATTTCAAGCATCCTGAAAAAGCCGGGCTGGTCACCATCCCGCATCCCAAGAAAGACCTGCTGCCCGCGACTGCGGCCAGCATTCTGCGCCAGGCACGCATCAGCTACGCCAGCTGACGAGGAGACCATCACCATGTTGTTCCCTATCGCGATCCTCCCCGGTGACGACCAGCACGCCTGGGGCGTGGAAGTCCCGGATATCCCCGGCTGCTTTTCGGCGGGCGAAGACCTCGACGACGCCATCGCCATGGCGCGTGAAGCGATCGAAGGCCACCTCGAACTGCTGGCCCAGGACCAGCAGGAAATCCCCAGGGCCAGCAAGGTCGGCGTGCATGCGGCCAATCCCGCCTATGCCGGCTGCACCTGGGCATTGATCGATATCGACATCACCCGCTACCTGGGCAAGGCCGAGAAGCTCAACATCACCTTGCCGGCGTACCTGCTCACCCGCATCGACAGCTACGTACAGAACCACCCGGAGCACAAGAGCCGTTCGGGCTTCCTGGCCGAAGCGGCGCTCAGGATCCTGCAGGGTGACGGCAAATGATCAGGCGATCCTGCCCTTGGGCAATCGCACGCTGACCCGCAACCCGCCCCCTTGCCGATTCACCAGCGTGAGTTCGCCGCCATGGCTGGAAACGATGCGCTGGGCGATGCTCAGCCCCAGCCCATAGCCGCCAGAGGCCTGGTTGCGTGAGCCCTCGCCGCGCACGAAAGGCTCGGTGACAGTCGCCAGCAAGCCCGGGTCGATGCCCGGGCCGCGATCGTCGATATGGATGTACCCATCGGTTGGCGTGCTTTCCAGCACCACCGCGACCTCCCTGGCATAGCGCAGGGCATTGACCAGCAGGTTTTGCAGGCACCGCTGCAGCAGCAGGGCGTCTACCTGGGCCAGACCCACCTGACCATGGATCGGCAAGGGCTCTTCGGCGCTGGCCAAATCCGCGCATTGGCGTGCCACCAGGCGGTCGAGGTCGACCGCTTGCAGGTTCTGCTGCTCGCCCGCCCGCAAGTAGTCGAGCACCTGGCCGATCATGCCGTCCATCTGCGCGATGTTCTGGCGCAGGCGTTCCTTGTGTTCGCTGTCCTCCAGCCGTTCCAGGCGCAGGCGCATGCGCGTCAGCGGTGTACGCAGGTCGTGGGACACGGCGGCGAGGAAGTAGGCCTTGTCGTTGACCATGCGGATCAGCCGCTGCTGCATGGCGTTGAAGGCCTGGGCGGCGTGCCGCACTTCCTCGGGGCCGTCCAGCGGCAACGGCGCCTGTTCCAGATTGCCTCCCAGGCCACGGGCGGCATCGGCTAGGCGGCGCAGCGGGCGCAGGCACAGACGTACCGCCACCAGGCACACCACAAGCACGGCGGCGATGCGCAGGGCATAGACCCGCAGCAGGTAGTCGCTGATCAGCACCCACGCCGACTCGCCGCTCCAGCCCTGCAACTCCTGGCCATCGATGACCAGCCAGTGGCCATCAGCGAGGGGCACGGCAAACTCGATATGCGCCTGGGCGGTGCGCAAGCCGAACAGGCTGCGCCAGACGATGGGCTGGCCCAGTTCGTCGGTGAGCCGGACCTTGAGCAACCTCGGCCGCGCATCGCCCCCCAGTTCGTAGGCCAATGCCTGATGCAGCAACAGCTCGATGCGCCGCCAGCCGCGCCGTTGGTCATGCTCACCCTCGGGCGGCGCTTCGGCGCAACGTAGCTGGTAATGCTTCGATTCCTGGCGTGCCGCGCCATGGCACTCGGCCTGGGCGATCAGGGGGGCGCTGCGCGCCGCGATCAACCGCACCGGCGCTTCCAGCACCTGGGCGAAGCGAACGTCGAACCAGATGCTGCTGGACATCAGCTGGATCACCAGGGTGCCGCTGATCATGATCAGCAGCAGTTGGCCGAACAGCGTGCGCGGCCACAGCCGGCGAAGCAGCCGCACCTCAGGCGCCCAGCGCTTCGCGGGCCAGGCTCAGCAGATAGCCTTCGTTGCGGATGGTGAGGATCTGCGCGCCTTGGCCTGGCGCCCGGCGCAGTTGCTGGCGCAGGCGGCTGATGCACATGTCCACCGAGCGGTCGTCGGGCAGATGGTCGCGGCCGAACGCGCTGCGTGTCAGGTGGTCCCTCGAGACCACGCGGTTGTTGGCGTCCAGCAGTTCACGCAGCACACGGTAGTCGGAGCGTGGCAGGTTGAAGGCTTGGCCGTCCGGGTGAACGAGCAACCGTTTGACGTGATCGAGACGCAAGCCTGCAAACAGTTGTGCCTCGCTGGCCGACATCTCGGGCTCTGCCTCCAGGCGTTGGGGGCGACGCAGCACAGCCTTGATCCGGGCGACCAGTTCGCGCGGCTCGAAGGGTTTGGCCAGGTAATCATCGGCGCCTACTTCCAGACCGATGATGCGGTCCAGGGTGCTGCCCCTGGCCGACAGCATCACCACCGCCAAGCCCGGCTGCGCCTGCAACTGCCGGCACAGGCTCAGGCCGTCCTCGCCGGGCAGCATCAGGTCGAGTACCACCAGGTCGACCTTGTGCCGGGTCAACTGCGCGTGCATTTGCTCTCCATCGGCGGCTGCGATTACCTGGTAGCCGGCGTCTGTCAGGTAATCGCAGAGAAGTTCGCGGATCTCGTCGTCATCGTCGACGACCAGCAAGGTTGTGCTCATGGTTGTGGGGTACCTGTGCAAAGGGGAACCGTGAGGCTCATTACGTTCGATTACATCCCCGTACATCCCGTCCATGGAGCCGAAGGGGCAGATGCCTAGAATCGTAACAAAAAATCATCTGCGAATACGAAGCCTTCCCAAATGGTATGCAAGAGCATCATGACTGACACAACCCCCTTGGTCCGAGGCGGCAGTCGCCTCTCCCCGCTTGCCTTCTTCGTGGCCCTCGGGCTTAGCGGCACAGCCTTCGCTGACGGTCCGGTGCTGGAACTGGGCGCCACCAACATCGACAGCAGTGCGCTGCCACAGGCCGACGACAGCGGCCAGATCGGCTACACCGTGCAGAACACACGCAGCTCCACAGGCTTGCAGCTGACACCCCGGCAGACGCCGCAGTCGGTCACCAGCATCACCCGCCAGCAAATGGAAGACCGTGATATCCACACCCTCGAGCAGGCCCTGGACACCACGCCGGGCGTGAGCATGAGCAAGATGGAAGTGGGCGGGCGCACCGACTTCCGCGCCCGTGGCTACTCGATCAGCAACTGGAAGATCGACGGCTTGCAGTTCCCCGGCGGTTCGGACTTCAGTGGCGGCGGCAATGCGCTGAACATGGACCTGTACGAGCGCATCGACATCGTCCGTGGCGCCAACGGCCTGCTCGGTGGCACCGGCGACCCCTCGGCCACCGTCAACCTGATCCGCAAGGCGCCGACCCGGACCTTCGGCGGCAGCGCCTACGCCACCTACGGCAGCTGGGACAAGCGCCGCCTGGGTGCCGACCTGAACCTGCCGCTGTCCGAGGACGGCCGCCTGCGTTCGCGTCTGGTCATGACCCAGCAGGACGCCGGCTCGTTCCGCGACAACCAGTCCGAACGCTCCCGCGCGGCCCTGGCCAACTTCGAATTCGACCTGGACGATGCCACCACCCTGGGTGCCGGCTACCAGTACGAGTACAGCAAAGTGGTCGGCGGCGGCTGGGGCGCCAACATCCCGATCTGGTACGGCGACGGCAGCAAGACCGACCTGCCGCGCAGCACCAACGTGGTACCCAGTTGGAGCTTTGGCGAGTACATCACCCGCACCGCCTTCGGCTCGCTGGCGCACCGTTTCGACAACGACTGGAGCCTGGACCTGAAGGTTGCCCAGAGCAGCGGCGAGGCGCTCAACCACCGTGGCCTGGCCAAGGTCAACTCGTCCGGTCGCGGTGTCTACGGAGGCTACTGGAACCAGGACGGCAGCGGCGCTGTGCTCAACGGCCTGCACAGCTCCACCGACACCACCCAGCAATCGGCGCAGATCGACCTGTCCGGCCCATTCCAACTGTTCGGGCGCACCCATCAGGCGATGGTCGGCTACAACGACAGCCGCACCGTGGCCTGGTCACCGCAGTACACCTGCAGCATGGTTGGCGGCGGCAAGGCAGTGAACAGTGGCGTGGGTTGCCAGTTCCGGGCGAACAATGGCCTGGGGCTGGGCAACTGGCTCGACGGCGTGGACGACGACTACGCCATGCTGGCCTCGAAAACCGGCCTGCACAGCAAGACCACCACCCGTCTGCAGGGCATGTATGCCGCCACCCGCCTGAGCGTCACCGACCCCCTGTCGCTCATCCTCGGTGTGCGCAGCACCGACTATTCGGCCACTACCGTCAGTGTCAACGGTGCGCGCAGCAACCAGCAGAACAATGGCATCGTCACCCCTTACCTGGGCGCGGTGTACGACCTGGACGACAACTACTCGCTGTACGCCAGCTACACCGACATCTTCAACCCGCAGAGCGAAGAGAGCGCCAGCGGCACCAAGGTCGAGCCGATCCGTGGCCAGAGCTACGAAACCGGGATCAAGGGTGAATGGTTCGATGGTCGCCTGAACGCGTCCGCGGCCTACTTCCGCACCAGGCAGGAAAACAAGGCGGTGATGGACGGCGACCTGCTGACGCCGACCGGCGCCACTGCCTACAAGGCCGGTTCCGGCCAGGAAACCGACGGTATCGACCTGGAAGTCGCCGGCGCCCTGACCCCGAACTGGAACGTCTATGCCGGCTACACCTACCTGCACTTCCGCCGCCTGGACAGCGACGGGCGCAGCGATCCTTCGCACCTGTTCAAGGCCTCGACCACCTATCGCCTGTCTGGCCCGCTGGACCGCCTGACCCTGGGCGCTGGCGTGAGTGCGCAAAGCAACATCCGCGCGGTGTCCACCCCTGCCGGGCAGCCGAGCAACGGCGTCAGCCGCAGCTCCAGCGATGTCAACTGGTCGGGCTATGCGATCTGGAATGCCATGGCCAAGTACCAACTGACCGACGACACCAGCGTCAGCCTCAACGCCAACAACCTGTTCGACAAGCATTACTACACCCGTTACGGGTTCTATGCCGGGGCAATCTATGGCGACCCGCGCAACCTGGCGGTGACGGTGAGCACGGCGTTCTAGAAAAGCTTTTGATACCGTTGATGCTGGTTGATTTTTGATCATGTTCCTTATACGTTACATTCATCTAAATTTGTCACGTATAAAGAACATGGACCACTCATTGATCGTTGAGCGCCTGGGCGCGCAGGTTCGCTCGCGAAGGCTTAACCGGGGATTGACCCAGCAGGCGCTCGCAACCTTGGCCGGTATCACCCGGCAAAAGATCATTGCCATGGAGAAAGGTAGCCTGTCAGTGGCCATCGGGGCATATGCACGTGCATTGGCGGCGCTCGGCTGCGAACTGCAGGTCATAGCGGCGGTGATGCCGACGCTTGACGAAATCGAGGGGATGTTCGAATGACGCCGCTGATAGTCGCGACACCCGAGGGTGACAGTGGAGCATTGCTGACCAGTTCAGGCGACTACCTCTTCCGCTATGGCCCGCACACCGTTGCTGATGCGGCGATCAGCCTGTTGATGCCGGTCCGCACCGAGGAATACAGGCATCGCGAGCTGCATCCGGTGTTCCAGATGAACTTGCCCGAAGGGTATGTGCTCGAGCAATTGCGCAACCGCCTGGCGAAGATCGTTCAGGTCGACCCCATGCTTCTCCTGGCGTTGTCCGGCAGCAGTTCGCCGATCGGGCGTGTGCATGTCAGTTCGCAGGTAGTGGACACATTGCTGCGGCGGCAGACGTTTCCGGGAGAGAAGCTGGCGAACATTCTTTCATGGGATGGGGGAGAGGATATCTTCGCCGATCTGGTGGATCGCTACATTCTGCGCGCAGGCATTTCTGGTGTGCAGCCGAAGGTCCTGGTTCCGGAGCAACTGGACCCGTTGTCACAGCGCTTTACCTCGAAAACAGCCGAGCTGATCATCAAGAGCGGGCGCGACGAGTTCCCGGGCTTGGCGATCAACGAATTCCTGTGCATGTCGGTTGCGCAAACCTCTGGCCTGCCAGTGCCTCAATTCTTCTTGTCCGACAACGGCAAGCTGTTCGTCATGCGCCGCTTCGATCGTGACGAGCAGAACAATCCACTTGGTTTCGAAGACATGGCTGCCTTGATGGGGCTTGGCGCCGAACAGAAGTACAGCAAGAGCTACGCTGCCATTGCCAAGGCGATCCGCCTGTTCTGCGCGCCTGAGCATCTTCGGCTATCGCTGCGGCAACTGTTCGAGATGGTTGCGCTCAGCTGTATCGTCGGAAATGGTGATGCCCATCTGAAAAATTTCGGGTTGTTGTACACCGATCCTCTTCGAGGCGATGCGCGCCTGGCTCCGGCGTACGACATCGTCAATACCACGGCTTACATACCGGAAGACGTGCTGGCGCTTTCGCTATCCGGTAACAAATCCTTGTTTGCGTCGCGGCAAGGCTTGCTGGACTTCGCACCGCTTTGCGACGTGAGCAACCCGGCTGAAGTCATTCGCAAGCAGCTTGAAGCATTGGAGCGAACACTGGCCAGGGAGTCCGCGCTTTGCGATCAGGCACCCAAGGTGGTTGCCGCCATCAAGGCGAGCGCGGCGCCGTTCATTCAGACTTTTGGTTGAGCGGCATTTCCTGTCCGGGCGCGGCATGCGAAGTGGCCATGGTCACATCCAGATGATCATCGAGCTGCTCCCAACCCTCGCCGAACAGCTCCACCGGGTGCATGGTCCGGTCCGCGCCATTGCCGCAGGCCAGCGCCTTGGCTGGGCAGTACAGGTCGCAGCCCCAGCAGATCCGTTCGGGATGGCTGGGGTTCGTGGGAAATCGCTTGGCCATGGTCTCCCTCCATGAAGTGGATGCCTGCGCTCAGGCTATGCCGCGCATGGCCAAGGGGTTTGATCCGGATCAATACCGCTAGCGGATCGGCCCGGGCGCCTGCACCTGCTTCATCAAGTCGTCATTCCACTGCCCCTCCACCTGCACATGCGCGGCGGCGCCGAGCATCACCGCCTCGATCAGGTTGTGGTTGAGGTAGGTGTACAGGCCGGGCTGGCGGAAGGTGTACAACGCCGCCCCCGCCGCGCCGCCGGGGATGAACCAGGTCTCCAGGTTGCGCTGCGGCGGGTTGGCGAACTTGCCCGAGGCCCAGACGTAGTCGCCGTGGCCGCCGATCAGGTGCGGGCGAGTATCACGGTTGGCCTGGGAGTGGACGATCAGCACGGTCTCGCCCACTTTGGCGGGGAGCGCCTGCTTGCCGGTCAGGGCGCCGACGCTGCCGTTGAACACCACATGGCTGGGCACCAGCCCCTTCATCAGCTGGCTCATGTCGCCAAAGCTGGCCATGGGGTTGACGTAGCGCTTGTACTTGCCGTCCTTGTCGCGCGGGATGTAGTAGTCCTGCTCGCCGATGTACCAGACCTTGTCGTACTGCAACGGGCGGCCTTCGGGGTCTTTCAGGCCGTCACGGGGCAGGACCATGATCGCGCCGTTCATGCCGCACACCACATGCCAGGGAATCATCGCCCCGCCCGGCGCGCAGTGATACACGAACACCCCGGCACGGTCAGCCTTGAAGCGCAGCACCACCTGCTCGCCCGGCTTCACATGGGTCAGCTCACCGCCGCCGAGGGCGCCGGTGGAGGCGTGGAAGTCGATGTTGTGCATCATGCTGTTGCTGGCCGGGTTGACCAGCGTCAGCTCCACGTAGTCGCCTTCGTGCACCACCATCAGCGGGCCGGGCACCGAGCCGTTGAAGGTCATGGCGTGGATATAGGCACCGGCGCTGTCGACGGCCAGTTCCTTCTCCTCGATGACCATGCGGAACTCGACAATGCGCGGCTTGCCGGGAGCGCGCTGGCTGTGGGGGTGCACCTGTGGCGGTGCCACCAGTTCGACGCTCACCCGCTCCAGTTTCGCCAGGTCAGGCACCGGGCCGGCGGCGGGTGAAGCGGTAGCGGCCTGGGCCAGGCCACTGCCAAGCGGCGAGGCACCGACGCCCAGCAACACAGTGCCGGCCAGCATGCCACGCCGGGTCAGGGACACGCCTTCTTGCTCGTTCATGGGACTTCTCCTTAAGTCGACGAAAGTCGTCGGGCACAGGAATAGCCGCTTTGAAAGTAGGGTTTATTGAGCGAAAACAAGAAGTGGAGAGGGTGGACAATGTGTCGCAGGAGCGGAAACGAAAAAGCCCCGACATTCGTCGAGGCTTTTGAGGATGGTGCCGGCACCAGGAATCGAACCCGGGACCTACTGATTACAAGTCAGTTGCTCTACCATCTGAGCTATACCGGCACAGGGGCGTCATTATAGCGATGGATTCGGCGCTGTAAACCACTTCGTTGCATCCAGCGCACAAAACCCTAAGTCACCGAACTGAAAGGAGAATTTTCCTACCAGCCGCGGTGAATGGAGTTGACGCTTGGCTCGGGCTGGCCGGGGTTGAAGAACAGCTTGCCGTTGTCGCAGCCGCGCTTGCGGCAGCTGCCGTCGGCGTTGTGCAGGGGCAGGCCGCGGTCACCGCCCAGCTGCATGCCGGGCATGTTCCAGTTCAGCGGGGCCGGCTTGCTGCTTGGCAGGCTGTTGGCGCAGCCGGTCATGGCCAGGGCTAGGGTCAGCAGGGCGAAAGGCTTGGTGTGTTTCACGATGTTCGAGTCCGTTCCGGGATCAGTCTTTGTTCAGGATGCGCTGGATGGTGCCGCCGCAGGCCATGTAGCAGGAGTCGTAGTCATTGCCGCAACTGTAGCTGCTCCCTGTGTTGAAGGGGTAGCTCGGGTAGTGGCAACTGTGACGCGCTTCCTTCTTGCTCTTGCCGTTCTGGCAGTACTGGTAGGCCCTCATCTCGGCCTGGTACAGCGCACGTTCGCTGTTGTCCTGCAGGCGGGCCATCTGCTGGCAGTGGTTGCGCTCCGTCGAACAGCTGTTGATGCAGTTCATGCCATGCGCGCTGGGCGGTGGCGAGTATCTATAGGTGTAGCTCGGGCCGCAGCCGGTCAGGGCCAGGGCCAGGCAGGCCAGCACGAGGGCGGCCAGGCCATTGTGGAAAAGTGCCATGGGTGTTGCAGTCCTTGATCATTCGTCGCTGAACTCCAGCAAATCGCCGGGCTGGCAGTTCAGGGCGCGACACAGCTTCTCCAGGGTCTCGATCTTGAAACCCTTGATCTTGCCGTTCTTCAGCAGCGACAGGTTCGCTTCCGTGATACCGATGATTTCCGCCAGGTCCTTGGAACGCATCTTGTTCCGGGCCATGACGACGTCGAGGCGGATGATTATCGGCATAGGAAGCAGTCAGACATAACAGTTGTGTTCATCGCTGATGGTCTTGGCGTCACGCATGAGCAGCGAGAAGGCACACAGCAGGATGCCTTTCATGATCTCGTAGACAGCCTGCGATGATACACCGATCGAGAAGCTGAAGCTCCTTTCGCCGGCCGGCAGGTCGATGGCCAGGGCCAGGCCCTGCAAGGTGTAGGTCACCGGCCACAGCAGCGGGGTGAAGATGCACAGCAGGCCGACCCACCACAGCAGCTTGATGTTGGCCGAGGTCCAGGTCTGCCCGCGCGAGAGGCGGTGGAAGAACAGGCCGGTCAGGCCGAGAGCCGCAACGGAAATCAGCGTGGGAATCATGTCCACCGCCAGTACCAGGCCGATGGCCAGGGGGGATGCCTGGTAGCCGGGTTCGAGCAGCAGCGGCATCTGATCGCCGTAGGCCTGCAGGTAGCCGTTGAAAATCTCGGGGAAGTCGAAGATGAAGAGCAAGGGCGTGATGGTCAGCTCGACGACCGCGGTTGTCCAGGCCAGGTAGGCGGCGAATGCGCCGATGGTGCGTAGGCGCGAACGCGCATAGGCCACGGATCTACTGTTCATGGGGTGCCTCCGTACAGTGATGAACGGAGCGGATTATTCTTGAATAATTATCGTAAAACAATAATTAATTTTGATTTTTTCTCAATGGCGACGGTTTGTCGCAGGATTGGCTTTGCTGGCTATTGCGGGGCAAGCTGGCTCCTGTATGGACAGTGTGGGGATTATAATTTACGAAGCTTTCACCAAGCTTTACGGGGTTCTTTCTTGAGAAGTCCATTTTTCTCGAGAAATAATTAGTCTCAACCTATCATTTTGACTAAATCGATCAGCTAAGCTAATCTTGTGTTCATTATGTTGAACAGTAAAGCTTTCAAGCTCCTCTCCTCTTCCCGCCTGGTCTCCCGTGAACGTCACTGGACCGGCGACCTCTAGCGCCACCCTCCCTCTACAGCCGTAAACGTCTCTGTCTGGCGCCGATGCCTGTGCGCTCGGCCGCTGTCGCCCATGGGAGGGCACCATGCGTTCCTGGATCTACCTGATTGTCGCCATCACCTTCGAGGTGATCGGCACGGCGTCGATGAAACTCGCCGCCACTCATTTCCCTGTGATGGGGCATGCCGTCATGTACGTCATGATCTGTCTGTCGTATTTCTTCCTGGCCCTGGCGGTCAAGCGCGTGCCGGTGGGTGTGGCCTACGCGCTGTGGGAAGGGTTCGGTATCGTGCTGATCACCTTGATCAGCGTGCTCTGGCTTGGTGAAAGCCTGGGCTGGACCAAGGCCCTGGGCCTGGCGGTGATGATCGCCGGCATCCTGCTGGTCAAGGCCGGTACCCGCGCCAAGCCCGTCGAGCGTGAAGGGGAGGCCGTGCCATGTTGATTCCATTTGCCTGGCTGGGCCTGGCCATCGTGCTGGAGGTATTGGCCAACCTGCTGCTCAAGTACTCCGACGGTTTCCGCCGCAAGGGCCTGGGCCTGGCCTCGATCCTCTGCGTGCTGGCGGCGTTCACCGCGCTGGCGCAGGCGGTGAAGGACATCGACCTGTCGCTGGCCTACGCCATCTGGGGCGGCTTTGGCATCCTTGCCACCGTGGCCATGGGCTGGGCCTTGTTCGGTCAGCGTCTGGCCGGGCGTGGTTGGTTGGGGCTTGCGTTGCTGCTGGTAGGCATGGGCTTGCTCAAACTGGCTTGACAACTGCCCTTCCAAAGCGCTTGGCAAAATTGCTTATGCACAAGTGGCATTGGCCGCTTGCGCGAAAGGCATGCCGACAGGGGCTACCACCGGTCTTTGCGCAAAGGCCTGTTTTTACTGGCTTTGAGGCCCATGACGGAATAAGCAAAGCAGCGCAAATAGCCCAAGGATCCAAAATTTCGTGATTTTCATCACAAGCTTGTACACAGAGTTATCCACAGGCTGTCAACCGCGCTGCGGCGTTGCGTCGCGCTCACCCAGCAGCAACAGGTTGCGCGGGGTCAGGGGGTAATCGCAGAACACGCCCAGGCGTACCGTATAGCCTTGCTCCTGCAGGAACAGGGCGCGATCGAGTACCAGCCACATCTCCAGTGGGCGGCGGAACAGGTTGCGTACCTGTTCGAGGTTGCGTACCTGGGCCAGGCGTTGCTGGCCAGCTGCCTCCAGGGCAACCCAGTCGGGTTGGTCGTTGATCGTCAGTTGCTTGAGTTCGGCCAGGTCGCGACAGTAGTGCTCGAAAGGCTTTGCCAGCCAGCTGACCGGCAGCGAAGGGGTGGGCAGGTATTCGTCCACGTCCCGTTGCTGGCGCTGCAGCAGGTCGAACCCGAGGCGGCGGGCCATGGACTGGTCGCGCTGGCGCCGAGTGCGCTGGCTGGAGGTGACCGCTTCGCTCAGTGGCAGGCCCAGGTCTTCCTGGGTCAATGCCAGAGCCGAGGCCTGGGCGGCACCGGAGAGCGGCTGATAGCGCTTGCCCTGGATGCGGTTGTAGCAGCAGGGCGCGACGGCGATCTGTCGGCACCCTTGCTGGCTTGCCAGTTGCAGCAGCCGCACATGCAAGTCGCCGCAAGCGTGCAGGGCGACCGCGCTCTTGTCGCCATCCAGATGCCGGGCGCTGTCCATGGCCATGACGTCCTGGTGGACATGGGTGGCAGCCAGGTGGTGATGCTCGCTCAGGGCCTTGCCGGCACTGACCAGCTCGGCATCGTACTCCAGGCAGGTCAGATGCTGGCCGGGTTGCAGCAGGCGCCTGCCCAGGTGGCCTTTGCCGGAGCACCAGTCGAGCCAGTGCCGCGCAGGCTGGCTGAATGCCAGGCGGCGGCTGAAGGCTTCGATCTGCTGCCACTTGCGGCCAGGGACGTTGACGTCGAGACGGTGGCCGGCGGGGTGCAGGCCGGCATCGGGCAGCTCGCCGACGGTGGACAGGGCCAACGCTTGGGCCGCCAGTTGCGGAAATGGGGCTGGGGCTGCAGGTTGCTCGGGTGCTTCAGCTTGCTCAAGGGTACGTTGGCGCAGCCAGCGGGACAGCTCGGTGTGCTTGTCTTCCCAGCCCAGGCGCAAGTGGTTGAACGGGCGCGGGCGCCACAGCTGTTGGTGCTGGAGCAGGAAGTGGTCGAGGGCCTGGAAGCGCTCGAACAGGTGCTGGTCGTGGAGGTAAGGCGTGGTCGGCATGCAGGTACCGCAGCACTATCGATGGGGGCCGCCATGCGGCCCCGATGTTGTTTACAGCCTCAACGCCCTTGGCAGGCATCCACGCGCAGCCAGCGCTCCAGCACTTTGAAACCCTGAACCAGCACAAACGAGATCAACAGGTAGAACACTCCGGCGGCAAAGAAGATCTCCACCGGCAGGTAGGTGCGGGCAATGATGGTCCGTGCCATGCCAGTCAATTCCAGCAAGGTGACGGTACTGGCCAGCGCACTGGCCTTGAGCATCAGGATCACTTCGTTGCTGTAGGCCGGCAGGCCGATGCGCGCGGCGCGCGGCAGCATGATGTAGAGCAGCGTCTTGCCCCGTGACATACCCAGCGCCCGTGCGGCTTCGATCTCGCCCTTGGGGATCGCCTGCAGGGCGCCGCGCAGTATCTCGGCAATATAGGCGGCGGTGTGCAGGGTCATGGTCAGCACCGTGCACCAGAACGGATCGCGCAGGTACGGCCACAGCGAGCTGTTGCGCACCACGTCGAACTGGGCCAGGCCGTAGTACACCAGGAACAGCTGCACCAGCAGCGGCGTGCCGCGGAAGAAGAAGATGTAACCGAAGGGCAGGGCGCGCACATACCAGTGACGCGACGAGCGCGCCACGCCCAACGGTATGGCCAGGATCAGGCCGGCGATGACGGCGATGGCCACCAGCTCCAGGGTCAGGGTGGCACCCTGGGCCAGGCGTGGCAGCCACTTGATGATGACTTCCCAGTTCATTTATTCGGCCCTCATGAAGCCGCGAGCGGCGCGCTTTTCCAGGAAGTGCATGCCGGTCATGGCAATCACGGTCAGGCCCAGGTAGATGCAGGCGGCCACGGCGTAGAAGGTGAACGGCTCCTTGGTGACGGTCACGCCGATCTGCGCGTGGCGCATGATCTCTTCCAGGCCGATCACCGACACCAGCGCAGTGTCCTTCATCAGGATCATGAACAGGTTGCCCAGGCCCGGCAGGGCGATGCGCCACATCTGCGGCAGGATGATCCGCGACAGGATGCGACCCTTGGAGAGGCCCAGGGCCAGGCCCGCTTCACGATGCCCCTTGGGGATGGCCAGGATCGCGCCGCGGAACACTTCCGTGGCGTACGCGCCGAAGCACAGGCCGAGGGCGACCACGCCAGCGGTGAAGGCGCTGAGCTCCAGGCCAGGCATGTTCAGCAGTTCGCCAAGGCTGTTCATCAGCCCGACGGTGCCGAAGTAGATGAGCAGCACCCAGAGCAGTTCGGGAACGCCGCGCACCAGTGTGGAATAAGTGCCGCCAAGCCATTGCAAGGGCTTGACCGGCGAGGTCTTGGCCAGGGCGCCGAGCAGGCCCAGGACCAGCCCCAGCAGCAAGGCGCAGAGCGCCAGTTTTACGGTCATCAGGGTGCCGGCCATCATGGCCGGGCCGAATCCGTGCAGGTCGATATTCATGGGTAAGTTTGTTCAAGGGACAGGCACCGCCAGGGCGGCGATGCCTGTCGGGGCGAATCAATAGATGCTGAACGGGAAGTACTTGTCGTTGATCTTCTTGTAGGTGCCGTCGGCGACGATTTCCTTCAGCGCGGCATTGAGCTTGTTGCGCAGCTCGTTGTCGCCTTTGCGTACTGCGATGCCGACCTTGTCGCTTTCGTTCACCGGGTCGCCTTTGAACTCGTAGTTCTTGCCGGCTTCGGATTTCAGCCAGTCGTAGTTGGCGTACTTGTCGGCGAGGATGGCGTCGACGCGGCCGGAGGTTAGGTCCAGGTAGGCGTTTTCCTGGCCGTCATACAGATTGACCTTGAATTTGCCGTCCATACCGCCGTGATCGTCCAGCCAGGTAGCGGCCTGGGTGGCGCGCTGGGTGCCAATGGTCTTGCCTTCGAGCGATTTGTCGTCAGTCTTGAAGTCGACGTTCTTCGGCGCGATGAACTGCTGCTTGTTGGAGTAGTACGGGTCGGTGAAGTCCACGGCCTGCTTGCGCTCGTCAGTGATCGACAGCGAGGAGACGATGAAGTCGAACTTCTTGGCGTTCAGGGCGGGGATGATGCCGTCCCAGTCGGAGGTGACCACTTCGCATTCGACCTTCATCTTGGCGCACAGGGCGTCGCCGATGTCTTTGTCGAAGCCGACGACCTGGCCGCTGGCATCTTTGTTGTTGAACGGCGGGTAGGCCGCCTCGATGCCCATTTTCAGTTTCTCGGCTGCCATGGCATTGGCCGAGAATACCAAGGTGGCGGCAGCGGCCAGGAGGACTTTTTTATAGGTCTGCATTCGTGTTGCTCCGTTAGCGGTGGCTGGACATGAATTGCTTGCAACGCGCCGAGGTCGGGTTCTCGAAGACCTGCTGCGGCGATCCTTGCTCTTCGACCAGGCCCTGGTGCAGGAAGACCACTTCACTGGACACCTGGCGGGCAAAGTTCATCTCGTGTGTCACCAGCAGCATGGTACGGCCTTCTTCGGCCAGGGCGCGGATGACGTTAAGCACTTCCTGGACCATTTCCGGATCGAGCGCCGAGGTTGGCTCGTCGAACAGGATGACCTTGGGTTTCATGGCCAGGGTACGGGCGATGGCGGCACGTTGTTGCTGGCCACCGGAAAGCTGGGCGGGGTAGCTGTGGCGCTTGTCGAAGATGCCGACCTTGTTCAGCAGCGCCTCGGCATGCTCGATGGCCTCGGCCTTGCTCTGGCCAAGTACGCGGCGCGGCGCCTCGATGATGTTGTCGAGGATCGACATGTGCGGCCACAGGTTGAAATTCTGGAAGACAAAGCCGATCTCGCTGCGCAGGCGGTTGATCTGGCGGTTGTCGGCGGCGATCAGGTCGCCGTTTTTCTGCGCCTTGAGCTTGAGGGCTTCGCCGGCGACCAGGATCTCGCCCTGGTGCGGGTTCTCCAGCAGGTTGATGCAGCGCAGCAGGGTGGACTTGCCAGAGCCGGACGAGCCGAGGATGGAGATCACGTCACCGTCGCGCGCGGTCAGCGAAATGCCCTTGAGAATTTCCTGCTCGCCATAGCGTTTGTGCAGGTTGCGGATTTCCAGCGCGGGCGTGGCCTGAGCCATTTGCGGTCCTCATGTGTTCGGGTGCGTTCCCAGCTGTTGGCGGCCTTCCTGGCGAGCGCCACGCTAGCATAGCGGCGCAACGGCGGCCAACCGGGTCGCGGGGTGCTCGGGTCGCTGGTGGGACAGTTTGTCGCATCGCTGCAGTGGACTGTCGCCAGGATGTCCGCAATAGCGTTTTGCCCAGCACCGGAGCCTTGATGAAAAAAGGCGCGATGGTGCCAGCTTTGGCCCGGTCTGGGAAGCCGTTTTTAGCCGGGTGGCACTGTGTCGCGGACTTGACGGGGGCAAGGTTGCGCCTGTTGGTTGCGCTTTCTGATGCGCAGAGTTCGTGCGCAGGTGTTACCGAGGAGCACCTGTGGTGCATTTGTAAGTGGGTATTTCCGTAATCCAGACTTGGCATGGGGATTTGGCGACCTTTCGGTCAAAGCTTGGCACAATGCCCTGCAAGCCGCGCCGTTATTGGAGGCAGAAACATTTCAGACGAAAGTCATTCTCACCTGGCCCGCTTATTGCCGTCTGCAAACCACTGAATGCGGCGACGCCTATCCACTCCCCGGCGCGCTGGCCAGTCATTCGTGTAGTCCACCTCCTTACAAAGGTAGTTTTATGAGCGGTAACAATTCCAATGACCTCGCTCAGGGGCTCAAGCAACGGCATGTGACCATGCTGTCCATCGCCGGCGTGATCGGCGCAGGGCTGTTCGTCGGCTCCGGCCACGCCATCGCCGCCGCCGGCCCCGCCGTGCTGCTGGCCTACGCCGCGGCCGGTACCCTGGTCGTTTTGGTGATGCGCATGCTCGGCGAAATGGCTGTCGCCTCGCCTGACACCGGTTCCTTCTCCACCTACGCCGACCGCGCCATCGGGCGCTGGGCAGGTTTCACCATCGGCTGGCTGTACTGGTGGTTCTGGGTGCTGGTGATTCCACTGGAGGCCAACGCCGCCGCCGCCATCCTGCATGCCTGGTTCCCCTCGGTGGACCTGTGGGCGTTCTCGTTGATCATTACCCTGGCGCTGACCATCACCAACCTGTTCAGCGTGAAGAACTACGGTGAGTTCGAGTTCTGGTTCGCCCTGCTCAAGGTGCTGGCGATCATCGGCTTCATCGTCGTCGGCTGCGCGGCCATGTTCGGCATGGTGCCGAGCAGCCAGATCAGCGGCGTCAGCCACCTGTTCGACACCCAGGGCTTCATGCCCAATGGCCTGGGCGCCGTGCTGGCCGCCATGCTGACCACCATGTTCTCGTTCATGGGGACCGAGATCGTCACCATCGCCGCCGCTGAATCGAAGGATCCGGGCAAGCAGATCAGCCGCGCCACCAACTCGGTGATCTGGCGTATCTGCCTGTTCTACCTGGTGTCGATCTTCCTGGTCGTGGCCATGGTGCCCTGGAACGATCCGACCCTGGCCGAGAAAGGCTCCTACCAGACTGTCCTCAGCCTGATCGGTGTGCCGAACGCCAAGCTGATCGTCGACATCGTCGTGCTGATCGCCGTGACCAGTTGCCTGAACTCGGCGCTGTACACCTCCTCGCGCATGCTCTTCTCCCTGAGCAAGCGTGGCGACGCCCCGGCCATTGCCCAGCGCACCACCAAGGCCGGCACCCCGCACTGGGCCGTGCTGCTGTCCACCTCCGCGGCGTTCCTGTGCGTGTTCGCCAACTTCCTGGCCCCGGCCGAGGTGTTCGAGTTCCTGCTGGCCAGCTCCGGCGCCATCGCCCTGCTGGTGTACCTGGTGATCGCCGTTTCGCAACTGCGCATGCGTGCCCAGCGTGAAGCCAAGGGCGAGAAGATCTCGTTCAAGATGTGGATGTTCCCGGGCCTGACTTGGGCGACCATCGCCTTCATTATCGCCGTGCTGGCGGTGATGGCGCTGCGCGAAGATCACCGTGCCGAGATCATCGCCACGGCAATCCTGAGCATTGGTGTGGTGGCAGCTGGTCTGCTGGTGCACCGCAAGCGTGGCGCTGCTGCGCGTGTGGCGCTGGATAGCTGATCCACAAATGAAATGAAAAGGCCGCGTCCTGTGAAGGACGCGGCCTTTTTTGTCTGCACGGGTTGTGGAAGCGGGTGCGTTTCGACTCAGCCGAACTGCTTCTGCTGTTGCTGCTGCTTGGCCACCGCTTCCGAAGCGGCGACATAGGCGTCCTGGAACTCGTCGCTCTCCAGCCACGCCATGGTCGCGTCCTCGTCAATGCCGTCGAGCCATGCGCGGTAGGCGGTGAACACCATGACGATGTAGTCGGTGGCGTGCTCTTCCTTGTGGCCCTTGAGCACCAACGCCAGCAGCGGGTCGACCAGGAACACCGAGATCATCGGCACCAGGCCGTTTTCCTGGGCTTCCTTCATCTTTTCGAACAGGCTGTTGTAGCTGCCCGATTCCATGGCCTTGTTGAACACCTGCTCGACACTGGCGCTGTCGCCGGCGCTGGCCTTGACCGCCTGGCCGCTGCGCACCATGCGATTCTGCTTGGCCTTGGTGGCGGCGCGCTTGGCGCGTTTCTGTTGCTTGGTGTTGGTGGCCATGGGTGGATCCTTGGGCTGACTGGTAAAGGCGCGTATTGAAGCGTAGTTGCGCGAGAAACCCAAGAGGCCGCCCAACGGCCCCAAAGTGTTCAGCTCACCAGCGCCTCCGGCTCATCTTCCTCGAACCCCCGCGAAGCCCGCCCGACCAGCAACGGATCCGGCGCATGCGCCACGCTGTGGTCCTTGCCTGGATAATCCAGCGAGTGCAGGAAGTGACGAATGCAGTTGATCCGCGCGCGCTTCTTGTCATCTGACTTGATCACTGTCCATGGCGCATCGGCCGTGTCGGTATGGAAGAACATCGCTTCCTTGGCAGCGGTGTAGTCCTCCCACTTGTCCAGCGACTTGATGTCGATGGGTGAGAGTTTCCAGTGCTTGAGCGGGTCGTCGCGGCGGGAGATGAAGCGGCGCAGCTGTTCCTCGCGGTTCACCGAGAACCAGAACTTGAACAGCAGGATGCCACTGTTGCACAGCATGCGTTCGAGGTCTGGTGCCTGGCGCATGAACTCCAGATATTGCAGGGGCGAGCAGAAGTCCATCACCTTCTCGACCCCGGCGCGGTTGTACCAGGAGCGGTCGAAGAACACCATTTCACCGGCGGTGGGCAGGTGCTGCACATAACGCTGGAAGTACCACTGGCCCTTTTCCTGCTCGGAAGGCTTCTCTAGTGCCACGATCCGCGCACCACGCGGGTTCAGGTGTTCCATGAAGCGTTTGATGGTGCCGCCCTTGCCCGCAGCATCACGGCCCTCGAACAGCACGACGATGCGCTGGCCGGTTTCCTTCACCCAGTTCTGCACTTTCAGCAGCTCGATCTGCAGATCGTGCTTGGCCTTCTCGTAGTCCTGGCGGCGCATGCGCGTGCGGTAGGGGTAGCTGGCCGGCAGGCGTGCCGAGGTGCTGTCCTCGCTGCTGCCCTTGCGCGCGTTGGCCACTTCCAGGGCTGCTGGCTGCTGGCTGACCTGGGTGATGATCTCTGGCGCGGCGGCGCTGGCGGCCGGCTTGCGCTGGCGCGGACGGCGGGTGCGAGGGGTGGGCTTGGCGCTGCTGCCGGCCTCGGCAGGCGATGGCAGGAGGAGGGTGGCGGATTCTTCGCTCATGGAGGTCCTTGCGGGGTCGTTCGAATGTCCACCTTCCATCCTATGAGCGCATGGCAAGTGGCTTTTTGATATCGATCAACCGGGCATGAAGGAGCTAGAAGAAAAATCGCAGGCAACAAAAAACCCGCACTAGGCGGGTTTCTTGTGTCGCTTCGGGTAACTTTGCAACCACCAGAAGCTGAAGGTGGTGCCCAGAGACGGAGTCGAACCGCCGACACGAGGATTTTCAATCCTCTGCTCTACCGACTGAGCTATCTGGGCGACGGGGTGAATTAAATAGATTTTCTCAGAGGCCGTCAACGACTTTTTCAAAAAAATTTAAATTAATTCCGTCGCTTACGTTTTCTGGGGTCAATTCGAGGGTGGAACGTAGCCTTCGGCCTGGGCGTAATCCTCGCCGGCGAAGAACTTGTCCATCTCGGCCTGGATGAACTTGCGGTCCTCGGCATTCATCATGTTCAGGCGCTTCTCGTTGATCAGCATGGTCTGGTGGTCCTGCCACTCCTTCCAGGCCTTCTGCGAGATGTGCTCGAAGATGTCCTGGCCCTTGGCGCCCGGGTAGGGCGGGCGGTCGAGGCCTGGGAGTTCTTCGTTGTACTTGCGGCACTTCACGGTGCGGGTCATCGCTTCTCTCCTGCAATCAGTTCGTCGGCCGCGCGTTGCAGCAGCTTCTTGACCGGGGCGGCGAGGCCCAGGCGCGGCGGGGTGGCGAGGTTATACCAGAGCCAGTCGGGCTCGGCCACGTGCGCGCCGGCGGGGTCGACACGCACCAGCCATGGCTCGATGGCCAGCTGGAAATGGCTGAAGGTATGGGTCAGGCCTGCCAGGGCCTGGCTGCCGGCCAGGCGCAGGCCGTGCTGGTAGGCGAGGTCTTCGAGCTGCTCGAGGCTGTCCAGCTCCGGCAGGCTCCACAGGCCGCCCCACAGGCCGGTGGAGGGCCGGCGGTAGAGCAGGATCGCGCCTTCGTGGTTGGTCAGCAGCGGCATCAGGGTCTTGCGCTGGGGCAAGGCCTTGCGCGGCTTTGGCTCGGGGTAGCGGGTCTCCTCGCCGTGCAGGTGCGCTTCGCAACCGCGCTGCAACGGGCAGATCAGGCAGCTGGGCTTGCTACGCGTGCACAACGTCGCGCCCATGTCCATCATCGCCTGGGTGTAGTGGTTGGCCCGGGCCATCGGCGTGAAGCGCTCGGCGCTGGCCCACAGCTGGTTGGCCACCTTCGGCTCGCCCGGGTAGCCGGCCTGGGCGGTGAAGCGGGCCAGTACGCGCTTGACGTTGCCGTCGAGGATCGGCGCGCGGATGCCCATGCTGATGCTGGCGATGGCCCCGGCGGTGGAGCGGCCGATACCGGGCAGTTCGGTGAGCTGCTCGACGCTGCGCGGAAACTCGCCGCCATGTTGCTCGACGACGATCTTCGCGGCCTTTTGCAGGTTACGGGCACGGGTGTAGTAGCCCAGGCCCGTCCACAGGTGCAGCACCTCGTCCTCCGGCGCCTCGGCCAGCGCCTGCACGGTGGGCAGCGCCTGCATGAAGCGGTCGAAGTAGTTGAGCACGGTGCTGACCTGGGTCTGCTGCAACATGATTTCCGACACCCACACCCGATACGGGGTGATGTCCTGTTGCCAGGGCAGGTCATGGCGACCGTGCTGGTCGTACCAGTCCAGCACGGCGCTGGAGAACTGCTGGGGTGTCATCGCTTGAACAGCCCCTTCAATGCATCTTTGAGTTCAGGGCTCACCTTGTCTCCGAGTTTCTCTTCGAGCTTTTCATCGATCTTGTCTTTCAGGCGATTGCCGGCCAGCTTCGCGGCCACCTTGCCCAGGCCGTCCTGGTCCAGGCGGCACGCCTTGGCACCCAGCTCCAGCGGGCCGCGGCAGCGCAGTGGCACTTCGACGCCGACATAGCGCTCGTTGACCTGGCAGGCCGGGTCGGGCATGGCGCGCTGGTCGCCTTCGACGACCACGCCGACGTTGTAGTCCATGCCCAGCACGCGCAGGTCGAGGTCGCCGTGACCGTTGACGGTCAGGCCTGGGATGCGCACCTTGAGGTCCGGGTTGCTGGCCACGCCGTTACGCAATACCAAGCTGCCGCGCAACTCCTGGAACGGCGTGTCCTTGCCACGGGGCTCACCGCTGAGCTGCTTGCGGTTGAGGGTGGCGATGGCCTGGCACAGTTGCTGTTCCAGGTTGGCGTTGACCAGCACGCCGTCGTTGATGGTGAAGCTGGCATTGCCATTGAGCGTATCGACCAGCGCCTTCTGGCTGTTGCCGGTGGCGGTGAGGTCGCTGTTCAGGGTCAGCAGGCCCTTGACCGGCGGCGCCTGCTCCGGGGATTCACGCTTGATGAAGTGTTCCACTGGCACGCGGTTGATCTTGGTGTTGACGCCGATCTGCGGCACGGCAGGGCGTACATCCACGGTGCCCTTGGCCTCGAAGGTGCCGTTGTACAGGGCGCCGCGCAGGGTCTGCAGGGTGACCAGGCCGCCTTGGCCGCTGGCGGTCAGCTGCGCGTCGCTGATCGGCAGCTTGTCCAGCGTCAGGGCGCCGAACGACAGGTCGGCCTGCAGATCGAGGGCGCGCAGGCGGTCGACCGGCAGCAGCTTGTCACTGCTCCAGGCAACTTGCGTCGGTGCTTCGGGTAGCGGCGTGGAGCCGGCGCCGGCGACGGCAGTGGCTTCCTGCTGCTTGACCTCGGCCTGGCGCGCTGCGGTGGCACCCTTGGCTTCCTCGCTCTTGGCCGGCAGGTAGCGGTCGGCGTCGAACTTGTCGCCCTTGAGGCGCACGCGCAGGGCCTGCTTGGCGAAGTCTTCCACGGCGACCCGGCCGGTGAAGGTGCTGTCGTCCAGCTTCACCGCCAGGTCTTCGAGGGCGATGCTGTTCGGCGTGCCTTGCAGGCGGGTGACCAGTTCCAGCTTCTTGAACGCTGCCGCGTCGGCGGTGGCGGGCAGCGGGTGGCCGATACCGTCGAGGAAGGTGCGCAGGTCGAACTGGGCGATGGACAGGCCGCCGCTGACCTGCGGCGCCTTGTCGAGGTCGCGCACGTTCAGCTCGCCCAGGGCGCGCAACTGGTTGGCCG
This sequence comes from Pseudomonas sp. 2848, assembly GCF_003253945.1. Taxonomy (NCBI): domain Bacteria; kingdom Pseudomonadati; phylum Pseudomonadota; class Gammaproteobacteria; order Pseudomonadales; family Pseudomonadaceae; genus Pseudomonas; species Pseudomonas sp. 2848. The sequence continues at coordinate 479,238 of NZ_QKZD01000002.1, forward strand.
AGACCTTCAGGCCGCTCCAGGAGGCGACATTGGCCGCCAGGTCGACCAGCACCTGGCCTTGGGCGGCGAAGGTCATGGTCTTGCCGGCCAGTGGCTCGCCCGAGGTTTCGCCAGACAGGCGCATGTCCTCGAGGTTGTAGCGCTTGAGACGGCGATCGAAGCGCAGTTCGCCGGTCAACTCGGTACGCGCCTTCAGGTTCGGTTGGCTGGCGCTGAGGAAGGCGCTGGCCTTGAGCGGGATGTTCACGCCTTCGTGCACGGGGCCGGTGCTCAACTGAATGCTTTCGGCGCCGTAGGTTTGGCCGGCTTTCTCGTCGGTGTACAGCACCCGGGCGTTGTTGACGGTCAGGCTGTCGATGTCGAGCTTGACCGAGCGCTCGCCACTTTCCGGCTTGGCTGGTTCTGTCGCTGAGCTTGCATCGGGCGGGCTCGCCGGTGCGTTGGCGATCGCCGGGGCCGGCAATGGTTTGCCGATGTCTTCCCAGTTGCCATGGCCGTTGGCATCGCGGGTCAGCGTCAGGTTGAGGCCTTCGACCCGCACGTCGCTCATCTGCACTTCACGGCGCAGCAGCGGCAGTACGCGTACCGACAGGCCGAGCATCTGCAGGTCGGCGAAAGGCACCTTGGGGTTGTTCAGCGTGGCGATGCTGGCCTCGTGCAGCTCCAGGCCCAGCCATGGGAACAGGCTCCAGCCGATATCGCCATTGAGGGTGAGCTCCACGTGGGCCTTGTCGCGGGCCAGCTGGCGGATTTCTTCTTTGTAGTCGTTGGGATCGAAGAGGTGGGTCAGGGCGAAGCCCAGCGCCACGATGATCAGCAACAACCCGAGAAGCCCCAGCCCCAGGATTTTGCCGAACGCTTTCATGGGCGAGTCCTTGTAGTCCGATTATGAATTTCAGCGGCGAGTATAGCGCCGTGGGTATAGGCACTGCTTATCCGACATTTCGACAATGGGATTGACGGCAGTTCATTTGTTGCCTGCTCTGGCCTCATCGCGGGGCAAGTCGCATCGGCGCACCGCCGCTCCCACGCAGATAGCACGCCTGCCTCGGCAATGCGTGGGAGCGGGCTTGCCCCGCGATAAGGCCAGAACAGGCGACACAACCTCACCTGAATACGCGAAATACCGATTCAGCTGACGAAAAAAACACGATATCAGATTGCTTTCATGTCACCCGCTGCTGGTAATCTTGCGCCCGCCCGTGCAGCCCCGCGACCCATTGTCGCGGGTAATGCCTGAAGCGGTCGGGCTGCCTTGCGTGCAGCCATACAGAGCCGTCCACGCGCACAGCCCACCTACAAAAGGATCAATCCATGAACAGCAGTATCACGGCGGGGGCGGCGGCAAGCACGCCGGGCTTCCTGTCGAAGGAGCGCATCATCGCCCGCCCGGGCTTCAACCGCTGGCTGGTGCCGCCGGCGGCCCTGGCCATTCACTTGTGCATCGGCATGGCCTATGGCTTCTCGGTGTTCTGGCTGCCGCTGTCCCAGGCTCTGGGTGTCAGCGCTCCGGTGGCCTGCGCCGCCGACATGGGCTTCGTCGCCCGCCTGTTCAGCGCCGAGTGCGACTGGCCGATCTCCATGCTCAGCTGGATCTACACCCTGTTCTTCGTGTTTCTCGGCTGCTCTGCCGCGGTGCTCGGCGGCTGGCTGGAGCACGCCGGCCCGCGCAAGGCCGGCCTGGTCTCGGCATTGTGCTGGTGCGGTGGCCTGCTGATCTCGGCGATTGGTGTGAAAACCCACCAGCTGTGGTTGATGTGGCTGGGTTCGGGGGTGATCGGGGGGATCGGCCTGGGCCTGGGCTACATTTCGCCGGTCTCGACCCTGATCAAGTGGTTCCCGGACAAGCGTGGCATGGCCACCGGCATGGCGATCATGGGCTTCGGTGGAGGTGCCATGGTGGGCGCTCCTCTGGCCACCGCGCTCATGGGCCACTTCGGCAGCGCGACCGAGGTGGGCGTATGGCAGAGTTTTGTCGCCATGGCCGCTATCTACTTCGTGTTCATGACCGCGGGTGCCCTGGCCTACCGCGTGCCGCCGACCGGCTGGAAGCCCGAAGGCTGGACTCCGCCGGCGAAGAAAGCCAACGCCATGGTTACCGACCGTCACGTGCATGTGAGCGTGGCCTGGAAAACCCCGCAGTTCGCCCTGGTGTGGCTGGTGCTGTGCCTGAACGTCTCGGCCGGTATCGGCATTCTCGGCATGGCTTCGCCACTGCTGCAGGAAGTGTTCGCCGGCAAGTTGCTGGGCAACGAGCTGACCTTCAGTGAGCTGAATGCCGCGCAGCTGGCGCAGATTGCCGCGATCGCCGCCGGTTTCACCGGTCTGCTGAGCCTGTTCAACATCGGTGGGCGCTTCTTCTGGGCGTCGTTCTCCGACTACATCGGCCGCAAGAACACCTACTTCGCCTTCTTCGCCCTGGGCGTGGGCCTCTACAGCCTGGTGCCGAACATGGGCCACATCGGCAACGTGGCGCTGTTCGTGGCGGCGTTCTGCATCATCCTGTCGATGTACGGCGGCGGTTTCGCCACCGTGCCGGCGTACCTGGCCGACCTGTTCGGCACGCAGATGGTCGGTGCCATCCATGGTCGCCTGCTGACTGCCTGGGCGGCGGCCGGCGTGCTCGGCCCGGTGCTGATCACCTACCTGCGCGAGGCGCAGCTGGCGGCGGGCGTGGAGCGGGCCGCGGCCTACGACATGACCCTGTACATCCTGGCCGGCCTGCTGGTGCTGGGGTTCATCTGCAACATGCTGGTGCGCCCGGTGGCGGACAAGTACTTCATGACCGACGCCGAACTGGCGGCCGAGCGCGCGCTGAGCCATGACAAGGGCGCCGATTCCGCGCGTTCGCTGGAGTGGCACGCGGCGCCGGGCAGCCTGCCGCTGGTGCTGGTGGCCTGGGCGGTGGTGGTGATTCCGCTGGCCTGGGGGGTGTGGATTACCCTGCAGAAGACGGCCGTTCTGTTCCATTGATATAGCTGTACTGGCCTCATCGCCGGCAAGCCGGCTCCCACAGGTATTGCACTGCCGCGATCTCTGTGGGAGCCGGCTTGCCGTGGCGACGAACCGCGGCGAAAGGGCTGCACAGCAGCCCCAGCTACACGCTTGTATAGACCTGTAAACCTGTTATCCCCCCGTAATTGCTTGCCCTGCCATATGTCATCCGCGTTTCAAGCGGGCGCGTTCTGGGCCTATAATGGAGCCCTTTTCGCCCAATGATTTTGCGGAGCTGGTGATGGTCGAACGTAAGGCTTCCGTCGAGCGCAATACCCTGGAAACCCAGGTCAAGTGCTCGATCAACCTCGATGGCAGCGGCAAGGCCCGATTCGAAATCGGTGTGCCTTTCCTTGAACACATGCTCGACCAGATCGCCCGGCATGGGCTGATCGACCTGGATATCGAGTGCAAGGGCGACCTGCATATCGACGACCACCATACCGTCGAGGACGTCGGCATCACCCTGGGAATGGCGTTCGCCCAGGCCATCGGCGACAAGAAAGGCATCTTCCGCTACGGCCATGCCTATGTGCCGCTGGACGAGGCCCTGTCGCGCGTGGTCATCGACTTCTCCGGTCGTCCGGGCCTGCAGATGCACGTGCCGTATACCCGCGCCACCGTGGGCGGCTTCGATGTCGACCTGTTCCAGGAGTTCTTCCAGGGCTTCGTCAACCATGCCCTGGTGACCCTGCATATCGACAACCTGCGTGGCCACAACACCCACCACCAGATCGAGACCGTGTTCAAGGCGTTCGGCCGCGCGCTGCGCATGGCCGTTACCCTCGACGAGCGCATGGCCGGGCAGATGCCTTCCACCAAAGGGTGCCTGTAAATGCAGACGGTAGCCGTGATCGACTATGGCATGGGCAACCTGCACTCGGTGGCCAAGGCCCTGGAGCATGTGGGCGCCGGCAAGGTGCTGGTGACCAGCGACGCCGCGGTGATTCGTGAAGCCGACCGCGTGGTGTTCCCAGGCGTCGGCGCTATCCGCGACTGCATGGCCGAGATCCGCCGCCTGGGCTTCGACAGCCTGGTGCGCGAAGTCAGCCAGGACCGCCCGTTCCTCGGCATCTGCGTAGGCATGCAGGCGCTGCTCGAGCGCAGCGAGGAAAACGACGGTGTCGACTGCATCGGCCTGTTCCCCGGCCAGGTGCGCTTCTTCGGTAAAGACCTGAAGGAAGACGGCGAGCACCTGAAGGTGCCGCACATGGGCTGGAACGAAGTCGGCCAGACCATCGACCACCCGCTGTGGCATGACATCCCCGATCGTGCGCGCTTCTACTTCGTGCACAGCTACTTCATCGAAGCCGGCAAGCCGGGCCAGGTGGTCGGTCGCGGCCACTACGGCGTCGATTTCGCCGCCGCGCTGGCCGAAGGCTCGCGTTTCGCCGTGCAGTTCCACCCGGAGAAGAGTCATACCCATGGCCTGCAGCTGCTGCAGAACTTCGTCGCCTGGGACGGGCGCTGGTAAATGAGCCGATCGAAGACCAAGGCCCCGATCATCACCCTGACCCCGGAGCAGGAGCGCGAGGCGCTCGACACGCTCAAGCGTTTTCTCGAAGACCGCTTCGAGCTGGAGCTGGGGTCATTCGAGGTGGCCGAGGTCCTCGAGCTGTTCAGCAAAGAGATTGCACCCCATTACTACAACAGGGCGATTGCCGATGTTCAGCTGCACCTCAAGGAGCGGTTCGAGAGCATCGAAAGCGACCTGTGGGCGCTCGAGAAGCCCTGAATTCCAACGATTAGACAGGTCCCTCACATGCTGATTATCCCCGCTATCGATCTCAAGGACGGTGCCTGCGTACGCCTGCGCCAAGGCCGCATGGAAGACTCCACGGTATTTTCCGACGACCCGGTGAGCATGGCCGCCAAATGGGTCGAAGGTGGCTGCCGCCGCCTGCACCTGGTCGACCTCAACGGCGCTTTCGAAGGCCAGCCGGTCAACGGTGAAGTGGTCACGGCTATCGCCAAGCGCTATCCGACCCTGCCGATCCAGATCGGCGGTGGCATCCGCTCGCTGGAGACCATCGAGCACTACGTCAAGGCCGGTGTCAGCTACGTGATCATCGGCACCAAGGCGGTCAAGCAGCCTGAGTTCGTCGCCGAAGCGTGCAAAGCGTTCCCTGGCAAGGTCATCGTCGGCCTGGACGCCAAGGACGGCTTCGTCGCCACCGACGGCTGGGCCGAAGTGAGCAGCGTGCAGGTCATCGACCTGGCCAAGCGTTTCGAGGCCGATGGCGTCTCGGCGATCGTCTACACCGACATCGCCAAGGACGGCATGATGCAGGGCTGCAACGTGCCCTTCACCAAGGCCCTGGCCGAAGCCACGCGCATTCCGGTGATCGCCTCGGGCGGCATTCACAACCTGGGCGACATCAAGGCCCTGCTGGACGCCAAGGCTCCGGGCATTATCGGCGCCATCACCGGCCGTGCCATCTACGAAGGCACCCTCGACGTCGCCGAGGCCCAGGCCTTCTGCGACAACTACCAAGGCTGAGGAGCGACCATGGCACTGGCCAAGCGCATCATCCCTTGCCTGGACGTGGACAACGGCCGGGTGGTCAAGGGCGTCAAGTTCGAGAACATCCGCGATGCCGGCGACCCGGTGGAGATCGCCCGGCGCTACGACGAACAGGGCGCCGACGAGATCACCTTCCTCGACATCACCGCCAGCGTCGATGGCCGTGACACCACCCTGCATACCGTCGAGCGCATGGCCAGCCAGGTGTTCATCCCGCTGACCGTGGGCGGTGGCGTGCGCACCGTGCAGGACATCCGCAACTTGCTCAACGCCGGTGCCGACAAGGTGTCGATCAACACCGCCGCGGTGTTCAACCCGGAGTTCGTGGGCGAGGCGGCGGACCGTTTCGGTTCGCAGTGCATCGTCGTTGCCATCGACGCCAAGAAAGTCTCCGGCCCGGGCGAAACCCCGCGCTGGGAGATCTTCACCCACGGTGGGCGCAAGCCTACCGGGCTGGATGCGGTGGAGTGGGCGAAGAAGATGGAAGGCCTGGGGGCTGGCGAGATCCTGCTGACCAGCATGGACCAGGATGGCATGAAGAATGGCTTCGACCTGGGCGTGACCCGCGCCATCAGCGATGCGCTGGGGATTCCGGTGATTGCTTCCGGTGGCGTGGGTAACCTGCAGCACCTGGCCGACGGCATCCTGGAAGGGCATGCCAGCGCGGTACTGGCGGCGAGCATCTTCCACTTCGGCGAGTACACGGTGCCGGAAGCCAAGGCCTACATGGCTTCGCGGGGGATCGTCGTACGCTGATCCACTGATTGGGGCCGCAAGGCGGCCCCAATTAAATCACCCGTGATTCTTGCCGAGCAACGCGTGATACAACTCGGTATCCCCGAGTATCCCCACCACCTTGTCGTTATCCTGCAGCACCAGCTTGTTGCCGGTCTGGTAACGAATCTGCAGCGCTTCGCGCATGCCGATATCAGCGTGTACCACGGTTGGCCTGCGCTCCAGCAAGCCGACGTCCTGCCCCGGCGCCCAGTTCTGCATGTCCAGGCCATTCTGGCCCTGGCGTGCGCGCTTGAGCGAACCGCCTTCGCCAAGGTCCAGCCATGAGTCGATGCCCGGGTCCAGGCACACCGAACCGTTGACTCGCCGGCAATTGTCCAGGCTGCGCATCAGGCTGCGGCCACACAGCACGTTGAGCGGGTTGGTGTGGGCGACGAAGGTGCGCACGTATTCGTCGGCCGGGTTGAGCACGATCTCTTCCGGCTTGCTGTACTGGATGATGCGCCCGTCCTTCATGATGGCGATGCGGCTGCCCAGTTTCAGCGCCTCGTCTAGGTCATGACTGACGAACACGATGGTCTTGCTGAGTTTGCTCTGCAGGGCCAGCAGTTCGTCCTGCAGGCCCTGGCGGATCAGCGGATCGAGGGCCGAGAACGGCTCGTCCATCAACAGGATATCGGCGTCCATCGCCAGCGCCCGGGCCAGCCCCACGCGCTGCTGCATGCCACCGGAGAGTTCGTCCGGTTTCTTGTTGCGCCACTGGGTCAGGCCCACCAGTTCGAGCTTTTCATCCACCAGCTTGCGCCGTTCCTTCTCCGGCCGGCCCTGCATCTCCAGGCCGAAGCTGATGTTCTCGCGCACCGTCAGCCAGGGCATCAGGGCAAACTTCTGGAACACCATGGCGATGCGCTTGGTGCGCATCATCTTCAGCTCTGCCGGGGTGCAGTGGGCAATATCGATGTGCTTGCCTTCGTGCTCGACGAACAGCTTGCCGCGGCTCACGGTGTTGAGGCCGTTGATGCAGCGCAGCAGGCTGGATTTGCCCGAGCCGGACAGGCCCATGAGCACGCATATCTCGCCCTTGTTGATGTCCAGGTTGGCCTTTTCGACGCCGACCACCAGGCCCGTCTGCTTGAGGATCTGCTCGCGGGTCTGGCCTTGGTCGAGCAGGGCCAGCGCTTCGCGCGGCTTGCTGGAGAAAATGACGTCGACGTCTTCGAAACGAATGATGCTCATGCCTCACCCCTTACCGGCAGCTCCGGTTGCTTGCAGATACGGTCGAGCATGATCGCCAGCAGCACGATGGCCAGGCCCGCTTCGAAGCCCAGGGAGATATCGGCGGTGTTCAGTGCGTTGACCACGGGTTTGCCCAGGCCGTCGGCGCCGACCAGGGCGGCAATCACCACCATCGACAGCGACAGCATGATGCATTGCGTCACCCCGGCAGCGATGCTCGGCATGGCGTGTGGCAGTTCGATACGGGTCAATAGTTGGCGACGCGAGCAACCGAAGGCCTTGCCGGCGTCCATCAGCTCCTGCGGCACGTCGCAGATGCCCAGATAAGTGAGGCGGATGGGCGCTGCGATGGCGAACACCACGGTGGAGATCAGCCCCGGCACCACGCCCAGGCCAAACAGGGTCAGGGTCGGGATCAGGTAGACGAAGGTGGGCACGGTCTGCATCAGGTCCAGCACCGGGCGCATGGCGGTGTAGAACATCGGCTTGTGCGCGGCGGCGATGCCCAGCGGCACGCCGATGACCACGCAGACCACCGTGGCGAAGGTAACCTGCGCCAGGGTTTCCATGGTTTCCTGCCAGTAGCCCAGGTTGAGGATCAGCAGGAACGAAAGGGCGACGAAGACGGTGAGCGCCCACTTGCGCTGTATCAGGTGCGCGAGGCCGGCGAACAGGGCGATGAGCACGAATGGGTTGAACCAGGTCAGGGCGCTGGTGACCCCATGGATCATGAATTCCAGGCCTGCGGCGATGGCGTCGAAGTAGCTGGCGCCATTCTGGGTCAACCATTCGACGAATGAGGCGATGTACTGCCCCAGGGGTATTTTCTGATCGATAAGCATGATAGCGAGCTTCCACCTGCAAAGATTGAAATCAGTCCGGGGTGGGCACGGTCCCACCCCGCGGTGTTGCCATGGCGTCTTGCGTTATTGCGTCAGTTTGGCCTTGGCCGCCTCAAGGCCGGGTTTGCCGTCCACGGTGGTCACGCCGGCGAGCCAGGCGTCGAGCTTGCCGGGGTTGTCCTTCAGCCATTTTTTCGCGGCCGCCTCGGGCTTCATCTTGTCGTCCAGGACATAGCCCATCATGGTGCTTTCATCCTTGAGCTCGAACGACAGGTTCTTCAACAGCTGGCCAACGTTGCTGCACTCCTGTGCATAGCCCTTGCGGGTGTTGGTCAGCACGGTGGCCTTGCCGAAGTCGGGACCGAAGTAGGCATCCCCACCGGTCAGGTACTGCATCTTGAAGCGGGTGTTCATCGGGTGCGGTTCCCAGCCGAGGAAGACGATCGCGTCTTCACGCTTCTGCGCCCGGTCGACCTGCGCCAGCATGCCCGCCTCACTGGACTGCACGATCTGGAAGCCGGCGTCCTTCAGGCCGAAGGCGTTGTCGTCGATCATCTTCTGGATGGTGCGGTTGCCATCGTTGCCCGGTTCGATGCCGTAGATCTTGCCCTTGAGCTCCTGCTTGAACTTGGGAATGTCGGCGAAGTCCTTCAGGCCCTTGTCATACAAGGCCTGGGGCACGGCCAGCGTGTACTTGGCGTTTTCCAGGTTGGCGCGCACGGTCTCGACGGTGCCGGCATCGCGGTACTGCTTGATGTCGTTCTCCATGGTCGGCATCCAGTTGCCGAGAAACACGTCCAGGTCCTTGCCGGTGGCCAGCGACTTGTAGGTCACCGGTACCGAGATCATGGTGGTGTGGGTCTTGTAGCCCAGGGCTTCGAGCACGACGCTGGTGGTCGCGGTGGTGACCGTGATGTCTGTCCAGCCGACATCGGAGAACCGTACCGTCTGGCACTGCTCGGGTTCGGCGGCCTGGGCCAACAGCGGAGCGGACAGCAACGCGACCAGCAACAGCGAGGGTGAACCTTTCATGGATGGACTCCTGTGATTTTATCTTCGGGTTCGCGTGGGCCGCCGGGCGTTCTCAGGGCTCCGGTCGACCAGGCCTGCAGAGGGCAGGATGCGAGGCCGTGCAATACGAGTCGCTTTCGATAATCCTCCAGCGTTCGGCAATCGCCTACTGGTGGCGTCGTATCCAGTACAGGACGGGTCGTATCCAGTACGGACGATGTCGCAACTGGATTTTTCCACCCCCATACCTCGGTTTTTGCGTCGTCCCGCCGCTGGAAAACGGCGCACGAAAGGCCCGTGCAGCGGCGGCGCTGCTGGACAAAAGTACGTCGGTTGCAGACGGCGAAGGGCTGGGCAAAAGCCCGATGATGCGAGCATTCAAGGCGGCTCGACTGTTTCAGCCTAGCAGTTGCTCCGCCCTGCGCCTGGCGCGCAGAGACAAGCCCAGCAAGAGGTGATTCGACAATGGCCATCAGCGTGTTCGACCTGTTCAAGATCGGTGTCGGGCCTTCCAGCTCGCACACCGTCGGCCCCATGCGCGCCGGTGCGCTGTTCGTCCAGGGGCTGCGTGAGCGCGGCGAGCTGGAGCAGGTGCGGCGTATCGAAGTGAGGCTGTATGGCTCGCTGTCGGCCACCGGCGTCGGCCACGGCACCGACAATGCCACGATCATGGGCCTGATGGGCGAATGGCCGGACGCCATCGATCCCAGCCAGATCACCCCACGCATCGCCGACCTGCGCGAAACCAACGTGCTCAAGCTCGACAGTCGCCTGCCCATCGAGTTCGTCTGGGCCCGCGACATGCTGCTGCTGGACGAGAACCTGCCGTACCACCCCAATGCCATGACGCTGATTGCCGAAGGTGAGGCGGGCGAGCTGCACCGCGACACTTTTTACTCGGTGGGTGGAGGCTTCGTGGTCGATGCCGCCCAGGCCGCCAGCGGCGTGCTGGACGCCGACCAGACCGTGCTGCCCTACGACTTCGACAGCGCCGCCGAACTGCTGCGCCTGTGCAAGCAAAACGACCTGCGCGTGTCGCAATTGATGCTGGAGAATGAAAAGGTCTGGCGCAGCGAAGCCGAGATCCGCGCCGGCCTGCTCAAGCTCTGGCAAGCCATGCAGGAGTGCGTGAACAACGGCCTCAAGCATGAAGGCATCCTGCCCGGCGGGCTCAATGTGCGCCGCCGCGCCGCCCGGCTGCACCGCAGCCTGCAGGAGCTGGGCAAGCCCAACGTGATCGGCTCGACCATGAGCGCCATGGAGTGGGTCAACCTGTTCGCCCTGGCGGTCAACGAAGAGAACGCCGCCGGCGGGCGCATGGTCACCGCGCCTACCAACGGCGCGGCGGGGATCATCCCGGCGGTGTTGCACTACTACATGCGTTTCTCCGACGCGGTGGACGAGTCCAATGTGGTGGACTTTTTCCTCGGCGCGGCGGCGGTGGGCATCCTGTGCAAGAAGAACGCCTCGATCTCCGGCGCCGAGGTTGGTTGCCAGGGCGAGGTCGGCTCGGCTTGCGCCATGGCCGCCGCAGGCTTGGCCGATGTCCTCGGCGCCACCCCGGCGCAGTTGGAAAACGCCGCCGAGATCGCCCTGGAACATAACCTCGGCCTGACCTGCGACCCGGTTGGTGGCCTGGTGCAGGTCCCGTGCATCGAGCGCAACGCAATCGCTGCGGTAAAGGCGATCAATGCCGTGCAGATGGCCCTGCGCGGTGATGGCGAACATTTCATCTCGTTGGACCAGGTGATCCGCACCATGCGCGACACCGGCGCCGACATGCACGACAAGTACAAGGAAACCTCCCGCGGAGGCCTGGCGGTCAGCGTCATCGAATGCTGATGCGCCGTTCTGGCCCGCGCGTGACCGATGCGCCACATTCTGGCGCATTGGTTGTCATCTACCGGCCGTCGCCTGTCGTTACCAGCAGGACCGTTGTCGGTGACACTTAAGTCTGTCGCATCTGGGCAAGCTTCCCACAAGTGCTACCGATTTGCTCAGGGGTGACGCGCAGAGGCGCTGGCTCGCCTGTTTGCGTTTGACGCAAGGCTGATTGCCCAGGCCGCTGGAAGGCGCATGCCGACGTCGCTTTTGGGTTTTATTGGATGGGCGTTCAAATTCAGGCATGCCATTTGCGTTGAGATTGGCAAAGCCCCTGCATACGAAATGGGGCCATTACAAGAACAGTGCTCGCCTGAGGCACACCCTGCATTGTGTGAGGAGAAATCGCGATGACGTCGTACACCTCCGGGACTCCAACCCAGAACCGCACAGCACCCCAGTCCATCGGCTTTCTCCTGCTGGACAACTTCACCCTCATTTCCCTGGCGTCGGCGGTCGAGCCGCTGCGCATGGCCAACCAACTGTCCGGGCGCGAGCTGTATCGCTGGCACACCCTGACCGTCGACGGTGGCCAGGTGTGGGCCAGCGACGGCCTGCAGATTACCCCCGACGCGGCCATGCACAGTGCCCCGCCGATAGACACCGTGATCGTCTGCGGTGGCGTCGGCATCCAGCGCACCGTCACCCGTGAGCACGTCACCTGGCTGCAAGCCCAGGCCCGGCAGTCGCGTCGCCTTGGCGCGGTGTGTACCGGCAGCTGGGCGCTGGCCTGCGCCGGCCTGCTCGACGGCTTCGATTGCAGCGTGCACTGGGAATGCCTGGCGGCGATGCAGGAGGCCTACCCGCGGGTGAACATGAGCACCCGCCTGTTCACCCTCGACCGCAACCGCTTCACCAGCTCCGGCGGCACCGCGCCGCTGGACATGATGCTGCACCTGATCAGCCGCGATCACGGCCGCGAGCTGTCGGCGGCGATCTCCGAGATGTTCGTCTACGAGCGCATCCGCAACGAGCAGGACCACCAGCGCGTGCCGCTCAAGCACATGCTCGGCACCAACCAGCCGAAGTTGCAGGAAATCGTCGCGCTGATGGAAGCCAACCTCGAGGAGCCGATCGACCTCGACGAGCTGGCGGTCTATGTGGCGGTGTCGCGGCGCCAGCTCGAGCGCCTGTTCCAGAAGTACCTGCACTGCTCGCCGTCGCGCTACTACCTCAAGCTGCGGCTGATCCGCGCCCGGCAGTTGCTCAAGCAGACGCCGATGTCGATCATCGAGGTGGCTTCGGTGTGCGGGTTCGTCTCCACGCCGCACTTCTCCAAGTGCTACCGCGAGTATTTCGGCATTCCACCGCGTGACGAGCGGGTGGGTTCGAACACAACTCAGCAAGTGGCGATGATGCCGATCCCGCAGGCCATGGCGCTGTCGCCCCATAGCGGGCCGATGGCGGCGCTGAGCCAGGCGCGCAATGAGTCGACCTTTGCCAGTGTGAGGCTCTGAACCCCACGTTTTCGATGCGGGATAGCTGCAACCAAGCGCTTTCAATAGCGTAGCTGATTACTCTTCAGCCTGGTCGCTCATTGCGACCAGGCTTTTTTTTGAGTTACACCTGATATTTCTACTAGTTGTTGATATTGATCTGTGGGCGAATAATGTCTGGGAGCGAGTGTCCGAGTAACTCTTCTAATCCGGTAATTTGAATTTTTGTATTGTGTTTGAGCGAGGTGAAGAAAGATGAAAGGAAGATGTTTTTACATTGCCTCAATTCTTGCAGTGGGTAACTTCATGATAGAAGCGACGGCTGCATCGGAGCCGTTAGCCGAAAAAAGAACGTACAGCACAATAGCGGTGACAGCATTTAGGGCTGACTACCTGCAAGGTGAAAGATGTACTGTTAATGCGCAGCCGGCTTATAAAATAGAGATGTGTGATGTCGCAAAAAATAAAGAGATTCGATCATTGATGCTTACACAGCTTCCCAATAGCACTATGACACTCTGTTTGACAACTGAATCAAATGAGAACGCACTGTGCATAACAGGTTCGCGCAATGGTCAGGAATTCAAGAGCAGGGAGATTATTGTGCTGCGTCCACAAAACTTAGTTGGTCTCTCGCCTTATAGGGTCTCGTCGTATAATCCGGCTTTGTATGACAAGGTCGCTTATGTGACTTACACGGCTTTAAGAGCCGTCACGGTAAGTATATATCCGCGGGTAGGTAGTTCGCCTATTTGTAAATTCGCGGTTGACGAAGGAGGCGAGGTTGATGTCAGGGCGATGTGCCCTGGGGCAGATTTTTCAAAGACGGATCTTCGCCTACAGATCTCCGAAAAACCTGTAAGTGGAAAGGTATGTTTTCAAGGGGCGACTAGTTCTGATAGCGCTTGCTACAGTACTGCTAGATCGGAATTTGAGGTGCCGGAGCTGGGCGGGCCCGCCCGTGGCGGGCAGGTGGAGCTTGAGACGAGAGGGGATGTCAGAGGTAAACTGCAGAAGGTGAAGTACTAAGCTCTGTACGAGAGCGATATTGCAAACACTGCATGGTACATGCCAGTGAGACCATGTCGGCGTAGCTTTTCGCGATTCTGTCGAAGCATTTCACGTTCAGGGGGCTGCCTTTCAGCCAGCCAAGCATGTGTTCGAGAATGCGCTGAGGCTCTTTGGACCGATCAATTAGTCTGGGTAAGTCAGACTGCGCTTTGCTTTGTCGAGCGCAGAGTGAAGAGAGGTGACTATGAAGTCCAATAAAATCATGGCGATGGTTGGGGCTATCTTGTGCATGGCGTCATCCGCTTTGTGGGGCGCACAGCCCGGTGTCGAAGGCGAGTATGACTTCATCATGCAATTTAGACTGTTTGACGGTGATCAGAAGGAGCTTTGCAAAGTCAAACACTGGGGGCTCGGTGAAGCGAAACCTTGCACATGGTCTGGCAAACCTGCTGAGTGGCTGGAGCTCTTTGCGGGCACTGATAATCGGGCCTATAGTTTCGGGCGCGTGTGTGGAAAAAAACCTACAGGAGAAAGCCTGTTTTGCGTGATGTTTGACCTGACTGATGGCGGTTATGGTGATAACGGTCTTCTCAAACTCATTCAACAGGACGAAAGATCTAGCATGGCTTTTTATCAGTATCAGCCTTCTCCCTACTCGGAAGTCGAATTGACCTATGAATCTGGGGCAATGTTCGTTGATTTCTATCCTTTCCAGAATATGCAAGGAGATAAACTGTGTACGATTGAAGTCGGGCGCGGCGCCTCCGTTTCAGCCTGTGGAGAAAGCGGTGAGCGTGCCCACTCTGCAAAAATAATCGGCCTTCCGAAAAATGCAAAGGCCTGTTTTCGAGCAGTGAAGGACGAGGCCAACCGGTGCTATGAGGGCGATCGACACAACTATGGCGTATATACACTTTCTATTCCGGACCTGAATAGCAAGGCCGTGCCTAGGGCAAAAGTAACGAGTAAAGGTGATGTATTAGCAACCAAGTTGTACAGTGTTGACCTGTTGCAATAACGCTTATTTGTCGGGAACCGGCCGATTGAGCATTGCGCGGCTTGCACAGGGTCTCGACCTCGCTGCCGCTGGCGGTCTTGGAACGCCACCGTGGTACTGTGATGTCGCGGTGGGGCGAGTCCATTCAATTACGATGGCCAGTCAAAGCTTCAGGCGCGCTTGTTGAACTGCGCCAACGCCGGCAGCAACTGCTTGTCGATAGCCTGACGCACTGCCGGGAGGATGGTCGCGCTGCCGGTGTACAACTGCTCGACCATGCCCTTCAGTGCCCGCACATTGGGCTCGGTCAGCCCGCGTATCACCACCTCGCAGGCCTGCTCGGCGCTGGCGCCGGCCGGAATGTCGAAACCCCGCGAGCGCAGTTGGCCCAGTAGGTCGTCCTGGTCGATCAAGTCCGCATGCATCATGACTAATGTCCTTCGCTGCTGTTGTTTGCCATCGATTCTGTGTCCGACGCACCAGCGTGGCAAGGGCGGATTGTCGCGATGGCCGCTTTGGCTAAGAACAGGTCGTTTACGGCTAAATCGCCGAGGAAGGAAGGCCGCACACTGAAGTCATTCACGGCACCGAGGGTTTGGTCACCCTCACTGCATGCACAGTGGATGTTGCTCGCTCTTGGCCCCGGATGCTCACGGCTTTCCGGGGTTGTTTTTTGGGCGACCTATAAATTCTGCTAGTTGTCGGCCGCCGTGCCTGCATCTCTAATGAGGTCATTCGAACAGGAGCAGCGGCATGGCCTCGCTATTAAGAATGATGTTAACAATGGCGTTAGCTATTTCCCTTCTTTCAGCTTGTTCCTTGACCCAGCAGACATCAGCGCCGACGGCGCGTGCGGCGCCAGCGCTTTTCGAGCTTGGGCCCACAATGGACCACCAAGGCTGGCTTGAAATGCAGCGTAAAATAAACCTTGGAGCTTATCTAAACGACTTGCTTGATGACCCTGCGAATCAGGAGATTCGTTTGGTGACCGTTTTCCCGGAAATTGTCGTGCATGGAACTCGAATGATTTCGGTACTACTGCCGGGTGAAAAGCAGGTGCACTATCAGCTTCGCTGGTTCGGTGATGACAAACCGGGCAAGTCCTATTGGTATGGCGACAGGCCGTCTGATCGTAAACAACGCTTCTCGTCATCTGCGGAGGTGGACGTCGATCCATCAAGCTGGGTGTCGCTGGTTCGCTATGGCGATAAAGTATTTGGAGAGATACGTGTAGACGGACAACTTTACCGGCTCGATTATGTGGGGGCAGGGCAGCAGGTATTGATAAGAGTGGACGCTTCGAAATCCGTGCAGGCCCAGACTTGTATTCGAGTAGAAGACCCTGATCCGAGCCCCTCCGCCCATCCTTTTGTACGGCAGCAGAGCGCGCGATCGACGGCAGTCAGTACTGTCCGGGTAATGATGATGAGTACTGTCGAAGCCCGTGCGGGTTTTTCCCGCAGGCCCGCAGACTATCCCAGCCTGTCAGATATCATGGAAGATCATCTGATTTTTGCAAATCGCCAGTTGCAGGGCAGTGGTGTTGAAGTAAAGTATGATTTTGCCGGGTATGTTGAAAGTATCGCCAGCGAAAAAGGCCGGACACCCAATGCGGTCTTGAACCTGATCCGTATGAGTGGCAGCGATGTGTACACTCAGATGCAGGCAGCTCGTGATAGCTTGCGCGCCGATCTGGTGCTCACCGCCATTGTCGACCCAACGGTGTTCGGCAGGTATTACTTCGCGAGTCGTAAAGAGACTGGATTCAGCACCTGGAACGTATTGGGTGATTACCTGGACATGGGGCATGTTCTGGGTCACAACATCGGCGGTGAGCATTACTGGGAACCAGGCGACCCAGATTTTTTTGACCCGCCCTATCAGCACGGCTATCTACTCCCTGGCGGCAATGCCAGAACCATAATGACGGATTATGAAGACTGCCGGGGCTGCACGAGGCTCAACTACTACTCGAGTCCGCTCAAACAGTGGCAGGGTATACCATTAGGCACGGCAGAGCGCCATGACGTGGTGCGTCGACTGAATGAGCGGCGGGCGGCTGTTGAAGATTTTTATCCTTGATGGCTTATTTCCAAGGCCCAATAGGCAGGGCGTAGTAAAATTTTCAGCGCTGCAGGAAAATGCTGTGATGAAATTACTTATGAGGATTGGGCGTGTCTGCATGACCATTATTTATTCGACAGGGCTGTATGCTGGCGAACCGGTAAAGCCGCGGGTGAGTCTGATTGCTTATAAGATATCAAAGTCGTTGGGGCTCTGTGCTCAGTCGACTATTTACAGTGACCTACATATGTGACATGGCCCTCGCCAGTAAGGGAGGGCCTTTCTGCGAGCGGGTGTTCAACGTGGGGCAAGTGAGATGGACCGGCCGATAAAGTCAGGGGGAAGGTCGGAATTCTGAGTTGCTACCAATTTTTCCAGTTTGTCCTTGCAGTCATCATCAAACGGCGCCGACTTCGGCCCCGCCAGATCCACATGCAGCAACATCTGCTCACTGGCCGCCAACGCCTCGTCAGACCCCTGCCGGTGCAGGCTGTGGTACAGGTGCAGGCGCTTCCTGTCGAAGCCGATGATCCGCGTCTGCACCCATACCTCGGTATCCAGTTTCACCTCATGCAGGTAGTTAATGTGTGCCTCCAGGGTGTACAGCGAATGTCCGCTCTGGCCCCGTGCATCAGCGTCCAGGCCGATACGCTCCATCAACGCATCGGTGGCATAGCTGAAGATCAGCAGGTAATAGGCATCGCGCAGGTGGCCGTTGTAGTCGACCCAGTCCGGCAGTACCGCAGTGCGATAAGTAATCAGTGCGGGCATCGTCGTTTCTCCTAGTCGCCGAAGGCCATGCCATGGCTGGCCTTGCTGTTCTTCACCGCCTCCAGAACAGCCAGCAGGGTGTCGTCACGATAACGCTCCAGCGCGGCGATGCTGCGTTCGCCCAATTGCTCCGAGGTGCCTTCAACCACGTCGTCAATCAGCTTGTCCGTCAGTTCCGGCGCTGGCAGGTAGGTCCAGGGTAGCTTCAATGCCGGGCCGAACTGGGCCATGAAATGGCGCATGCCGGCATCACCACCAGCCAGTGTGTAGGTGAGGAACGTACCCATGAACGACCAGCGCAGCCCAGCGCCAAAGCGAATCGCGTCGTCGATCTCGCCGGTGCTGGCGACACCGTCGTTGACCAGGTGCAGGGCTTCGCGCCATAGCGCTTCGAGCAGTCGATCAGCGATAAAACCGGGGACCTCCTTGCGCACATGCAGCGGGCGCATGCCCAGGCTGGTGTAGATGCTTTTCGCAGCTTCGACGGCTTCAGGGCTGGTCTTGCGACCGCCGACGATTTCCACCAGTGGCAGCAGGTAGACCGGGTTGAACGGGTGCCCCACCACGCAGCGTTCGGGGTGGGTCGCTGACTCGTAGAACTCGCTGGGCAGCAGCCCCGAGGTGCTGCTACCAATGATTGCATCCGGCTTGGCGGCGGCGCTGATCTTGCCATGCAGGTCGAGCTTGAGGTCCAGGCGTTCGGGGGCGCTCTCCTGAATGAAATCGGCGTCGCGCACGCATTCCTCGATAGTGGTCACGAACCTCAGGCGATCCTGCGATGCGCCGGGTGCCAAGCCTTGTTTTTGCAGCGCCGGCCAGGCGTTGGCGATGCGCTTGCGCAGCGCGGCCTCGGCACCGGGCGCTGGGTCCCAGGCGACCACGTCGAGGCCATGGGCCAGGGCACGGGCGACCCAGCCGCTGCCGATCACGCCGCTACCCAGTGCGGCGAAAGTCTTGATGTCGGTGATGAAAGGCATATCTGGCTCCTGCGGGGATATTAGCGACGCTTGAGGTTCATCTTTTCCCGGCCTTCGGCCGGGGTAAGCACACGGCCACCCATGCGGGTGATGATCTCGGCGGCCCGCTCGACCAGCTGGCCGTTGCTGGCCAGCACGCCACGGTCCAGGTACAGGTTGTCTTCCAGCCCGACCCGCACGTTGCCGCCAAGCAGGACCGCCTGGGCAGCCATCGGCATCTGCATGCGGCCGATGCCGAAACCGGCCCAGGTGACGTTGGCAGGCAGATTGTCGACCATGGCCTTCATGGTGGTGGTGTCGGCCGGGGCGCCCCACGGGATGCCCAGGCACAGCTGGAACAGCGGGTCTTGCAGCAGGCCTTCCTTGATCATCTGTTTGGCGAACCACAGGTGACCGGTGTCGAAGATCTCCAGCTCGGCCTTCACGCCCAGCTCGGTGATGCGCTTGGCGCCGGCACGCAGCTGCGCCGGAGTGGAGACATAGATGGCGTTGCCATCGCCGAAGTTGAGGGTGCCGCAGTCCAGGGTGCAGATCTCCGGCAGCAGCGCTTCGACATGGGCCAGGCGCTCCAGCGGGCCGATCAGGTCGGTGCCCGGGCCGAATTCCATGGGCAATTCGCCTGGGCCGATCTCCAGGTCGCCGCCCATGCCTGCGGTGAGGTTGACGATGATGTCCACGTCGGCCTCGCGAATGCGTTCCATCACCTCGCGGTAGAGGTTGACATCGCGGCTGAAGCGGCCGGTCTGCGGGTCGCGGACGTGGCAGTGGACCACCGTGGCGCCGGCCTTGGCGGCTTCGACGGCGGACTCGGCGATCTGTTTCGGCGTGACCGGGACCAGGTGGCTCTTGGCGACTGTGTCGCCGGCACCGGTAAGGGCGCAGGTGATGATGACGTCGTGGTTCATTGATCAGTTCCTTGGGGTGTCTTTGCTGGCCCTATCGGCGGCAAGCCGGCTCCCACAGGGTTGCCGATGAACCCTGGTCGTGTGGACGTCCTGTGGGAGCAGGCTTGCCTGCGATGAGGCCGTGTCAGTTGGCAGTGAACTTGAGGTTTTCCGCGGCTGGCTTGCCGTCGAAAGTGGTCACCCCGTCAAGCCAGCGGGCCTTGTCCTGGGGGTGGTCCTTGAGCCACTGGCGCGCGGATTCCAGCGCGTCCTTGTGATCGAGCAGCGGCTGCATCATCCGGCTCTCGTCCTCGGCGCTGAAGCTGAGGTTGGTCAGCAGGCGATGGGCGTTGGGGCAGCGCTGGGCATAGTCCGGCGCGGTCACCGTCCACACCGTGGCGCGGCCCTCGTCCGGGCCGAGGGCGTCCTGGCTGTCGCCCAGGTAGACCATGTCGATGTTCACGTTCATCGGGTGCGGCGCCCAGCCGAAGAACACCACCGCCTCCTTGCGCCGCACGGCGCGGTCGACGGCGGCGAGCATGCCGGCCTCGCTGGACTCGACCAACTGGAACTTGGCGAGGTCGAACTGGTTCTTGCTGATCATCGTCTTGATCTGGGTATTGGCGCCGGAACCGGGCTCGATGCCGTAGAGCTTGCCGCCCAGCTCCTTGTGGAACTTGTGGATGTCGGCAAACGTCTTCAGGCCCTTGTCGGCCAGGTATTTCGGCACAGCGAGGGTGGCGCGGGCATCTTCCAGGCTGGGCTTGTCGAGCACCTTCACCTGGCCGGCCTGGACGAACGGGGTGATGGTCTGGGTCATGATCGGGTTCCAGTACCCGAGGAACATGTCCAGGCGCTTGTCACGGATACCGGCGAAGATGATCTGCTGCGAGGCACTGGTCTGCTTGGTCTGGTAGCCCAGGCCGTCGAGCAGCACCTGGGCCATGGCGCTGGTGGCGATCACATCGGTCCAGTTGACCACGCCCAGGCGCACATCCTTGCAGGCGGCGGGTTCGGCGGCGAAAAGCGGCGTGGCTACGGTAGTGCTGAGCGCGAGGGACAACAGGCTGCGGCGGATAAAGCGATGCATGGTGGCTCTCCATCGGCAGTGCGTATTGTTATCGGATCCGGCCTCTGCGGGCCGTGAGAACACGCTACGCTGGCAGCAGGGTGGAAAATCGCACCCTGGCGACCAACACTTGCACGGAGGCGACCACCTTTGCCGCGGAGCACGCGATGCCGCAAACCATAGACTTCCTGTTGCTGCCAGGCTTCTCCGCCATGGGCTTCATCAGCGCCATCGAGCCGCTGCGCGTGGCTAACCGTTTTCGTGGCCCGCTGTACCGTTGGCGTGTGCTGAGCCTGGACGGTGGTGCGGTGCAGGCCAGCAATGGCATGTCGGTGAATGCCGACGGTGCGCTGGGGGAGGGTGAACACGGGCGCCTGTTGCTGCTGGTGGCGGGTTTCGAGCCGTTGGCGTGCTATGGGTTGAAGCTGCAGCACGTGCTGCGTCGTCTCGATCATGAGGGCGTGGTGCTGGGCGGGATCGACACCGGCGCGATGCTACTGGCCGAGGCCGGCCTGCTCGATGGCCACCGCGCCACCCTGCATTGGGAGGCACTGGAGGCGTTCAAGGAGCGTTACCCACGGCTGCAGGCAACCCAGGAGCTGTTCGAGATCGACCGCCGACGCATCACCTGCGCCGGCGGTACGGCCTCCATCGACCTGATGCTCGACCTGATCGCCCAGGCCCACGGCAGCGAACTGGCGGTGCAGGTGTCCGAGCAGTTCGTGCTCGGGCGCATCCGCCCGCGCCAGGACCACCAGCGCATGCAAATCGCAACGCGCTATGGGTTGCGCAACAAGAAGCTGGTGAAGGTGATCGGCGAGATGGAGCGCAATACCGAGCTGCCACTCAATACCCAGGTGCTGGCCGATGGCGTGCAGGTGACCCGGCGGCAGCTGGAGCGGCTGTTTCGCCTGCACCTGGACGACACGCCCAGTGGCTTCTATCTGCGCCTGAGGTTGGACAAGGCCAGGCAGCTGCTGCGCCAGACCGACATGAGTGTGCTGGAGGTGGGTGTCGCATGTGGGTTCGAATCGGCGTCGTACTTCACCCGCTGTTATCGGGCACGGTTCGAGCGCTGTCCCAGGGAGGATCGACGGCTGGCGGTGCCGTCATGACGCCTGGACCGGGTCGAGCCTCGGCAAGCCGGCTTCCACAGGTGCCGCGTAGCGCGAAACCTGAGGAAGCCGGTGAAGCTTAGCTGTTGGGCAGCAAGCGGCAGGTGATGCTCTTGATGTAGCGGGTCTCGGCGATGGCCGGGTGCACCGGGTGGTCCGGGCCCTGGCCGCCGCGCTCGAGCAGTTGCAGGTTGCGGTCCAGGTGGCGGGCGCTGGTCAGCAGGATGTTGTGCAGGTCGTCCTCGGGCAGGTGCATCGAGCACGAGGCGCTGACCAGGATGCCGTCCTTGGTGAGCATGCGCATGGCCTGTTCGTTGAGGCGGCGGTAGGCAGCCTCGCCGTTCTTCAGGTCTTTCTTGCGTTTGATGAAGGCGGGTGGGTCGGCGATGATCACGTCGAAGCGCTCTTCGGCGGCTTTCAGCTCGCGCAGTGCTTCGAACACATCGCCTTCGATGCAGGTCAGCTTCTCGCCGATGCCGTTGAGCGCGGCATTGCGCTCGACGCCATCCAGGGCGAAGCCCGAGGCGTCCACGCAGAACACCTCGCTGGCGCCGAACGCGCCGGCCTGCACGCCCCAGCCACCGATGTAGCTGAACAGGTCGAGCACGCGCTTGCCCTTGACGTAGGGGGCCAGGCGGGCGCGGTTCATGCGGTGGTCGTAGAACCAGCCGGTCTTCTGGCCTTCGCGCACCGGGGCTTCGAACTTGACGCCGTTCTCTTCAAGCGCGACCCAGTCCGGCACTTCGCCGTAGACGGTCTCGACATAACGCTCCAGGCCTTCGGCGTCGCGGGCGGCGGAATCGTTCTTGAACAGGATGCCGCTAGGCTTGAGCACCTGCACTAGCGCGGCGATCACCTCGTCCTTGTGTGCTTCCATGGTGGCCGACGCCAACTGGACCACGAGGATGTCGAAGAAGCGGTCGACCACCAGGCCTGGGAGCAGGTCGGAGTCGCCATACACCAGGCGGTAGCACGGCTTGTCGAACAGGCGCTCGCGCAGCGACAGGGCCACGTTCAGGCGGTGTACCAGCAGCGACTTGTCCAGCGGCAGCTTGGCATCGCGCGACAGCAGGCGGGCGCAGATCAGGTTGTTCGGGCTCATGGCCACAACCCCCAGCGGCTTGCCGTTGGCAGCTTCGAGAATGGCCTGCTGGCCGGCCTTCAGGCCTTGCAGCGGGGTCGCGGCAACATCGACTTCATTGCTGTAGACCCACAGGTGGCCGGCGCGCAGGCGGCGGTCGGCATTGGCTTTGAGGCGAAGGCTGGGCAGGGACATGACGTCGCTCCGGGAAAAAAGAGCGGGAGTATACCGTGTTGGCCCCAGGTTCGCTGGTGGGTGCGACCAAGTGGTCCATGCCCACGGCTAAAGAAATTCTTGGATCCAACGATTCACTGGTAGTCACCCTGCCGGCGTACAGGGTTAGAATCCCCCGTCCCCAGCGAGAATGCACGAATGTCCCAGGAACTCACCGCCGAACAGATCCAGCAAGCCCTGCAGGGCATCACCATCCCGCCACAGCCGCAGATCATGGTCGACCTGCAGTTCGAGCAGTACATGCCCGACCCGGATCTGGAGACCATCGCCAAGCTGATCGCGCAGGACCCAGGCCTGTCCGGCGCCCTGCTCAAGCTGGTCAACTCGGCGCAGTTCGGCCTGGCGAACAAGATCGGCTCGATCCAGCGCGCGGTAAACCTGCTGGGCAGCCGTTCGATCATCAACCTGATCAACGCGCAATCGATCAGGGGCGAGATGAGCGACGAGACCATCGTCACCCTCAACCCATTCTGGGATACCGCCCAGGACGTGGCCATGACCTGCCTGACCCTGGCCAAGCGCACCGGTATCCAGGCGGTGGACGAGGCCTACACCCTGGGCCTGTTCCACGATTGCGGCGTGCCGCTGATGCACAAGCGCTTCCCCAACTACATGGAAGTGCTGGAGGAATCCTACGCCAAGGCCAATGACGAGGTCCGCGTGGTGGACACCGAGAACCGCGTGTTCAACACCAACCATTCGGTAGTCGGCTACTTCACTGCCAAGTCCTGGCGTCTGCCCGAGCACATCAGCGCGGCCATCGCCAACCACCACAACGCCCTGGCGGTGTTCCGCGACGAATCCTCGCGCAACACCCAGACCCAGCTGAAGAACCTGCTGGCGGTACTGAAGATGTCCGAGCACATCTGCGCTTCGTACCGTGTGCTGGGCAACCAGAGCGTCGATCACGAGTGGAACATGGTGGGGCCGCTGGTGCTGGACTACATCGGCCTGACCGAATACGACTTCGAGCAGCTCAAGCAGAACATCCGCGAAATGGGCGGGCACTGAACCATGCCGGAGCTGCCAGAGGTCGAGACCACGCGGCGCGGCATCGCGCCTCATTTGCAAGGCCAGCGGGTCAGCCGCGTGGTGGTGCGTGACCGGCGCCTGCGCTGGCCGATCCCGGAAGACCTGGACGTGCGCCTGTCGGGGCAGCGCATCGTCAGTGTCGAGCGCCGTGCCAAGTACCTGCTGATCAACGCCGAGGTCGGTACCCTGATCAGCCACCTGGGCATGTCGGGCAACCTGCGCCTGGTCGAGGTGGGCTTGCCGGCGGCCAGGCACGAGCATGTGGACATCGAGCTCGAGTCGGGGCTGATGCTGCGCTACACCGACCCGCGCCGCTTCGGGGCGATGCTGTGGAGCCTCGATCCACTCAACCATGAGCTGCTGATTCGCCTGGGACCTGAGCCGCTGACCGACCTGTTCGACGGTGAGCGCCTGTTCCAGCTGTCCCGGGGGCGCTCGATGGCGGTCAAGCCGTTCATCATGGACAACGCGGTGGTGGTCGGCGTGGGCAACATCTACGCCACCGAGGCCTTGTTCGCCGCCGGGATCGACCCGCGCCGCGAAGCAGGCGGGATTTCACGGGCGCGCTATCTGAAGCTGGCGATCGAGATCAAGCGAGTATTGGCGGCGGCCATCGAACAGGGCGGGACCACCTTGCGTGACTTCATCGGTGGCGATGGCCAGCCGGGCTACTTCCAGCAGGAGTTGTTCGTGTATGGGCGTCGTGGGCAGCCGTGCAAACTGTGCGGCACCGAACTGCGCGAAGTGAAGCTGGGCCAGCGGGCGAGTGTGTTCTGTCCGAAATGCCAGCGTTGATGCCGCAGGCCTGATCGCGGGGCAAGCCCGCTCCCACCAAAGCGAGCCAAGCCAGTCGCAGTCGCGGGCTTGCCCCGCGATAGGGTCAGATCAGTCGACTACCGCTGCCTGCCCTACACCCCTGGGATCACTGGCTGCCTCCACAGTCCCGCCCGCCTTGTCCCAATAAAGCACCTGCTGATTGCCGTACTGACGCCCGACATCCTTCAACCGATACCCACGCCCTTCAAGCTCGGCCTTCTGCCGCGCACTGAACGTCCCCGGCTCATGCTCCACCACATCCGGCAGGTACTGATGGTGATAACGCGGTGTCGCTGGCCACTCGGCCACCGGCCGGCCCTCCAGGAACCCCAGCACCGACAGTAGCACCATGCTGGGTATGCGGCTGCCGCCCGGCGTGCCGAAAGTGGCAAGCTGGCTGGGGCTTTCGATGAAGGTCGGGCTCATGCTCGACAGGGGACGCTTGCCCGCCGCCACCGCATTGGCCTGGCTGCCGGCCAGGCCATAGCTGTTGCTGCCGGCTGGGTCGGCGGCGAAATCGTCCATCTCGTTGTTCAGCACCACACCGGTCCCAGGCACGCTGAACGCCGCGCCAAACGGCAGGTTTACCGACAGCGTGGCGGACACGGCGTTGCCGTCACCATCGATCACCGCGAAATGAGTGGTGTGGTCGCCTTCTCGCCAGGCCGGTGAGGGCGGCAGCGCGGTGCTGGGGGTGGCCTGGTGCACATCGATACTGTCGGCCAGCCCAGTCAGGTACTGGCGCGCCAGTAGCCGGTTGATCGGGTTGCTCACATAGTCCGGGTCGCCGAGCAGGCCGCGGTCGCGGTAGGCGCGGCGCAGCACTTCGATCACATAGTGGCTGCGTTGCACGGGCTCGGCGCTCTGCCAGGGCAGGCGCTGCAGCATGGCCAGGCTTTGTGCCAGGGCCACGCCGCCGGCCGAAGGCGGCGGGCTGCTGATCAGTTCACGCTGGTCGGCCAGTGGATAACGCAGCGGTTCACGCCACGCCGTACGGTAGCCAGCGAGGTCGTCTAGGGTCCAGATACCGCCGGCCTGGCGCACGCCTTCGACCAGGCGGCGGGCCATCGGGCCACGGTAGAAACCGTCGCGGCCCTGCTCGGCCATGGCTTGCAGGGTGGCGGCCAGTTCGGGTTGGCGGATCAGCGTGCCCAGGGCCGGCACGTCGTGGTCACTGAGGAACAGCCGTGCGCTTTCGGCATCATCGCGCAGGGCGCTCAGGCGCATGGTGGCGCGATCGCGATAGATACGGTCGACGGCGAAGCCCTGGTTGGCCAGGCGGATGGCCGGGGCCAGGCTGTCCTTGAGCGATAGCTTGCCATGTGTGCTGGCGAGGTCAGCCAGGGCCTGGGGCAGGCCGGGGATCGCGGCGGCCAGCGGCCCGTTGATCGACAGGCCGGGCTGCACCTTGCCGTCCTTGAGGTACATGTCCGCCCTGGCCGCGGCCGGGGCGCGTTCGCGCGCATCGAGGAAGGTATATCGGGGCGTGACGCCGCTCTCGCGCAGGAGGAAGAAACCACCGCCACCCAGGCCCGAGCCATAGGGCTCGACCACGGCCAGCGTGGCGCTGACGGCCACGGCGGCGTCGAAGGCGTTGCCGCCTTGTTGCAGGATTTGTCGCGCCGCCGAGGTCGCTTCGCTGTGCGGGCTGGCGATGGCTGCACGCCCCGGGCCTTGCGCCTGGGCAGCGCAGGCCAGCAGGGCCAGGCAGGCGCCGAGGGCTGCGCGCTGTAACGCCGCGACGAACGGCATCAGGCCTTGCCGGTGATCCGGCGGTACTTGGCCATCAGCTCGTCTTCGGTTTCCGGGTGGGCTTCATCCAGGGGGATGCAGTCTACCGGGCAAACCTGCTGGCACTGTGGCTCGTCGTAGTGGCCCACGCACTGGGTGCACAGGTTTGGGTCGATCACGTAGATCTCTTCGCCTTGCGAGATGGCGGCGTTCGGGCACTCGGGTTCGCAGACGTCGCAGTTGATGCAATCGTCGGTGATGATCAGGGACATGGGGACTCCGGCCTGGGCATCGGGCCCGGGCATGTTTCAAAGCGATGGGCGCAATTGTGCCGGATTCGCGCCCGCAGTGCACGCGGGCGCGACGTCGTGACCGCGAGGGTTACTTGCGGAAGCGCTCGGTCAGCGCATCGGCCACGGCCGGGTGCACGAACTTGCTGATATCACCGCCCAACGCGGCAATTTCCCGAACCAGCGTCGAGGAAATGAACGAATAGCGCTCCGACGGCGTGAGGAACAGGCTCTCGACGTCCGGCGCGAGCTGGCGGTTCATGTTGGCCAGCTGGAACTCGTATTCGAAGTCGGAAACGGCACGCAGGCCGCGCAGGAATACGTTGGCGCCTTTTTCCTTGGCGAAATGCGCCAGCAAGGAGGAGAAGCCGATGACTTCGACATTGGGCAGGTGCTTGGTGACCTCGCGGGCCAGTTCGACCCGCTGTTCCAGGGGGAACAGGGGGTTTTTCTTCGGGCTGGCCGCCACGGCGATGATCACATGGTCGAACAGGCGCGAGGCGCGCTCGACCAGGTCTCCATGGCCTTTGGTAATGGGGTCGAAAGTACCCGGGTACAACACTCGGTTCATCGCGTCATCCTGGCTGGAGTGCGTTGGGGAGTCGGATGGTAGCGCAGCGATTGCGCCCGGCCAAGTCGTGAGGCTGGCTGATGGCACTATAGACAGCGTGGCTATTGGCTGTCATGCGCCACGTGCCAGGCGGCCGATCAGCGCATCGCTGAGCAGGGCCGTCAGGGCGTACACCGACAGCTGCGGGTTGGCGCCAATGCTGGTGGGGAACAGCGAACCGTCGTGGATCGACAGGTTTTCCAGCTGGTGATGCCGGCCCAGGCTGTCGCACACGGCCTGGCGCGGATCCTCGCCCAGGGCGCAGCCGCCCATGACGTGGGCGCTGCCCAGGCGCATGCGCAGCAGTTCCAGGGGCAGGCCGTCGATCAGCGCCTGGGCTTGTGCCGGGTCGCTGACATAGCGCGCATCGCCATGCACCGGCATCACATGGCGAGCACCGGCGGCGAACTGGATCTGCGCCATGCTGTGCCAGGCCCGGCGCAGGCCGTCGCGCAGGTAGTCGGTGACGGGGTAGTCCAGCACAGGCGAGCCATCGCCGCGCAGCTCCACCTGGCCGCCGGGGCTGTCGGGGTGGAAGCCGTCGCGCAGCAGCGCCAGCATCACATGGGTGTGGGGCAGTTCGGCCATGCGCTGGGCATTGTCCTGGCCATGGCCGCCCAGCAGGGTGCTGGCCAGGGCCGGGTGCAGCGGTGGCACTTCGAGTTTGTAGCCTACCGGGCCGGTGACACCGTCCTGCCACTGGAACTGGTCGCTGTAGATCGATTGCGGCGCCCCGTAGTACGGGTCGATCCTCGCTTCGAACTGTGCGGCGCTGAAGTTGACCAGATGCAGGAAGGTTCGCTTGCCCAGGCGCTGGTGCGGGTCAGGCGCGTCTGAGCGCAGTAGCAGTGCCGGGCTGTTGATACCGCCGCCGGCGAGCACATAGTGGCGGGCGCGTACGCGAACCTGGCGGCCCGTGGGCCGAATACCCCGGGCGTCCAGGGCCTGGCATTGCAAGTGGTCGATGCGCTGGCCGTCATGACTGAACCGCTCGGCACGGGCCAGGTAGAGCAGTTCACCGCCGTGCTCCAGGGTGGCCGGGATGCTGGTGACCAGCATCGACTGCTTGGCGTTGACCGGGCAGCCCATGCCGCAGTACCCCAGGTTCCAGCAGCCGCGCACGTTGCGCGGAATCACCGCCCAGCGGTGACCAAGCGCCTCGCAGCCGCGGCGCAACACGTCGTTGTTGGCATTGGGCGGCATCGCCCACGGGCTGATGCCCAGGTGCTGCTCCATGCGCTCGAACCACGGCTTCAGGGTGTCGTTGTCCAGGCCCTTGACTCCATGCTCGCGGGCCCAGTGTTCCAGGGTCTGTGGCGGTGTGCGAAAGCTCGATGTCCAGTTGACCAGGGTGGTGCCGCCCACCGCCCGGCCCTGCAAAATGGTAATGGCGCCGTCTTTGCTCAGACGACCCAGGCCCTCCTGGTAGAGGTCGGCGTAGGCCTCGTGCTCGAGCAGGTGGAAGTCACTGCTGGTTTTCAGCGGCCCCTCTTCGATCAGCAGCACCTTCAAGCCGGCGGCGCTGAGCCGTTCGGCGGTGGTGGCACCGCCTGCGCCGCTGCCGATGACGGCGACGTCGACGGCGAGGGTCAGGTCCTGTTCCAGGCGCGAGCCGTCGTGGGTGATCCAGCCTCGTTGGAGGCCTTGGCGGAATGGGTCGGGGACGGGCATTCGGCGGTGCTCTTGTCTGGTGTTCAGATCTTTGGTGGGCCGGGGTAGCCGCACGCTGCCCAGGCTTCGGGGCGTTCGTACCAGGCCATCAGCAGCAGTTGCAGCAACGAGGCGTGACCCTGGCGCAGCAGGTTCAACGAGCTGTCGCGCCAGCGTTCGAGGAAGCGTTCAACCTCGGCACCGGTGGTATCGGCCCAGCCGCCCCAGACCCCGGTCAGTGGTCCGCGAGTGAGGGACAGGGTGAGCACGTCGAACAATTGCCGGGTCAGCTTGAGCATGGCGGGCGACAGCGCCGCCAGCTTGTGGTCGAGGCTTTGCAGCACAGACGCCGTGGACGCCTGGGTACCGGCCAGCACGACGGGAATCAGTGCCTGCAACAGCGGCAAGTCGTCGTCGCCCAGCGCCTGGTAACCAGCCGACGGCCTCTGCTGGCTGCAGCCGATCATGCTGGTCGCCCCCAGAAACAGGCTGGCGCCCAGGCCGAAGCGCAGCAGGTCGCGGCGCTGCATCAGCGGATGAACAGCTTGTAGACCAGTCGTTGCAAGGCCTTGCCATAGGGCGGGTAGATCACCTTGGCGGCATTGATGCGTTGCTTGGCCAGCACGGCCTTGGCCTTGCTGAAGGTCAGGAAACCTTCGTAACCGTGGTAGTGGCCCATACCGGACGGGCCGATGCCGCCAAATGGCAGGTCATCCTGGGCCACATGCAGCAGGGTGTCGTTGAGGCAGACACCGCCGGAGTGGGTGTCGCGCAGTACCCGGGCCTGCTCGCCACGGTCATAGCCGAAGTAGTAGAGCGCCAGGGGGCGAGGCCGCTGGTTGATGTAGGCCAGGGCGTCGTCCAGGCGCTCGTAGGGCACCACGGGTAGCAGGGGGCCGAAAATCTCGTCCTGCATCACCTGCATGCTGTCGTTTACGTCCAGCAGCAGGTGAGGGGGCAGTCGGCGACCCTGGCGCGGCTCGTCGGGATAGAGGTCGAGCACCTGGGCTCCCTGCTCGCGGGCATCGTCCAGCAACCGGTTCAGGCGGCCAAGCTGGCGCTCGTTGATGATCGCGCTGTAGTCGGGGTTGCCGGTCAGGCGCGGATAGAGGCGGCGCACAGCGCGCTGGTAGGCGTCGGCGAAGGCGCCCAGGCGCTCGCGGGGCACCAGCACGTAATCGGGGGCGACGCAGGTCTGGCCGGCGTTGAGGGTCTTGCCGAAGGCGATGCGTTCGGCGGCGGTGTCCAACGGCACGTCGGCCGAGACGATAGCCGGCGACTTGCCGCCCAGCTCAAGGGTCACTGGCGTGAGGTTTTGCGCGGCGGCCAGCATCACATGGCGGCCGACGCTGGTGGCGCCGGTGAACAGCAGGTGGTCGAAGGGCAGGCGGGCAAAAGCCTGGCCGACTTCCACCTCGCCCAGCGCGACGCTCACCAGATCATTGGGGAATACGCGCGCTAGCAGGTTCTTCAGGGCCTGGCCACTGGCCGGGGTCGACTCGCTGAGTTTGAGCATCACCCGGTTGCCGGCGGCCAGGGCGCCGGTCAGCGGGCCGATGGCGAGAAACAGTGGGTAGTTCCACGGCACGATGATGCCCACCACGCCCAGTGGCTGGTATTGCACCCGGGCGCTGGCGGGTTGGAAGGCCAGGCCGACCTTGCGCCGCGATGGACGCATCCAGCGGCTCAGCTGTTTCTCCGCGTCGCGCAGGCCCATGACCGACGGCATCAGTTCGGCGAGCAGGGTTTCGTCACGGCTGCGGCCACTGAAGTCGGCATCGATAGCTGTAATCAGGCGCTCCTGGTCCGCCAGCAGTGCCTCGCGCAGGCTTTTCAACCACTGCCGGCGTTGCGTGGCCGGGGGCATCGGGTTGCCGGCGAACGCCTGTCGCTGAGCGTCGAACGTCGCTTGCAGGTCGAGGTCGGATTGTACAGGGGGAAGTACGGCAGGCGAGGTCATGGCGGCTCCGGGGCTGACGAGTGAATAGAGCATATACTCTAATTGGTACTATCGTGCATCTTTTTCACTGGGTCGGCGGTGCACCCGACGGGCTGGAAGCCGTAAGATGGGCCCGATCCTTACACGCTGGAGACTGGAGCTGAGCATGGCCCCGCGCATGAAGACCCGAGAGCGCATCGTGCAGAGCAGCCTGGAGCTGTTCAACCAGCAGGGCGAGCGTTGCGTCAGCACCAATCACATTGCCGCGCACATGGAAATCTCGCCCGGCAACCTGTACTACCACTTCCCCAACAAGCAGGCGATCATCGCCGTGCTGTTCAATCAGTACGAAGAACTGGTCGACAGTTTTCTGCGCCCGCCCCAGGGCCGCACCGCCACCGTCGAGGACAAGCGCTTCTACCTCAAGGCGCTGCTGGCGGCGATGTGGAACTACCGCTTCCTGCACCGCGACCTCGAGCACCTGCTCGACAGCGACCCGGAACTGGCGGCCCGCTATCGGCGCTTCTCGCAGCGCTGCCTGCAGCAGGGGCAGGCCATTTACCGCGGCTTTGTCGAGGCCGGCATCCTGAACATGGACGCTGCGCAGGTGGAGTCGCTGACCATCAACGCCTGGATCGTGCTGACTTCCTGGGTGCGTTTTCTCAGCACCACCCGCGAGCATTCCGCGCACCTGGGTGAAGAAGCGTTCAAGCGCGGCGTCTATCAGGTGGTGGTGCTGGAGCTGGGGTATGTCACCCCCACCGCGCGTGTCGCGGTACAGGCGCTGTGCGCTGAGTTCCATGTCCCGTTCAACCAGGCCCTGGAGCATTGATCCGGGGTTTCGAGCCATTCATCAGGAGATTGTCATGCCCCTCGCGCAATTGATCACCCCGCAACAGCTGGCCGAACGCCTGGACGCGCCCGGCCTGGTGATCCTCGACTGCCGGTTTGCCTTGGAAGATGTCGACTACGGTCAACGCAGCTACGCCGAAGGGCATATTGCCGGGGCGCACTTCGCCGACCTCGAACGCGACCTGAGCGGGCCGGCGCTCAAGGGCAGCACAGGCCGCCACCCGCTGCCCGACCCGCAGCGGCTGGTGGAGCGCCTGCGCGAGTGGGGCGTGGACAACGACAGCCAGGTGGTGCTCTACGACGACGGCCCCGGCGCCTTTGCCGCCCGTGCCTGGTGGCTCCTGGCCTGGCTGGGCAAGCGCGATGCAGTGTTCATTCTCGATGGCGGCCTGAAGGCCTGGCACGCCGCTCACCTGCCGCTGAGCCTGGACCCGCCGGTACGCCGCGAAGGCAATTTCAGCGGTGAGCCGGACATGGCGCTGCTGATTGATGCCGCCCACCTGGCCAAGCGCCTGGACGACCCCGCGATGACCTTGATCGACGCGCGCGGCCTGCCGCGTTTCCGTGGCGAGGTCGAGCCGATCGACCCGGTGGCCGGGCATATCCCTGGCGCCCGGTGCGCGGCGTTCACCGACAACCTTGGCGCGGACGGGCGGTTCCTGCCGGCCGCCCAACTGAAACAGCGTTTTGCCGAAAAACTGGGCGACCGGGCGCCGGAGGACCTGGTGGCTTATTGCGGCTCTGGCGTGACGGCTTGCCATAACCTGTTTGCCCTGGCGCTGGCGGGTTATCCGCTGGGGCGGTTGTATGCCGGGTCGTGGAGTGAATGGATCAATGATCCACAGCGTGGCATAGCCACTGGCGAGTAATTCGTAATGTGGGAGCGGGCTTGCCCCGTGATGGTCTGGTGATGCTATCGCGGGACAAGCCTGCTCCCACAAATTCCCTCTTTCACCTCTTCCTGGAGGGGGCCTATCGCCCTTCCATCAGCCACTGCGGAATCCTTCGTTCCAGGTAATACCCCGGATTGCGCAGGCTGCCCTCGACGAACCCCACATGCCCACCCCGGCTGTGCAGTTCGAACTGCGTCTGTGCCGCCAGCTCACCGGCATTGGGCAGGCTGTGACCAAACACGAACGGATCATCGTTGGCGTGGATGATCAGCGTCGGTGTGCGGTTCTCGCCCAGGTAGTAGCGGCTGGAGGCGCGCCGGTAGTAGTCATGGGCATCGCTGAAGCCATTGAGGGGCGCGGTCACCTTGCCATCGAAGTCCCAGAACGTGCGCAGGTTGCGCAGCGAGCCCAGGCGTTCGAGGGTGGCCAGCCCTTCATGGTGGCCCTTGTCGCGGAAGTGCTGTTGCTTGTCCTGCACGTAGGCCAGCATCTGGCGCATGAAATGCGCCTGGTAGACCTTCGAGAAACCCAGGCCGATACGGTCGGCGCACTGGTCCAGGCGAAACGGCACCGACACCGCTACCGCTGCCTCCAGCTGGCTGGCCGCGCCGCTTTCCCCCAGGTACTTGAGCAGCACATTGCCGCCCAGCGAATAGCCCACGGCATACAGCGGCGCCAGCGGCCGCTGCGCCCGCAGGTGACGGATGGTTTCGGCCAGGTCTTCGCTGGCCCCGGAATGGTAGCTGCGCGCCAATAGGTTGGGTTCGCCCGAGCAGCCGCGCCAGTTCACCGCGACACTGGCCCAGCCGCGTGCCTGCAGGGCCAGTTGCAGGCCTTTGACATACGGCGAATTGGACGACCCGGTCAGGCCGTGGAGTACCAGCACCAAGGGCGCATCGGCCTGGTGCGGGCCGTGCCAGTCGAGGTCGAGAAAGTCGCCGTCCGCCAGCCATAGACGCTCGCGATTGCGCGTCAGGTCCGGGAGCTTGCGCCAGAGTGGCCCCCACAATGTCTGCAAGTGGGGGTTGGACAGCCCGGCGGCCGGGCGGAAGGTGGCGGTGAGGCTGGGCATGCTGAGCGGCTCGTGATGTGCCTGCCTAGAGTGCCATGAAACACCGCCCTCGCGCCTGCGCTATTGATCGCCAGCCTTGCGTCGCCACAGGGCGTAATGCACCTGGCCGGTCTTCTTCTCGCGGTGCAGGCGCCAGTTGCCCGGCATTGGCAGCGAAGAGGGCACGGCTTCGCTTTCGGTATAGATCCACGCCTGCTCGTGCAGCCACTGGCCCTGCTCCAGCAGGTTGCAGGTATTGGCCAGCAAATCCTGGTGGAACGGCGGGTCGAGGAACACCACGTCGAATTGTTGCTTGGCCGGGCCTTGCAGGTAGCGCAGGGCGTCAGTCTGCAGGATCTGCCCGCGCGGGCAGCGCAACACTTCGAGGTTGTCCTTGAGGTTGGTGGTGGCCGCAGGGTTGCTGTCCAGCGCCACGGCATCCTTCGCGCCACGGGACAACGCTTCGAGCACCAGCGCGCCGCTGCCGGTGAAGGCATCGAGCACAAGGGCGCCTTCGATGTAGGGGGCCAGCCAGTTGAACAGGGTTTCGCGCACGCGATCAGGGGTCGGCCGCAGGCCTTCGCCTTCCGGCACGGCCAGGCGGCGGCTGCGCCACTCGCCGGCGATGATGCGCAGTTGGCCGGGGCCCTTGCTGGCGCCCGGTGCCGGGCGCGCGGGGGTGTTGGGTCTTGCCATTAGTGCTCCGGTACGCCGAGCGGCTGCTCGGCGGGTTTGTCAGTGGGGGCCGGCAGCGGCTGCTGCGCCACCTTCGGGCCGACGGTGACGATCACCAGCTTGTCTGCCGCTAGATGCTTGTTCATGGCGGCCTTGACCTGCTCGACGCTCAGTGCCTGGGACTGTTGCATGAAGTCCTCCAGCCAGCTCAGCGGCAGGTTGTAGAAGCCGATCGCGCCCAGCTGGCCGACGATGCTGGCGTTGCTGGCATTGGACAGCGGAAAGCTGCCGGCCAGCTCGCGCTTGGCATCGTCCAGTTCCTGCTGGGTCGGGCCGCTCTTCAGGTAGTCGGCCAGAATATCCTGAACCAGCTTGAGCGTGCCCTCGCTGAGTTCGGCCCGGGTCTGCAGGTTGATCATGAACGGGCCGCGCACCTGCATCGGGCTGAAGACCGAGTACACGCCGTACGTCAGTCCGCGTTTCTCGCGAACCTCGCTCATCAGGCGGGTGCCGAATGCGCCACCGCCGAGGATCTGGTTGCCCAGCGACAGGGCCGGCCAGTCCGGGTCGTTGCGGTCGATGCCCAGCTCGGCCAGCATCAGGTGAGTCTGCTTGGACGGGAAGTCGATATGCGTAATCCCCGGCTTGGGCTCGACCGGTTGCTCCGGCTTGGCCAGTGCAGCGCCCTTGGGCAGGCCGGTGGAGACCTGCGCGGCGATGGCCTCGGCTTCGCCGCGGCTGAGGTCGCCGACCAGGGCGATCACCGCGTTGCCGGCGGCGTAGGCCTTGCCGTGGAAGGTGCGCAGCTGGGCCAGGGTGATGCCCGGAATGGACTCGGCGGTACCGTCGCTGGGGCTGGCATAGGGGTGCTGGCCATAGAGATTCGCGAACAGCGTCTTGCCGGCAATCTTGCCCGGGTTCTGCTTCTCGTACTCGAAGCCCGCCAGCAACTGGTTCTTGATGCGCTTGAGGGCGTCCTCGGGGAAGGTCGGCTGGCCCACCACCTCGGTGAACAGTTCCAACGCCGGCTCGCGTTTTTCCGTGGCGCTGAGGCTGCGTAGCGAGGCCACGGCCATGTCGCGGTAGGAACCGTTGCCGAAGTCGGCGCCCAGGCCTTCGAAGCCTTCGGCAATGGCGGTGACGTCCTTGCCGGCCACGCCCTCGTTGAGCATGGCGTTGGTCAGGGTGGCCAGGCCCGGGGTACCGCCGTCCTGGCTGCTGCCGGCGGCGAAGGTCACGCGCAGGTCGAACATCGGCAGCTCACGGGCCTCGACGAACAGCACCCGGGCGCCTTCGGCAGTGGTCCAGTGCTGGATGTTCAACTGGCGTCGGTTGGGGGCCTTGCCGTCCAGTTCGGCCAGCGATTGCAGGGTGTTGGCCGGGCGTGCCGCGGCGTCGGCCTGGCTTTGGCTGTCGGACTGGGCAGGGCGCGCCAGCAGCGCGGCGATGGCCACCACCAGCACGATGATCGCCAGGCCGAACATAGTGTAACGGGGTGCGCTGCGATCACTCATGAGCGGACTCCTCGGGCAGTACATGGGCAACGCTCAGGCGTTCGCGGGTGAAATAGGTGCGGGCGGCGGCCTGGATGTCCTCCGGGGTCACGCGCTTGAGGTCGTCGAGTTCGCTGTCGATCAGCTTCCAGGACAGGCCGACCGTCTCCAGTTGGCCGATGGTGGTGGCCTGGCTGCTGATCGAGTCGCGGTCGTAGACCAGGCCGGCGATTACCTGCGCGCGTACGCGCTCGAGCTCTTCGGCGGTCGGTGGCGTGGTCTTGAGCTCGTCGAGCAACTGCCAGATACCTTTCTCTACTTCGGCCAGGGTCTTGTGTTTCTGCACGTTGGGTGTGGCCGAGATCATGAACAGGCTGTCGCCGCGGGTGAAGGCGTTGTAGCTGGACGAGGCACCGGCCACCAGTTCCTGGCCGCGCTCCAGGCGTGCCGGCATGCGGGCGCTATAGCCGCCGTCGAGCAGGGCCGAGATCAGCCGCAGGGCGTTGACGCTGCGTGGGTCCTTGGCGGTGGCCAGGGCCGGGACATTGAAGCCGTAGATCAGGCTGGGCAGTTGCGTACGCAGGTGCAGGGTGAGCAGGCGCTGGCCCGGCTCGGCCAGTTCCAGCGGCAGTTTGCTCGGCGGCACGGCGCGTTTGGGGATGGGGCCGAAGTACTTCTGCGCCAAGGCCCTGACCTCGTCCGGCTTGACGTCGCCGACCACCACCAGGGTGGCGTTGTTCGGGGCGTACCAGGACTCGTACCAGTGACGCAGTTCCTCGACCTTCATGCGCTCGAGGTCGGCCATCCAGCCGATGGTCGGCGTGTGGTAGCCGCTGGCCGGGTAGGCCATGGCGCGGAATAGCTCGAAGGCCTTGGCGTTGGGCTGGTCGTCGGTACGCAGGCGGCGCTCTTCCTTGATCACCTCGATCTCACGGCTGAATTCGTCGGCTGGCAGGCGCAGGCTGGCCAGGCGGTCGGCTTCGAGCTCCAGGGCCACCGGCAGGCGATCGCGGGCCAGCACCTGGTAGTAGGCGGTGTAGTCGTCGCTGGTGAAGGCGTTTTCCTCGGCGCCGAGATCGCGCAGGATGCGCGAGGCCTCTCCGGGGCCGATCTTGGCGCTGCCCTTGAACATCATGTGTTCCAGGGCATGGGACAGGCCGGTCTGGCCCGGCGTCTCGTAGCTGGAACCGACCTTGTACCAGATCTGCGAAACCACCACCGGCGCCCGGTGGTCCTCGCGCACGACCACTTTCAGGCCGTTGTCGAGGATGAATTCGTGGGTGGGTTGCACATCGGCGGCGAAAGCCGCCAGCGGCAGGCACAGCGTGCCGAGCAACAGGCCAGCGGCGCGGCGGGCTAGAGCATTCATACGGTGTTCAACCTGTTCGGCGGCCCGCTTGGGTTTAGCGTCGGCGGGCCAGGAGGTGCTAGGATACTGATCCGGTTGCCTGGCGACCATGCCTGTCGCCGTTCTGGCCTGCAGGCCCTTACGACAAAACGTTGCGCATGAACCCGCTGGCTTCCCAGTAGTCTGTTCTGCGTGAGTTAAGAATTCCCGATGCGCCGCTGCTGGCCCATCGCTACCCTGAGATAGCCGTCTTCCATGTTTGGTTCCAACGACGACAAAAAAGCGCCGGCCGCGGCTGGCGAGAAGAAAGGCCTGTTCAGCTGGTTCCGCAAGAAGCCGGAACAACCTGCCGCCGAACAGCCGCAAGCCCCTGCACCGCAAGCGCCCGTCGAGCAGACCGCACCGGTTGCCGAGCCGTCGCAGGCACCTGTTCCTGAACCGGTGGTTGCCACGCCGCAGCTGGAGCCCGTGCCAGAACCGGTGGTTGTAGCGCCGCAGCCGGAGCCTGTGCCAGAGCCGGTGGTTGTAGCGCCGCAGCCGGAGCCCGTGCCAGAGCCGGTGGTTGCTGCACCGCAGCCGGAGCTCGCGCCAGAGCCGGTGGTTGCAATGCTGCAACCGGTCGAGGTCGAAGTGACCGCGGCCCCGGTCAGCAACCTGGTCTTGCCTGTCGCTGAAGAGCCGGTGGCATTGGTCGAGGACCTGGAACCCAAGGCGCCGCCCGTCATCCCCGCCCGGCCGTCCGTCGAAACGGTAGCCGCTGCCATTGTCGCTCCAGCACCGGTTGTCGAAACCGCGCCGGTCGTTGCGTCGGCTCCAGTCGACCCAGAGCCTGTCGTCGTGGCGGCCGCCGAGCCGGCCAAACCTGGTTTCTTCGCCCGCCTCAAGCAGGGCCTGTCGAAGACCAGCGCCAGCATCGGCGAAGGCATGGCCAGCCTGTTCCTCGGCAAGAAGGTCATCGACGACGACCTGCTCGATGAAATCGAGACCCGGTTGCTGACCGCCGACGTCGGCGTAGAGGCCACCTCGACCATCGTCCAGAACCTGACCCAGAAAGTTGCCCGCAAGCAGTTGGCAGACGCCGATGCGCTGTACAAATCGCTGCAGGAAGAACTGGCCGCGCTGCTGCGCCCGGTCGAGCAGCCGCTGAAGATCGAGGCGCAGAAAAAGCCCTACGTGATCCTTGTGGTTGGCGTGAACGGGGCTGGCAAGACCACCACCATCGGCAAGCTGGCGAAGAAGCTGCAGCTTGAGGGCAAGAAAGTCATGCTCGCGGCCGGCGACACCTTCCGCGCCGCCGCGGTAGAGCAGTTGCAGGTGTGGGGCGAGCGTAACCAGATCCCGGTGATTGCCCAGCACACCGGTGCCGACTCGGCTTCGGTGATCTTCGATGCGGTGCAGGCCGCCAAGGCCCGTAACGTCGATGTGCTGATCGCCGATACCGCTGGTCGTCTGCACACCAAGGACAACCTGATGGAAGAGCTGAAGAAGGTCCGTCGGGTCATGGGCAAGCTAGATGTCGAGGCGCCGCACGAGGTGCTGCTGGTGCTCGATGCTGGCACCGGACAGAACGCCATCAGCCAGGCCAAGTACTTCAACCAGAGCGTCGAGCTGACCGGCCTGGCCCTGACCAAGCTGGATGGTACCGCCAAGGGCGGCGTGATCTTCGCCCTGGCCAAGCAGTTCAACATCCCGATCCGCTTCATCGGTGTGGGCGAGGGTATCGACGACCTGCGCACCTTCGAAGCCGAACCTTTCGTCAAGGCGCTGTTCGCCGAGCGTGAACCTTCATGATCCGATTCGAACAGGTAGCCAAGCGCTATCCCAACGGCCATGTCGGCCTGCACGAACTGAGCTTCCGGGCGCGTCGTGGCGAGTTCCTGTTCGTCACCGGCCACTCCGGCGCCGGCAAGAGCACCCTGCTGCGGCTGCTGCTGGCCATGGAGCGTCCGACCAGCGGCAAGCTGCTGCTGGCCGGGCAGGACCTGGGCCAGATCAGCAACGCGCAGATCCCGTTCCTGCGTCGGCAGATCGGCGTGGTGTTCCAGAACCACCAGTTGCTGTTCGACCGCACGGTGTTCAACAACATCGCCCTGCCGTTGCAGATTCTCGGGCTGTCCAAGGCCGAGATCGCCAAACGCGTCGACTCGGCGCTGGAGCGTGTGTCGCTGAGCGACAAGGGCGAGCTGTTCCCGGCCGACCTGTCCACCGGCCAGCAACAGCGAGTCGGCATTGCCCGGGCCATCGTGCATCAGCCGGCCCTGCTGCTGGCGGATGAACCCACCGGTAACCTCGACCCGCGCCTGGCCGCTGAGATCATGGGCGTGTTCGAGGACATCAACCGCCTGGGCACCACGGTACTGATCGCCAGTCACGACCTGGCGCTGATCGCGCGCATGCGCCACCGCATGCTGACGCTGCAACGCGGCCGCTTGATCGGCGATGGGGAGGCCGGGCAATGAGCACCACACGTACACCAAAGGTTTCCGAGCGGGTCGCGCCGAAAGCCGCCGATCCGCAGCCGTCGAAGAAGAAACGTGGCGATCACGATGACGATGGCCCGGACTTCCGCAGCCTCCTGCACGCCTGGCTGGAAAGCCACCGTGCCAGTTTGGCCGACAGCTTGCGCCGCCTGGGCAAGCAGCCGATCGGCAGTTTCTTCACCTGCCTGGTGATGGCCGTGGCGCTGAGCATGCCCATGGGCCTGTCGTTGTTGCTCAAGAATGTCGAGAAACTCGGCGGCTCCTGGCAGCGCGCGGCGCAGATCTCGCTGTACCTCAAGCTCGATGCCAGCAGCCGCGACGGGGAGGCCCTGCGTGACGAGATCAAAGGCATGCCGGGCGTCGCGGAGGCCCAATACGTCAGCCGCGAGCAGGCCCTGGAAGAGTTCCAGCAACAGTCAGGCCTGGGCGAGGCGTTGCGTGAACTGCCGGACAACCCACTGCCCGGCGTGGTGGTGGTGACCCCGACCGAGGTCGACAAGCCGGCCCTGGAAGCCTTGCGTCAGCGCCTCTCCGAGCTACCTCGCGTGGAAGCGGCGCAGCTGGACCTGGTGTGGGTCGAGCGTCTGGCGGCGATTCTCAAGCTGGGTGACCGGTTCGTCTTCGGCCTGGCGGTGATGCTGATTTCCGCGCTGCTGTTAGTAATCGGTAACACAATTCGTCTACATATCGAAAACCGCCGGGTCGAGATCGAAGTGATCAAGCTCGTCGGTGGCACCGACAGCTACGTACGCCGGCCTTTCCTGTACATGGGCGCCCTGTATGGACTGGGTGCGGGCGTGCTGGCCTGGGGCATCCTGGCGTTCGGCCTGAACTGGCTGAACGACGCGGTGGTCGGGCTTTCCGGCCTTTATGGCAGTGATTTCGCCCTGGGTGGCGTACCGGCCTCGGATGGCTTTTCACTCTTGATCGGGGCGGTACTGTTGGGGTATATCGGTGCATGGATCGCAGTCGCTCGTCACCTGAACGAGCTTGCACCGCGATAAATGTTTCATGGCCAGTATTGACAAATTTTTCATTCTGGAACTTGTACAACGGTTCCTTGTCTATGCTGGCAGTGCCCAAAAGGCATGAGTCTGTAAGCCGGAGGTACTTGAATGACCAATTCGTTGCAACCTGCCTATGCCCTGGTTCCCGGTGCAAACCTGGAAGCCTATGTGCACACGGTCAACAGCATCCCCTTGCTGACGCCGGAGCAGGAGCGTGAACTGGCCGAGCGTCTCTATTACGAGCAGGATCTCGAGGCCGCTCGGCAAATGGTGATGGCCCACCTGCGTTTCGTCGTACACATCGCGCGTAGCTATGCGGGCTACGGGCTGGCCCAGGCCGACCTGATCCAGGAAGGCAACGTGGGCCTGATGAAGGCGGTAAAGCGCTTCAACCCGGAAATGGGCGTGCGTCTGGTGTCCTTCGCCGTACACTGGATCAAGGCCGAGATCCACGAGTTCATCCTGCGCAACTGGCGCATCGTCAAGGTGGCCACCACCAAGGCCCAGCGCAAGCTGTTCTTCAACCTGCGCAGCCAGAAGAAACGCCTCGCCTGGTTGAACAATGACGAAGTGCATCGCGTGGCCGAGAGCCTGGGTGTCGAGCCGCGTGAAGTGCGCGAGATGGAAAGCCGCTTGAGCGGCCAGGACATGGCCTTCGACCCGGCGGCGGAAGCCGACGACGACAGCGCCTTCCAGTCGCCTGCGCACTACCTGGAAGACCACCGTTACAACCCGGCCGTGCAACTGGAGGACGCTGACTGGAGCGACAACTCCACCAGCAACCTGCATGAAGCGCTGCAGGGCCTGGATGATCGCAGCCGCGACATCCTCTACCAGCGTTGGCTGGCCGAAGAAAAGGCCACGCTGCATGAGTTGGCAGAGAAGTACAGTGTGTCGGCCGAGCGTATTCGCCAGCTGGAGAAGAACGCGATGAACAAGGTCAAGGCATTGATCACGATCTGATCGGCGCCCTGGCTGGATTGAAAAGCCGCTGCTCTCGAAAGAGACAGCGGCTTTTTTGTGTTGATTGTCCCGGACCTGTTGCGGGCTTGGCAGCTCAGGGCCTGAGCTGCATCAAGTAGCTCGGCCCACCCAGCTGGCTCATCTGCCGCCTGATCCATCCCGCCCGGCTCGCCACATAGGCGCTGGGCCGGCTGGCACTCCACTTGAGCGGGCTTGGCAGCACCGCCGCGAGCTGTGCGGCCTGTTGTCGCGTCAGGCGGCTCGCATCCACGCCGAAGTGATAACGCGCCGCCGCCTGGGCACCGAACACGCCCTTGCCCCATTCGGCACTGTTCAGATACACCTCGAGTATCCGCTCCTTCGACCAGAACAGCTCGATCAGTGCGGTGAACCAGGCTTCCAGCCCCTTGCGCAGCCAGCTGCGGCCAGACCACAGGAACAGGTTCTTGGCCACTTGCTGGGTCAGCGTGCTGGCGCCACGCACCTTGCCGCCGCGCTCGTTGTAGGCCAGCGCCGCCTGTATTGCCGGGATATCGAAGCCCCAGTGGCTGGCGAACTTCTGGTCTTCGCCGGCGATGACCGCCACCTTGAGCTCGTCGGAGATTCCCTCCCACGGCGTCCAGTCACGTTGCAGGTCGATCGGCTCGCCGCTGGCCCATGACTGCACCTTGCGCTCGGCCATCAGCGCGGTGCCGGGCGGCGGCACCCAGCGCAACACCAGGACCACGGCGATGCTGCCAGCTGCGAACCAGAGCAGGGCGCGGGAAAGGCGGCGAAGAAGGGATGACAGCATGGTGATGGCTTGGCCGGACCGTTGGAACGGGCCATTATACAGACCCCTCCCGAGGAGTCGTCCCATGCTTCGCAGCTTCCTGATGCTCGCCGCGTTCTTCGGCTTTACCGGCGTTGCCCTAGGCGCCTTCGCCGCCCATGGCTTGAAAAACCGCCTCAGCACCGACTACCTGGCGATCTTCCATACCGGTGTCACCTATCAACTGGTGCATGCCCTGGCGATCCTGGGCGTGGCGGTGCTGTCGGCGCACTTGCCCGGGCGCCTGGTCGGCTGGGCCGGTGGCTTGTTCGCCGTGGGTATCCTGCTGTTCTCCGGTAGCCTCTACGCCCTCACGCTCAGCGGCCTGGGCAAGCTCGGCATGATCACCCCGCTGGGCGGCCTGTGCTTCCTTGCTGGCTGGTTATGCCTGGGGCTGGCCGCCTGGCGGCTGGGCTGACCGGTCGGTCCACAATCGCGACTAATGGCGTTTGTCGCCCTTGGGTTGCAGGGCGGATCGGGGCTAGAATGCGGGCCCCCAAAGAACAATGGTGGCCGTGCGCATGCGCATTCAATTGAACGGTGAACCTTACGAACTGCCCGCGGGCGAGAGCGTCGCGGCGCTGCTGGGCCGGCTGGAGCTGGCCGGTCGCCGGGTGGCGGTGGAACTGAACCTGGACATCGTGCCGCGCAGCCAGCACGAGAGCACGCAGCTCAAGGACGGCGACCAGGTCGAGGTGGTCCACGCCATCGGTGGCGGCTAACCGCCCCTGAAACCTCGCCAGCAAAGTCCCGCAATCTTTCCTGAGGAACAACGATGAGCAACGTTCGCAGCGACAAGCCCTTCATCCTGGCCGGGCGCACTTTCCAGTCGCGCCTGCTGGTCGGCACCGGCAAGTACCGTGACATGGAAGAAACCCGCCTGGCCACCGAGGCCTCGGGTGCCGAGATCGTCACCGTCGCCGTGCGCCGTACCAACCTGGGCCAGAACGCGGGTGAGCCGAACCTGCTCGACGTGCTGTCGCCAGACAAGTACACCATCCTGCCGAACACCGCCGGTTGCTTCGATGCGACGGAAGCGGTGCGCACCTGCCGCCT
The DNA here is from genome assembly GCF_003253945.1 of Pseudomonas sp. 2848. NCBI lineage: Bacteria > Pseudomonadati > Pseudomonadota > Gammaproteobacteria > Pseudomonadales > Pseudomonadaceae > Pseudomonas > Pseudomonas sp. 2848. Next base: position 522,797 of record NZ_QKZD01000002.1, read on the forward strand.
GGCCCGTGAACTGCTCGATGGCCGCAAGTCCCATGAGTCCAGGACGCTGGTGAAGCTGGAAGTGCTGGCCGACCAGAAAACCCTGTTCCCCAATGTGATCGAAACCCTCAAGGCCGCCGAAGTGCTGGTCAAGGAAGGTTTCGATGTGATGGTCTACACCAGCGATGACCCGATCATCGCCCGTCAGCTGGCCGAAGCCGGCTGTATCGCCGTCATGCCGCTGGCCGGCCTGATCGGCACCGGCCTTGGCATCTGCAACCCGTACAACCTGCAGATCATCCTGGAGGAATCCAAGGTGCCGGTGCTGGTCGATGCCGGCGTGGGTACCGCCTCCGACGCCACCATCGCCATGGAAATGGGTTGCGAAGCGGTGCTGATGAACTCGGCCATTGCCCATGCCCAGCAGCCCGTACTGATGGCCGAAGCCATGAAACACGCCATCGTTGCCGGTCGCATGGCCTACCTGGCCGGCCGCATGCCGAAAAAACTCTATGCCAGCGCCTCTTCGCCGCTGGATGGTCTGATCAAGTAAGAGCTCCTGATGACTGAATCGCAAGAAACGCCGATCTCCGAAGACGGCGAAACCCGCCCGCACCGCCGTATCAAGAGCTTCGTGATGCGCGCTGGGCGCATGACCGAAGGCCAGCAGCGCGGCCTGGACCAGGGCGGCCCGCAGTTCATCCTGCCGCTGGCCGACAGCCCGGTGGACTATGATCGGGTGTTCGGCCGTTCGGCACCGCGCACCCTGGAGATCGGCTTCGGCATGGGCCACTCGTTGCTGGAAATGGCTGCCGCATCGCCTGAGCTGGACTTCATTGGTGTCGAAGTGCACCGCCCGGGTGTCGGCGCGCTGCTCAATGGCGTGCTGACACAGGGGCTGAAGAACCTGCGGGTGTACGACTGCGATGCCATCGAAGTGCTCAACCGGTGCGTGGCGGACAACAGCCTTGACCGTCTGATGTTGTTCTTCCCCGATCCTTGGCACAAGGCGCGTCACCACAAGCGCCGGATCGTTCAGCCGGAGTTCGCCGAGCTGGTGCGCAGCAAGCTGAAAGTCGGCGGTGTGTTCCATATGGCCACCGACTGGGAGCCCTATGCCGAGCACATGCTTGAAGTAATGAAAGTGGCGCCAGGCTATCGCAACCAGGCGGCTGATGGCGCCTACGTGCCGCGTCCGGAAGAACGTCCGATCACCAAGTTCGAGCGTCGCGGTGAGCGCCTTGGGCATGGGGTGTGGGATCTGAAGTTCGAGAAGGTGAGCTGAGCCGGGTTCGTTCGGTGCTGCCCTTCAAACCTGCGAAATTGCAGGTACAAAAAAACCGCCTTGGCAAGGGCGGTTTTTTTATGCGGGCTTTGGGTTACGAATCCTTGGCCTGCGTACTTTGGTTTCACTGGAGACAACCCACGGGTGAAATATTAGGGCAGCCTCAAAACAGCGTCAATCATGGAAATATTCGGCATTATCTGTGACTGAGCTGGTAACAGTCTTGAACTTTCGATTGTCGTAAGATCGCTGCGCTCTCATGTGAGGATATCCAGTGGCGGGCCGGGAAACCAATGACTTTGCTGTCTCGGCCCCTTCGACGCGGCCTACGAACCGCGCCGGTGTGATTTTCGAAGGGCCATCCACCTGGCCACTTCACTGGCGATAACCCACATGATCACCGAAGGCGTCGAAGTGCCGGTCAGACGCTGGAAGATTGGCCCAGCCAGCACGGAGGCCAAGGCATATGAAGCGTTTGCTGAATACGCTGAGCCGCGTCTGGAAGCTCATTCGGATCCTGATCATTTTCAGGACCGTCAGGGACTTCCTGCGTGATCACTTCGACGATGCCCGTTAAGGGGTTAGTCGGGTGAGAAGCCGCCCTGGCCTGCCAGGGCGGCTTTTAGCGGACGCTCACCCCCGCCGATCAGCGACCACGCCGATCAAAACCAGCACCACCAGCAGCACCGGTGCCAGCGCATAGTTGTTGAACTGCCCCAGCCCCTTGACGATCCACGGAGTTGCATAGATCAGCGCCGCGCCGCTGCCGATCATCACCAGCAGTGCCATGAATGGCACGCGCAGGGCGCCGGCCAGGCCGCCCAGGCGCCCCTCGACCCAGCCTTTGATATCGGTGCCGAACAGCACCAGCAGGCAGCCCACCAGGGCCAGCGAAATCTCTGAGAGGTTGCTGCGGCTCCAGCGGGAAACGGTCGAGAGCAGGTCAAGTACCAGGTCCATGGGTCATCCTTAATTCAAGAAGTACTGCAGCAGGTCGTTGAGGAACAGCTGGCCGCGTGGCGTGGCGGCCAGACGATCCGGTTCGACCCGCAAAAGGCCTTTTTGTTCGGCTTCACGGCGGGCTTCGGCCAGTTGTGCAAGAGGCAGGCCGGTACGCAGGTTGAACAGCTCGGCATCAACTCCGTCGGTGAGGCGCAGCGCGTTCATCAGGAACTCGAAGGGTAGCTCATCGGCCGGCAACAGCTTCTCGCCGGCCTTGAACGGCTTGGACGGGTTCAGGTAGTCCTTGGGCAGGCGGGTCTTCCAGGTGCGTAGGATGCGCCCGTCCGGGAACGACAGCTTGCCATGGGCGCCGGCACCGATGCCGATGAAGTCGCCGAAGCGCCAGTAGTTCAGGTTGTGCCGCGCAGCACGACCGGCTTGGGCGTAGGCCGAGACTTCATACTGGCGGTAGCCGTGGTCCGCCATCAGCGCCTGGCCGGCTTCCTGGATATCCCAGAGGATGTCGTCCTCGGGCAGCTCAGGCGGCTGGTTCCAGAACACCGTGTTGGGTTCCACCGTCAGCTGGTACCAGGACAGGTGCGTCGGCGCCAGCTCGATGGCCTGGCGCAGGTCGCCCAAGGCGTCGTCGAGCGACTGGTCTGGCAAGCCGTGCATCAGGTCCATGTTGAAGTTGTCGAAGCCCGCGGCGCGGGCCATATCGGCGGCGCGCACCGCTTCGGCGCCATTGTGGATGCGCCCGAGTCGTTCGAGCTTGGCGGGCTGGAAACTCTGCACGCCGATGGACAGCCGATTGATGCCGGTCTGACGGTAGGCCTTGAACTTCTCCTGCTCGAAGGTACCCGGGTTGGCCTCGAGGGTGATCTCGATGTCCGGGGCGAACGGGATGCGTTGCTCGATACCGCGCAGCAGGCGCCCAAGCGCGTCGGCGCTGAACAGGCTCGGGGTGCCGCCGCCGAAGAAGATCGTGCTGATCGGACGGCCCTGCACGGCATGCATTTCCTGGTCGAGGTCGGCGAGCAGGGCGTCGATGTACTCGGCTTCCGGCAGGGTCGGGCCGGCCTGGTGCGAGTTGAAGTCGCAGTACGGGCATTTGCGCACGCACCAGGGAATATGGATATAGAGTGACAGCGGCGGGAGTTCGGGAAGGATCAGGCCCGCCGGCTGTACCAACAGCTTTTCGCTCATGCCAGGCCCAGGCGCTGACGCAGCAGGGCCATGGCGCGGGCGCGGTGGCTGAGTTGGTTCTTGTCGACAGGGTCAAGGTCGGCGCTGGAGCATTTGCGTTCCGGCACCCAGAACAGCGGGTCGTAGCCGAAGCCGTGTTCGCCGCTGGCCTCGAACAGGATGCTGCCGTGCCACAGGCCTTCGCAGAGGATCGGCAGCGGGTCGTCGGCGTGCCGCACCAGGGCCAGAACGCAGACGAACTGCGCGCCGCGCTGGCCTTCAGGCACGTCCCTGAGCGCATCGAGCAGCTTGGCGTTGTTCGCCGCGTCGCCCTTGCCGTCGGCATAGCGCGCCGAGTAGATACCCGGCGCGCCGCCGAGGAAGTCCACCGCCAGGCCCGAGTCGTCGGCCAGGGCCGGCAGGCCGGAAATGCGCGCGGCGTTGCGCGCCTTGAGGATGGCGTTCTCGACGAACGACAGGCCGGTCTCCTCCGGCTCAACCTGGCTGAATTCACCAATCGAGCGCAGGTTCACGGACTCGCCGAGCATGGCCTGCAGTTCCTTGAGTTTGCCGGCGTTATGGCTGGCCAATACGAGTTGCTGGAAATTCATCATTCGCCTGGGAACACTTCCTGGTTGAAGCTGAGTTTATTGCTGACGCCGCCGCTCTCGACGTTGAGGTCGAAGGTGACGGTCTCGGCCTGGTCGATCTTGAACTGTGCGATGTAGTACACCGCACCCTGATCGGTAATCTGCTTGAACGACAACGGACTGCTGCGCCCGGTGAGATCTTTCACTGTGCCGCTGACTACCGCCATCGCGGGCTTGCCGGCCTTGAGCACGGCGATGTTGAGCACGCCCTGGTTCTTGCTGCGGGTCAGGCCCGTGGCGGCAGCGATGTCGGGTTGCAGCATGCTTGAGGTGAAGGCGCTGTAGTGGACCGTCACATCACCGAACACTTCCTTGCGCTCGGGCCTGGCGGCATCGGCAGCCAGTACCGGCAAGGCCAGGCACAGGCTGATCAGAAACAGTGCTAGTCGACGCATGATGCCATTCCTCCGTTGAGGGTCAGACCGCGAGCTGATGCTCCTGCAGGCCCGGGCTGCTGACCCGATAGATACCGATCTCACCTAGAAGATTAGGCCAAAGCCGGCCGCCCAACCCGTTACGGTGCAGGTGGTCGACGGCAAGGCGGTCGAGGACCTTGGCCTTGCGCTCATGGCACAGGTTCTCGAAGTCCTCGAAGGTGCAGAAGTGGATGTTCGGCGTGTTGTACCAGGTATACGGCATGAAGTCCGAGACTGGCATGCGACCCTTGGTCGCCAGGTACCAGCGGCAGCGCCAGTGACCAAAGTTGGGGAAGGTGATGATGCACTGGCGGCCCACCCGCAGCATTTCGTCGAGGATCCGGTCGGGGTACTCCACGGCCTGCAGGGCCTGGGTCATGACCACCACGTCGAAGCTGTTGCTGGCGAAGTTGCCCAGGCCCTTGTCCAGGTCCTGTTCGATGACGTTGACGCCCTTGGCCACGCAGGCGGCGATGTTGTCGGCGTCGATCTCCAGGCCGTAGCCGGTGACGTTCTTGCGTTCACGCAGCGAGGCCAGCAGTTCGCCGTTGCCGCAGCCCAGGTCGAGTACCCGGCTGCCGGCGGGGATCCAGTCTTGGATGATTTCCAGGTCGGCTCTCATGGGGTCCTCAGACGGCGATGCGGTTCATGTAGTTGGCGAAACCCTGCATGTAGCGGGGGGTCGGGATGAGGAAGGCGTCGTGGCCGTAAGGCGAGTCGATGTCCAGGTAGCAGACGTTCTTGCGCGCGGCCATCAGGGCGTCGACGATCTCCCGTGAACGGGCCGGCGAGAAGCGCCAGTCGGTGGTGAACGACATGATGCAGTAGTCCGCCGTGACGTGGGCCAGGGTTGCCGCCAGGTCACCGCCGTGGGCGGCGGCCGGGTCGTAATAGTCCAGGGCCTTGGTCATCAGCAGGTAGGTGTTGGCGTCGAAGCGGCCGGAGAATTCCTCGCCCTGGTAGCGCAGGTAGCTCTCGACCTGGAATTCGACGCTGTGGAAGTCGTAGTTGAGCTTGTCGCTCTTGAGCTCGCGGCCGAATTTTTCGCCCATTGAGTCGTCGGACAGGTAGGTGATGTGGCCGACCATGCGCGCCAGCATCAGGCCGCGCTTGGGGATCACGCCCTGGTCCTGGAACGAGCCGCCGTGGAACTCGGGGTCGGTGAGGATGGCCTGGCGCGCCACTTCGTTGAAGGCGATGTTCTGCGCCGACAGCTTGGGCGCCGAGGCGATGTCCACGCAATGGCGCACCCGATCCGGGTAGGTGATGGTCCATTGCAGCGCCTGCATGCCACCCAGGCTGCCGCCGACGATGGCGGCCCAGGTATGGATCCCCAGGCGATCGGCCAGGCGCGCCTGGCTGTGCACCCAGTCTTCCACGGTCAGTACCGGGAAATCGGCGCCGTAGGGCTTGCCGGTGGCCGGGTTGAGGCTGCTGGGGCCGGTGCTGCCATTGCAACCGCCGAGGTTGTTCAGGCTGACCACGAAGAAGCGGTTGGTGTCGATCGGCTTGCCGGGGCCGATGCAGCTGTCCCACCAGCCCGGCTTGCGGTCGGTGGCGGCATGGTAGCCAGCGGCATGATGGTGGCCGGACAGCGCATGGCAGATCAGCACGGCATTGCTGGCGCTGCTGTTGAGGGTGCCATAGGTTTCGTAGATCAGCTCGTACGAGGCCAGGGCGCGGCCACAGGCCAGGGCCAGCGGTTCATCGAACCGGGCGATCTGCGGTGTTACCAGACCGACGGAATCTTCGGGAAGGACAGTGGACATCGACCCTGCTCACGCTTGACGGAGGCGTAAGTCTAAAGAGCGCTACCCCCAGCGGCAAGCAAAGGCTTGCCGCCGGATGCAGGCCGGGTCAGATCATCCGCCACAGCTCTTGCGGCATGCCGGCGTAGGCTGCCAGTTGGGGCATGAGGAACGACTGGATCACCTGGATGGCGATGAAGGCGAAGATCGGCGAAATGTCCATGCCGCCGAGGTTTGGCACCAGGCGACGGAACGGCGCCAGCACCGGTTCGCTGATCTGGTAGGCCAGTTCGGCGGCCGGGTTGTGGCTGTTTGGCGCGACCCAGGAGACGATCACCATGACGATCATCGCCACCCAGAAGATCTTCAGGAACAGCGAGGTGATGCCCAGGATCGACCACATCAGCAGGTGCAGGACGTCGCCGAAGGTACCGTAGGTGACCATCAGCACGAAGGCCATCAACAGCGCCTGGATGATGATCGACAGCAGCAGCGAGGAGGTATCCAGGCCAGCGATGCTGGGGACCACGCGGCGCAGCGGCTTGAGCAGTGGCTGGGTGGCGCGCACGGCGAACTGGCTCAGCGGGTTGTAGAAGTCGGCCTTGACCAGCTGCAGCACGAAACGCAGCAGGACGATCACCAGGTACAGGCTGACCAGGGTTTGCACCACGAAGATCGCGGCGCCGGACAGTGCATTCATCAAAGGCTCCTTATTTGCCCAGTTTCTCGGCCAGCTCGGCCGAGCGCTTCGCCGCGGCCTGCAGGGCCTTTTCGACGATGGCCTCGAAGCCGTTGGCCTGGAACGATTTGATCGCCGCTTCCGTGGTGCCGGCCGGTGAGGTCACGCGCCGACGCAGCTCGGCGGCGTCGACGTCGCTGGAAACCGCCATGCGGGCGGCGCCCAGGGCGGTCTGCAGGGTCAGTTGCGAGGCGGTCTCGCGCGGCAGGCCGAGTTTTTCGCCGGCAGCGGTCATGGCTTCGATCAGCAGGAAGAAATACGCCGGGCCACTACCGGAGACGGCTGTGACGGCGTCCAGTTGTTGTTCGTGCTCCAGCCACAGGGCGGTGCCCACGGCTGACAGCAGCTGTTCGGCCTGGCAGCGTTGTTCCATGGAAACTTCCCGGGTTGCGTACAAGCCGCTGACACCCTGACGCAGCAGCGCCGGGGTGTTCGGCATGCAGCGCACCAGGGGGATCGCGCCCAGCCAGGCCTGCAGGCTGGCGCAGGTGATGCCGGCGGCAATGGAAACCACCAGCTGGCCCGGTTTCAGGTTCGGCTTCAGTGTTTCGCAGACCGCTTTCATGACTTGCGGTTTGACTGCCAGGACGATCACGTCCACGCCATCGATAGCCTTGGCGTTGTCTTCAAAGGCTTCGATGCCGTGCTCGGCAGTGATGCGTGCGCGGGTTTCGGCACCTGGGTCGCTGGCGCGAATCAGTGCGGTGTCCAGGCCCTGGGCGCGCAGGCCGCCGATCAGGCTGGCGGCCATGTTGCCGGCGCCGATAAAGGCAATACGAGTCTTGCTCATGTCGGGTCCTTGTGGGGGAAGAGTGAGTTAAGCATGGAATCAGGCCTGGCCGTAGTCGCGGGCGCCGAACAAGGCGGTACCGATGCGGACCCAGGTCGCGCCTTGGGCGATGGCGGCTTCCAGGTCATGGCTCATGCCCATGGACAGGGTGTCCAGGCCGAGGCCGAGCTGGGCCTGCAGTTCACGCAGCGTGGCGAAAGCGGCCTCTTGCTCGGCGCGGTCCTCGGTAGGTTCCGGGATCGCCATCAACCCGCGCAGGCGAAGGCCGGGCAGGACGTTCACGGCCTGGGCCAGGGCTGGCAGTTCGGCGGGCGAGCAACCGGACTTGCTGGCCTCGCCGCTGACATTCACCTGCAGGCAGATGTTCAGCGGTGGCAGCTCGGCGGGGCGCTGCTCCGAGAGGCGTTGGGCAATCTTCAGGCGATCCACGGAATGTACCCAGTCGAAGTGCTCGGCGATGGCCTTGGTCTTGTTCGACTGAATGGGGCCGATGAAGTGCCAGATCAAGGGCAGGTCGGAAAGCGCCTGTTGTTTTGTCAGGGCTTCCTGAAGGTAGTTCTCACCCATGTGGCACAGGCCAGCGGCATGAGCCTCGCGGATGGCGCTGGCGGGCTTGGTCTTGCTCACCGCCAGCAGCTGCACGCTGGCCGGGTCACGCCCGGCGGCCCGGGCCGCGCTGTCGATGCGGCGGGCAATGACGGAAATATTGTCTGCTAGGGTGGACATGGTTCGTCGCCGACGGCTTTGGGGTCTGCGGCATTCTACCTGCTTGATCGCCGTTGGGGAGTCTCATGGATGTGACCGACCTGCTGGGCCGGGCCGTGGCCGCGGGCGCCAGCGATCTGCACCTGGCCGTGGGCGAGCCGCCGTTGCTGCGCCTGGATGGCGAGCTGCAGCGCCTGGCGGTGCCGGTGCTGACCTGCGCAGCTCTGGAGCAGGGAATGGCCGGCCTGCTCGATGACCGGCAGCGGCAGCAATGGCTAAGCGGTGATGAACTGGACCTGGCGCTGAGCTTGCCCGGCGTGGGGCGGCTGCGCTTGAACCTGTTCCGCCAGCGCAATGGGCTGGGCGCAAGCGTGCGGCTGATCCCGGCGCGGGTTCCCAGCCTCGATGAACTTGAGCTGAACGATGTGTATCAAACCGTTGCGCAATGCCGGGATGGCCTGGTGCTGGTGGGCGGGCCGACGGGTAGCGGCAAGTCCAGCACCCTGGCGGCGCTGCTCGATCAGATCAATCGCGAACGCGCGTTACAGGTCATCACCCTTGAAGACCCTATCGAATTTATCCACAGCGGCCAGGCTTGCCTGGTCAACCAGCGGGAGATCGGCGTGCACAGCCGTGACTTCGCCCAAGGGCTGCGCAGTGCCCTGCGCCAGGACCCGGATGTGATCATGGTGGGTGAGTTGCGTGATCTGGAGAGTATCCGTCTGGCGTTGCGCGCGGCAGAAACCGGGCACCTGGTGCTGGCAACGGTGCACACCCGCTCGGCGGTGAGCAGCATCGACCGGCTGGTGGAGGTGTTCGCGGCCGACGAGAAGCCGCTGGTGCGCATGATGCTGGCCGAATCACTGCGCCTGGTGGTGGCTCAGGTGCTGGTCAGGCGGGTGGGCGGCGGCAGGGTCGCGGCACGGGAGGTGCTGATGGCGACGCCGGCGGTGCGCAACCTGATTCGCGAGGGGCGCATGGCACAGCTGCAGTCGGTGATGCAGGCGGGTGCGGCGCTGGGAATGCGGACGATGGAAGGGGCGATGCAGGCGCTCAGGCAGAAAGGGCTGGTTGATTAGCACTGCTGCCTGCTGGGGGCAATCGCGGAGCAAGTCCGCGATTGACGGTCTAGCGCTTGGCCAGGGCCAGCGTCTGCTGGTTTTTGGGCAGGACGCGCTTGGCGACCACGTAGTGCTTTTGCCAATAGGGTTTTTCCAGGCTGTCGATACTCACCCGCTTGCCAGTGCGTGGCGCGTGGATGAAGCGATCGTTGCCCAGGTAGATGGCGACGTGATTGACCCGGCGACTCTTGATGTTGAAGAAGATCAGGTCGCCCGGCTTGAGATCGCTCTTGGCCACCTTGACGCCCTGGCCCTGAGCCATCGCGTTGGAGGTGCGCGGCAGGTCGACATCGGCCACATCGTTGAACGCGTACTTGACCAGGCCGCTGCAATCGAAGCCCTTCTTCGGGCTGCTGCCGCCCCAGCGATAGGGCGTACCCAGTACGTTCACGGCGCGGCTGAGCACTTCGCTGCTCTGTTTGGGTGACATGGCCATGGCCTGCATGCCCACAGCGTGTTGCTGCTTGGCGGCGTTGGCCGGGCGAGCGCGCACGGAACTGCTGCGATACTGGATCGGGGTGCGTTTCACCGTGGCATCGGCGTTGGTCGTATAGCCGGTGAATCCGCTGGGAAGTCGTTGCTCACGGTTGGTGGCGTGGGCGGCCAGGGGTAACAAAAGGCAGAGGGTCAGCCATGTCTTGATAAAAGGTGGCATAGATGAAGCTCTTATAAGTGTTGGCGCGCAACTTTATAACAGCTTTTTGATCAGATTCTGATCCGTTGGTCGCTCAAGCACGTACCATATGTCGGGTCAAAACGAAAAAGTCACATTTTTCCTTAGAAAATTTTCGGCTATCCCACGAGGGCTTCGAATGAATGGTTATCAACAGGGTGCCCCCTCGCACGACACCCATAGCAAGGTTCTCGGCTACCTGCTGTGGATCTTCGGCTTCACCGGCTCGCACCGCTTCTACTACGGCAAGCCGATCACCGGAACCCTCTGGTTCTTCACTCTAGGCCTGCTGGGCATCGGCTGGCTGATCGACCTGTTCCTGATCCCGTCGATGGACCGTGAGGCCGACATGCGTTTCGAGTCGGGCGGCGTGGACTACAACCTGGCGTGGATACTCCTGACCTTCCTCGGCATCTTCGGCGTGCATCGGCTGTATCAGGGTAAGTGGATCAGCGCGCTGATCTACCTGTTCACCGGCGGGTTGTTCCTGTTGGGCGTGCTGTATGACTTCTGGACGCTCAACAGCCAGATTTCCCAGGTCAACGCCGAGCGTCGCCGGGTATGAAAAAAGGCCTTGTCGCTACGAGCGGCAAGGCCTTTTTCATTACTGACGCCGCTGTTGCAGCAGCAGGTTGCTGAAACCTGCCCCGGCCAGTTGTTTCTGCGCCACGGTCAACTGTTCGCGGTTGCTGAACGGGCCGACCATCACGCGGTACCAGGTCTCTTCCTTCACCGTGCCTGACTCAACCTTGACCGCCTGGCCAAGCAGGATGATCTGCGCACGGACCTTGTCGGCATCGGCCTGCTTGCGGAACGATCCGGCCTGCAGGAAGAACTGGGTCGTGGCCGCTGGCTTGATCACCGGTGGTGCCGGTGGCGGTGTCTGGCCCAGCAGGGCGGCCTGGGCGCGGGCGGTATCGATCTTCGCCGCTTCCGCAGGGGTGACCGGCGTGCTTGGCACGGGCGGTTGTGCCGGCACCGGCGGGGTTTTCTCCGGCACGGCCTCGGGCGGCACGATCACTTCCGACTCCGGCAGCAGGGTGTAGAAGTCATACTTCGGCTTCACTGGTTGCTGGGGCGTCGGTGTGGTGGTCTTGCTCGCTTCGGCGACCTTCTCCTGCTTATGTTGCTCGGGCTTGGTGCGCTTGATATCAGCGCCACCGGGCTCGAGTTTCATCAGGAAGACGATGAACGCCCCCACGGTCAGGCCGACCGCCAGCCACACCCAGCCGGGGATCGGTTGCTTGGCGGGTGGCTGGTGGCGGCTGGCGCCGCGCTTGGGCGCGGGCTTTTTCTTTGCAGCCAACTTACATGCGCTCCAGGGTTTCCAGGCCAAGCAGCTCCAGGCCCTGTTTGAGGGTGCGACCGGTCAGGGCAGCCAGGCGCAGGCGGCTTTGCTGTTGTTCGGCGGTTTCGGCGGAAAGGATCGGGCAGTTCTCGTAGAAACTGGAGAACAGGCCGGCGAGGTCGTACAGGTAGGTGCACAGCACGTGAGGCGTGCCTTTTTCAGCGACGTTATTGAGGATCTCGCCGAACTGCGCCAGGCGCGCGGCCAGGTCCTGCTCGTGCGCCGCCTGCAGGACGATGCTGCCCTCGACTTCGTCGAAGCCTTTGCCGAGCTTGCGGAACACGCCGGCCACGCGGGTGTAGGCGTACAGCAGGTACGGCGCAGTGTTGCCCTCGAAGTTCAACATCAGTTCGAAGTTGAAGCTGTAGTCGCTGGTGCGATGTTTGGACAGGTCGGCGTACTTGACCGCGCCGATGCCGACCACTTCACCGATGTGGCGCAGCTCGTCCTCGGCCAGCGACGGGTTCTTCTCCTTGACCAGCGCATAGGCGCGTTCCTTGGCCTCGGTGAGCAGGTCGATCAGCTTGACGGTGCCGCCATCGCGGGTCTTGAACGGGCGGCCATCGGCGCCGTTCATGGTGCCGAAGCCCATGTGCTCCATCTTCATCGGGTGGCCGACAAAACCTGCGCGGCGGGCCACTTCGAACACCTGGTTGAAGTGCAGGGCCTGGCGCTGGTCGACAAAGTACAGCGCACGGTCGGCCTGCAGCTTGTTGCTGCGGTAACGCACGGCGGCCAGGTCGGTGGTGGCGTACAGATAGCCGCCATCGGCCTTCTGCACGATCACCGGCAATGGCTCGCCCTCGGCGTTCTTGAATTCCTCGAGGAACACGCACTGGGCACCCTGGTCCTCGACCAGCAGACCCTTGGCCTTGAGGTCGGCGACCACGTTGGCCAGGTCGTCGTTGTAGGCGCTCTCACCCATCACGTCGGCCATGGTCAGCTTGACGTTGAGCAATTCGTAGGTCTTCTGGCAGTGCGACAGGGAGATGTCCTTGAAGCGCGTCCACAGCGCCAGGCACTCGGGATCACCGGCCTGCAGCTTGACCACCAGCCCGCGGGCGCGGGTGGCGAACTCTTCGGACTCGTCGAAGCGTTTCTTCGCCGCACGGTAGAAGTTCTCCAGATCCGACAGCTCGTCACTGGTGATCGGGTTTTCCTGGAGGTAGGCCATGAGCATGCCGAACTGGGTACCCCAGTCACCCACGTGGTTCTGGCGGATGACGTCGTCACCGAGGAACTCCAGTACCCGTGCAACGCTGTCGCCGATGATGGTCGAACGCAGGTGGCCGACGTGCATCTCCTTCGCCAGGTTCGGTGCGGACATGTCGATCACCACCTTTTCCGCCGGGCCGGCCTTGCGCACGCCCAGATGGCCATCGGCCAGGGCAGCGTCGAGGCGGCCTGCCAGCGCTTCGGTGTTCTGGAAGAAATTGAGGAAGCCGGGGCCGGCGATCTCGACTTTAGTGATATCGGCGCTGGCCGGCAGGGCGGCGATGATCTTCTCGGCCAGGTCGCGGGGCTTCATTCCGGCCGGTTTGGCCAACATCATGGCGATGTTGCTGGCGAAATCACCGTGGGTCTTGTCCCGGGCGTTTTCCACCTGGATCGCCGGCGTCAGCCCTTCAGGCAGCACACCGTCGGCGACGAGTTGGGTGAGGGCTTGCTGGATCAGCTGGCGAATGGTGTCTTTCATGGGGTTCTCTTTTCGACCGCAAGCGCGGTGGAGCGCTTCGATGCGCAGGTGGAAAAACTGGGCATTATCCGTTGCCGGGGGCGGGTTGCCAACCTTTTGGGGCGAGCCCGCTCCTACGCCAAACCTCAAACAGTCAGTAAAGGTCGACCGGATCGACGTCCAGCGACCAGCGCACTTGCCGCCCCGATGGCATCTGCTCCAACACTAGCAACCAGGCACTGATCAGTCGATGCAGGGGGGCACGGGCATTGGCTTGGAGCAATAGTTGCGCACGGAATCTGCCCGCCCGTCGCTCCATGGGGGCCGGCACCGGGCCGAGCAACTCGATGCCGTGCAGGCCCTGCTCGGCAAGTATGCGCTCGGCAGCGGCGCAGGCTTCGTCAAGGAAGCCTTCCGCCTGGCCCGGCTTGTGCGCGTCGGCGCGCAGCAGTGCCAGGTGGGCGAACGGCGGCAGTCCGGCCGCACGGCGCTCGCTCAAGGCCTGTTCGGCAAAGGCGAAGTAGCCCTGTTCGGTCAACTGCACCAGTAACGGGTGGTCTGCCAGGTGGGTCTGCACGATGACTTTGCCCGGTTCCTCGGCGCGCCCGGCCCTGCCGGCCACCTGGACGATCAGCTGGGCCATGTGTTCGCCGGCGCGAAAGTCGCCGGAGAACAGCCCGCCGTCGGCATCGAGGATCGCGACCAGGGTGACGCGAGGGAAATGATGCCCCTTGGCCAGCATCTGGGTGCCGACCAGGATGCTCGGCTGACCACGCTGGATAGTGGCGAACAGGTTGTGCATGGCGTCCTTGCGCGAGGTGCTGTCGCGGTCCACGCGCAGGATCGGGTAATCCGGGAACAGCACCTTCAGACGCTCCTCGGCACGCTCGGTACCGGCGCCCACGGGACGCAGGTCGACGTGGGCGCATTGCGGGCACTGCAGCGGCAGGCGCTCGTCGTAGCCGCAATGGTGGCAGCGCAGCACGGCGGAGCGCTGGTGCACGGTCATGCGCGCATCGCAACGTGGGCATTCGGAGAGCCAGCCGCAGTCGTGGCACAGCAATGTGGGGGCGAAGCCGCGGCGGTTGAGGAACACCAGCACCTGCTGGCCGGCCTCGAGTGTCTGGCGGATGGCCTGCTGCAACGGGCCGCTGATGCCGCTGTCCAGTGGCAGGCTGCGTACGTCCAGGCGCAGGAAGCGGGGCGCCTTGGCGCCGCCGGCGCGCTGGTTCATGCGCAGCAGGCCGTAGCGGCCACTGTGGGCGTTGTGCAGGCTTTCCAGCGACGGTGTGGCCGAGCCCAGCAGGATCGGGATGTTCTCCTGGTGCGCACGCACCACGGCCAGGTCGCGGGCGTGGTAGCGCAGGCCTTCCTGCTGTTTATAGGAGCCGTCGTGCTCTTCGTCGATGATGATCAGGCCTGGGTTCTTCATCGGGGTGAACAGCGCCGAACGGGTGCCGATGATGATGTCCGCATCGCCATCACGTGCCGCCAGCCAGGCGTCCAGGCGCTCGCGATCGCCCACCGCAGAATGCAGCAGGGCGATGCGCGCGTTGAAGCGCTGCTCGAAGCGTTGCAGGGTCTGCGGGCCGAGATTGATCTCGGGGATCAGGATCAGGGCCTGCTTGCCGGCCTCGAGCGTTTCGCGGATCAGCTGCAGGTAGACCTCGGTCTTGCCGCTACCGGTGACGCCGGCCAACAGGTAGGCATGGAAGGCACCGAAGCCCGAGCGCACAGCCTCGAAAGCAGCGCGCTGTTCTTCGTTGAGCGGTAGTTCCGGTTGGGCCAGCCAGTGCTCGTGGCGCGCGGCCGGCAGGTGGCGGCGTACTTCGACTTCCACCATCTCCTTGGCCAGCAGCAGGTCGAGGCTGTCTTTGTTCAGGCCAAGCTTGCTCAACAGGCTGTGGGCCACGCCGTGGGGGTGCTGCGACAGGGTCTTGAGGGCGTCGCGCTGGCGCGGGGCACGGGCGATGCGGGGGTCTTCCAGGCGCGCACCGGGCGCGACATGCCAGAAGCGTTCCTGGCGTGCCTCGGCCGGTTCGCCCTGGCGCAGCAGCGTCGGTAGGGCCCAGTTGAGGGTGTCGCCCAGGCTGTGCTGGTAGTACTGGGCCGTCCACAGGCACAGCTTGAACAATGCCGGCGGCAGGGGTGAGACAGGGTCGAGCAGGGCGCTGGCTGGCTTGAGCTTGTCGGCAGGCACTTCGCTGTGCTCGGCGACTTCTACCAGCACCCCGATCATCTCGCGGCGGCCGAACGGCACGCGGATGCGCATGCCGGGCGTCAATGCCTGGCGCGCCATGCTCGCGGGCGCCCGGTAGTCGAACAGGCGACGCAGGGGCGAGGGCAGGGCAAGGCGCAGAATGACGTCGGACACGCGGAAGGTCTCTGGAGGGCGTTTCACAAATCAGGCGAGCCTAGCAGACGACGGTCGGTGCAAGCGACAACTTGCGCTACGGCCGCTCTCTGGTATTATTCGCCGCCTAATTACGTGCGGTATTCAACAATAGGTGTTGGGTGGCGGCACGCAGCTCGAGGAAGTGACCATGAAAGCAGATATTCATCCGAACTACGAAGTAGTTGCAGTCACCTGCAGCTGCGGCAACAAGTTTGAAACTCGTTCGACCATGGGCAGCGTCCTGGCGATCGACGTTTGCAACCTGTGCCACCCGTTCTACACCGGTAAGCAGAAAGTCCTGGACACCGGCGGCCGCGTACAGAAGTTCGCCGATCGCTTCGGCATGTTCGGTGCCAAGAAGTAATCATGCACATGGCGAAGCCTTCGGGGTTCGCGTTGTTGCAAAAGAAGGCGCCCCTTGTGGGCGCCTTTTTTGTGGCCGCGATCTGGCATTTCCCGGCCCTGGCCTTCTGCCCGATGCCCGACAAGGTGCAAGCGGTGGCGGTACGTCACGTGGTCGATGGCGACACCTTGCGCCTGAGCGATGGGCGCAGCGTGCGGTTGATCGGTATCAATGCCCCCGAAATCGGCCGCAAGGGGCGCTCCAGCGAACCTTATGCCGAGGCTGCCAAAAAGCGCCTGCAGGCGCTGGTGAAGGCCAGCGATGGCCGTGTCGGGCTGGTTCCGGGCGTCGAACCCAAGGACAAGTACGGCCGTATCCTGGCGCATATCTATGGCCGCACTGGCAACAATCTGGAAGCACAACTGCTCAGCGAGGGCCTGGGCTACCAGGTGGCCATTGCACCCAACGTGCAACTGTCGGGCTGCCAGCAGCAGGCCGAGCATCAGGCACGCCACGCCAGGGCAGGGCTGTGGAGACAATCACCGGTCACGCCTGGGCGCGAGGTGCGGCAATCCGGATTCGCAGTGATCGGCGGCAGGATCAACGGGATCGAGCGTAATCGCAGCGGCATCTGGCTGGAGCTTGACGAGAACGTGGTCCTGCAGGTTCCCGCTCGTCTGCAGCGCCACTTCCCCGCCAGCTTCTTCGCTAACCTCAAGGGACGCCAGGTTGAGGCGCGTGGCTGGGTGCTGGATCGTTCCCGCAAGGGCGGGCTCAAGCCTGGGCAGCGACGCTGGCTGTTGCCATTGACCGATCCGAGCATGTTGGCGCTTGTTTCTGGCTAAATAGTTGTAGACATTTTGCTATTGGATTGTACACACTGGCTCCCGTAAGCCCCGTGGGTTATAGCGTAAAGTCGTAGGCCAAAGGCCTTGACACATAGTGACCGGGCAGTCTTGTCGCCCCCCGGCTCTTTGCGTATCCTCGGCGGTCCGTCAGAACAGTAAATAGCGGAATGCCCATCATGTCAGACCTGAAAACCGCCGCTCTCGAATACCACGCTCAGCCTCGTCCGGGGAAACTGAGCGTCGAGCTCTCCAAGCCAACCGCCACCGCCCGTGACCTCGCCCTGGCCTACAGCCCGGGTGTCGCCGAGCCTGTGCGCGAGATCGGCCGTGATCCTGAGCTGGCCTACAAGTACACCGGCAAGGGCAACCTGGTTGCGGTGATCTCCGATGGCACCGCCATCCTCGGTCTGGGTGATCTCGGCCCGCTGGCCTCCAAGCCGGTCATGGAAGGCAAGGGTGTTCTGTTCAAGCGTTTCGCCGGTATCGACGTGTTCGATATCGAAGTCGAGTCGGAGAGCCCGCAAGCCTTCATCGACACCGTTCGCCGCATCTCCATCACCTTCGGCGGCATCAACCTGGAAGACATCAAGGCACCTGAGTGCTTCGAGATCGAGCGCACGCTGATCGAGCAGTGCGACATTCCGGTCTTCCACGATGACCAGCACGGCACCGCGATCGTTACCGCGGCCGGCATGATCAACGCCCTGGAAATCGCCGGCAAGAAGCTCGAAGACGCCAAGATCGTCTGCCTGGGCGCCGGTGCCGCGGCCATCTCCTGCATGAAACTGCTGGTGAGCATGGGTGCCAAGGTCGAGAACATCTTCATGATCGACCGCAGCGGCGTGATCCACGCTGGCCGCGACGACCTGAACCAGTACAAGGCCCAGTTCGCCCACGCCACCGACAAGCGCACCCTGGCTGACGCCCTGGACGGCGCAGACGTGTTCGTCGGCTTGTCCGGCCCGAACCTGCTGAGCGCCGAAGGCCTGAAGTCGATGGCCGCCAACCCGATCGTGTTCGCCTGCTCGAACCCGGACCCGGAAATCGCCCCGGAGCTGGCTCACGCCACCCGCAGCGACGTGATCATGGCCACCGGTCGTTCCGACTATCCGAACCAGGTCAACAACGTACTGGGCTTCCCGTTCATTTTCCGTGGTGCCCTGGACGTTCGCGCCAAGCGCATCAACGAAGAGATGAAGATCGCTGCCGCCATCGCCCTGAAGGACCTGGCCAAGCTGCCGGTGCCGAAGGAAGTCTGCGAAGCCTATGGCGTGCAAGCCCTGGAGTTCGGCCGTGAGTACATCATTCCGAAGCCGCTGGACGCTCGCCTGATCACCGTGGTTTCCGATGCCGTGGCCAAGGCCGCCATCGAGTCGGGTGTGGCTACCCTGCCGTATCCGAAGCACTACCCGCTCAAGAGCGTGGATGACGTGTTCAACGGCTAAAGCAGAACGCAAAAAAGAACCGGCTCATATGAGCCGGTTTTTTTTGCTTCGAGTTTTAAGCTTCAAGCGACAGGGCGGCGCCCATCAGCTTGCAGCTTAAAAGAGATCCATCGGCGCTGCTTCATCTGCCGGCAGCGGGCTGCCCGGAGCTGCGCCGTTGCCCAGTTCGTCCGCCGATGGTGGCGAGTCCTCGGCCTTGAACAGTTCGAAGTAGGCGTTCGGCGTGCTCGGCGTGGCGGCGCGGCCGCTGATCGGGTCGACGCGCAGGCTGAGGATGCCTTCGGGCTCGGCTGGCGGGTGCTCGGGCATGCCCTTGAGCGCTGCGCCCATGAAGCTCATCCAGATCGGCAGGGCCACGGTGCCACCGTATTCGCGGCGCCCCAGGGTTTCCGGCTGGTCGAAGCCGACCCACACGGTAGTGACATAGTCAGCGTTGTAGCCGGAGAACCAGGCGTCCTTGGACTCGTTGGTGGTGCCGGTCTTGCCCGCCAGGTCCGAGCGGCCGAGGGCCAGGGCGCGGCGGCCGGTACCACGTTTGATCACGTCCTGCAGCATGGAGGTGAGAATGTACGAGGTGCGCCCGTCGATGATCTGCTCGGCAACGGCGGGCGTCTGGGGCATTTGGGGGGGCGGGGTGACCTGACCTGCGGCCGACGGCGCTTCGCCCGGCATCGGTGCTACGCTGATGGCTTGCTCGGGCGCCGCCAGACCGGCCTGGTCCTGGTCGCCTTGCGGCACGCGTGGCGGGTTGGCGGTGAACAGGGTTTCGCCGTTGCGGCTCTCGACACGCTCGATCAGGTACGGGCTGATCTTGTAGCCGCCGTTGGCGAAGGTGCTCCAGCCGGTGGCGATCTCCATCGGTGTTAGTGTCGCGGTGCCCAGTGCCAGTGACAGGTTGCGCGGCAGGTCCTGTTTGTTGAAGCCGAACTTGGCGATGTAGTCGATGGTGCGATCAACGCCCATCGCCTGCAACAGGCGGATCGATACGAGGTTGCGCGACTTGTACAGCGCTTCGCGCATGCGGATCGGGCCGAGGAAGGTGTTGGTGTCGTTCTTCGGGCGCCAGACCTTGTCCAGGTACTCGTCGACGAACACGATGGGAGCATCGTTGACCAGGCTGGCGGCGGTGTAGCCGTTGTCCAGGGCTGCGCTATAGACGAAAGGCTTGAAGCTCGAGCCTGGCTGGCGCTTGGCCTGCATGGCGCGGTTGTAGTTGCTCTGCTCGAAGGAGAAACCGCCGACCAGGGCACGGATGGCGCCGTTGTAAGGGTCGAGGGTGACCAGTGCGCTCTGGGCGGCAGGAACCTGGCTGAACTTGAGCTTGCCATCCTCCTGGCGTTGCAGGCGCACCAGGTCGCCGACCTGGGCCACGTCGGCTGCTGATTGCGGCGAGCGCCCCTGCGAGTTGCTGTTGAGGTAAGGGCGGGCCCATTTCATGGTGTCCCAGGCGACGTTTTCCTCCAGGCCGCCACGGGTCATCACCTTCAACCCGGTCTTCTCGACCTGGGTGACGATGGCGGGCTCCAGGCCGCCCAGGGTACGTTGCTTGCTCAGCTCCTGCAGCCAGGCCGCACGCGTCTTGCCAGGGAAGCGCGCCTCGGGGCCGCGGTAGCCGTGGCGTTCGTCGTACTCGCTGAGGCCGTTGAGGACCGCGCTGTTGGCCATCTGCTGCATGTCGCTTGGCACCGTGGTGGTGACCCGGAAGCCTTCGGTATAGGCGTCGCTGCCGTAGCGACCGACCATCTCGGCGCGGGCCATCTCGGCGACGTACGGCGCATTCACTTCCGGGGTCGGTACGTGGTAGCTGGCATTCAGCGGTTCAGCCAGGGCGGCCTGGTAGCTGGCTTCGTCGATCTTGCCGAGTTTGTACATGCGCCCGAGGATCCAGTCGCGGCGCTCCTTGGCGCGTACCGGGTTGGCCAGCGGGTTGAAGCGCGAAGGAGCCTTGGGCAGGCCGGCGATCATGGCCATCTGCGCCAGGCTGACGTCGCGAATCGACTTGCCGTAGTACACCTGTGCCGCGGCGTCGATGCCGTAGGCACGGTTGCCCAGGTAGATCTTGTTGACGTACAGCTCGAGAATTTCGTCCTTGGTCAATTCCCGCTCGATCTGCAGGGCCAGGAGAATCTCGTTGGTCTTGCGCGAGAAGCTGCGTTCGCTGGTGAGGAAGAAGTTCTTCGCCACCTGCATGGTGATGGTGCTGCCGCCGCTCTGGATATGCCCGGACTTGACCAGCTGCGAGGCCGCGCGCATCAGGCTGCTAGGGTCGACGCCATAGTGGTTGAGGAAATTGTCGTCCTCAGCGGACAGAAGCGCCTGGATGAACTGTGGGGGAATTTCCTGGAACTTGATCGGCGAGCGCCGCATCTCGCCGAACTCGGCGATCAGCTTGCCGTCGCTGCTGTAGACCCTCAGGGGGATTTGCAACTGGACGCTTCTGAGCGCGTCGACCGAGGGCAGGCTGGGACTAAGATACAGAAACGCACCGCTCACACCGAGTACGAGCGCGCAGATGACGGCGACGAGAGACCACCAGAAGAACTTCAGCAGGCGTATCAAGGCTTTTGGGTGTCCAGGTTGAGAGTGGATTGCGCACAGGGCCGGCGGGCAGGAAAAACGCTGGCCATTATAAGCATTTTTCGCCCCGCCGGGTGACCGCCCGGGGAGAGCGACGACCGCCTGCGCCGCAAGGGGGCGGGCAGCCAATGACCAGGAAGGAACAGCGATGCTTGGACGCTTTGGCAGGGACGCCGGTTCACTGCTGGGGGTGGAAATCGCCTCCGACGCCATACGAATGCTGCACCTGCGCCGCCAGCGTGGCGGTTGTCGGGTGGTGGGTTGGGCGCAAGAGCGCCTTGGTGGCGCGCTAGGCCGCTCACTGGGGCGCGACGAGGTGGAGTGCCTGGTCGCGGGGCTGCGACAGGCACATGCCAGGTGTCGGACTTCGCAGTCCCGGGTCGCCCTGGCGTTGCCTGCATCGCAGGTCATCTGCAAGGTTTGCCGCCTGCCTGCAGGGTTGCCCGGCCATGGCGTCGAAGCTGTCTTGCTTGCACAGGCCGAGCAGCTGTTTCCCTTTCCTGTGGAAGACCTTGCCCTGGATTTCCAGGTGTATGGCCCGTGCGCGGAGGATGCCGGGCAGGTCGAGGTGTTGGTGGTGGCCTGTAGGCAAAGTCAGCTCGACCCACTGGAGCGCTTGTTCGCGCAAGCCAGCCTGCAGTTGGTAGCTGTGGAGGTGGACAGCTTTGCGTTGCGACGGGCATTGGTGCCCGAGGCGCAGGCAAACGTCACGGCGCTGCTGCAGTTGGAGCCGGATGAGGTAGTCCTGCATCGTTGGCAGGGAGGCCACGTACCGCATCGGCAGCGCTGTGTCGTGCCCTCTGTGGCGCGTTGGGCCGAGGCTGTCGATGGGCTCTGGCAGTCGGGTGCCCAGGGTGCGTTGGAGCAAGTTGTGTTGTTCGGGTCCGCCGTCGATGAGGTTCGGGCGGCAGA
Organism: Pseudomonas sp. 2848; assembly: GCF_003253945.1. Classification (NCBI taxonomy): domain Bacteria; kingdom Pseudomonadati; phylum Pseudomonadota; class Gammaproteobacteria; order Pseudomonadales; family Pseudomonadaceae; genus Pseudomonas; species Pseudomonas sp. 2848. The sequence continues at coordinate 544,573 of NZ_QKZD01000002.1, forward strand.
CCTGTCCGAGCGTCTGGGCGTGAAATGCCATGTCGGCCGCCCCGGCCCTCTGGCCGGCGAATTCGATGAAGCCATCGTGCCCGCTGCCGCCATGGCCTTGGCCTGTGGCTTGGCAATGGGAGGCCTGGCATGAAAGGACGACTGAATCTGATGCCCTGGCGCGAACAGCGCCGGGCAACCGTTGTGCGGCGATTCCAGATCGCCCTGGTCGCCACGTTGGTGGTGGCGCTGTGCGGGGTCATGTTGCTTGATCGAATGGCGCGGTCGCGTCTGGCCAGGCAGGCGCAGGTCGTCGCCACGCAGCAGGCGGCCGTTGAGCGGTTGGACGCTTCGCTGCGGCAGATCGATCAGTTGCGTGAAGCACGGGATGCGTTGTTGGCCCAGCAAGCAGCGGTGTCTGCGCTGGGCGCCGGGCGGACGCAGTTGCCCGGGCTGTTTCTCGCACTGGAGCAGGCAATGCCAGAAGGGGCGCGCTTGACCGAGGTGGGTGTGGAGGACGGACGTCTGCGCCTTGCCGGTTTGGCAGCCTCTGCTTCAGTGGTGGCCAGGCTTATGCGCGGCCTGGAGCAGGCAAAGATGGTGCGGGATCTGGAGCTTGTTCACCTGCGGCGTCATGGCCAGGGCGATGAATTCCTGCTGGCGGCGCGCTTGTTGGCGGGTGAGTCATGAACCGCCCGTGGACCCTGGATTGGCAGGGCCTGGCGGCTAGGTCTTGGTTGTTCCGGTGGATGGTGGCAGTAGGGCTGCTGTTTCTGGTGGCTTTTGCGGGTTATTTCGCCAGTCTGCGTGAGCCGCTCAATAGCCATGCCGAAGCAGTCCAGAGACAGTTGCAGCTACAGGGTGTTCTGGCGGATGGGGCGGGAAAACTTGTCGAACTGGAGCGAGCGCAGCAGGCTCTGGAACAAGCCAGGACTGGGCTGCAAGCGTTGCGCTGGCGACTGGCTGCGGGCGAGGGCATGAGTGAACTGCTCGACCAGTTGGCCTTGTCGGGCCATGAGCATGGCCTTTCGTTCGAACGCATCGAGGTAAACGAAGCGCTGCAGGCAGCAGGGTACCGTCTGCAGCCTCTGGATATCAGCGTGCACGGGCGCTACCCGGCGTTGCGCTTATGGCTTGAGCAGTGGCTACAGCAGTTGCGTTTGCTGAACGTGCCCCATCTCAGGTTGGCCTTGCAGGAAGAGGGCACAGGGGTGGTTGGCGCACGGTTGCTGATACATGCCTATCACCCAGGGGAAGAACTTCCCGTGCCGGCTGCCTTGGCGGATGAGCCTGCCCAGGCTGCTCAGTCGAAGGCCACGTTCGATCCATTTCAGGCCTGGTTGCCCGCCACACACGGTAAAGAGCTGCGGCATATTCCCTTGGCGCGATTGGAAATGGTCGGAAGCCTGTCCCAGTCAGGGCGCCGCCAGGCGTTGTTGCGTTCGGCGGGGCACGTGTATCGGGTCGGGCAAGGCGACCGGCTCGGGTTGGATGAGGGGGTCGTGGTGGCAATCGATGCCGATCGGCTCGAGGTCCGCGAGCAGATCTACCTTGGCGGGCGCTGGCAGGCGCGTCCCAGGTATCTGGTGCTTGTAGAACGTGAGCAAGGAGAGGTCAGGGATGAGGCCGAGACGATGGTTGAGCGGCGTGGTGTTGATGTTGAGCATCCTGGCGGTGCAGGCAGCGGAGCTTCAGGGTGAGCCGATGTCGCTCAACTTCCAGGATGTCGAGCTGCGCTCGGTGCTTAAGGTCATGGCCGAGCACGCCGGCGTCAACCTGGTTGCCAGTGATTCGGTGCAGGGACGGATAACCCTGCGCCTGGAGGACGTGCCCTGGGAGCAGGCGCTCGACCTGGTGCTGCGCAGCAAGGGGCTGGGTAGGCGCCAGGAGGGCAATGTGCTGCTGATCGCCCCCGTTGCGGAACTGGCCGGGCAGGCCCGGGGTATGGGCGAGGAGGTGTTGCTGGAGCCCTTGCGGCGTGAACTGATCCCGGTCTTTCATGCCAAGGCCGCCGAGTTGGCGGAGCTGTTGCTGGCGAGCCTGGCCGATGACGGCATTCTGACGGGGCGCGGCAGCCTCAGTGTGGATGCGCGGACCAACACGCTGGTGGTCACCCAGCCTGGCGAACGGCTTGCCGAGCTGCGCAGGCTGGTGACGCAACTGGATGTGCCGGTGCGCCAGGTCATGATCGAGGCGCGTATCGTCGAGGCCAGCGTCGATTACGAGAAGGTGCTGGGCGTGCGATGGGGTGGCCCGTTGTATGGGGGGGACAGGAGCCTGGGTAGCGACCTGTTCGTCGATCTCGGGGTCGAGCGGGCCAATGCCGGGCTCGGCGTGGGGTTGCTGCGCAGCGACATTCTGCTGGACTTGGAGCTCAGCGCCATGGAGAAGAGCGGCAATGGCGAGATCATCTCCCAGCCCAAGGTGGTCACGGCCGACAAGGAGACTGCGCGCATACTCAAGGGCACAGAAGTGCCGTACCAGGAGACCACGCGCAGTGGTGCCACCTCGATTTCCTTTCGCGAGGCCTCCCTGTCGCTGGAGGTGACGCCGCAGATCACCCCGGATGGCAAGGTAGTGATGGATGTGCGTGTGACCAAGGACGAGCCCGACTTCATCAATGCGCTGAACGATGTGCCGCCGATCCGCAGGAACGAGGTTACGGCGAAGGTCCGGGTGACCGATGGGCAGACCATTGTGATTGGCGGCGTGTACTCGACGTCGCAGAACAAAGTGGTCGACAAGGTGCCATTTTTCGGCGATCTGCCGTATGTTGGGCGGCTGTTTCGACGCGATGTATTACAAGAGAAAAAATCCGAGCTGCTGGTCTTCCTGACTCCGCGTATCATGAGTGACCAGGCGATTGCTGTGAGTCGTTGATTCTGTGCGAAATTTGATACTTGTAGGGCCCATGGGCGCTGGAAAAAGCACCATCGGGCGCCTGTTGGCCAAAGAGCTGCGCCTGCTGTTCAAGGATTCCGACAAGGAAATCGAGCTGCGAACCGGCGCCAACATCCCGTGGATCTTCGACAAGGAAGGCGAGCCGGGCTTTCGCGACCGCGAGCAGGCGATGATCGCCGAACTCTGCGCGCTCGATGGCGTGGTTCTGGCGACCGGTGGCGGCGCGGTGATGCGCGATGCCAACCGTGCCGCGCTGCATGCCGGTGGCCGGGTGATCTACCTGCATGCCTCGGTGGAGCAGCAAGTGGGTCGCACCTCTCGTGACCGCAACCGACCGCTGCTGCGCACTGCCAACCCGGAAGCCACCTTGCGTGCCCTGCTTGAAACACGCGACCCGCTCTATCGCGAGATTGCCGACCTGGTGGTGGAAACCGACGAACGGCCACCGCGCATGGTCGTGCTCGACATTCTCGAACGTCTGCAGAAGTTGCCGCCCCGCTGAGCGGGGTCTATCCTCGGCGACCAACGCCGAGACGGGGTTTAACGTCACCGCGTGGGGCCACAGTGCCACCGCGCCCAAGTACATTGTGGGGATACATGCAGACACTTAAGGTCGACCTGGGCGAGCGTAGCTACCCGATCTACATTGGCGAAGGCCTGCTTGACCAGCCCGAGCTGCTGGCGCCGCACATTGCCGGCCGGCAGGTCGCCATCGTTTCCAACGAGACCGTCGCGCCCCTGTACCTCGAACGCTTGAGCAAGACCCTGGGTGCCTACTCGGTGTTGCCGGTGGTATTGCCCGACGGCGAGGCCCACAAGAACTGGGAAACCCTGCAACTTATCTTCGATGCCCTGCTGACTGCGCGTCATGACCGGCGCACCACCGTGGTCGCCCTCGGTGGCGGGGTGATCGGTGACATGGCCGGCTTTGCCGCGGCCTGCTATCAGCGTGGGGTCGACTTCATCCAGGTGCCGACCACGCTGCTGTCCCAGGTGGACTCCTCGGTGGGCGGCAAGACCGGCATCAACCACCCGCTGGGCAAGAACATGGTCGGTGCCTTCTACCAGCCCAACGCAGTGCTGATCGACACCACCAGCCTGAAAACCTTGCCTGCGCGTGAGTTGTCCGCCGGTCTCGCCGAAGTCATCAAGTACGGCCTGATCTGCGACAAGCCATTTCTCGCCTGGCTCGAGGACAATATGCAGGCGCTGCGTGCCCTGGACTCCGTCGCCCTGACCGAGGCCATCCGTCGCTCCTGCGCGGCCAAGGCCGCCGTGGTTGGCGCTGATGAGCGCGAATCGGGCGTGCGTGCCACGCTCAACCTTGGCCACACCTTTGGCCATGCCATCGAAACACACATGGGTTATGGCGTCTGGCTGCACGGCGAAGCCGTGGCGGCTGGCACGGTCATGGCCCTGGAAATGTCCATGCGCTTGGGCTGGATCGACCAGCCGGCGCGTGATCGCGGAATTCGCCTGCTGCAGGACGCAGGATTGCCGGTGGTGCCACCACAGGAAATGACCCCGGCGCATTTCATGGAGCACATGGCGGTCGACAAGAAAGTGCTCGACGGGCGCCTGCGCCTGGTGCTGCTGCGCCAGCTGGGCGAGGCCGTCGTCACCGACGACTATTCGACAGAGATTCTTCAGGCCACGCTGGCGGCGGATTACCGCGCGATCGTGGCCCAGCTTTGAGGTTGTGACAACGCAATGACCAGTCTGCATGCCGATGAGGCGTTTCTCGATCATTACCAGCTGAGCCACGATCCGTTCGCACCCCGGGTGCCCGGTTTCAAGTTCTTTCCCGCCCAGCGCAAGCCAGTGCTTGGCCAGCTGCACCACCTGGCGCGTTACAGCCAGTTGATGCTGGCGGTCACCGGCCCTGTGGGCAGCGGCAAGACCCTGCTGCGCCAGGCACTGGTGGCCAGCACTAACAAGCAGTCGGTGCAAAGCGTGGTGGTGTCCGCCCGTGGCGCCAGCGACGCGGCCAGCGTGCTCGGCCAGGTGGCGCAGTCGCTGGGCGTGGCGCAGCCGGAAGTGCAGGCGATCCTGTCGCAGGTGGTGCAACTGGCGCTGACCGGTCAGGAAGTCTATCTGCTGGTGGACGATGCGGAACAACTTGACGAGTCGGCACTCCAAGCGTTGCTGGAGTTGGCGGCAGGCGTAGCTGAAGGGCGCCCGCACGTGTTCCTGTTCGGCGAGCCTTCGCTGATCGCCGGGTTGGATGAGCTCAATGCCGATGGCGAGCGATTCCACGTCATTGAACTGGCCCCGTACAGCGAGGAAGAAACCCGCGAGTACCTGGAGCAGCGCCTGGAGGGTGCTGGCCGGGGCATCGAGGTGTTCACCGCCGAGCAGATCGTCGACATCCACGAAAACTCCGACGGTTGGCCTGGGAACATCAACCAGGTCGCCCGCGATACCTTGATCGAAGCCATGATCGCCAGCCGTACCACGGTCAAGCGACCATCCATGGGGTTCAAAATGCCTAAGAAACACGTGCTCGCGTTGTCCGCAGTGGTCGTGGTCGCCGTTGGCGCTGCGGTCCTGATGCCCAAGAAAGGCGACAAGGCCCCAGCCGACGCGCCCCCCGCTGCCCAGGCCCAATTGCCCCTGGGCCAGGGCGGCAACGGCGGCGCGCCCGCCATCGAGTTCTCCGGCTCCTCGCAGCCGATGCCGTTGCCGCTGGTCGGTCAGTCGCAGCCGGTGATGCGCGAACCGCTGGCCCAGGCCGCTGGCATGGGTGAAGGTGAAGACGGCGGGCCGGCCGACAACACTGCGCTGCAGCCAGCCACGCCATCGGCTGCCGTGCCGCCGACCGTGACCACCATCGCGCCGCCGCAAGGTGCCACCGCCAGTCCTGCGCCGGCCCCGGCCCAGCCGGTGACCAGCGCCCCGGTACAGCCGGTTGCGCCTGCGACAAAACCTGTAGCAACCCAACCGGCAAAACCGGTTGCACCTGCCAAGCCAGCCCCGGCCCCGACCCAGGTCGCGAGCGCCAAGCCTGCAGCCAAACCCGTCGAGAAACCGGCTGCCGGCGGCGCCGGCAACAGCAGCTGGTACGCGGGCCAGAAGCCCGGCAATTATGTGGTGCAGATCTTCGGCACCAGTTCCGAGGCGTCGGCGCAGTCGTTCGTCAAGGCGCAGGGTGGCGACTATCGCTACTTCAGGAAAAACCTGCAGGGCAAGCCGCTGTACGTGGTGACCTACGGCAACTTCGCCAACCGCGATGCCGCCGCTGCGGCAATCAAGAACTTGCCAGCCAAGGTCCAGGCTGGTAAACCTTGGCCACGTACCGTGGGCAGCGTCCAACAAGAGCTGGCCACGGCCCGCTGATACCTTCCGGGCGGCATCACCCCGCCGCCCAGTTGCTGAGCGACTTTCTAGCTTTCAACTAGCCTGCTGCGCCTGAGCGCGGCAGGCTTTTCTGTCCCAGACTGCCGGCCACAAGCCCTTTCTTGCAGTCATGGCTGAAACGCTTCAGACTCCAGTCAAGCCGCTATCACGGCGTACGACTTAAAAACATTCAAAATTGCGACATAAATTTTCAATGGTGAGACATGAAAATTTGTGGGCGTCGCTGTCGCTGTGCAACAATGGTTTTCCATGGCCACCGCAAAAAAGCTGGCGTTTGATCGGCGTGGATGGTAAGTGGTTGTTAAAAAAGAGATTTGCCTCCGGTTGAGAGGTGAACCTGGTGAGAAAGTGTCTATGAAAACAGGTCTGTACCATCCCGAAGAATTCAAGGACAACTGTGGTTTCGGCCTGATCGCCCATATGACGGGCGAGCCGAGTCACCACCTTCTGCAAACCGCCATGCAGGCGCTGACCTGCATGACCCACCGCGGCGGCATCAACGCCGACGGCAAGACCGGCGACGGTTGCGGTCTGCTCATGCAGAAGCCCGATCAATTCCTGCGCGCCGTGGCCCAGGAGCACTTCGCCGTCGAGCTGCCCAGGCAGTACGCCGTCGGCATGGTGTTCTTCAACCAGGACCCGGTCAAAGCCGAAGCCGCCCGCGCCAACATGGATCGCGAGATCGTTAACGCCGGCCTCAAGCTGGTGGGGTGGCGCAAGGTGCCGATCGATACCAGCGTCCTTGGCCGCCTGGCCCTGGAGCGCCTGCCGCAGATCGAACAGGTGTTCATCGGCGGCGAAGGCCTGAGCGATCAGGAATTCGCCATCAAGCTGTTCAGTGCCCGTCGCCGTTCGTCCGTGGCCAACGCCCATGACGCCGACCACTACATCTGCAGCTTCTCGCACAAGACCATCATCTACAAAGGCCTGATGATGCCGCGCGATCTCGCGGCGTTTTATCCGGACCTCGGTGACGAGCGCCTGCAGACCGCAATCTGCGTGTTCCACCAGCGCTTCTCCACCAACACCTTGCCGAAGTGGCCGCTGGCGCAGCCTTTCCGCTTCCTCGCCCACAACGGCGAGATCAACACCATCACCGGCAACCGCAACTGGGCCATGGCCCGGCGCACCAAGTTCGCCAACGACCTGATCCCTGACCTCGAAGAGCTCGGCCCGCTGGTCAACCGCGTCGGTTCCGACTCATCCAGCATGGACAACATGCTCGAGCTGATGGTCACTGGTGGCATCGACCTGTTCCGCGGCGTGCGCATGCTGGTACCGCCAGCCTGGCAGAACGTAGAGACCATGGACGCCGACCTGCGCGCCTTCTACGAATACAACTCCATGCACATGGAGCCGTGGGATGGCCCGGCCGGTATCGTCATGACCGAAGGCCGCCACGCGGTGTGCCTGCTCGACCGCAACGGCCTGCGCCCGGCGCGTTGGGTGACCACCACCAACGGCTACATCACCATCGCCTCGGAAATCGGCGTATGGGGTTACCAGCCTGAGGAAGTCCTGGCCAAGGGCCGTGTCGGCCCAGGCCAGATCCTGGCTGTCGATACCGAGACCGGTCAGATCCTCGACACCGACGCCATCGACAACCGCCTGAAGTCGCGCCATCCGTACAAGCGCTGGTTGCGCCAGCACGCCACGCGCATCCAGGCGACGCTGAGCGACGACCAGGGCGTGGCCAGCTACGACGCTGACCAGCTCAAGCAGTACATGAAAATGTTCCAGGTCACCTTCGAGGAGCGTGACCAGGTGCTGCGCCCTCTGGGTGAGCAGGGCCAGGAAGCGGTCGGCTCGATGGGTGACGACACGCCGATGGCCGTGCTGTCCCAGTGTGTGCGTTCGCCGTACGATTTCTTCCGTCAGCAGTTCGCCCAGGTGACCAACCCACCGATCGACCCGCTGCGCGAAGCGATCGTGATGTCCCTGGAAATCTGCCTGGGCGCCGAGCGCAACATCTTCCAGGAGTCCCCCGAGCATGCCTCGCGGGTGATCCTCAGCTCGCCGGTCATCTCGCCCGCCAAGTGGCGTTCGCTGATGAACCTGGAGCGCGAAGGTTTCGACCGCCAGCTGATCGACCTCAACTATGAGCAAAGCCTCGGCCTTGAAGCGGCCATCCGCAATATCGCCGACCAGGCCGAAGAAGCGGTGCGCGGCGGCAAGACCCAGCTGGTGCTCAGCGACCGCTACATTGCCCCGGGCAAACTGCCGGTACACGCCTCGCTGGCCGTCGGTGCGGTGCACCACCGCCTGACCGAACAGGGCTTGCGCTGCGACAGCAATATCCTGGTCGAGACCGCCACTGCCCGCGACCCGCACCACTTCGCTGTGCTGCTGGGCTTCGGTGCCTCGGCCGTCTACCCGTACCTGGCCTACGAAGTGCTGGCCGACCTGATCCGCACCGGCGAAGTGCTGGGTGATCTGGACGAGGTATTCAAGTACTACCGCAAGGGCATCTCCAAGGGCCTGCTGAAGATCCTGTCGAAGATGGGTATCTCCACCATCACCTCGTACCGTGGCGCGCAGCTGTTCGAAGCCATCGGCCTGTCCGAGGAAGTGGTTGGCCTGAGCTTCAAGGGCGTGTCGAGCCGCATCAAGGGTGCGCGTTTCGAAGACCTGGAGAGCGACCAGAAGCTGCTCGCCGCCGAAGCCTGGAGCGCGCGCAAGCCGATCCAGCAGGGTGGGCTGCTCAAGTTCGTCCATGGTGGCGAATACCATGCCTACAACCCGGACGTGGTCAACACCCTGCAGGCCGCCGTGCAACAGGGCGACTACGCCAAGTTCAAGGAATACACCACGTTGGTCGACCAGCGTCCGGTGTCGATGATCCGCGACCTGCTGAAAGTGAAAGTGGCCGACCAGGCCCTGCCATTGGATGAAATCGAGCCGCTGGACGCGATCCTCAAGCGCTTCGACTCCGCCGGCATCTCGCTGGGTGCGCTGTCGCCAGAGGCGCACGAAGCCTTGGCTGAGGCGATGAACCGCCTGGGCGCGCGTTCCAACTCCGGCGAGGGTGGTGAAGACCCGGCCCGCTACGGCACCATCAAAAGCTCGAAGATCAAGCAGGTGGCCACCGGCCGCTTTGGTGTGACCCCGGAATACCTGGTCAATGCCGAAGTGCTGCAGATCAAGGTCGCCCAGGGCGCCAAACCCGGCGAGGGCGGCCAACTGCCAGGTGGCAAGGTCAACGGCCTGATCGCCAGGCTGCGCTACGCGGTACCGGGCGTGACCCTGATTTCGCCACCGCCGCACCACGACATCTACTCGATCGAAGACTTGGCCCAGCTGATCTACGACCTCAAGCAGGTCAACCCTAAGGCGCTGGTCTCGGTCAAGCTGGTTGCCGAAGCCGGTGTGGGCACCATCGCCGCCGGCGTGGCCAAGGCCTATGCCGACCTGATCACCATTTCCGGCTACGACGGCGGCACCGGCGCTTCGCCGCTGACCTCGATCAAGTACGCCGGCGCCCCGTGGGAACTGGGCCTGGCTGAAACCCACCAGACCCTGCGCGGCAACGACCTGCGCGGCAAGGTGCGGGTGCAGACAGACGGCGGCCTGAAAACCGGCCTCGACGTGATCAAGGCTGCGATCCTCGGCGCCGAGAGCTTCGGCTTCGGCACCGCGCCGATGATCGCCCTGGGCTGCAAGTACCTGCGCATCTGCCACCTGAACAACTGCGCCACCGGCGTGGCCACCCAGAACGACAAACTGCGCAAGGACCACTACATCGGCACTGTCGACATGGTGATCAACTTCTTCACCTTCGTCGCCGAAGAGACCCGTGAGTGGCTGGCCAAGCTGGGCGTGCGCAGCCTGGGCGAGCTGATCGGCCGTACCGACCTGCTCGATGTGCTGCCGGGCGACACCGAGCGCCAGGGCCACCTCGACCTGTCGCCGCTGCTGGGCAGCTCGCACATCCCGGCCGACAAGCCGCAGTTCTGCCAAGTGGACAAGAACCCGCCGTTCGACCAGGGCGAACTGGCCGAGAAGATGGTCGCCATGGCCCTGCCGGCGATCCGCGACATGGCTGGTGGCGAATTCGCCATGGACATCTGCAACTGCGACCGTTCCATCGGTGCGCGCATCTCTGGCGAAATCGCCAGGCTGCACGGCAACCAGGGCATGGCCGCGGCGCCGATCACCTTCCGCTTCAAGGGCACCGCGGGCCAGAGCTTCGGCGTGTGGAACGCTGGTGGTTTGAACCTGCACCTGGAAGGCGACGCCAACGACTACGTCGGCAAGGGCATGACCGGGGGCAAAGTGACCATCGTCCCACCGGCCGGCAGCCCGTTCGAAACCCAGCACAGCGCCATCGTCGGCAACACCTGCCTGTATGGCGCCACCGGCGGCAAGCTGTTCGCCGCAGGCACCGCGGGCGAGCGCTTCGCTGTACGTAACTCCGGCGCCCACGCTGTGGTCGAGGGCACCGGCGATCACTGCTGTGAATACATGACCGGCGGCTTTGTCTGCGTCCTGGGCAAGACCGGTTACAACTTCGGTTCTGGCATGACTGGCGGCTTCGCCTACGTGCTCGACATGGACAACAGCTTCTTCGACAAACTCAACCACGAGCTGGTGGAAATCCAGCGTATCAGTGGTGAGGCGATGGAAGCCTACCGCAGCCACCTGGCGCGGGTCCTGGGCGAGTATGTGGAGGAGACCGGCAGCGAGTGGGGGCGTGAGCTCTCGGAGAACCTGGACGACTACGTGCGGCGCTTCTGGCTGGTCAAGCCGAAGGCGGCCAACCTCAAGCACCTGTTGTCCAGCACCCGTGCCAACCCGCAGTAAGAACAGCTGCAAGTGGCAAGCCTCAAGCTGCAAGTAAATGCGCTTCGAGGTTTGCCCGGCTTAAGTGATCGTCTTGCGGCTTGCAGCTTGTAGCTTGCAGCTGCTGTTAAGAGGTTTTGAAAAATGGCTGAACGTCTGAGCAACGACTTCCAGTTCATCGAAGTGGGGCGCAAAGACCCCAAGAAGAAGCTGCTGCGCCAGCGCAAGAAGGAGTTCGTCGAGATCTACGAACCCTTCAAGCCGCAGCAGTCCGTGGAGCAGGCGCACCGCTGCCTGGGCTGCGGCAACCCGTATTGCGAGTGGAAGTGCCCGGTGCACAACTTCATTCCCAACTGGTTGAAGCTGGTTTCCGAGGGCAACATCCTGGCGGCAGCCGAGCTGTCGCACCAGACCAATACCCTGCCGGAAGTCTGCGGTCGCGTGTGCCCGCAGGACCGTCTGTGCGAAGGGGCCTGCACCCTGAACGACGGCTTCGGCGCGGTCACCATCGGTTCGGTGGAGAAGTACATCACCGACACCGCGTTCGCCATGGGCTGGCGCCCGGATATGTCCAAGGTCAAGCCGACCGGCAAGCGTGTCGCCATCATCGGCGCCGGTCCGGCCGGCCTGGGCTGTGCCGACGTGCTTGTGCGTGCCGGCGTAACCCCGGTGGTGTTCGACCGCAACCCCGAGATTGGTGGCCTGCTGACTTTCGGCATCCCCGAGTTCAAGCTGGAAAAGACCGTGCTGAGCAATCGCCGCGAAGTCTTCACCGGCATGGGCATCGAGTTCCGCCTGAACACCGAGGTGGGCCGCGACATTACCATGGAGCAACTGCTCGCCGAGTACGATGCAGTGTTCATGGGCATGGGCACCTACACCTACATGAAGGGCGGCTTCCCCGGCGAGGACTTGCCGGGCGTGCACGACGCGCTGGACTTCCTGATCGCCAACGTCAACCGCAACCTCGGTTTCGAGAAGTCGCCGGAAGACTTCGTCGACATGCAGGGCAAGAAGGTCGTGGTGCTTGGCGGTGGCGACACCGCGATGGACTGCAACCGTACCTCTATCCGCCAGGGCGCCAAGTCGGTGACCTGTGCCTATCGCCGTGACGAGGCCAACATGCCGGGTTCGCGCAAAGAGGTGAAGAACGCCAAGGAAGAGGGCGTGAAGTTCCTCTACAACCGCCAGCCCATCGCTATCGTCGGCGAGGACAAGGTCGAGGGCGTGAAGGTGGTCGAGACCCGTCTCGGCGAGCCGGATGCCCGTGGTCGCCGCAGCCCCGAGCCAATCCCGGGCTCCGAGGAGATCCTGCCGGCCGACGCCGTGGTGATCGCCTTCGGCTTCCGCCCGAGCCCGGCACCGTGGTTCGAGCAGTTCGGTATCCAGATGGACAGCCAGGGCCGCGTGGTGGCCCCGGAGAAGGGCAAGTTCAAGCACCAGACCAGCAACCCGAAAGTGTTTGCCGGTGGCGACATGGTGCGGGGGTCGGACCTGGTGGTGACGGCGATCTTCGAAGGGCGTACGGCGGCTGAAGGCATTCTGGATTACCTCGAAGTCTGATCCATCGCATCGCGGGGCAAGTCGGATCGCCGCTCCGACTTGCCCCGCGATGCTGTTTGTATACAAAAATGCTTGATCCATGGCACCTGATAGACAAAACGCATGGCCATGGCCGTGCCTTTTGCGTCCGCGTCTGAGAAAATGCCCGCACTTTTTTTCCGGATGCCGACATGACTGCCCTGAAGAACGATCGTTTCCTGCGTGCACTGCTCAAGCAACCCGTAGACGTCACCCCGGTATGGATGATGCGCCAGGCCGGCCGCTACCTCCCGGAGTATCGCGCCAGCCGCGCCAAGGCCGGCGACTTCATGAGCCTGTGCATGAACCCGCAGTTCGCCTGCGAGGTCACCTTGCAGCCGCTGGACCGCTACCCGCTGGACGCGGCGATCCTGTTCTCGGACATCCTCACCATCCCCGACGCCATGGGCCAGGGCCTGTACTTCGAGACCGGCGAAGGCCCGCGCTTCAAGAAAGTCATCAGCACCCTGGCCGACATCGAAGCGTTGCCTATCCCCGACCCGCAGAAGGACCTGGGCTACGTGATGGACGCAGTCAGCACCATCCGTCGCGAGCTCAACGGCCGCGTGCCGCTGATCGGTTTCTCCGGGAGCCCGTGGACCCTGGCCACCTACATGGTCGAAGGCGGCTCGTCGAAGGACTTCCGCAAGACCAAGGCCATGGCCTATGACAACCCCGAGGCCCTGCACCTGCTGCTGGACAAGCTGGCGCAGTCGGTCACCAGTTACCTCAATGGCCAGATCCTGGCCGGTGCCCAGGCCGTGCAAATTTTCGATACCTGGGGCGGCAACCTGTCGGCGGCGGCCTATCAGGAGTTCTCCCTGGCCTACATGCGCAAGATCGTCAGCGGTCTGATCCGCGAGCACGAAGGGCGCAAGATTCCAGTGATCCTGTTTACCAAGAACGGCGGCCTGTGGCTGGAAAGCATTGCCGATGCCGGTGCCGACGCCCTGGGCCTGGACTGGACCTGCGAGATCGGCGACGCGCGCCGCCGCGTAGGCGACAAGGTGGCGCTGCAGGGCAACATGGACCCGACCGTGCTGTATGCCAAGCCCGAGGCCATCCGCAAGGAGGTGGCGCGCATCCTGGCCAGCTACGGCAAGGGCAGCGGCCATGTGTTCAACCTGGGCCACGGCATCACCCCGGAGGTTGACCCGGAGCACGCCGGCGTGTTCATCAACGCCGTGCACGAACTGTCGGCGCAGTACCACCAGTAATAGATATGCAACGCGAAAAGCCCTGCCAAGTGCCGGGCTTTTTGTTGTATTAAGTTTCAATTCAGCGATCGTCGGTAATCTGGGGCCATCAAAACGCAAACAGGACCCGATCACCATGAAAGCCCGTTACCTGCCCCTGATCCTCGCCCCGCTGTTCAGCACCGCCGCCCTGGCCGCCGGCTACACCGGCCCTGGCGCCCAGGCAGTGACCACGGTCGCCGCCGCCAACGATGCCGCCGACGATACCCCGGTGGTGCTGCAGGGCTTTGTGACCAAGAAGATCAACAACGACGACAAGTACGAATTCAAAGACAACACGGGCACCATCACCGTCGAGATCGACGATGAGGACTTGCCGCCGACCCCTTTCAACGACAAGACCAAGGTCAAGCTGACCGGCGAGGTGGAGAAGCACCTGATGAGTCGCGAAGTGGATGTGGATATTGTCGAGATCATCAACTGATCGGCAAGTATGGGGCTGCCTAGCAGCCCTTTCGCGGCACAAGTCCGGCCCCCGTTTCGCGAGAGCAGGATCACCCGCGCTGATGCCACTGGCTTCAACGCATTTCGGCGCGCAACGCCTCGATTCGCTGGTCTTTCTCCCTCCACAGCTGGTTCACCCAGGCCTGCACCGTCTGGCGGAAGACCGGGTCGTTCTCGTAGTCGCCTTCGCTCAGCGCGGGGGCCAGCTCGCGTACGCGTATGTCGATGATTACCCGGCTGATGCTACCGTTGAGCAGGTCCCAGAACCCTGGTGCCTTGTCGCCCGGGTAGACGATGGTCACGTCGAGCAGCGCATCCAGCTGCTCGCCCAGCGCTGCCAGCACGAAGGCCACGCCGCCGGCCTTGGGTTTGAGCAGGTGGCGGTAGGGCGACTGCTGCTGTTGGCGCTTGGCCTCGGTGAAGCGGGTGCCTTCGAGGTAGTTGACCACGGTTACCGGCTGGCGCTTGAACAGCTCGCAGGCGGCCTTGGTGATCTCCAGATCCTTGCCCTTGAGTTCGGGGTGCTTGTCGAGGAAGGCCTTGCTGTAGCGCTTCATGAACGGGTAGTCCAGGCCCCACCAGGCCAGGCCCAGCAGCGGTACCCAGATCAGCTCCTTCTTGAGGAAGAACTTGAAGAACGGCACGCGACGGTTGAGGCTCTCTATCAGTGCCGGGATATCGACCCAGGTCTGGTGGTTGCTCACGCACAGGTACGAGGTGTCCTGGCGCAGGGTGTCGACGCCGCGGATATCCCATTGGGTGGGGATGCACAGGGTGAAGATGGCCTTGTCGATCTCCGACCAGGTCTCGGCGATCCACATCACTGCAGCCGATGCGTAGTCGCGGCCACGGCCTGGCAGCACGAGCTTGAGCAGGGCGAAGACCAGCAACGGGCCGATCAGCACCAGGGTGTTGAGCAGCAGCAGGGTGAGGGTAAGGATGCCGGTCAGCAGGCGACGCATAAGGGGACTCTTGTTGTGTGAGGTGAACGGTTGGCAATGATAAGCAGGGTATGGCCCTTAGCCAAACGTCGTACGTCCATTAACTGGGACAAATGTTTCACATTATGTTGTTTAACCTGTGGCGACGAACCTATCCTGCCCGCACAGTCTAAGCACTGACCCCTCTCAAGGAAGCCTGCCCTGTGAAACCCTTGCTTGCCCTGCTGTCCCTTCTGGCGCTGCCGGTGATGGCCGCCGAACCGACGCTCTATGGCCGTTACGAGAACATCAAGCTGCCGGAGATCGGCCAGACCCTCAAAGCCAAGATGGATACCGGTGCCTGGACCGCTTCGCTGTCGGCCAAGGACATCGAGATGTTCACCCGTGATGGCAACGAGTGGGTGCGCTTCCGCCTGGCGACCGAGGGTGCCAGCGACAAGCTCTACGAACATGAAGTGTCGCGTATCAGCAAGATCAAGAACCGCGCCGAGGAAGATGACGAGGAGGAGTCGCCAGCGCTCTCGCATCGCCCGGTGATCGACCTGGAAATGTGCCTGGGCGATGTGAAACGCACCGTGGAGGTCAACCTGGTTGACCGCAGCAATTTCCGTTATCCGCTGTTGATCGGCTCCAAGGCCCTGCGCAAGTTCAAGGCAGCAGTGGATCCGCGCGAGAAGTTCACGGCAGGCAATCCGGGCTGCTGATGCAGAAGCTGCAAGCATCGAGCGACAAGCTGCAAGAAACGGCGGATCGGTGTAAGTTGCCGCGATCCGCTTTCACTTGAAGCTTGCAGCTCGAGGCTTGCCGCTCAGATGCCCCACATCCTCATCGTCGAAGACGAATCCGCCATCGCCGACACCCTCATCTACGCCCTGCAGGCCGACGGCCACAGCACCGAGTGGGTGACCCTCGGCAGCGCTGCCGTCGAGCAACAGCGTCTGCGCCCGGCCGACCTGGTGATCCTAGACATCGGCCTGCCTGACATCAGCGGTTTCGAAACCTGCCGCCAGTTGCGCCGTTTCAGCGAGGTGCCGGTAATGTTTCTCAGCGCCCGCGACGCCGAGATCGATCGCGTGCTGGGCCTGGAGATCGGCGCCGACGACTACGTGGTCAAGCCGTTCAGCCCCCGCGAGGTGGCGGCGCGGGTGCGGGCGATCCTCAAGCGCATGACGCCGAGGGTTGAAGCGGCCAGCGACAGCACACCGTTCCAGCTCGATACCCTGGCGATGCGTATCAGCTACCGGGGCCAGGCGCTGGCGCTCACCCGCCACGAGTTCCGCCTGTTGCAAAGCCTGCTCGAGCAACCGCGCCGGGTGTTCAGCCGCGAGCAATTGCTCGATGGCCTGGGCGTGGCTTCGGACGTAGGCTATGAGCGCACCATCGACAGCCATATCAAGAGCCTGCGCGCCAAGCTGCGCCAGGTCGCGCCTGACGCCGAGGCAATCCAGACGCACCGCGGCCTGGGCTACAGCTACAGCCCGGAGCACGCCTGATGCGCCTGGGGATTCGCATCTTCCTGGTGTACTTCCTGTTCGTCGGCCTGGCGGGCTACTTCCTGCTCAACACGGTGCGCGAGCAGATCCGCCCGGTGGTGCGTCAGTCATCGGAAGAAACCCTGGTGGACACCGCCAACCTGCTGGCCGAGATCCTTCATGACGATGTGAAGAACGGCACCCTGACCCAGAGCCGCCTGTCGCAGGTGCTGGCTTCCTATGGCGAGCGGCGCCCGAGCGCGCAGATCTGGGGATTGGCGAAAAACCAGGTCAGCCACCGGATCTACGTGACCGATGCCAAGGGCGTCGTCCTGCTCGACTCCAGCGGCCAGGCCGTGGGCAAGGATTATTCGCGCTGGAACGACGTCTACCTGACCCTGCGTGGCCAGTACGGCGCACGTTCGACCCGCAGCGACCCGGATGATGAAAGCACCTCGGTGATGCATGTGGCGGCGCCGATCCTCGACGGCGGCCAGATCATCGGCGTGGTCACCGTGGCCAAGCCCAACAGCTCGCTGCAGCCGTACATCGACCGCTCCGAGCGGCGCCTGCTGATCCTCGGCCTCGGGCTGATCGTGCTTGGCCTGTTGGTGGGGGCGGCGCTGTCGTGGTGGTTGACCCGCTCGCTGCGCCGACTCACCCACTATGCCCAGGCGGTCAGCGAGGGACAGCGTGCCGCGTTGCCGCACTACAAGGGCGGCGAGCTGCTGCAGCTGGCCACGGCGGTGGAGCGCATGCGCACCCAGCTCGAAGGCAAGGCTTATGTCGAACGCTACGTGCACACACTCACCCATGAGCTCAAGAGCCCGCTGGCGGCGATCCGTGGCGCCTCGGAGCTGCTCCAGGGCGACATGCCGCAAGAGCAGCGGGCGCGTTTTGCCGGCAACATCGAGCGCGAGAGCGACCGCTTGCAGCAGATGATCGAGCGGCTGCTCAACCTGGCCCGGGTCGAACAGATGCAGGCCCTGGAGGACGAGCAGCAGGTGGCGGTGGCGGCGCTGATCGATGAGCTGTTGCTGGCCCATGGCACGAGGATAGACGGTGCCGGGTTGCAGGTGCGCCAGCGCATTCCGGCGGGCCTCAGGCTGCTGTGCGATCCATTCCTGATGCGCCAGGCACTGGCCAACCTGCTGGACAATGCGCTGGACTTCACTCCGCAGCAAGGCGCGCTGGCCTTCGAGCTGGAGCGCGATGGCGAGCGTGTGGCATTGAGCCTGTTCAACCAGGGGCAGGCGATCCCCGAATATGCCCTGGACCGGGTCAGCGAGCGGTTCTATTCGCTGCCAAGGCCCGGGACCGGGCGCAAGAGCACCGGGCTGGGGCTGAACTTCGTGGCCGAGGTGATGCAGTTGCATGGCGGGGCGCTGGCGGTGGACAACGTCGAGGGTGGCGTGCGAGTGAGGTTGTGGCTGCCGGCGCGGCGCGTCAGTTGAGTTACCGGGGGCCGCTTTGCGGCCCTTTCGCCGGCGAGCCGGCTCCCACAGGGATTTGCGCATGGCATGCGCGCGGGTAGCCCGAATCTCCACACAATCTCCACATTCCCTCCCCAAGGGCTCCACGCAGCGGGCAGACACTGCCCGCATCGCAAACGGAGCCCAACCCCATGAACAAGACCCTAGGTTTCAAGCTCGGCCTGATCGCCGTGCTGATCCTGCTGCTGCTGATTCCCCTGCTGATGATCGGCGGGCTGATCGACGAGCGGCAGCAACTGCGCAACAACGTGCTGGGCGAGATCGCCGCGAGCTCCAGCTTCGACCAGCTGGTCAGCGGCCCGGTCGTGGTGGTGCCCTATCGCAAGTACGAGCGCCGCTGGATCGACAAGGACGGCAAGAGCGTCCAGGAAACCAGCACGGTCCATGGCCAGCTGTACTTCTTGCCGGAAACTTTCGAAATGGATGTGGGCGTTGATACCGAGCTGCGTGCCCGGGGCATCTACCAGGCGCGCCTGTTCCATGCCAAGAGCAGGATCAGCGGCCGCTTCAAGCTGCCCGAGCGCTGGGGGATCGAGAAGGACTACGAGGACTATCGCTTCGACAAGCCGCGGCTGATGGTCGGCATCAGTGATATCCGCGGCATCGAGAACAGCCTTGAACTGAAGTTGGACGACCAGCGCCTGCCGTTCCAGCCCGGCAACGGTGTCGACTGGTTACCGGGCGGCGTGCATGTGGACCTGCCGCAGTTCAGCGAACCGCAGGCCCGGGAGTTCACCTATGCCTTCGATTTGGACTTGCTGGGCACCGGGCAACTGGCCGTGCTGCCGGTCGGGCGCAGCAGTACCGTGGACATGCGCGCCAATTGGCCGCACCCAAGCTTCATCGGCAACTTCCTGCCCAGCCGCCGCGCCATCGACGAGAAGGGCTTCAGCGCCCACTGGCAGACCACGTTCTTCGCCACCAACCTGGAAGAGGCGGTGCGCCTGTGCGCCACGGCGCAGAAGTGCGCTGACTTCACCGACCGGGCGTTCGGCGTGAGCTTCGTCGACCCGGTGGACCAGTACCTCAAGAGCGAGCGGGCGATCAAGTATGCCCTGCTGTTCATCGCCCTGACCTTTGCCGGCTTCTTCCTGTTCGAGGTGCTGAAGAACCTCAGCGTGCACCCGGTGCAGTACATCCTGGTGGGCGTGGCCCTGGCGTTCTTCTACCTGCTGCTGTTGTCGTTGTCGGAGCACCTGGGGTTCGGCCTGGCCTATGGGCTGTCGGCGTCGGGCTGTGTGCTGCTGATCGGCTTCTACCTGGTCCACGTGCTGCGCAGCCTCGGGCGGGGGGTGGGCTTTGCGGCGGGGCTGGCGGCGTTGTACGGCATGCTCTACGGGCTGCTCAGCGCCGAGGACTACGCATTGCTGATGGGCTCGTTGCTGTGCTTCGGCCTGCTGGGTGTGTTCATGGTGTTGACCCGCCGGCTGGACTGGTCGCGGGTGGGGAGGGCGGTATGAGGGAGGACCGTGAGATCGGGCGCTGGTTGGCGATGAGGATCGGGCAGTTGTTTCCTGGACTACCGAGGTGAGGCCATCGCGGGGCAAGCCCGCTCCCACGCCGATCCAGATTTTGGCGTGGGAGCGGCGATGCGGCGGCCCGACTTGTCCCGCGATAGGACCCGGTCAGGCTGCCGGCGCGGTGGCCAGCATCGACGCCCGCTGGCTGACCTCGGCATACCACGCCGCCAGCCCCGGATACTCTCCGCGCCAGTCGAACTCTGGCTGGCGCAAGTCCAGATAACCCAGGGCGCAGGCCACACCGATCGCGGCGATATCGAATCCGGAAATAATCTCTGCCAGGTGCTCGTGCTCCAGGCTCGCCAGCCCGCGGCGGATCTTCTCGCCCTGCGCTGTCACCCAACCGTCCCACTTTTTGTCCACCGGGCGCAGGAAGGTCTCGTAGCGGGTGGCCACCGCGGCATCCATGATCGCGTCGGCCTGCGCGGCCAGGGTCAGGCGCCGCCAGCGCGCCGAGCCCTCGCGGGGGATCAACGGCAGGCCGACATGCTGGCTGTCGAGGTATTCGCAGATCACTCGGCTGTCGTGCAGCACGCTGCCATCGTCCAGGCGCAGGGCTGGTATCTTGCCGATCGGGTTGTCCCGGTTGAGTTGCTCGTCGCCGTTCAGCGGACTGATGTTCACGCCCTGCACGGTGACGCGCTCCAGCTGGCCGGTCTCGTGCAAGACGATCATCACCTTGCGTACGAACGGCGACAACGGCGAATGGAACAGGATCATGGCTCAGTTGCCCTGCAGGCTGGGCGGCAGGCACACGCCGGTGCCACCGATGCCGCAGTAGCCGTCCGGGTTCTTGGCCAGGTACTGCTGGTGGTATGCCTCGGCGAAGTACACGGTCGGCGCCTGGGCGATCTCGGTGGTGATCTCGCCAAAGCCTGCCTTGCTCAGCTCGGCCTGGTAGGCGGCCTGGCTGGCCTGGGCTTCCTCGAGTTGCTGCGCAGAGGTGCAGTAGATCGCCGAGCGGTACTGGGTGCCGACATCGTTGCCCTGGCGCATGCCCTGGGTCGGGTTGTGCAGCTCCCAGAACATCGCCAGCAGTTCGCGGTAGCTGACCTTGTTCTTGTCGAACACCACCAGTACCACTTCGGTGTGGCCGGTCAGGCCCGAGCAGACCTCTTCATAGGTCGGGTTGGGGGTGAAGCCGCCGGCGTAGCCGACCACGGTGCTGACCACGCCCTCGCGCTGCCAGAAGCGCCGTTCGGCGCCCCAGAAGCAACCCAGGCCGAAGATGGCGAAGTCGATGTCGCCTTCGAAGAACGGGCCGAGCAGCGGGGTGCCTTCGAACACGTAGTGGAACTCGGGCAGGGTCATCGGGGTTTCACGGCCAGGCAGGGCCTGTTCCGCGGTGGGCAGGACGTTTTTGTTCACCAGGATTTCCGAACGCAGGACCATGGCCGTTCCTCTGTGTCTTTTCAGTTGGATAGGTGTTGGACCCATCGCGGGGCAAGTCGCATCGGCGCACCGCCGCCCCCACGCAGGCTATACACAGTCTGCGTGGGAGCGGCGGTGCGCCGATGCGACTTGCCCCGCGATGGGGACCGAATGGCTTCTATAGTGCCCGAGCTTTACGCTGCTGTCAGTCCACCGGCCCACGCGGATAGCGGCGCAGCTTCTCGCTCAGCTCGCGCCCCGGGATAGGGCGGTCGAACAGGTAACCCTGGCCGACGTCGCAGCGGTGCCGGCGCAGGAATGCCAACTGCTCGGGCGTCTCGATGCCCTCGGCGACCACCTTGAGCTTGAGGTTGTGGGCCATGGCTACCACCGCCGAGGTGATCTCCATGTCGTCCTGATTGTCGGGGATCTCGTTGATGAAGCTGCGGTCGATCTTGATGATGTCGATCGGGAACTTCTTCAGGTAGCTCAGCGACGAGTAACCGGTGCCGAAGTCGTCCATGGCCAGGGTCAGGCCCAGGGCCTTGAGCTCGTCGAGCTGGCGGTGGGTGTCTTCGGTGGCTTCGAGCAGCAGGCCTTCGGTCAGCTCGAGTTCCAGCAGGTGCGGCGGCAGGGCTTCTTCCTTGAGGATGCCGGCGATCGAGCCAACCAGCTCCGGGTCGGAGAACTGCTTGGGCGACAGGTTGATGGCCACGTGCAGGTTGCCAAGACCTGCTTCGCGCAGCTGCTGGCTCATGCGGCAGGCCTGGCGCACCACCCACTTGCCGATGGGGATGATCAGGCCGGTTTCCTCGGCCACGCTGATGAACTGGTCGGGGCGGATCATGCCGCGCTCGGGGTGGTTCCAGCGCAGCAGCGCCTCAAGGCCCAGCAGGCGACCGCTGCGCAGGCAGAGCTTGGGCTGGTAGAACACTTCCAGTTCGTTCTGGGTCAGGGCGCGGCGCAGGTTGTTCTCGACGAACAGCTTGTAGCTGGCCTCGGCGTTGAGCACCTCGGTGAACACCTGGACCTGGTGCTTGCCGTTGGCCTTGGCCTTGTGCAGGGCCAGGCCTGCGTTCTTCATCAGTGTGGCCGGGTCGCTGCCGTGCAGCGGCGCGCAGGCCAGCCCCACGGAGGCGGTGACGTTGATCAGCTGGTTGTCGACGAACATCGGCTTGTCGAGGGTGCGCAGCAGCTGGTGGGCCACGCCCTGGCCGTCATCGAGGCTGGTATCGTCGAGCAGCACGGCGAACTCGTTGCTGGCGAAGCGCGCCAGGCTGCCGCCGTTGGCCAGGCTGTTGCGCAGGCGCCGGGCCAGGCTGATCAGCAACTTGTCGCCGGTCTGGTGGCCGAGGCTGTCGTTGATCCGCTTGAAGTTGTCGATGTCCACCAGCAGCAGGCAGATCGGGCTGTTGCTGTCGCGGGCGAAGCGCTCGTCGAGGTTGCGGATGAACGCAGGGCGGTTGCCCAGGTTGGTCAGGTTGTCGGTGTAGGCCAGGCGCTCGATGCGCTGCTGGGCCAGCTTGCTCTGGGTGACGTCTTCGTAGATGCCAATGTAGTGGGTCAGCTCGCGGTTGTCGCCGTACACCTTGGAGATCGACAGTTGTCCCCAGTAGGGCTCGAGGTTCTTGCGCCGGCTCTTGAACTCGCCCTGCCAGCTGTTGCCCATGGCCAGGCTCGACGGCGAGTCGAACAGCAGCTCGCTGAGGTTTTCCAGGGCCGGCAGTTCGGCCAGGTGGTGGCCTTGGACTTCCTCGGTGCTGTACTGGGTGATCGCCGTGAAGCTGGGGTTGACGTACTCCACCACGCCGTCGCGGTTGACCAGCAGGAAGGCGCTGGCGCTTTGCTCCACGGCCCGCTGGAACAGGTGCAGGGCGCTGGCGGCGGTGCGTCGGTTGTGGTTGTTGATGACCTGGGCGAACTGGTCGGCCAGCTCGCCAGCAAAGGCGATCTCGTCCGACTGCCAGGCCCGCGGCTGGCCGGTCTGCTCCAGGCACAGCACGCCGACCACCTGGCCATCGATGCGGATGCTGGCATCGAGCATGGCGTTGTCGTCGGTGCTGTACAGCGACTCGGCCATTTCGCGGGTACGTGGGTCGTGGCTGGCGTTGTGGGCGTCGATGGCGCGGCTGGCGTGCAGGGCCTCGAGGTAGTCGGGGAAGCGGCTGGCGTCGATCGCTTCGGGCATGCGGTGCTGCTGTTCGCGGCGATACCAGGCGCTGATTGGCTCCAGGCGCTGGTCATTCAGGTACCAGATGCTGGCGCAGTCGACCCGGTAGATCTCGCAGGCGCTGCGGGTGATCAGCTCGGCGGCTTCGAGCAGCGAGTTGCCCACGCTGTAGCGCTGTCGCGCCAGGCGCAGGATCAGGTCTTGCTGGGCGCGTACCCGGTCCAGGTGCTCGAGCTGCTCCTGCTGGGCGCGCTGGTTCAGCTGCAGGGCCAGCTGCAGGCGGTTGTTGCGCGATTCCAGATCGTTGGCGTCGAGGTCGGGGGCGTCCTGCTGGTGGTCATCGAAGGCCGTCAGGTAGCCACGCAACAATTGGCGGTTGTGCTGCTTGTAGCTTTCGCCGACCTCCAGCAGGCGCAGTGGCGCAGGGCTGGCGTGCAGGGTGTAGCACACCCGGTAATAGCCGCGCTGGGCCAGTTGCAACTGGATCTCGTCGTGCAGCTTGTAGCGCGCCTCCGGCTCCATGAGGCTGGCATAGGGCGAGCCGATCAGGGCGCAGAGCTCGGCGGCGGGCAGGCCGAACTGGCGGTCGCAGGCCGGATCGAGGTAAAGCATCGCCCAACTGGCTTCGTTCAGCCGTTCGAAACGCAGCATGCCGAGCCGCGAGGGCACGGGGAGCTGCGTCACGACCTCGGCCGCCACACGGCTGGCGGCATCGGGTTGGCTTTTCATCGAAGACTCGCTTGAACTGGGGCGCGGCCTGAGGCACGGCGTATCGGGCAAGGTTGCATCATGTCCCGTGGGCTGGCAAGCGGCCATGCGGGATGCTGTGAACAGGTTGTCGGCTGGTGGGGGGGAATCTGAAGGTCAGGAGCTTGCAGCTTGCAGCTGATAAAAAAAGCCCCGCCAATTGGCGGGGTTGAGGTACGAGCGTGGCAGCTCGAAAACGGTGCTGCCCCTCGAGTGAGGGGCAGCGTGCAGCTATTACAGCAGCATGGTGCGGATATCGCCCAGCACGTCGCCCAGGCGCTTGGTGAAGCGCGCGGCGGCGGCGCCGTTGATCACACGGTGATCGTAGGACAGCGACAGCGGCAGCATCAGCTTGGGCTGGAAGGCCTTGCCATCCCAGACTGGCTGCATGGTCGCCTTGGACACACCGAGGATCGCCACTTCCGGCGCGTTGACGATCGGCGTGAAGCCGGTGCCGCCAATGTGACCGAGGCTGGAGATGGTGAAGCAGGCGCCTTGCATGTCGTCGGCCGAGAGCTTCTTGGTGCGGGCCTTCTCGGCCAGCGCGGCGGCTTCGGCAGCCAGTTGCAGCAGGCTCTTCTGGTCGACGTTCTTGATCACAGGGACCAGCAGGCCGTCCGGGGTGTCCACGGCGAAGCCGATGTGCACGTACTTCTTGCGGATGATCGCCTTGCCGCTTGGTGCCAGCGAGCTGTTGAAGTCCGGCAGTTCCTTGAGCAGGAAGGCGCAGGCCTTGAGCAGCAGCGGCAGCACGGTCAGCTTGACGCCAGCCTTCTCGGCCACGGCCTTCTGCGCAACGCGGAAGGCTTCCAGCTCGGTGATGTCGGCGGAGTCGAACTGGGTCACGTGCGGCACGTTCAGCCAGCTGCGGTGCAGGTTGGCGGCACCGACCTGCATCAGGCGGGTCAGGGCGACTTCTTCGACTTCACCGAATTTGCTGAAGTCGACGGCCGGGATCGGCGGGATGCCGGCACCACCGGTGGCGCCGGCAGCCGGGGCTTCCTTGGCCTTCTGCATCATCGCCTTGACGTAGACCTGCACGTCTTCCTTGAGGATACGGCCGTGCGGGCCAGTGGCCGCGACCGAGCCCAGGTCGACGCCGAATTCACGGGCCAGCTGGCGAACGGCAGGGCCGGCATGGACCTTGGCGTTGCTGCCGGCGGCAGGCGCGGTGGCGACCGGTGCAGGGGCGGCAGCCGGAGCAGCAGCGGCAGGTGCCGCGGCCGAAGCGGCTTCAGCCTTGGCCGGTGCTGCAGCGGCCGGCGCCGGAGCGGCGGCAGGAGCAGCGCCAGCGGCTTTGATCTTGAAGATCAGGTCGCCGGTGCCAACTTCGTCTTCCAGCTTGCACAGCACGGCTTCGATCACGCCAGCGGCAGGCGACGGGATCTCCATGGAGGCCTTGTCGGACTCCAGGGTGATCAGCGACTGGTCGGCTTCGACGGTGTCGCCGACCTTGACCAGCACTTCGATGATCTTGGCCTTGCCCGACGAGCCGATATCCGGCACGTGGATGTCCTGTACGCTGGCGGCAGCCGGGGCTGCGGCCGGAGCAGCAGGCGCGGCTTCAGCGGCAGGCGCTGGAGCAGCTGCCGGGGCCGCGGCCGGAGCCTCAGGCGCCGCGGCAGCGGCACCCTCGACTTCCAGGACCAGCAGCTCGTCGCCTTCTTTCAGGCGGTCGCCCAGCTTGACCTTCAGTTCCTTGACCACGCCGGCCTTGGGGGCCGGAATCTCCATGGAGGCCTTGTCGGACTCCAGGGTCAGCAGGCTCTGGTCGGCCTCGATACGGTCACCGACCTTGACGAACAGCTCGATGATTTCACCTTCACCGCTGCCGATGTCAGGTACGCGAATGAGTTCGCTCACTTAAAAATACTCCTCAGCAGTCCAGTGGGTTGCGCTTGTCCGGGTCGATGCCGAACTTGACGATGGCGTCAGCCACAACCTTGGGTTCGATCTCGCCACGGTCAGCCAGGGCTTCCAGGGCAGCCAGCACCACGAAGTGGCGGTCGACTTCGAAGAAGTGACGCAGCTTCTTGCGGCTGTCGCTGCGACCGTAACCGTCGGTACCCAGGACCTTGAACTCTTTGCTCGGCACCCACTGGCGAATCTGCTCGGCGAACAGCTTCATGTAGTCGGTGGAGGCGATGACCGGGCCCTTGCGACCGGCCAGGCACTCTTCGACGTAGGTCTGCTGAGGCTTCTGGCCCGGCTTGAGGCGGTTGGCGCGTTCCACGGCCAGGCCGTCGCGACGCAGTTCGTTGAAGCTGGTGACGCTCCACACGTCGGCGCCGACGTTGAACTCTTCACGCAGGATCTTCGCCGCTTCGCGGACTTCGCGCAGGATGGTGCCGGAGCCCATCAACTGCACGTGGTGCGCGGCTTCGCGGGTGTCTTCTTCGAGCAGGTACATGCCCTTGATGATGCCTTCCTCGACACCGGCCGGCATGGCTGGCTGCTGGTAGGATTCGTTCATCACGGTGATGTAGTAGAAGATGTCCTGTTGCTCTTCGGTCATCTTCTTCATGCCGTCCTGGATGATCACCGCCAGCTCGTAGCCGTAGGTCGGATCGTAGGTGCGGCAGTTCGGGATGGTGCCCGCCATCATGTGGCTGTGACCGTCTTCGTGCTGCAGGCCTTCACCGTTGAGGGTGGTACGGCCGGCGGTACCGCCGATCAGGAAACCACGGGTGCGGCTGTCGCCAGCAGCCCAGGCCAGGTCGCCGATACGCTGGAAGCCGAACATCGAGTAGAAGATGTAGAACGGCAGCATCGGCTGGTTGTGGCAGCTGTACGAGGTACCGGCAGCGATGAACGACGACATGGCGCCGGCTTCGTTGATGCCTTCCTCGAGGATCTGGCCCTTCTTGTCTTCGCGGTAGAACATCACCTGGTCTTTGTCGACTGGCTCGTAGAGCTGGCCGACCGACGAGTAGATGCCCAGCTGGCGGAACATGCCTTCCATACCGAAGGTACGGGCTTCGTCCGGGATGATCGGGACGATGCGCTGGCCGATGTCCTTGTCCTTGACCAGCTGCGCCAGGATGCGCACGAAGGCCATGGTGGTGGAGATTTCGCGGTCGCCCGAGCCGTCGAGGATCGCTTTCAGCGTTTCCAGTGGCGGGGTCGGCACGCTGAAGCTCTTGGCGCGGCGCTGCGGCACGAAACCGCCCAGGGCAGCACGGCGTTCGGCCAGGTACTTGGCTTCGGCGGAACCTTCTTCGGGCTTGAAGAATGGCAGGTTCTCGAGGTCGGCATCCTTGACCGGGATGTCGAAGCGGTCACGGAAGTGACGCAGGCTGTCGACGTCGACCTTCTTGGTGTTGTGCGCGGTGTTCTTGGCTTCGCCGGCACCGGTACCGTAACCCTTGATGGTCTTGGCCAGGATGACGGTTGGCTGCTCTTTGTGGTTCACGGCCTGGTGGTAGGCCGCGTAGACCTTGTACGGGTCGTGGCCGCCACGGTTGAGCTTCCAGATCTCCTCGTCGGACAGGTCTTCGACCATGGCCTTGAGCTCTGGGGTGTTGAAGAAGTTCTCACGGACGTACGCGCCGTCCTTGGCCTTGTAGTTCTGGTACTCGCCGTCGATGACTTCGTCCATGCGGCGTTGCAGGGCACCGTTGGTGTCCTTGGCCAGCAGTGGGTCCCAGAAGCGGCCCCAGACGACTTTGTTGACGTTCCAGCCACCGCCACGGAACACGCCTTCGAGTTCCTGGATGATCTTGCCGTTGCCGCGAACCGGGCCGTCGAGGCGCTGCAGGTTGCAGTTGATGACGAAGATCAGGTTGTCCAGCTTCTCGCGGCCGGCCAGGGCGATTGCGCCCAGGGATTCCGGCTCGTCGCACTCGCCGTCGCCCATGAAGCACCAGACCTTCTGCTTGCCGGCCGGGATGAAGCCACGGGCTTCCAGGTACTTCATGAAGCGCGCCTGGTAGATGGCCTGGATCGGGCCCAGACCCATCGAAACGGTCGGGAACTGCCAGAAGTCAGGCATCAGCCATGGGTGCGGGTACGAAGACAGGCCGTTGCCGTCCACTTCCTGGCGGAAGTTGTTCATCTGCTCTTCGTTGATGCGGCCTTCCATGAAGGCGCGGGCGTAGACGCCTGGGGATGCGTGGCCCTGGAAGAAGATCAGGTCGCCGCCGTGTTCGTCGGTCGGGGCCTGGAAGAAGTAGTTGAAGCCGATGTCATACAGGGTGGCGCTGGAGGCGAAGCTGGAGATGTGTCCGCCCAGGTCCGAGTCTTTCAGGTTGGTGCGCATGACCATGGCCAGGGCGTTCCAACGCACCATCGAGCGAATGCGGCGTTCCATGAACAGGTCGCCGGGCATGCGTGCTTCGTGGGTGACAGGGATGGTGTTGCGGTACGGCGTGGTGATGGCATATGGCAGCTGGGAGCCACTGCGGGTGGCCAGCTCGCCCATACGGGTCATCAGGTAATGAGCGCGGTCTTCGCCTTCTTTGTCGAGGACCGACTCCAGGGCATCCAGCCATTCCTGGGTTTCGATTGGATCGAGGTCTTGCATGGCTTGCTCCAGGGCGGAAAGGCCACCAGAATCGATGGCCTGAGTTTGCGACTGGCCTTATGGGCAGACGTCGTGAATTCTTGGATTACCGGACAGTCATCCGGCGCGGTGTAGTTTTACTACAAATGCTTTCGCATTTCATGCTTTTGCACGTTGGGCGTAGTAGTAAAACTACACAAATGCGACGTTTGGTCGCATCCCGGGTTGTGAGGAAAAACGTTCATGTTGGTTGGCGGTGTGTCGCGAGCAGGTGAATCTTGATGGGTTTTGCCAATTTTTCGTCTTTATCAGCTATTTCCAACTTTTGTACGACAGTCCAACCGTGGTCCAACCCCCGTTTGACCTCTCCAACCGCTCTCTTTCACGCCGATCAAGGATAGACCATGCGCCTGCCTTTGCCGCTCGATCTGCCTGCCGCTCTCCAACCACTGGTCGCTCGCAACCAGCAATTTCTCCGCGATGCCTTGGCCGGTCATGCTGATCTGCACCTGGACAGCCTGGGCGCCGAGCATCGTCGCCAGTTCGACCAGGTCGCTGCGGCCAGTGACTTCGTCCTGGAGCAGGCCCAGCGCGATCCGGCGGTGCTGTTCGAGCTGCTGGCCAGTGGCGCGATGGACCAGGCATACACCCCGGGCCAACTTCGCGCTCACATCCATGTCGTCGCCCAGGCCGCGCAAAGCGAGGACGAACTGGCGCGCAACCTGCGCCGTGAGCGCAACCGCCAGCAGTTGCGCATCATCTGGCGCGACCTGACCCGCCAGGCAGCGTTGGCCGAGACGTGCCGCGATCTGTCCGACCTGGCCGATGCCAGCATCGACGAAGCCTATCAATGGCTCTACCCGCGCCATTGCCAGCAGTTCGGCACCCCCATCGGCAACCGCAGCGGCCAGCCCCAGCACCTGGTGGTGCTGGGCATGGGCAAGTTGGGCGCGGTGGAGTTGAACCTGTCGTCGGACATCGACCTGATCTTCGCCTTCCCCGAGGGCGGTGAAACCGAAGGCGTGAAGCGCTCGCTGGACAACCAGGAGTTCTTCACCCGCCTCGGCCAGCGCCTGATCAAGGCGCTCGACCCGGTCACCGTCGATGGCTTCGTGTTCCGTGTCGACATGCGCCTGCGCCCGTACGGTTCGGCCGGCGCGCTGGTGCTCAGCTTCAATGCCCTGGAGCAGTACTACCAGGATCAGGGGCGCGACTGGGAACGCTACGCCATGATCAAGGCGCGGGTGGTGGCCGGCGACCAGGCGGCCGGCGCGCAGCTGCAGGAAATGCTGCGGCCTTTCGTCTATAGGCGCTACCTGGACTTCTCCGCGATCGAAGCGCTGCGCACCATGAAGCAGCTGATCCAGCAGGAGGTGCGGCGCAAGGGCATGGCCGACAATATCAAGCTGGGGGCCGGCGGCATCCGCGAAGTCGAGTTCATCGCCCAGGCATTCCAGCTGATCCATGGCGGGCGCGACCTGAGCCTGCAGCAGCGGCCGCTGCTGAAGGTGCTGACCACCCTGGAGGGCCAGGGCTACCTGCCGCCGGCGGTGGTCGCCGAGCTGCGCGACGGCTATGAGTTCCTGCGTTACACCGAGCACGCGATCCAGGCCATCGCCGACCGCCAGACCCAGATGCTGCCGGATGACCCGACCGACCGCGCGCGCATCGCCTATATGCTGGGCTTTGCCGATTGGGATGGCTTCCATGCCCAACTGATGCACTGGCGTGGGCGGATCGACTGGCATTTCCGTCAGGTGATCGCCGATCCGGATGAGGATGAAGCCGAGGGCGAACTCGTAGTCGGTGGCGAATGGTCGCCCCTGTGGGAGCAGGCCCAGGATGAAGAAGCCGCCGGGCGCCAGTTGCAGGAGGCCGGTTTCCACCAGCCTGCCGAGGCGCTGCGCCGGCTCAATGCCTTGCGGGTCAGCCCGACGCTGCGTTCGATGCAGCGCATCGGTCGTGAGCGCCTGGATGCCTTCATCCCGCGCCTGCTGGCCCAGGCGGTCGAGCATGACAACCCTGACCTGGTGCTGGAGCGGGTGCTGCCCCTGGTCGAGGCGGTGGCGCGCCGCTCGGCCTACCTGGTGCTGCTCACCGAAAATCCCGGCGCGCTGCGTCGTCTGCTGACCTTGTGCGCGGCCAGTCCATGGATTGCCGAGCAGATTGCCCGTTACCCGCTGCTGCTTGACGAGCTGCTCAATGAAGGCCGGCTGTTCAGCCCGCCGCTGGCCCCGGAGCTGGCCGCCGAGCTGCGTGAGCGGCTCACCCGCATCCCCGAGGATGACCTTGAGCAGCAGATGGAGGCGCTGCGCCACTTCAAGCTGGCCCACAGCCTGCGCGTGGCCGCCTCGGAGATCAGCGGCAACCTGCCCCTGATGAAGGTCAGCGACTACCTGACCTGGCTGGCCGAGGCCATTCTCGACCAGGTGCTGGCCCTGGCCTGGCGCCAGACCGTGGCGCGCCATGGCCAGCCCAAGCGCAGCGACGGCAGCCTGTGCGACCCGGGCTTCATCATCGTCGGCTACGGCAAGGTCGGCGGCCTCGAGCTGGGCCACGGCTCGGACCTGGACCTGGTGTTCATCCACGATGGCGACCCGAACGCCGAGACCGACGGCGCCAAGCCCATCGACAGCGCGCAGTTCTACACCCGCCTGGGTCAGCGCATCATCCACCTGCTGACCACCCAGACCAACTCCGGCCAGCTCTACGACGTGGACATGCGCTTGCGCCCGTCCGGCGCCTCGGGGTTGCTGGTGAGCTCGTTGGGCGCCTTCGAGCGCTACCAGCAGAACGAGGCCTGGACCTGGGAACACCAGGCCCTGGTACGGGCCCGGGTGCTGGTCGGCTGCCCGCAGGTGGCGACGGCCTTCGAGGGCGTTCGGGCCAAGGTGCTTGGCCAGCCCCGCGACCTGGACAAGCTGCGCGTCGAAGTGAGCGAGATGCGCGCCAAGATGCGTGACAACCTGGGCACCAAGGCCACCGGCGCAGGCACTGCGGGCAATGCCTTCGATGCCGGCCAGCCCTTCGATATCAAGCAGGATGCCGGCGGTATCGTGGATATCGAATTTATGGTGCAATACGCCGCTTTGGCCTGGTCCCACGACCATCCGGCCATACTGCGCTGGACCGACAACATCCGTATCCTCGAAGAGCTCGAACAGGCCGGGTTGATGCCCGCCGCCGACGCCGTGCTGCTGCGCGAACTGTACAAGGCGTTCCGCTCGGCCTCGCACCGCCAGGCCTTGCAGAAGCAGGCCGGGATGATCGACGCGGCGCAGTTCGCCGAGGAGCGCCGTGAGGTAAGGCGGATCTGGGGGCAGCTTGGGTTGACCTGAGCTTGCCGGGGCCGCGCTGCGGCGAAAAGGGCGCAATGCGCCCTCGGTGGTACACTGTCCGCCACATAGCCTGAATATAAAGAGGGGAGGCCAGGTTGTAGCGCAGCCTGCAGCCTCCCCGAATGTTTCTGGATAAAGCATGAGAATACTGATCATTGGCCCCAGCTGGGTCGGCGACATGGTGATGGCGCAGACCCTGTTCCAGAGCCTCAAACAGCAGCACCCCGACTGCGTGATCGACGTGCTGGCACCCGAGTGGAGCCGGCCGATCCTCGAACGCATGCCCGAGGTGCGCCAGGCCTTGAGCTTCCCGCTCGGCCACGGCGCGCTGGAGCTGGCCACGCGGCGGCGCATCGGCAAGTCGCTGGCCGGCCAGTACGACCAGGCGATCCTGCTGCCCAATTCGCTCAAGTCGGCGCTGGTGCCGTATTTCGCCGGCATCCCCAAGCGCACCGGCTGGCGCGGCGAGATGCGCTACCTGCTACTCAACGATGTGCGCAAGCTGGACAAGGCGCGTTACCCGCTGATGATCGAGCGCTTCATGGCCCTGGCCTACGCACCGGGTACCGAGCTGCCTAAGCCGTATCCGCGCCCGGCCCTGCAAATCGAGGCCGCCAGCCGCGAGGCCGCCCTGGCCAAGTTTGGCCTGGAGCTGGACCGCCCGGTGCTCGCCCTGTGCCCCGGCGCCGAGTTCGGCGAGGCCAAGCGCTGGCCCGCCGAGCATTACGCCGAGGTGGCCGAGGCGATGATCCGCCAGGGCTGGCAGGTGTGGTTGTTCGGTTCGAAGAACGACCACCCGGTCGGTGAGCAGATCCGCGACCGACTGATCCCGGGCCTGCGCGAAGAATCCTGCAACCTGGCCGGCGAGACCTCGCTGGCCGAGGCCATCGACCTGATGTCCTGCGCCAGCGCGGTGGTGTCCAATGACTCCGGCCTGATGCACGTGGCCGCCGCCCTCAACCGTCCGCTCGTGGCGGTGTATGGCTCGACCTCGCCGGGCTTCACCCCGCCGCTGGCCGACCAGGTGGAAGTGGTGCGCACCGGTATCGAATGCAGCCCCTGCTTCGACCGCACCTGCCGCTTCGGCCACTACAACTGCCTGCGGCTGCTGGAGCCGGCTAAAGTGATCGCCGCCTTGCACAGCCTGGGTGGCTCCGACCTGATCGCAACCGTGGCCGAGGTCGACTGAGTGCGGGTCCTGATCATCAAGACGTCGTCGCTGGGCGACGTCATCCATACGTTGCCAGCGCTTACCGACGCCGCCCACGCCATCCCCGGCATCCGTTTCGACTGGGTGGTGGAGGAAGGTTTCGCCGAGATCCCCAGCTGGCACCCGGCGGTCGACCAGGTGATCCCGGTGGCGATCCGCCGCTGGCGCAAGAATATCTGGCAGACGCTCAAGAGCGGCGAATGGAAGGCCTTCAAGCAGCGCCTGCGCGAGCACAAGTACGACTTGGTGATCGATGCCCAGGGCTTGGTCAAGTCGGCCTGGCTGACCCGTTACGTGAAAGCGCCGGTAGCCGGTCTGGACCGTTACTCGGCCCGTGAGGGCTGGGCCAGCCGCTTCTACGACCGGCGGCTGTCGGTCGCTGTCGGCCAGCATGCCGTTGAACGCGTGCGGCAACTGTTCGCCCTGGCCCTGGCCTACGACCTGCCGGAAGGGCTGGGCAACTACGGCCTTGACCTCAACCGCTTGCAACTGCCGCCCGCCGCGCCTTACGTGGTGTTCCTGCATGGCACCACCTGGGCCACTAAACATTGGCCTGAGGCCTACTGGCGCGAGCTGGCCGAGCGCATGGGCCGGCGCAAGCTGCAGGTAATGCTGCCATGGGGCAACCCTGCGGAAAAAGCCCGCGCCGAGCGTATCGCCCAGGGCTTGAACAATTGCCAGGTGCTGCCCAAATTGAACCTGGCTGGCGTAGCCCGTGTGCTGGCCGCCGCCAAGGCCTGCGTGGCGGTGGACACCGGCCTGGGCCACCTGGCCGCCGCCCTGGATGTGCCGACCATCTCCCTGTTCGGCCCCACCAACCCTGGTCTGACCGGTGCCTACGGACGCGCCCAGATCCACCAGGCGAGCGACTTCCCCTGCGCCCCGTGCCTGCAGAAGAAGTGCACCTACAAACCGAGCGCCGAGGACCTGCGCCGGTTCGATCTCAAACGCGAGTGGCCGCTGTGCTTCACTCGCCTGAATCCCGAGCATGTGGCGGGCCGCTTGAGCGCGCTGCTGCTGGCTGAGGATGTTCGTTGATGCAACTGGCTTTTGTGCTCTACAAGTATTTCCCCTTTGGCGGGCTGCAGCGTGACTTCATGCGCATCGCCCTCGAATGCCAGAAGCGTGGCCACCAGATCCGTGTGTACACGCTGATCTGGGAAGGTGACATTCCGCCGGGCTTCGAGGTGCTGGTGGCGCCGGTCAAGGCGCTGTTCAACCATCGCCGCAACGAGAAGCTCAGTGCGTGGATGGCGGCGGACCTGGCCAAGCGTCCGGTCGATCGCCTGATCGGCTTCAACAAGATGCCTGGCCTGGATGTCTACTACGCCGCCGACGGCTGCTTCGAGGACAAGGCCCAGACCCTGCGCGGCGGCCTCTACCGCCGCTGGGGCCGCTATCGCCACTTCGCCGAATACGAGCGGGCGGTGTTCGCCAAGGACGCACGTACCGAGATCCTGATGATCTCCGAGGTGCAGCAGCCGCTGTTCATCAAGCACTACGGCACTCCCGAGGCGCGTTTCCACCTGCTGCCGCCGGGCATTTCCCAGGACCGCCGGCGCCCGGCCGACGCCGAGGCCATCCGCGCCGCCTTCCGCCAGGAGTTTGGCCTGGCCGACGACGAGCTGCTGCTGGTACAGATTGGCTCGGGCTTCAAGACCAAGGGCGTTGACCGCAGCCTCAAGGCCCTCGCGGCGCTGCCATCGAGCCTGCGCAAACGCACGAAACTGATGGTCATCGGCCAGGACGACCCCAAGCTGTTCCAGGTGCAGAGTACTGCGCTCGGCCTGGGTGATCAGGTGCAGTTCCTCAAGGGGCGCAGCGATATCCCACGCTTCCTGCTCGGCGCCGATCTGCTGATCCACCCTGCCTACAACGAAAACACCGGTACCGTATTGCTCGAGGCGCTGGTTGCCGGCCTGCCGGTGCTGGTGTCGCAGGTGTGCGGCTACGCCCACTACATCGCCGAGGCCGACAGCGGCCTGGTGCTGGACGAGCCGTTCGAGCAGGACCAGCTCAACGCTTATCTGCAACGCATGCTCGAAGACGCCGCGGCCCGTGCAGCCTGGTCGAGCAACGGTGTGGCGTTCGCCGCCACCGCCGACCTGTACAGCATGCCGCAACATGCCGCCGACGTGATCCTTGGGCAGGAAACCGCATGAAGCTGATACTGGCCGAACCGTTCAAGCGCCTGTGGGCCGGGCGTGACCCCTTCGACGCCGTCGAAGCCCTGCAGGGCGAGGTGTACCGCGAGCTGGAAGGCCGTCGCACCCTGCGTACCGAGGTCGATGGCGCGGGCTTCTTCGTCAAGATCCACCGTGGCATCGGCTGGGGTGAGATCTTCAAGAACCTGTTCAGCGCCAAGCTGCCGGTGCTCGGTGCTGGCCAGGAATGGCGTGCGATCCAGCGCCTGCATGAAGTCGGCGTGCCGACCATGACCGCGGTGGCCTACGGCGAGCGGGGTGGCAACCCGGCCACCCAGCACTCGTTCATCGTCACCGAGGAGCTGGCGCCGACCGTCAGCCTGGAAGACTTCAGCATCGATTGGGTGAAGCAGCCGCCAGCGCCCCGCCTGAAGCGCGCGCTGATCGCCGAGGTGGCGAAGATGACCGGCGGCATGCACCGCGCCGGGGTCAACCACCGCGACTGCTACATCTGCCACTTCCTGCTGCACACCGATCGCCCGGTGACGGCGGACGACTTCCGGCTGTCGGTGATCGACCTGCACCGTGCCCAGACCCGGGCGACGGTCAGCCGCCGCTGGCGCGACAAGGACCTGGCGGCCCTGTATTTCTCGGCCCTGGACATCGGTCTGACCCGTCGCGACAAGCTGCGCTTTTTGCGCGGCTACTTCCAGCGCCCGTTGCGCCAGGTGCTCAAGGACGAGGCTGCACTGCTCGCCTGGCTGGAGCGCAAGGCGCAGAAGCTCTACGACCGCAAGCAACGTTACGGGGACGCACTCTGATGGCGAGCTGGAACCTGGCGCCTGAGTATGCGCACCTGGCGGCCGATTTCGGCAGTATCGACGCGGTGTTCGCCATCAAGGGCGAGCGTCTGACCCGCGACCCGTTGAGCGAGGTCATCCGCATCGAACGGGACGGGGTCAACTACTACGTCAAACGCTACACCGGAGCCGGCAAGCACATGCGCCGCTACCTGGGGCGCCCGCGAGTCAAGGCTGAGTGGCAGAACCTCAAGCAGTTCGCCAAGTGGGGCATCCCCACCGCCGACGTGGTCGCCTGGGGCCTCGAGCGCCAGGGCCTGGCGTTTGGCCGTGGGGCGATGATCACTCGCGAACTGCCACGCACCGAGGACCTCTCGGCGTTGGCCGAGCGCAATGACCCGCGCCTGCGTGACGCGGCCTGGGTCGATCATGTCAGCCGTCAGCTGGCGCGGCACACCCGGGTAATGCACGATCACCATTTCGCCCACAACGATCTCAAATGGCGCAACCTGCTGGTCGATGACCAGGGCACGCTGTTCTTCATCGATTGCCCGACGGGCGACTTCTGGCGTGGTTTCATGCTGCGCCACCGGTTGATCAAGGACCTGGCCTGCCTGGACAAGGTCGCCAAGTATCACCTGTCGGCGACCCAGCGCTTGCGCTTCTACCTGCAGTACCGCGGGCATGCGCGCCTGCATGCGCGCGACAAGAAGCGCATCCGTCAGGTGCTGAGCTTTTTCGAGGGAAGGGAATGACCGACTACCTGGCCAGTGCCGACCAGGCACTGCTGCAACGGCACGGACTGGGCGACTTCGAGGCGCTCTGGGCCCTGCAACTTGACGCCGTGGACGAACCCAACACCGGCCGCGGCGGCTGGAGCAGCGTGTTCCGCCTCGAGCTCGAGGGCAAGGGGTACTACCTCAAGCGCCAGAGCGACTACCTGACTCGCAGCCTGCACCGGCCGTTCGGCGAGCCGACCTTCGCCCGTGAGTTTCGCAATATCAGCCGTTACCAGAAGCTCGATATCCCGGCCTTGCAGGCGGTTTTCTATGGGGAGCGCAAACAGGCCGGCCAACACCGGGCGATCCTCATGACCCGGGCGCTGGACGAATGGACCGACCTTGAGCATTTGCTCGGCCATTGGCCGCAGACATCCGCGCCGCAACGCCAGGGCATCCTCCAGGCCTGTGGCCAGCTGGCGCGCACACTGCACGGCGCCGGGCAGATGCACGGTTGCTTCTACCCCAAGCACATTTTCCTGCGTGAGCGCCGCGAGGGCTGGCAGGCACAGTTGATCGACCTGGAGAAGACCCGTCCGCTGCTGTTCGGCATGCGTGACCGGGTCAAGGACCTCGAACCGCTGCTGCGCCGCGCCCGGGCCTGGGACGAGGCGGACGTGCGCATGCTGCTGGCGGCCTACCTGCAGCAGCCGGCCGACAGCGCTCTGGTTTCCACCTGGCTGCAACGCCTGACCCAACGCCGCCGTCACAAAGAGGCCCGCTGATGCGCCTGTCCGAATTGAAGGAGGCCGGGCGCAACCCAAGCCTGCCCCTGATCATCACCCTCGCCGACGCAGCAGGCAGCGCCGACCTGCAACTGCTCAGCCTGCTGCGCGTGCTGCCGGGCCAGCGCTATGTCGGCGCCGGCATCTGGCGAGGCACCAAGGTCCTGGCCAAGTTGCTGGTCGGCGGCAATTCCGCCCGCCACTTCCAGCGCGAACGCGATGGCGCCCGACTGATGGCCGATCAGGGCCTGACCACGCCACGGCTGCTGGTCGATGGCCTCAAGGAAGGCGAAGGTGGCTGGCTATTGTTCGAATACCTCGATCACGCCGAAAGCCTGGGTGACGCCTGGGCCAAGGTGGAATCATTGCCGATGCTCGCCGACGAGCAGCACCTGGTGCTTGGCGAGGCGTTGACCGCCATCGCGCACCTGCATGCCAAGGGTTTGTGGCAGGAAGACCTGCACTTGGACAACCTGCTGCGCCAGGACGGTCAGCTGTACCTGATCGACGGCGCCGGCATCAAGGCCGAAACGCCCGGCCAGCAGCTGTCGCGCCAGCGTGTGCTGGAAAACCTCGGGGTGTTCTTCGCCCAGTTGCCCAAGCGCCTGGAGCCCTTTATCGAGGAGGCGCTGGTGCATTACATCCTGGCCAACGCCGAGCATGCGCTGCCGCTGGAGGCGTTGCAGAAGCAGGTGGACAAGGTGCGCAACTGGCGCCTGAAGGACTACCTGGACAAGGCCGGGCGTGAATGCACGCTGTTCAGCGTTGCGCGCAACCTGTCGGGCCTGCGCGCCATCCGCCGCGGCGAGGTCGAGGCGCTGCTGCCGGTGCTCGAGCAGGCCGATGCGTTGATTGACCAAGGCCACCTGTACAAGACCGGTGGCGCGGCCAGCGTGGCGCGTATCGAGGTGGGTGGCCGCACGCTGGTGCTCAAGCGCTACAACATCAAGAACACCGCGCACTGGTTCAAGCGCTTCTGGCGCCCGAGCCGGGCCTGGCATTCGTGGATCGAAGGGCATCGCCTTGAGTTTCTCGACATTGCCACGCCACGGCCATTGGCGGTGCTGGAGCAGCGGGTGATGGGGCTGCGCAGCACGGCCTACCTGGTGACCGAGTACGCCGACGGGCCGGACCTGATCGAATGCTTCGCGCCCTATGTGGAAAGCGGCGAGGCGCCCGACGAGCAGGTCGAGGCCCTGGTGCGGGTGATGCAGCAGCTGATCCGCGAGCGCATCAGCCATGGCGACTTCAAAGGCCATAACCTGTTCTGGCAGGCCGGCCAGTGGTCGCTGATTGACCTCGACGCCATGTGTCAGCACGCCACCCAGCTCAGCTTCGCCCCGGCGTTTGCCCGTGACCGGGCGCGGTTGCTGCGCAACTGGCCGAGCGGCAGCGCCTTGCATCAGCGACTGGACCGGCTTTTGCCAAAACGGGTCGAGTAAGGCAGCGGGTTCGGGCTTTCATTGGGCGGGCGGTGGTTGGTCTGGCAGGGTCAGCCAGTCACTGCTGCGCCCTGCCTGGCGAACGCGTATCAGCCACTGGCCGTTTTCGTGACGCATCACCGCCCACGGCACCACCCCGGCGTTGTTGGCGACAGTAATCTGCAAGTGGTAGTGATCCGGCAGCAGGTGACGACGCACCGGCAACTGTCCGTTCTCGAGCGCCAGGTACAGCTGATCGTCAGCCTCAAAGAGCCCTTGTTCGATGTTCAGTGGCAGGCCGGCCACAGGCACCTGCAGGTAGCAGTCTTGCAATAACTGCTTCAGGTCGGGCAGCCCGTCGTACCAGAGTACCGGTGAGTCTATGACCCACTGCCCGTCGGACTTGCGCTTGAGCGGTTGCTGCAGGTAAACGTCCGGCTGGTCAGGGTCGATGGCCCGCCAGCGGTAGCCGTCGAAGCTGACCTGGTAATAACGGTTGTCGTTGTCCTTGACGAAGTACAGTGAGTGCCCGCCAAACGCCGAGCTTTGCTCGTATACACCTTCACCGTAGATACCGTCTATGCGATAGCGCAGGCTGCTGCCTGGTTGTACCTGGAGGCGTGCGGGCAGTGGCAATGGCGGTTGTTTGGGGATCCCGCGCAGGGATCGGCGTAGCACTCTGGAACCCAGAAAGCTGGTACCCGCATCGTTGAGGTGGCTAAGCGCTTGATAGGCATGCCGCATCACCCCTGCGACATCCTCTTGCTTGAAGGCCTCGACGCCGTCCCAGATATCAATTGCCATGCGGCCGATCGACAGCACCAGCAGCGCACGGTTTGGCAGCAGCAGGCTGATGAAGTCCAGTAAGCGCCAGCTGAGCGCCATGACCGATGCCACGTTCACTTCCCTGGTCGTCATGCTGTCGGCATCGGCCTGAGCGATCAGCGCCCGGGCTTCGGCCATGTAGTAGACGAAGAAAAGGTCGTCCTTGATCTCGGGTGTCGTCAAATGTGTGCTCATGCGCCCCTTGTCCAGCAGCCGCTGCACCGTGGCGGCAGGCAGCAATGGCAGGCGCTGGGCTACGTATGCTCTCAACGTGGGCTGTTGGCGCAATGTGCGAAGCAGTTCGCGGGTTGTTCGAAAGCGGCGCCAGGACCTGCGGTCCGGGGCATCCGGGGTGTACAGCACGCATGCCGGAGACTTGTTGGGAGGGCTGTTGAGCAGAAGCACGCCCTGCAGGGTATGGCCCATGATGTTTAGCTGCCGAACAGTGACCGGGTAGCCTGTGACTGGCGCACGCAAGGCATTGTGTGGTTGGTCCAACACTGCGCGCACCCAGTTGTAGCCGTGTTCGAAAGGGTCTTCGCCAAAGTGTCCGGCGTAGCGCGCCTTGACTGCTTCAGCGTGCATGCGTGCACGGTTGACCTTGCTGTGCGCGGTCAGGCGCCATTTGCCCGCTCTGGAACTGATAAGTTGGGTGTGCAGGTACTTTGCGTAGCTGTCACCTACGTTCAGTTCCCGGACCATGTGCTTGACATGCTGCGGCGTGAGCCCGGCGGGAATGGCTTTTCCGTGGGCATGGCTCACCCGAGCAGTAAGCCAGTAGTCGGTATCGAACCACGGCAAGTTCTTGAGGGCGATCTCTTCGAGCGTGTTGATTTCCTCGACCATTTCCACCATCTCGTGGCCCACGCGTCGCATGCCGACATAGGTGACATAGGATGAGATGGCGAAGGGATGCATGATGGCGCCGGTGCGGCGGGCACGCACGACCCTGATCTTGATATCGCGAGGATCTGTGTCGTACCCCAGGTTATGGCTAAGGCGCTCGCGAAGGCGTGCGTTGGCCCAGGCCAGCAGGCTATTGCGGTGCTTGAAGTCGTTAAGGCTCAGCACTCCCGGGGCAGCAGCCTGCTCGGCGATTGCCACCAGCTCTTGCATGGTCTGCATCATATGGCTCAGGCCTTGCGCAGATGTGTTGCGCAGCCAGTTCGGCAGGTTCTTCTCAAGTAATCTGGAGTAACGTGTCAGCAGGATGGGTTTGGCGCCGACTTCGTGCCAGAGTTGCATGGCTTTATGTATTCGGGTGTGCTGGTCGGGTGAGCCGTTGCTCCACAAGACGGCGTCACTCAAGCGTTGGCGCTGGGCTTCTATCGCACTGTCGATCTGGGCCTCCAGCAGGCTATCGGTGTACCAGTCATAGCGCAGGCGCTGTGACCGACGAACGCGGTCCGCCTGTGGGTCAGGATACAGATGCAGCAGAGGCTTGCTCTGGAGTGGGTCCTCCAGGCGTTCGCAAAGTTCCTGGTGCAGTGCGGCAGGGGAGTCGAAGGCCTCTATGCCTTGTGAGAGGCTGCATAGCAAGGCCATGCCTGCGGCATCCTGAGGCGTGAGCATAGGGCCCTCGGCGGTGCCGGCGACGATGATCAGTGTGCCTGGCAGGTAGCTACGCCAGTTGGGTCGTATGCCGTCGAGCAGCACGCGATAGACCTGTGGCCTGCTGGCCAGCGGCAGCTGCCTGCGCTGGGAGGGAAGTGGCTGTTCCAGGCACGCCCGCAGCTGCTCGGCTGACCCGTTGGCCAAGGTCTGGTCGCCCAGGCGCAATTCAACCTCGGCAAGCATCAGCGCCTTGCGCAGTGCCAGCAGCTTTTGTCTTGGGGTTTCGCCTTGCTCATCGGCCGTTGTCCAGAAGCTGGCCAGTTCGCCGTGCAGCCAGGTGCGTGTATCGGGGTTGATGGGGTGCTGAGGGTCAAGGGTCGGGAGGCCGCCGAGCAGGTCGCTGATATGTCGGTCGATCTGTTCCAGTTGTTCGAGGGGGCGCATGGGGCGGGTCCTTGGTTGAGGAAAATCCCCATGCTTGGCAATGCCTGCGGTTGCGGGGTGGTAGTGGGCTAGCGCACCCGACGCCAGAGCAGCCCGCGCAAGCTCAACAGGGCCGGCAGACCCAGGCCGGCCCATGCCAGAATGTCCCAGCCACCGTCGCCGAGCAGTGCGGCGAAGAGGCCCAGAAGCCCAAATATGGCAATCAACGCTGGCCAGACGAAGATGCGTACAGTGGCTTGCGACCTGTGGCTCATGCGCGCGACTCCCTGGTTTTGCGCTGCTTGCCCCACCACAGGTAGAGGCCGCTGCCGAGCACGATGATTGTCAGCACGTCCAGCAAAGCCCAGAGGATCTGCATCGGTCTCCCGCCGTAATCGCCGAAATGCAAAGGCTGCGACAGGCCCATCGCATCCATGTACCAGGGACGATCGCCTACGGCCGTCACTGCAAGGGTGCGAGCATCGATCAGTACCGGAGTGAACAGGTGCGAACTCAGGTGTGTGGCACCGTTCATGAACACCGCGTAATGGTGCTCGCTGGAGAAGCGCGTGCCGGGGAAGGCGATGAAGTCCGGGCGCATGCCGGGCGCGGCCTGTTCGGCGATCTTCAGCAGCTGCGTGGCCGGGGCGCGTTCGGTGAGCGGCGGGGCATCGCGGTAGGGCGCGACCATGGCCGCCAGGCTGTCGTTGCGCCAGGCGGCGATCACCAGGTCGGACAGGGCGCTGATCACCCCGGTGACGCCGACCACCAGGGCCCAGGTCAGGGTGACCACGCCGATCAGGTTGTGCAGGTCGAGCCAGCGCAGGCGCCGGGATTTGTCGTGGCGCACCGTGGCGAACTTCAGGCGGCGCATGAACGGCGCGTACAGCACCGTGCCGGAGACGATCGCGACGACGAACAGCAGGCCCATGAAGGCCAGCCACAACTTGCCGGGCAACCCGGCGAACATGTCCACGTGCAGGCGCAGCATCAGCATCATGAAACCGCCGTTGGCCGCCGGCATGGCCACGGCCTCGCCTGTGCGGGCATCGAGCATGAAGGTGTGCGATTGGTCGGGGTGGGTGCCGGCGGTGGCGGCCATGATCGCCACCACGCCGTTGGGTTCGTCCTCTTCGTAGCCGAAGTACTGCATGACTTCGCCAGGACGGTGTTGTTCGGCCTTGAGCACCAGTTGCTGCAGGTCCAGGTGCGGGGTGCCGGCGGGCATCTCGCGCAGTTCGGGGGCATCGCCCAGCAGGTGTTCCAGCTCGTGGTGGAAGATCAGCGGCAGGCCGGTGAGGGCCAGCAGCAGCAGGAACAGCGTGCACACCAGGCTGCTCCAGGTGTGGATCGCTGACCAGCGGCGGATGGTTTGGCTTTTCATCACGGCTCCTTACGCATCGCGGGGCAAGTCGCATCGGCGCACCGCCGCTCCCACCGCCTGTGGGAGCGGCGGTGCGCCGATGCGACTTGCCCCGCGATGGCTCCGGTCACTCAGAACTTGTAGGTGGCGCTGGCGACGACACTGCGCTGGTCGCCGTAGTAGCAGTAGTAGCCGTCGCAGGTCGAGAGGTAGTCCTTGTTCAGCAGGTTGCTGGCGTTGACTGCCACCGAGGCGCCCTTGAGGCTGCTGTCCAGGCGGCCGAGGTCGTAGTGCACCGCGGCGTCGAACACAGTGTAGGCCTTGCTCTTGCCGAGCCAGGTGTTGGCTTCGTCACCGTAGCGGTTGCCGGTGTAGCGTGCGCCAAGGCCAATGCCGAAGCCGTCAAGCACACCGGTATGCCAGGTGTAGTCGGCCCACAAGGAGGCCTGCTGGTTGGGCATCTGTTGCAGGCGGTTGCCTTTGTACTGCCCCTTCTGGACTTCGGACTTGGCCAGGGTATAGGCGGCGATCACTTTCAGGTTGTCGGTGACGTCGGAGACGGCTTCCAGTTCCAGGCCGTGGACCTTGACCTCACCGGTCTGGCTGGAGACCGGCACCCCACCCACGTTGT
Organism: Pseudomonas sp. 2848; assembly: GCF_003253945.1. NCBI lineage: Bacteria > Pseudomonadati > Pseudomonadota > Gammaproteobacteria > Pseudomonadales > Pseudomonadaceae > Pseudomonas > Pseudomonas sp. 2848. The sequence goes on from NZ_QKZD01000002.1 coordinate 588,298, forward strand.
TGGTGACGGTCACGTTCTTCTGGGTGAGGTCATACACGGCCGCAGACAACAAGGTGTTGGAGCCAGGTGGCTGATACTTGATCCCCAGCTCCCATTGCTGGCCTTCGGTTGGTTTGAACGACTTCTCGACGTCCGCGCTCGAGCCGGTGCTTGGCTGGAAAGACTCGGCGTAGGACAGGTAGGGAACAAAACCTGAATCGAACACATAGCTCAGTGCCGCGTTGCCGCTGAACTGCTTGTCGCGCTGGGTGTTGGTGGCATTGCCCTTGTTGAGGAACGTGGTGCCGGTATGCACCCAGTCTTCACGCCCGCCCAGGGTCAGACGCCATTTGTCGAGCGCCATCTGGTCCTGGATGTAGAGCCCGGTCTGCACGGTTTTCTGGTTGTAATCAAGATAGGCCGAGGCGCGGTCCGGGCGGGTGATCGGCAAACCGTACACCGGGTTGTTGACGTTGGTGGGCGGTACGTTGAAGCCATAGATGGAGAGGAAGTCGGACTTGGTGCGCTGGTGGTCCAGGCCGATCAGCACGGTATGGCTGATATCGCCTGTGGTGAAGTCGGCCTGGAAGTTATTGTCGAGCGCGAACTGGCTGATGTCCTCATCGACGTTGGTGGACATGCGGCTGGCATTGCCCTCGTTGTCCACCGGGCCGCCGGGTTGGTAGTAGCTACCAACGGTGATCGTCTGGAACGACAACTCGCTCTTGGTGTAGCGCAGGTTCTGGCGGAACTGCCAGACATCGTTGAAACGATGCTCGAAGGCATAGCCCAGCGCGTAGTAGGTGCGGTCGTAGTATTCGTAATCCGGGTCACCCAGGTTCTTGTGGCGGGATACCTTGCCGAACGGCATGTCGATCTTGGTGCCTTGGATCGGGTAGAACTGGCTGGTGGCGCCGGTATCGTCGCGGGTGAACTGGCTGAGGAAGGTCAGCGAGGTGTCGTCGTCGATGTTCCAGGTCAGGCTTGGGGCGATGTTGTAGCGCTTGTTGTCGATATGGTCGATCTGCGTGCCGCTGTCGCGCACCACGCCGCTGACGCCATAGAGGAACTGGCCCTGCTCATCGAGCTTGCCGGTGCTGGCGAAGTTGATCTGGCGGTGGTTGTCGCTACCGTACTGCAGCTGGATCTCGTGGCTGCTCTCGGCCTGGGGGCGGCGGCTGACCATGTCCAGCAGGCCGCCGGGCGGGGTCTGGCCGTACACCGACGAGGCCGGGCCACGCAGCAGTGCAAGGCGGTCGAGGTTCCAGGTTTCGGCTTTCGGGTTGGCATAGACGCCGCGAGGCAGGGGCAGGCCGTCGAGGAACTGGGTCGGCTCGAAGCCGCGCACGCGCATCCAGTCATAGCGGGTGTCGCTGCCGAAACTGGCGGAGACGATGCCGGGCATGTACTTCACTGCATCATCCAGGCTCTGCACGCCGCGGTCGCTCATCTGCTGGCGGGTGGCGACGGAAATGGAGCGTGGGACTTCGACCAGCGCGGTGTCGGTCTTGGTGCCGGCGGCGGTGCGCTTGGCGGTATAGCCCTCCACCGCGCCCCAGGCGCTTTCAAAGCTGCTGTTGGCGTCGATGTTGGTCTCCGGCAGTGCCAGCGTGCCCTCGCTCGCCGTTACCAGGCTATAGCTGCCGGCGCTGCTCTGCTGCAGTTGCAAGCCCGTACCACGTAGCGCGGCTTGCAGAGCGCCGACGGCGTCGAACTGACCGCTGACCGGCGCCGAATTGCGCCCACTGACCAGCGCCGGATCCAGCGCCAGGGCGATACCGGCCTGGCTGGCGATCTGGTTTAAAGTGCTGGCCAGCGGTGCGCTGGGCAGGTTGTAGGCACGCATGGCGGACTGTTCGGCGGCGAACAGGGCGGTGCTGGCCAACGGGGTGGCCAGGCCGATGGCCAGGGCCATCAGGCTGGGGCGAAGCAAAGCATCAACGGCACGGGACATTCAGCGGCTCCTCGACGAAATAGTGCTGACTGCTTCCTTGCCGAGCGAAAGTGGGAAAGTGACAGGGGGGTGTGAAAAAATACGACTGATTTGCAAAACCCTTTGGGAGGCGGCGAGCCGGCTCCCAAAGGGGGGGCTGGCTGGGGCTATTTGGCGGTAACGGTGACCCACCACGGCGTATGCCGTTCGATCTTCACCGGCAGCACCGGTTGCAGCGAGGCCAGGGCCAGGTCGGTGTCGGTCAGCGGGAAACTGCCGCTCACGCGCAGCTCGGCCACTGTGTCGCTGACGCCTAGATGGCCGCTGCGGTACTGGCCGAGGGTGGCCACCAGGTCGGCCAGGCGCACGTTGTCCACCACCAGCATGCCGCGGGTCCAGGCGTCGCTGCCGACCGCCACGGGGCTGACACTGCCCAGGCCATCGGCGCTCATCAGCACTTGCTGGCCTTCGCGCAGCACCTGCTCGTCGCCGCTGTGCTGGGGTTTGGCGGCTACCGATGCCTGCAGCACCTCCAGGCGTGTGCCGGCCTCCTCGCGCTTGACCAGGAAGCGGGTACCCAGCGGACGCAGGCGGCCCTCCTCGGTGCGCACCAGCAATGGGCGGCTGTCCTTGTGGCCGGTTTCCACCGAGATCTCGCCCTGGTGCAGGACGATCAGTCGCTGCTCACCTTGGAAGTCGATGTCCACCGCGGTCTGGCTGTTGAGGCTGAGCAGGGTGCCGTCTTCCAGGCGCAGGGTGCGCAGCTCGCCGGTACTGGTTCGTTGGTCGGCCAGCCAGTAGGTGGGCGACAGTGACGGTGCGCCGGCCCAGGCCAGCAGGCTGCCGAGCAGCAGCATGCCGGCCAGGCCGCCCAGGCGCTGGCGCAACCCGGCCCGGGATTGCAGCAGGGTGTGGCGTACCGGCCCGGCGGCAGCGTTGACGCGCTGGTCGAGTATGCCCAGTTGCAGCCAGGCGCGGGCGTGCTCCTCGTGGGCGGCGTGCCAGCGCGTGAACTCGCTGCGTTCGTCAGGGGTACCGCTACCTTCGTCGAGGCACAGCTTCCAGGCGATGGCCGCTTCCAGCACCTTGCTGGAAACCGGGGCATGCTTCATGTCGGCTCCCCGTAAAGGGCGACATAACACTGGCGCAGACCTTGGGCGATGTACTGGCGCACGCGCGAGATCGACACCCCGAGGCGCTCGGCGATCTCGGCGTGCCCCAGGCCGTCCAGGCGGTTGTACAGGAAGGCTGCCCGGGCCTTGCTCGAGAGCTTGCCCAGCAAGCGGTCGATGGCCTTGAGGTCTTCGAGGATCAGGTGTTGCTGTTCCGGTGACGGGTGCTCGGCTTCGGGCAGCAGCGCCAGTTCCGCGAGGTAGGCCTGCTCGAGGGCGGCGCGGCGGAAGTGGTCGAACAACAGGCCCTTGGCCACGGCGACCAGAAAGGCGCGGGGTTCGCGGGGGGTGTCCAAACGCTCGCGGCCGAGCAGGCGCACGAAGGTGTCCTGGCTCAGGTCCTCGGCACGCTGGCGGCAGGCGGTGCTGCGCTGCAGCCAGGCCAGCAGCCAGGTACGATGGTCGCGGTACAGCGCGCCGACCAGTTCGGCATGTGGACTGTGCGCAGACGTCAAGAAGCGTTCCCCGGGAAAGAATGCGTTAACTAACGATAATTATTCGCGATTGTGGCAGAGGCAGGGGGAGGGCGCAATTGACGCTTATCGGATTGCCAGCATGTCAGGGGGCGCGATAAAAATCAGAGGCCGTGGTGCTGCGCCTTGCGTCGTCGCCACTGGCGCACCCGCTGTTCCAGCTGCAGCGGGCTGTCCAGTTGCTGGCGGCGCGCTTGGCTGAAGAGGATCAACGCAAGTTCCGCGGTCACCTGGGCATCGGCGCTGGCATGGTGGCGGGCCTGGACTTCGAGGCCGAAACGGGCGATCCAGTCGTCCAGCCCGGCCTCGCGCAGCACGGTGTCGGGGTTGAGCATCGGCGCCAGCTCTGCCACGTCGAGAAACGGATGCTGCAGGCGCAGGCCCAGGCTGTCCTTCAACGCCCGGGCCAGCATGCGCTGGTCGAAAGGGGCATGGAACGCCAGTACCGGACTGTCGCCGATGAACGTCATCAGGTCGAGCAGTGCTTCGGCCGGTTCGCAGCCGGCGGCCAGGGCACTGGGGCCCAGGCCGTGGATCAGCACGCTGGCGTTGGTTTTCTGTTCGGGGCGACGCAGGGTCCGCTCGAATGGCCGACCGAGGTCGATGGCACCGTCCTCGATGGCCACCGCGCCGATCGACAGCACCTGGTCGCGATTGAGATTCAGGCCGCTGGTCTCCAGGTCCAGCACCACCCAGCGCTGTTCGCGCAGGGAGCACACGCCCAGGGGCGCAGGGCCGGGCAGCGCGGCCAGGCGCCGCTGCAGCGCCGCATCGAGTTCGGGGGCTGTGGGGCGCAACCAGGCGAACAGGTTCACAACTGGTACCGCAGGGCCAGGCTGCTCTGCAGGCGCTGGGCCTGGCGCAGGGACTCGCGCAGGATGCGCCGGTCCAGGTGGTTGAGGCTGTCGGGGTCGAGCCGGTTGGAGTAAGGCATGTTCTCGCGGCTCTGGCGTTGGTGCTGCTGCATGCGGGTCTGCTGGATGAAGTGGTAGGCCTCTTCATAGGCGGCGCCGTCGAGCGAGTCGATGATGCCCTTGGCGATCAGCTGGCGCAGCCGCTCCAGGGTATTGCACGCCGTGATGCCGTGGGCCAGGGCCAGCAGCCTGGCGCCATCGACGAACGGGGTCAGGCCCTGCACCTTGAGGTCGAGGGTGGCGGCCTTGTCGTCACCCTGGCGGGTCAGCACGAACTCGCGCAGGCGCCCGACCGGCGGACGCTGGCGCAGGGCGTTGTCGGCCAGCATGCGCTGGAAAATTCGGTTGTCCGCGACTTGCTCCAGCAGGCCCTGGCGCAGTTGCTCGCAGCCCTGCTCGTCGCCCCAGACCACGCGCAAGTCGAAGTAGATGCTTGAGCCCAACAGGTTCTCGGGGCTGGCTTCGCGCACGAAGCCAGCGAAGCGCCGCGCCCATTCGCCACGCGATAGGCACAGCTCGGGGTTGCCGGCCATCACGTTGCCTTTGCACAGGGTGAAGCCGCACTGGGCCAGGTTGTGGTTGATCTGCTGGGCCAACGGCAGCAAGCGTGCGCGGATCGCCTCGGCTTCGGCGCCGTCACGGGCCTCGAAAAGAATGCCGTTGTCCTGGTCGGTGTACAGGGTCTGCTCGCGGCGGCCCTCGCTGCCGAAGCACAACCAACTGAACGGCACGCCCGGGTCGCCGCGCTCGGCGATGGCCAGTTCGATCACCCGGCACACGGTGTGGTCGTTGAGCAGGGTGATGATCTGGGTGATCTGCGTCGAAGAGGCGCCGTGGGCGAGCATGCGTTCGACCAGTTGGCCGATTTCGCCGCGCAGTGCCACCAGGCTGTCCAGCCGCGGTGCATGGCGGATGGTGCGGGCCAGGTGCACCAGGTCGACGCGCTGCAGGGAGAACAGGTCGCGCTCGGAAATCACCCCGCACAGGCGCTGGTTGTCCACCAGGCAGACATGGGCAATGTGGCGTTCGGTCATCGCCATGGCAGCGTCGAACGCACTGGCCTGGGGGCTCAGGTAGAACGGTTTGGCGGTCATGTAGCGCTCGATGGGCGCGGTCAGTTCGGCGCTGGCGTCGGCCACCACCTGGCGCAGGTCGCGCAGGGTGAAGATGCCGATGGGGTGGCGCTGCTCATCGATGATCACGATGCTGCCGACCTGTTGCTCGTGCATTTGCCGCACGGCTTCGCGCAGGGGCGTGTCTGGCGTGCACACAACCGGGTGGCGCAGCGCCAGTTCGCCCAGCGGTGTGTTGAGCGAGTACTGGGTACCCAGGGTCTCCACGGCGCGCTGGCGCACTTGCTGGTTGACCTGGTCGAGCAGGCTGCTGACGCCGCGCAAGGCGAAGTCGCGGAACACCTCGGACATGGAAAACACACGGATGAACGCGGCCTTGTCCAGTTGCAGGCAGAAGGTGTCTTCGCCGGCCAGGTGCTCGGTGCGGGTGGCCCGCTCGCCGAGCAAAGCCGCCAGCGGGAAGCATTCACCGCTGGTGATCTCGAAGGTGGTCTCGGTGCCTGGCTTGGTGACATGGTGACGTTCGCCAACCACGCGCCCCTGCTTGACGATATAGAAGTGCTCGACCGGGCCCTCGGCCGGCGTGATGATGCTTTCGCCGCCCGCGTAGAAGCGCAGCTGGCACTGTTCCACCAGGTAGGCCAGGTGGCTGTGTTCCATCTGGTTGAACGGCGGGAAACGCTGCAGGAACTGCAGGGTGCCCTGGATGTTTTGCAGTACCGCTGTCCTGCCGGCCTGGGTATAGGCGTCCTTTTTGCTCATGAAGCTGACCGTATCGCTACGCCGAACTATATATATCTATCTATAGGGGTCGGCTTTGTTGTTCTCGGCCCCCATGGTCGGCTGGCCGTACTGTGGTGCCCATTGGACGTAAGTCTAGAGCGAGGCTGTCAAGGACCCGACGAAAGGCGAACCGGGCTATGTAAATTTCGCGGTCCTAAGCTGTGAACGAGATTTTTTTGACGAGATGGGCCATGGCCGAGCATGACGACATACTGAGTGACGCCGAGCGCGAGGCACTGGCCGGGGTGAGTGCGCCTGTCGCGGCTCGTCCCGTAGTGCTGGTGGTGGACGACAACCCGGTGAACAGCGAGGCGCTGAGCCTGTACCTGAAGAGTCGAGGCATCGCCTGCATGACGGCTGACGGCGCGCAGGAAGCGATGTTGAAGCTGCATTACGAACCGCGGATCGCGCTGATGATCACCGACCTGCGCATGGAGCCCGAGGATGGCCTGGAGCTGATTCGCCAGGTTCGCGAGTCCGAGCGGGCGGCGCTGTCGATCATCGTGGTGTCGGGCGACACTGATGTGAAGGAGGCGGTGGACGTGATGCACCTTGGGGTGGTGGACTTTTTGCTCAAGCCGGTGGACCTGGGCAAGTTGCTGGAGCTGGTGCGTCGCGAACTGAGGATGGATCAGGGCTGAAAACGATCGCGGGGCAAGTCGCATCGATGCTCCGATGCGACTTGCCCCGCGATGTGTTACAGGCGGCTTACAGCCCGTTGCGCGCCTTGAACTCGCGACGACGACGGTGCAGGACCGGCTCGGTGTAGCCGTTCGGTTGCTTGGCACCCTCCACCACCAGCTCGATCGCCGCCTGGAACGCGATGTTGTCATCGAAGTTCGGCGCCATCGGGCGGTACAGGGCGTCACCGGCGTTCTGCTTGTCCACCACCGCGGCCATGCGCTTGAGGCTTTCCAGCACCTGCTCCTGGGTGACCACGCCATGGCGCAGCCAGTTGGCCAGCAGTTGGGCGGAAATCCGCAGGGTGGCGCGGTCTTCCATCAGGCCAACATCGTTGATGTCCGGTACCTTCGAACAGCCCACGCCCTGGTCGATCCAGCGCACCACGTAGCCGAGGATGCCCTGGGCGTTGTTGTCCAGCTCGTTGCGGATTTCCTCGGCCGACCAGTTGGTGTTGGCCGCCAGCGGGATGGTCAGGATATCGTCGACCGAAGCCGGGGTGCGCGAGGCCAGTTCGCGTTGACGGGCCTGCACGTCGACCTTGTGGTAGTGCAGGGCGTGCAGGGTGGCGGCGGTCGGCGACGGTACCCAGGCGGTGTTGGCGCCGGCCAGCGGGTGGGCGATCTTTTGCTCGAGCATGGCGGCCATCAGGTCGGGCATGGCCCACATGCCCTTGCCGATCTGCGCGCGACCCTGCAGGCCGGTGGCCAGGCCGACGTCGACGTTGTTGTTCTCGTAGGCGCCGATCCACTTCTCGTTCTTCATGGCGCCCTTGCGCACCACGGCGCCGGCCTCCATGGAGGTGTGGATCTCGTCACCGGTGCGGTCGAGGAAGCCGGTGTTGATGAACACCACGCGCTCGGCCGCAGCCTTGATGCAGGCCTTGAGGTTGACCGTGGTGCGGCGCTCCTCGTCCATGATGCCGACCTTGACGGTATTGCGCTGCATGCCCAGCAGGTCTTCGACGCGGCTGAAGATCTCGGCGGCGAATGCCACCTCTTCAGGGCCATGCATCTTCGGCTTGACGATGTAGACGCTGCCGGTACGGGTGTTCTTGCGGCTGGTGTTGCCGTTGAGGTTGTGCAGGGCGATCAGGTTGGTGAACAGGCCGTCCTGGATACCTTCGGGGATTTCGTTGCCCTGGGCGTCGAGGATCGCCGGGTTGGTCATCAGGTGCCCGACGTTGCGCACGAATAGCAGCGAGCGGCCGTGCAGGGTCACGCTGCCGCCATTGGGCGCCGCGTACTCGCGGTCCGGGTTCATCGTGCGGGTGAAGGTCTTGCCGCCCTTGCTCACGCTTTCGGCCAGGTCGCCTTTCATCAGGCCCAGCCAGTTGCGGTAGACGATGACCTTGTCGTCGGCATCGACGGCGGCGACCGAGTCTTCGCAGTCCATGATGGTGGTCAGAGCCGATTCCATCAGGATGTCTTTCACGCCGGCGGCGTCGGTGCTGCCGACCGGGGTGCTGGCGTCGACCTGGATCTCGAAGTGCAGGCCGTTGTGCTTGAGCAGTACGGCGGTCGGTGCGGCGGCATCGCCGTGGAAACCGATCAGCTGGGCATCGTCACGCAGGCCGCTGTTGCTGCCGCCCTTGAGGGCGACCACCAGCTTGCCGCCGTCGATGCGGTAGGCGGTGGAGTCGACATGGGAGCCTGCGGCCAACGGCGCGGCCTGGTCGAGGAAGGCACGGCCGAAGGCGATGACCTTGTCGCCACGGGCCTTGTTGTAGCCCTGACCTTTTTCAGCGCCGCCTTCATCGCTGATGACATCGGTGCCGTACAGCGCGTCATACAGCGAGCCCCAGCGGGCATTGGCGGCGTTCAGGGCGAAACGGGCGTTCATCACCGGCACCACCAACTGCGGGCCGGCCATGACCGCGATCTCGTCATCGACGTTCTGGGTGGTGGCCTGGAAGTCCTCGACTTGTGGCAGCAGGTAGCCGATCTCCTGGAGGAATGCCTTGTAGGCGACGGCGTCATGGGCCTGGTCTTTGCGGGCCTGGTGCCAGGCGTCGATCCTGGCTTGCAGCTCGTCGCGCTTGGCGAGCAGGGCTTTGTTCTTGGGAGCGAGGTCTTTAATGATCTCTGCCGCCCCGGCCCAGAACTTGTCGGCTTCGATGCCGGTTCCAGGAATCGCTTCGTCGTTGACGAAGTCGTACAGGGCCTTGGCGACCTGAAGGCCACCGACTTGAACGTATCCAGTCATTGCTTGCCTCACCTCTGCTCAGCTATTTCGCTTTCGCTCTTCTGTATTAAGCCTGTAGCGCTTCTCTAAACACGGCACCAGTGCATGCCCGCGTAATCCGGGGCGGCTGGGTGCGGCTCGCCAGACGGGCCGGCGGGCGGTTGGCGTATTTTCACAGGCGCCTTGGCAGACATCGAAACGACGTTTTTGTAGTCCGCGCCGATGCATACTACATGAAGCAGCAGGCAGGTAAACATCAGACTAAAAGCGTCGCTCTGCGACCGATTGGTCGCATAGGGTCACGCTGGGAGAGGACATGTTCGCAAAAAACAGGTGGATTGTTCCAGATAAATCTTGAAACAGTACACGATTAGTTAGCCTGGCTGTCCTGCGGCAGGTTGCCGCGCCTTGCCTATACTGATTCGATCCCCGTATCGCCCCCATCTGCGGCGGCGCTTGCAGACGAATGAAGGAGTGGCCCCGTGGACCATCTTGTACTGACCGTGATCGCCCCTGACAAGGCCGGGCAGGTAGAACGTATCGCCCAGTGCATCGCCGATCACAATGGCAACTGGCTGGAAAGCCGCATGTCACGCATGGCCGGCCAGTTCGCCGGGATCTTGCGGGTGGCGGTACCGGCGGAGAACTACGCCGAACTGGTCGAGTCGTTGCAGAAACTGGGCGACCACGGCATTCGAGTGTTGATCGCCGAAAGCGGCATCGAGCCGTCCTGCACCTGGAAACCGATCGCGATGGAACTGGTGGGCAACGACAGGCCCGGCATCGTTCGCGACATTACCCGCCTGCTGGCAGAGCTTGGGGTGAATGTGGAGCGTCTGAGCACTGAGGTGCGCCCGGCGCCGATGAGCAGCGAGCCATTGTTCCAGGCCGATGCACTGCTGGCGCTGCCCTTGACCTTGTCTCTGGATGATTTGCAGGCAAGGTTGGAGAGCCTGGCGGATGATCTGATGGTGGAGTTGCGGCTGCGGCCGGAGGATTGATTGCGGGCAATCGCGGGGCAAGTCGCAACGGCGAACCGCCGCTCCCACGGTTATCCCGATTTAACGGGGACGCCCCTGTGGATAACCTGGGGGCGTACTGCTACAGCCCAATAACCACGCCGGTTAGCCAGTATTGAGCAAAAAACACCCAGTAATTAGTTGCTTGTGCACAAACCACGGGGACGAGGGTGTGGATAACCTCTGGAGACCTTGCTGCAGGCCACGAAGTCCGTGGCCTGCAGATGTTTGATCATTAATTGATCAGGCGCGCTTGCGCAAACTCAGCCAGGCATCGACGCTGTACACCGCCAGCCCCGCCCAGATGCACGCGAACGCCAGCAGGTTGCTGGAGGTCAGGTGCTCATCGAACAGCCACACCGCCTGCAGCAGCACCAGGGTCGGCGCCAGGTACTGCAGGAAGCCCAGGGTGGTATACGGCAGGTGGCGCGCGGCGGCGTTGAAGCACACCAGGGGTATCAGGGTGACCGGGCCGGCGGCGATCAGCCACAGTGCCTCGCTGCTGTTGAAAAACGCCAGGCTGGCGCTGTTGGCCGTTGGGTGCAGCAGCAGCCAACCGATCGCCAGTGGTACCAGCATCCAGGTTTCGACCACCAGGCCGGGCAGCGCCGCGACCGGCGCCTGCTTGCGGATGAGCCCGTAGAAGCCGAAGGACAGTGCCAGCGCCAACGATACCCAGGGCAGGCTGCCGACCTGCCAGACCTGTTGCGCCACGCCCAGGGCCGCCAGGCCCACTGCCAGCCATTGCAGGCGGCGCAGGCGCTCACCGAGCAGCAACATGCCCAGTAGTACGTTGATCAGCGGGTTGATGTAGTAGCCCAGGCTGGCCTCGAGCATTCGCCCGTTGTTCACCGCCCATACATAGGTCAGCCAGTTGCCGGCGATCAGCGTGCCGCTCAGGGCCAGGATGGCCAGGCGCCTGGGGTTGTCGCGCAGTTCGCGCCACCAGCCGGGGTGCTTCCATACCAGCAGCAGGAGCGAGCCGAACAGCGCCGACCAAAGCACCCGATGGACGATGATCTCCACCGCCGGGACGCTCTGGATGGCTTTGAAGTACAGGGGGAACAGGCCCCAGATGATGTAGGCGCCGAGGCCCAGAATATACCCGCGACGCGGGTTTGCGGCGTGCATGCAGAATCCTTGCTTAGGTAGCTAAATAAAGCGACGCCTATTGTAGACAGAGCGCGACGTGCACCTAGAACAATTTCAGCGGTTGTTCATCGAGGGCGGCCATCTGCTCACGTAGCGCCAGGATCTGGTCCCCCCAGTAGCGTGGTTGGCCGAACCACGGGAAGCTGCGGGGGAACGCCGGGTCATCCCAGCGCCGCGCCAGCCAGGCGCTGTAGTGCAACTGGCGCAGGGCGCGCAGTGGCTCGATCAGGGCCAGTTCACGCGGGTCGAAGTCGTGGAATTCGTTGTAGCCGTCGATCAGCTCGGCCAGCTGGCCGAGGCGCTCTTCGCGGCTGCCGGCAAGCATCATCCACAGGTCCTGCACCGCGGGGCCCATGCGGCAGTCGTCGAGGTCGACCACATGGTAGACGTCGTCGCGGTGCATCAGGTTGCCGGGGTGCAGGTCGCCGTGCAGGCGGATTCGTTGGTGCGGGGTGCGGGCGTAGATATCCTCGACCCGCTTGAGTAGGTCGCGGGCCACGGATTCGAAGGCCGGCAGCAGCTCGCGAGGAACGAAGCCACCGTCCAGCAGGGTGTTGAGCGAGGCATGGCCAAAGTTGTCCACAGCCAGCTGCTCACGGTGTTCGAATGGCCGGATGGCCGCCACGGCATGCAAGCGCCCGAGCAACTGTCCCAGGCGGTACAACTGGTCGAGGTTGCCCGGCTCCGGGGCATGGCCACCACGGCGCGGGAACAGGGTAAAGCGAAACCCCCGGTGCTCGAACAGGGAGCGGCCCTCGTGCAGCAGCGGCGCCACCACGGGCACTTCGCACTCCGCCAGTTCGGCGGTGAAGGCATGTTCTTCGAGGATTGCCGCATCGCTCCAGCGCCCAGGGCGGTAGAACTTGGCGATCAGCGGTTGTTCTCCCTCGATGCCCACCTGATAGACACGGTTTTCGTAGCTGTTGAGCGCCAGCACCCGCGCATCGCTGAGAAAGCCAAGGCTTTCCACGGCGTCCAGCACGAGGTCGGGGGTGAGGGTGTCGAAGGGGTGGGACATGAAAGGCTCCAGGCGCGGGGACGGCGTGGCTGCATGTTACCCCAATCACAAGGCAGGCCCCGCCCTTGTCGTAGCCGGTTAGACCGGCACGCCCAGCAAAACGAACGACGGATGGAACTGCACCCGCATCATGCTCTGCGGCCCGACTTGATACTGCGCCAGCCAGTCAGCCTCGGCGAAAGCGCACAAAGTCTGCCCGTTACCCAGTGCCAGGCGCACCTCGACTGGACCGTCCTGCTCACCGACAAGCTCCTCGACCTTGGCCTTCAGGCAATTGCTGCCTTGCTCCGCCAGCTCGTCCGGCCCCAGCAACTGCACCCACCCCGCCTTCAGCAGCGCCACCACCGTGCCCCCCAGCGCCAGCTCCAGCCGCTCGGTACTGCCCCGGGTGATCAAGGCCTCGATCTCCAGACCGCCGCCCAGGTCCAGGCTGATACGGTCATGTCGGCCTTCGCGGCGCAGCCCGCTGATGCGTCCCTGCAACTGGTTGCGCGCACTGGTGCGTAGCATCAGCCGGCCAAGCAGGGCGAAGTCGCTGCTGTCCTCGGCGGACTCCAGGATCTCTGCCTGCAACGCCTGCAGGCGCTGGTACAGGCGCAGTACCCGTTCGCCTTCGGCGGACAGCCGGGCGCCACCACCGCCCCGGCCCCCGGTGCTGCGTTCGACCAGGGGGTGTGCCGCCAGGTTGTTGAGTTCGTCGATGGCATCCCAGGCGGCCTTGTAGCTGATCCCCGCGGCCTTGGCGGCGCGGGTGATGGACCCCTGCTCGGCGACATGTTGCAGCAGGGCGATGCGCTGTGGGCGGCGGGCGATGTGCTGGGTGAGCAAGGCGGGCAGGGACATGGGCGGGCATCAGGCGTGGTGTAGGTCCCGCGACGTTGCCGCCGTCACCGGGGCAAGTCAAGCCTGGCCCGGGCGCGGTGTGCGCGCCAGGCAGTAGATATCCACCCGCCGGGCACCGGCCTGGCGCAGCAATCGGGCGATGGTCTGTGCGGTCGCCCCGGTGGTCAGCACGTCGTCGACCAGCGCCAGATGCAGGCCGTCCAGTTCACTGCCCGGGGCGAGGGCGAAGGCCTGACGCAGGTTGCGTTGCCGGGCCTTGGCACCGAGCGCCTGTTGCGCCGGTGTATCGCGCACCCGCTGCAGCAAGTGCTCGTCGCAGGGCAGGCGCAACTGTCTGGCGAGCCAGCGGGCGAGCATCGCCGCCTGGTTGAAGCCGCGCTGGCGCAGTCGACGCCCGGCCAGGGGAACGGGCAACAAGCGATCTGGCCGTGGCAAGCCTTCGTGATAGTGGTGGCTCAGGTTCTGGCCGAGCAGTTGGGCGAGCAACCGTCCCAGGGGCCACTGGCTGTTGTGCTTGAAGCGGCTTATCAGGGTGTCGACGGGAAAGCCGTAATGCCAGGGCGCGATCACTCGTTTGAATGCCGGTGGGCGGCGGCTGCAACTGCCGCAGAGAAGGTCGTCCAGGGCCAGGGGCAGCGCGCAACGGCGGCATTGCTCCTGCAGCCAGGGCAGCGCCTGCTCGCAGGCGACGCACAGTGGGTAGGGCTGCCCCGCGAGCTCATCGCAAAGCAAACAGGATTGTTCGATATTTGTACAGATGTAAACCAGTGTGTTCTTGATTGGTTGACAGTTCATGGGGCCTTCCGTGACTATGCGAGCTATCCGTGATGCGCTGGTGGGTTTCCCTGTCCCGGCGTCAGTCAGACCATAGATAAGGAAACGCCGATGAGCGCCAGCGCAATTGCAACAACCCGTCACGACTGGTCCCTGGCCGAGGTCAAGGCACTGTTCCAGCAGCCGTTCAATGACCTGCTGTTCCAGGCCCAGACCGTTCACCGTGCACATTTCGACCCCAACCGCGTGCAGGTTTCCACGCTGCTGTCGATCAAGACCGGCGCCTGTCCGGAAGATTGCAAATATTGTCCGCAGTCCGGCCACTACAACACCGGGCTGGAAAAACAGAAGCTGATGGAAGTGCAGAAGGTGCTGGAGGAGGCCGCCCGGGCCAAGGCCATCGGCTCGACCCGCTTCTGCATGGGCGCGGCGTGGAAGCATCCCTCGGCCAAGGACATGCCCTACGTGCTGGAGATGGTCAAAGGGGTCAAGGCCATGGGCCTGGAAACCTGCATGACCCTCGGCAAGCTCGACCAGGAGCAGACCCAGGCCTTGGCCCAAGCCGGCCTGGACTACTACAACCACAACCTCGACACCTCGCCGGAGTTCTACGGCAGCATCATCACCACCCGCACCTACAGCGAACGCCTGCAGACCCTGGCCTACGTGCGTGACGCCGGCATGAAGATCTGCTCCGGGGGCATCCTTGGCATGGGCGAGTCGCTGGACGACCGCGCCGGCCTGTTGATCCAGCTGGCCAACCTCCCCGAGCACCCGGAGTCGGTGCCGATCAACATGCTGGTCAAGGTTGCTGGCACGCCGCTGGCCGACGAGGAAGACGTCGATCCGTTCGACTTCATCCGCATGCTCGCCGTGGCCCGGATCCTCATGCCCAAGTCCCACGTGCGCCTGTCGGCCGGCCGTGAGCAGATGAACGAGCAGATGCAGGCCCTGGCGTTCATGGCCGGGGCCAACTCGATCTTCTACGGCGAGAAGCTGCTGACCACGGCCAACCCGCAGGCCGACAAGGACATGCAGCTGTTCGCCCGCCTGGGTATCCAGCCGGAAGCCCGTGAAGAGCACGCCGACGAAGTGCACCAGGCCGCCATCGAACAGGCGCTGGTCGAGCAGCGCAGCAGCGAGCTGTTCTACGACGCAGCCTCGGCCTGAGCATGGCCTTCGATCTCGCCGCGCGCCTGGCCGAACGGCGTGCCGCGGACCTCTATCGGCAACGGCCGCTGCTGGAAAGCCCGCAAGTGCCGCAGGTGGTGGTCGATGGCCAGCCGCTGCTGGCCTTCTGCAGCAATGACTACCTGGGCCTGGCCAATCACCCCGAGGTGATCAAGGCCTGGCGCGATGGCGCCGAGCGCTGGGGTGTCGGCGGTGGCGCCTCGCACCTGGTGATCGGCCACAGCACGCCGCACCATGACGTTGAAGAAGCACTGGCCGAGTTGACCGGGCGCCCTCGCGCGTTGCTGTTTTCCACTGGCTACATGGCCAACCTCGGGGCCATCACCGCGCTGGTGGGGCAGGGCGACACAGTCTTGCAGGACCGCCTCAACCACGCTTCCCTGCTCGACGGCGGGCTGCTCAGTGGCGCCCGCTTCAGCCGCTATCTGCACAACGACCCGGCCAGCCTGGCCAGTCGCCTGGAGAAAGCCACCGGCAATACCCTGGTGGTCACCGATGGCGTGTTCAGCATGGATGGCGATTGCGCCGACCTGCCGGCCCTGGCCAAGGTCGCCTGCGGCCGTGGGGCATGGCTGATGGTCGACGATGCCCATGGCTTTGGTACCTTGGGCGCCAACGGCGGCGGCCTGGTCGAGCATTTCGGCCTGGGTGTCGACGACGTACCAGTGCTGATCGGCACGTTGGGCAAGGCCTGTGGCACCGCCGGCGCCTTCGTTGCCGGCAGCGAGGACCTGATCGAGGCACTGGTGCAGTTCGCCCGGCCCTACATCTACACCACCAGCCAGCCGCCGGCATTGGCGTGCGCCACGCTCAAGGCGCTGGAGCTGCTGAGCCGGGAGCGCTGGCGGCGCGAGCACCTGGCCGCGCTGATCCAGCAGTTCCGCACAGGCGCCGAGCAGATCGGCCTGACCCTGATGGAAAGCCACACCGCGATCCAGCCGATCCTTATCGGCGATGCGGGGCGGGCGCTGGCATTGTCCCGCTTGTTGCGTGAACGCGGTCTGCTGGTCACGGCGATTCGCCCACCCACCGTACCCGCTGGCAGCGCCCGTCTGCGGGTGACCCTGAGCGCCGCCCACAGTGAGGCGCAGGTGCAGCTATTGTTGAATGCATTGGCCGAGTGTTATCCACAGCTGGAGTCCGCCGATGCGTAACCGAATGATCCTTCTGCCCGGCTGGGGGCTGGGCACCGCCTCACTGGAGCCGCTGGCCGCCAGCCTGCGTGCCCAGGACCCGCGCCTGCAGGTCGAACTGATGCCGTTGCCGGACCTGGCCGACAGCGACCCGCTGGCCTGGGTCGACTACCTCGACCGCAAGCTGCCCAACGACGTGTGGCTTGGCGGCTGGTCGCTGGGTGGCATGCTCGCCAGCGCCCTGGCCCACAAGCGCGGCGATCATTGCTGCGGCTTGCTCACGCTGGCGAGCAAT
This sequence comes from Pseudomonas sp. 2848, assembly GCF_003253945.1. Taxonomy (NCBI): domain Bacteria; kingdom Pseudomonadati; phylum Pseudomonadota; class Gammaproteobacteria; order Pseudomonadales; family Pseudomonadaceae; genus Pseudomonas; species Pseudomonas sp. 2848. Next base: position 604,915 of record NZ_QKZD01000002.1, read on the forward strand.
CCCAGCTTTGTCGCTCGGCCGGATTGGCCGCACGGGATGGCACCGGATACCTTCGGTACCTTCCTCGATGGCTGCCGCAGCCATACCCAGGTGACCCTCAAGCGCTTTCGCACCTTGTGCAGCGATGGCGCGCAGCAACCGCGCACCTTGCTGCGCCAACTGGGCGTCGGCGTGCCCGATACCGATCCGCTGTACCTGGCCACTGGGCTGGAGGTGCTGGACAGCCTTGATACACGCGCTGCCCTGGAGCAATACGGCGGCCCGCAGCTGCACCTGTTCGCCGGCAGTGATGCGCTGGTGCCGGTGGAGGCTGCCAAGGCCCTGAGCGACCTGTTGCCCGACGTGGAAGTCGGCCTGGTCGAAGACAGTTCCCACGCCTTCCTGCTGGAGTACCCGCAGGAGCTGGCGGCGGGCATCAAGAGTTTCCTGCATGAGAGTGGCGATGACTGATCTTTCCCAGCCCACCTTGCCCGGTGCCCTGCCGGACAAGCGCCAGGTGGCGGCTTCGTTTTCCCGCGCTGCGGCCAGCTATGACAGTGTCGCGGCCTTGCAGCGCGCAGTAGGCATGGCGCTGTTGGAGAAACTGCCCGCAGGTCTCGTCCCAGCGCGCTGGCTGGACATGGGCAGTGGCACCGGCCATTTCAGCCGGGTCCTGGCCGAGCGCTTCAGCGATGCCGACGGTGTGGCGGTGGACATTGCCGAGGGCATGTTGCGCCATGCCCGTGAGCAAGGCGGCGCCCGGCACCATGTGACGGGTGACGCCGAGCGTCTGCCGTTGCGCGATGGCAGTGTCGATCTGCTGTTCAGCAGCCTGGCGGTGCAGTGGTGCGGCCAGTTCGCCAGCGTGCTGGGTGAGGCGCGGCGGGTGCTGCGCCCAGGCGGGGTGCTGGCATTCAGCAGCTTGTGCGTGGGCACCCTTGATGAGTTGCGTGCCAGCTGGCAAGCCGTCGATGGCATGGTGCACGTCAATCGCTTCCGGCGTTTCGAGGATTACCAGCGTCTATGCGGGGAAAGCGGTCTGGAGCTGATCGGCCTGGAGCGACATCCCCATGTACTGCATTACCCCGACGTGCGCAGCCTGACCCACGAGCTCAAGGCACTGGGTGCGCACAACCTCAATCCGGGGCGCCCATCGGGGTTGACCGGACGTGCGCGGATGCAGGGCCTGTTGCAGGCCTATGAACAGTTCCGCCAGCCTCAGGGGCTGCCTGCCACCTATCAGGTGGTGTATGGCGTCTTGCGCAAACCGCTGGCCGGGGAGCAGTGACATGAGCCAGGCCTATTTCATTGCCGGCACCGACACCGATGTCGGCAAGACCACCATCGCCGCGGGTCTGCTGCATGCGGCGATGCAGTCGGGGCTGAGCACGTTGGCGGCCAAGCCGGTGGCATCCGGCTGCATGGTGACGCCCAGAGGGTTGCGCAACAGCGATGCCCTGGCATTGATTGACGAAAGCTCGGTCAAACTGCCCTATGAATCGGTCAACCCTTTCGCTTTCGAGCCGGCCATCGCTCCACACGTGGCGGCGCACGAGGCGGGGGTGGTGTTGAGCGTACTGGTGCTGCGTAATGCGATGCAGCAGGTGCTGGCGCAGCACGCCGACTTCACCTTGATCGAAGGGGCCGGCGGCTGGCGGGTGCCGTTGTCCGACCATGCGAACCTGTCAGACCTGGCCATTGCCCTGAAACTACCGGTGATCCTGGTGGTAGGGGTGCGGTTGGGGTGCATCAACCACGCCTTGCTCAGCGCCGAGGCCATCGCCCGCGATGGCCTGCAACTGGCCGGTTGGGTGGCGAACATCGTTGATCCGCGCACATCGCGTCTGGAAGAGAACCTGTCGAGCCTGGCCGAGCGGCTGCCCGCACCATGCCTGGGGCGCGTGCCCTGGTTGAAGGTGGCGGGCGCGGCTGCGGTGGCCGAGCATTTGCATCTGGACCTGTTGGATTAGGTCTCCTGTCTATCGGCTGGCACAAGGCTATTAGGGATTTCAACGGGCCTTTTTCCCGTTCTGCTGCTTTAATAAGGCCTGTTCATCATCCAGCGTCATGGAGTCCTGACATGGTAATCAATGCGAGCTCCGCCTATTACGCGGGCCTGGGTGCCATCCAGAACGGCCAGAACCGTGTCGACCAGGCCGCCCAGCAGATCGCCAGCGGCGCCGTCGAACGTGGCACCAGCGGGCAGTCCACCGACTACCAGGCCGAGCGCCTGCGCGGCGTTGACCGCAGCCAGCAGATGGATCTGGCCACCAGCACCGTGCAATTGGCCCTGGGCAAGCACGAAGTCGAACTGGGTGCCAAAGTTGCCAAGGCTTCCGATGAAATGCTCGGTCGGTTCATCGACACCTACGCCTGACTCGCTGAACCCCATTCGCTTACTTCGCGGGGCAAGCCTGCTTCCATTCGTGGGAGCAGGCTTGCCCCGCGATGCGTTTGAGGGTGCTTGGCTGAATCATCATATTCGGCGGCATAAATGCCATTGTTAGCCCACCTTGACAGCGAGGCCTCCTAAACGTAAGTTTCAAACAACTGTTTGACCGAAAGCCGCCAAGAGCTGGTCGGTACCCGCGGTCTTCCCACCGAACTCATCACAGAGGTTCATCGCAATGCCTGATTACAAAGCCCCCTTGCGTGATATCCGCTTCGTCCGCGACGAACTGCTTGGCTATGAGGCGCATTATCAGAGCCTGCCGGGCTGCCAGGACGCCACGCCCGACATGGTCGACGCGATCCTGCAGGAAGGCGCGAAGTTCTGTGAAGAGGTGCTGGCCCCGCTGAACCGCGTCGGCGACCTGGAAGGCTGCACCTGGAGCGAGGCGGGCGTGAAGACCCCGACCGGCTTCAAGGAAGCCTACCAGCAGTTCGTCGAAGGCGGCTGGCCGAGCCTAGCCCACGCCGCCGAGCACGGCGGCCAGGGCCTGCCTGAGTCGCTGGGCCTGGCCCTGAGCGAAATGGTCGGTGAGTCGAACTGGTCGTGGGGCATGTACCCAGGCCTGTCCCATGGCGCGATGAACACCATCTCCGAGCACGGTACCCCCGAGCAGCAGGAGACCTACCTGACCAAACTGGTGTCCGGCGAATGGACCGGCACCATGTGCCTGACCGAACCGCACTGCGGCACCGACTTGGGCATGTTGCGCACCAAGGCCGAACCTCAGGCCGACGGCAGCTACAAAGTGTCCGGCACCAAGATCTTCATCTCGGCCGGTGAGCACGACATGGCCGACAACATCGTGCACATCGTCCTGGCCCGCCTGCCCGACGCACCGGCCGGCACCAAGGGCATCTCGCTGTTCATCGTGCCGAAGTTCCTGCCCAACGCCGAAGGCGGCGTGGGCGAGCGCAACGGCGTGAGCTGCGGCTCGCTCGAGCACAAGATGGGCATCCACGGCAACGCCACCTGCGTGATGAACTTCGACAGCGCCACCGGCTACCTGATCGGCCCCGCCAACAAGGGCCTGAACTGCATGTTCACCTTCATGAACACCGCTCGCCTGGGTACTGCGCTGCAAGGCCTGGCCCACGCCGAAGTGGCATTCCAGGGCGGCCTGAAATATGCCCGCGATCGCCTGCAGATGCGCTCGCTGACCGGCCCGAAAGCACCGGAAAAAGCCGCTGACCCGATTATCGTCCACCCGGACGTGCGCCGCATGCTGCTGACCATGAAGGCCTTCGCCGAAGGCAACCGCGCCATGGTCTACTTCACCGCCAAGCAGGTGGACATCGTCAAGTACAGCCAGGACGAGGAAGAGCGCAAGAAGGCCGACGCGCTGCTGGCCTTCCTGACCCCGATTGCCAAGGCGTTCATGACCGAAGTCGGTTTCGAGTCTGCCAACCACGGTGTGCAGATCTACGGCGGCCACGGCTTCATCGCTGAATGGGGCATGGAGCAGAACGTACGCGACAGCCGTATTTCCATGCTGTACGAAGGCACCACCGGCATCCAGGCGCTCGACCTGCTCGGCCGCAAGGTGCTGATGACCCAGGGCGAGGCGCTCAAGGGCTTCACCAAGATCGTTCACAAGTTCTGCCAATCCCAGGAAGGCAACGCCGCCACCAAAGAGTTCGTCGAGCCACTGGCCGCGATCAACAAGGAGTGGGGCGAGCTGACCATGAAGATCGGCATGGCCGCGATGAAGGACCGCGAGGAAGTGGGTGCCGCTTCGGTGGACTACCTGATGTACTCTGGCTACGCGTGCCTGGCCTACTTCTGGGCCGACATCGCCCGCCTGGCAGCCGAGAAACTGGCGGCCGGCACCAGCGAAGAGGCGTTCTACACCGCCAAGCTGCAGACTGCGCGCTTCTACTTCCAGCGCATCCTGCCGCGTACCCGCAGCCATGTGGCGGCGATTCTGTCTGGCGCCGATAACCTCATGGCGATGAAGGAAGAAGACTTCGGTCTGTCCATCTAAGCTCGCCGGTTGTAAGAAAACCGCCTGCCCTTACCGGTAGGCGGTTTTTTTTTGCCTCTTTTTTGCAGTCTACGCCTGCCCCGGCAGGAGCGGCCCTGTGTAAACAAACAGGAATAATCCTACCGGGTGTCGCATCCAGTAACGAGAAAGTCTCAAGCTTCGCCCCTGATCTGCCGTTAAAGCGGGCATCTGTATTCATCTATTCATGTGCACTGCCGATGAAGTAGGGGCACAATGCCATTATTGATCTGCCGGGTCGGAGATTACCCTTGTTTCGTCTATCCGCTGTACGCGCGAGCCACTTCCTGCCTTCGCTGATTCTGTTGCTGGCAGGGCTTGCGGCAGCCTATGTAAGGGACCTCAGCGTCTTCTTCACATCGCTGTTCAACGTTCTACCCACCTTGGTGCTTTTGCTGGGTGGCGCCTACTGCGCCGTATACCGCCGCCAGCGCGAGCTGTTCCTGATGGTCACGGTCTACATCGCCTATTTCCTGCTCGATACCCAGACCGACTTCTATCGCGACAATGGCCGAGTCCGCGAGGATGCCGCGGTGATCTTCCACCTGGTCTGTCTGCTGCTACCCGCGCTGTTCGGCCTGTACGGTGCGTGGCAGGAACGCACGCACCTGGCCCAGGACCTGCTGGCCCGCTTCGCCGTGCTGTTCGCCGTGAGCAGCGTGGCGGTGGCCCTGGAGCAGAGCTTCCCAGAGGCGCTGCTGGGCTGGTTGGCCGAGATCCGCTGGCCCTCGCTGCATGGCCAGTGGATGAGCCTCATCCAGTTGGCCTATCCGCTGTTCCTGGCGGTGTTCATCCTGCTGGTGGTGCAGTACCTGCGTGAGCCCAGGCCGTTGCATGCCGCGCAGATCATTGGCCTTATCGGCATCTTCTGGATGCTGCCCAAGACCTTTATCCTGCCGTTCACCCTGAACATCATGTGCAGCCAGGTGATGCTGATGATCGCCGCCGCGGTATCCCACGAGGCCTACCAGATGGCCTTCCGCGACGAGCTGACCGGCCTGCCGGGGCGGCGCGCCCTGAACGAGCGCATGCAACGCCTGGGGCGCAACTATGTGATCGCCATGACCGACGTCGACCACTTCAAGAAATTCAACGACACCCATGGTCACGATGTCGGCGACCAGGTGTTGCGCCTGGTTGCCAGCCGCTTGTCCAAGGTGACCGGGGGCGGGCGCGCCTACCGTTACGGTGGCGAGGAGTTCGCCCTGGTGTTCGCCGGCAAGACCGCCGAAGAATGCCTGCCGCACCTGGAGGCGGTGCGCGAGATGATCGCCAACTATGCCATCCAGTTGCGCGACCAGAACAGCCGACCGCAGGATGACTCCACCGGTCGCCAGCGCCGTGGGGGCGGCGCCAATACCACGGTGTCGGTGACCATCAGCATCGGCGTCGCCGAGCGCCAGGTCGAGCACCGCAACCCCGACGAAGTGCTCAAGTCCGCCGACCAGGCGCTGTACAGCGCCAAGGGAGCGGGGCGTAACTGCGTCATGACCTTTGGTCAGCAGTCGCGGCGTGGGGCCGTGCGCATGGCGGGTTAGCGCGTGACTATGTCTGACCATTCGGTCGCATGATGACCCTATGTCTCGTAAAAGTTGTTCGGTTACACTGCGGTCATCCCAGTGCCGCGGCCTTCACGGGCCGCCCCGACCCTTATAGCGAGAGGTTGTCATGGCTGAATATAAAGCGCCCCTGCGCGATATGCGCTTCGTCCTCAATGAAGTCTTCGACGTGGCCACGCTCTGGTCGCAACTGCCCGGCCTTGCCGAGGCAGTCGATGCCGACACGGCCATGGCCGTGCTGGAGGAGGCCGGCAAGGTCACCGGCAAGACCATCGCGCCGCTGAGCCGCGCTGCCGACGAAGAGGGTTGCCACTGGGACAACGGCTCGGTGCGCACCCCGGAGGGCTTCATCGAGGCATACAACACTTATGCCGAAGGGGGCTGGGTCGGCGTTGGCGGAGATCCGCTCTTCGGTGGCATGGGCATGCCCAAGGTTGTCTCGGCCCAGGTCGAGGAAATGGTCAATGCCTCGAGCCTGGCCTTCGGCCTGTACCCGATGCTGACCGCCGGCGCCTGCCTGTCGATCAACGCCCACGCCAGTGAAGCGCTCAAGGAAAAGTACCTGCCGAACATGTACTCGGGTGTCTGGGCCGGCTCCATGTGCCTCACCGAGCCCCACGCCGGTACCGACCTGGGTATCATCCGCACCAAGGCCGAGCCCCAGGCTGATGGCAGCTACAAGGTCAGCGGCACCAAGATCTTCATCACCGGCGGCGAGCACGACCTCACCGAGAACATCATCCACCTGGTACTGGCCAAGCTGCCGGATGCACCGGCAGGCCCGAAAGGCATCTCGCTGTTCCTGGTGCCCAAGTTCCTGGTCAACGAAGATGGCAGCCTCGGCGCGCGCAACCCGGCCACGTGCGGCTCGATCGAGCACAAGATGGGCATCCAGGGCTCGGCTACCTGCGTGATGAACTTCGACGAAGCGGTCGGCTATATCGTCGGCGAGCCGAACAAGGGCCTGGCGGCCATGTTCACCATGATGAACTACGAGCGCCTGGGTGTCGGCATCCAGGGCCTGGCCTCGGCCGAGCGTTCCTACCAGAATGCCGTGGAATACGCCCGTGACCGTCTGCAGAGCCGCGCCCCGACCGGCCCGCAGGCCAAGGACAAGGTGGCCGACCCGATCATCGTCCACCCGGACGTGCGGCGCATGCTGCTGACCATGAAGGCGCTGACCGAAGGCGGCCGGGCGTTCTCCACCTATGTGGCGATGCAGCTCGACAGCGCCAAGTACAGCGAAGACGCCGCGACCCGCAAGCGCAGCGAGGAACTGGTGGCGTTGCTGACCCCGGTGGCCAAGGCCTTCCTCACTGACCTGGGCCTGGAGTGCACCGTGCATGGCCAGCAGGTCTTCGGCGGGCATGGCTACATCCGCGAATGGGGCCAGGAGCAACTGGTGCGCGATGTGCGTATCACCCAGATCTATGAAGGCACCAACGGCATCCAGGCACTGGATCTGGTCGGCCGCAAGGTGGTGGCCAGTGGTGGCGCCTACTACAAGCTGTTCGCCGACGAGATCCGCGAGTTCATTGGCGCCAGCGCTGCTGACCTTGGCGAGTTCACCAAGCCCCTGGCAGCCTCCCTCGACCAGCTCGACGAGCTGACCGCCTGGGTGCTGGATCAGGCCAAGGGCAACCCCAACGAGATCGGTGCAGCTTCGGTCGAGTACCTGCACGCATTCGGTTATGTCGCCTATGCCTACATGTGGGCACTGATGGCGCGGGGCGCCAAGGCCGGCGAAGGGGATGCTGACTTCTATGGCGCCAAGCTGGGCACGGCACGGTTCTACTTTGCCCGCCTGCTGCCGCGAGTCCATTCGCTGGCGGCGTCGGTGAGGGCTGGTAGCGAGTCGCTCTACCTGCTGGACGCTGCACAGTTCTAACCCCGCCGGGCTGCCTGGCGGCCCGATTGCGGCATGAGGCCGCCCCCGCACTGGATGCATTTCCGGCAGCGGGGGCGGCCTTTTGTTTGGTCGGAGGCGCATGTTTGTGAATGGACCTCTCTTGTAAGCTTTGGCTTACACGACGTGGTGACGTTTCGCCTCTTTCCTAAGATTGGATCCACGGTTACTCTTTCTTACATGGACGTAGCGCAGGACGCGCAATGGACAGAGCAGGACGCCTTACAAGGAAGTTGCGCAGGAAGCGCGAAAAGATAGAACAGGGACAAGAAGGATTTCCTGCCAGGATGGCGGGGTGATAGGGATGTCGAAGGGAAACAGTCTGGAAAACCCCGCTTAGGCGGGGTTTTCTTTATGCGCGTGTTTCAGCCAAGCACGTCCAGCGGCGAAACACCCAGCTGGCGTGGCTCGGCCTCTTCCTCCAGCAAGCTACGCAGCAGCTCGACCGAGGCCTGTTGACGTTGCGCGTCACGAAACACCAGGCCTACCTTCAGCGGTATACGTGGCTCGCTGAGAGGCTTCCACAGCAGCTCCTGGTCGTCCTGTGCGGCATCCTTGGCCCGGCCCGGCAGGATGGTCACCAGCGCCGTGTGCGCCAGGCTGTCGAGGATCCCCGCCATGTTGTTCATCTCGGCCTGCACCTGCGGCCTGCGCCCTTGGCTGGCCAGCTGCGCCTTCCAGATCTGGCGGATCTGGAACTCCTCGCCAAGCATCAGCATCGGCAACTCGGCCGCCTGACGGATCGAGACCTTCTTGAAGTCCTTCAGCGGGTGGGTACAGGGGATGACCAACTGCAGTTCATCTTCGTACAGCAGTAAGCCATGCAGCCCTGGCTGGCGTGGCGGCAGGTAGCTGATGCCGATGTCCAGGCTGCCGTTGAGCAGGCGCCGCTCGATCTCCGACCCCGACAGTTCATAGATCTGTACCACCAAGTGCGGCTGGGCCTTGCGCACCCGCTCCAGGAGCTGCGGCACCAAGCTTGGCCGTACGGTCTGCAGCACGCCGATGGCCAGGGTGCGCAGCGACTGGCCCTTGAAGTTGCCCATGGCTTCATGGGCCCGTTGCAGGCCATCGAGCAAGGGCACGGCGTGGTTGTACAGGGTATGCGCGGCGAGCGTGGGCAGCAGGCGTTTGTTGCTGCGTTCGAACAAGCTCAGGTCGAGGCTGTGCTCCAGCTGGCGAATCTGCTGCGACAGTGCTGGCTGGGACAGCGACAGGCGTTCGGCGGCGCGGCCCACATGGCCTTCTTCATAGACCGCGACGAAGTAACGCAGTTGGCGAAAATCCATAAGTGATACTTATCGAAAAAGCTGGGAAATCGAAATGGCCGCTAAACAACCAGAGGCCTAGTCTATCGCCGTATTCCAACGGGTTACAGCGCTCATCCCGGTGATTGTTACCCCAGCTGAAAAACACTTTTGATAGGCAAGGCAGAATATTCAATTCCGGCGCCAGACCGGAACCTTGACCGCCCACCACCGTGATTGGCCGGAGTCCCGATGAACCTGTTCAACCTGCGCCGTTCGGCACCCGCCGTCGCCGAGCCCAAGCGTGCCTTTGTGAGCGTGCCGGCCGCCGCGCAGTGCTCCCGCGAGCGGCTGATGCCCAGCATCGAACGTGCGCCGCATGTGTTCGTGCGAGGCCAGGGATCGTGGTTGTGGGATGACGAAGGGCACGCCTACCTGGACTTCACCCAGGGTTGCGCGGTGAACAGCCTGGGCCACAGCCCGAGCGTGCTGGTCAAGGCCCTGGGCGACCAGGCCCAGGCCTTGATCAATCCCGGCGCGGGCTACCACAGCCGCGGCCTGCTGAACCTGGTCGAGCTGCTGTGCCAGCGCACTGGCAGTGATCAGGCCTACCTGCTCAACAGTGGCGCCGAGGCCTGCGAGGGTGCGATCAAGCTGGCGCGCAAATGGGGCCAACTGCACCGCAATGGCGCCTATCACATCATTACCGCCAGCCAAGGCTGCCATGGGCGCACGCTCGGGGCGTTGTCGGCTTCCGACCCGCTGCCATGCAATCGTTGCGAGCCCGGCTTGCCGGGTTTCAGCAAGGTGCCGTTCAACGACCTGGCGGCGCTGCATGCGGCGGTCGACTCGCGCACCGTGGCAATCATGCTCGAGCCGATCCAGGGCGAAGCCGGCGTGATTCCGGCCACCCGCGAGTACCTCCAGGGTGTCGAGCGCTTGTGCCGTGAGCTGGGCATTCTGCTGATCCTCGATGAGGTTCAGACCGGTGTAGGACGTTGCGGCGCCCTGTTGGCAGAAGAAACCTACGGCGTGCGGGCCGACATCATCACCCTCGGCAAAGGCCTGGGCGGCGGTGTGCCGTTGGCGGCGCTGCTGGCCCGTGGGCGTGCCTGCTGCGCCGAGCCGGGCGAACTGGAAGGCAGCCACCATGGCAACGCACTGATGAGTGCTGCCGGGCTGGCTGTGCTGCAGGCCGTGCTGGATACGGGGTTCTTCGAGCAGGTGATGGACAGTGGTCGCCACCTGCGCGATGGCCTCAGCCGCCTGGCTGGTCGCTATGGCCAGGGCGAAGTGCGCGGCCAGGGGCTGTTGTGGGGGCTGCAACTGCGTGAGGGTGTCGCGGCGCAGCTGGTCGAGGCTGCGTTGCAGGAAGGCTTGCTGCTCAATGCGCCGCAGGCCGACGTGGTGCGCTTCTCGCCGGCATTGACCGTGAGCAAGGGCAACATCGACGAGATGCTCTTACGCCTGGCCCGGGCGTTCACCCGGCTGCATGCCCAGCAGCACAATCGCCGTGAAGTGCCGGCCTGACCCGGCAGCCGACGTACAGAATTTCAACGAACCGTCTCGCGTTCCTGCGCATCGCCTCTGGTCTGAAATACATGGCCAGGGGCGTTTTTTTGTCCGGTGGAACCTCCGGCAGGTACGGCTAGTCTGTGTTGATACACCTTCAAGGAGCACACCGCATGGACTTCATCCGCATCATCATCGCCATCCTCCTGCCGCCGCTGGGCGTTTTCCTCCAGGTAGGGTTCGGTGGCGCGTTCTGGCTGAACATCCTGCTGACCTTGCTGGGTTACATCCCCGGGATCGTGCACGCGGTGTACATCATTGCCAAGCGCTGAATACTGGGGCTGCGTAGCAGCCCCAGGTGAGTTACCGGCCTAGCAACCGGCAGTAGAACTTCCACTCTTCGTTGAGCGCATGCGCCAGATTCGCCGCCTGGCGGAACCCATGCCGCTCGCCCGCATAAAAATGCCCCTCGGCTTGGATGCCATTGGCCTGTAGGGCCTCGAGCATCAAGCGTGTCTGCTCCGGTACCACCACCGCATCCAGCTCACCCTGGAAGAAAATCACCGGTACCTTGATCCGCCCGGCGTGCAGCAATGGTGTGCGCTGGCGATACCGCTCGGCATCGCGCTGCGGGTCGCCGATCAGCCAGTCCAGGTAGTCGCCTTCGAACTTGTGGGTGGCCCGGCCCAGCGCCTCGGGGTCGCTGACGCCGTACAGGCTGGCGCCGCCACGGAACACATCCTGGAAGGCCAAGGCGCATAGGGTGGTGTAGCCGCCGGCGCTGCCACCGCGGATGAAGGCCTGGGCCGGGTCGATCAAGCCCTGCTCGGCAAGATGCCTGACCGCAGCGCAAGCGTCCTCGACGTCGCATTCGCCCCAACGCAGGTGCAGCGCCTGGCGATAGGCGCGACCGTAGCCGCTGCTGCCTCGGTAGTTGAGGTCGGCCACGGCGAAGCCGCGTTGGGTCCAGTACTGGATGCGCGGGTCGAGCACCGGGTAGCAGGCCGAGGTCGGGCCGCCATGGATGAACACAACCATTGGGGGTAGGCCGGCCGCACCTTGCATGGCCGGATAGAAGAAACCGTGGGCCGTGCCATCGCCACTGGCATAGTGGATCGGCTGCGGGCGGCTGATGTATTCCACCGGCAGCACCTCGGCGCCGCCTGCCAGTACTTCGACTTCGTGGCTGCGCCGGTCGATGGCGATCACCGCCGGTGGGCTGATCGGCGAGGCGGCCACTGCATAGATGCGCTCGTTGTCCAAGGCCAGGCTACGGAACCGTGTGTAAGCACTGGCATAACGCTCCACTTCGCCAGTGTCACGGCGCAGCCCCAGTTGCCCGAAGCCGTTCTCGAACCAGCTGGCCAGGTAGCTGGTGGGGCCGAGGGCCAGCCAGGTGCTGGCGCCCAGTTGCCAGGGCGCGGTGGCATGATCGGCGGCCGCTGCGGGGAGGCGTTGCCAGCCCCCGTCGAGTTCGCCCCAAGGCTGCCAGAAACCCTCGCGGTCGGACAGGCAGTGCAAGCGGCCCTGCTCATCGAAGCGCGGCTGCTGCAACGATTCGTCCTGCGCGGCGATGCAGCGTGCCGTTCCCCAGGCACCGGACGGGGCGCGCTCGCGACACATCAGCCGGGTAACGGTCCAGGGTTGCGCCGGGCGGTCCCATTCGATCCAGGCCAGGCGGCAGCCATCTTGGCTCAGCGTTGGCGAGGCGTAGAAGTCGGCTCCTTCGGCCAGGACTTCCCGATGATCCGCCGCGAGGCTGACCAGGCGATGCTCGACCTGTTGGGCATGGCGTTCCTCGACGGCCAGCACCTGGCCGGCATGCCACTGGACATCGCCGTAGCGACAATTGCCGGCGTGGCTGAGCGGACGCGGGGGGCTGCCGTCGAAACCCTGGGTGTAGACTTGCTGGTCCTGTTCGTTGACGAACACCAGCCCGTCGCCACCGAGGCAAAAGCTGCCGCCACCGTATTCATAGACCCGGCTGCGCACACTGTAGCCGTCGGGGGTCAGGCAGCGAGCCTGGTGGTCGAGCCAATGCCAGATGCGGCAGGCGCCATCGGCGGGCCGGAACTCGTTCCAGAACACACCCTGTTCGCCGACCTTCAGCTCGGCGAAATCGGTCCCGGCGGCTACCGCCTGGGTGGCGCTGAACTCAGCCGCGGGCAATGACATGGGAGTTGCGCTCGTTGCGGAAGGTCATCTGTTCAATCTCCAACGTGGCGTGCTCGGCTTCCTCGCGGGCCTTGAGGATGATGCCGTGGTCCGGTGACTTGGCGCACACCGGGTCGGCCTTGCTGGCATCGCCGGTGAGCATGAAGGCCTGGCAGCGGCAGCCGCCGAAGTCCTTTTCCTTTTCGTCGCACGAGCGGCACGGCTCGGGCATCCAGTCATAGCCCCGGAAGCGGTTGAAACCGAACGAGTCGTACCAGATGTGGCGCAGGTCATGGTCGCGCACATTGGGGAACTGCACCGGCAGCTGGCGCGCGCCATGGCAGGGCAGGGCGGTGCCGTCCGGGGTGATGGTCAGGAACAGGCTGCCCCAGCCATTCATGCAGGCCTTGGGGCGCTCTTCGTAGTAGTCGGGGGTGACGAAGATCAGCTTGCACGGGCTGCCTTCGGCCTTGAGCTTGTCGCGGTACTCATTGGTGATGCGTTCGGCCCGTTCCAGCTGGGCGCGGGTCGGTAGCAGGCCAAGGCGATTGAGGTGCGCCCAGCCGTAGAACTGGCAGGTGGCCAGCTCCACGAAGTCGGCCTCAAGGGCGATGCACAGCTCGATGATGCGGTCGATCCGGTCGATGTTGTGCCGATGGGTGACGAAGTTGAGCACCATCGGGTAGCCGTGGGCCTTCACCGCCCGGGCCATCTCCAGCTTCTGCGCGAAGGCCTTTTTCGAGCCGGCCAGGAGGTTGTTTACCTGCTCGTCGCTGGCCTGGAAACTGATCTGGATATGGTCCAGCCCGGCCTGTTTGAAGGCGGCGATCTTCTGTTCGGTCAGGCCGATGCCGGAGGTGATCAGGTTGGTGTAGTAGCCCAGGCGCCGAGCTTCAGCGATCAGTTCGGCAAGGTCCTGGCGCACCAGCGGCTCGCCGCCGGAAAAACCAATCTGTGCGGCGCCCATCTCGCGGGCTTCGGCCATTACCTTGAACCACTGCTCGGTGCTCAGCTCCTTGCCCTGCTCGGCGAAATCCAGTGGGTTGGAGCAGTACGGGCACTGCAAAGGGCAGCGGTAGGTGAGCTCGGCCAGCAGCCACAAGGGCAGGCCGACCGGCACCTCAGGCGAGGGTGATCCAGTGTTCGGCACGGGCCACCTCCATGAATTGCTCGATGTCGTCGGCGACTTCGGGCACATCGGGGAATTGCTGTTGCAGCTCGCCGATGATCGCGGCGACGCTGCGCTGGCCATCGATCAGCCCGCCGATCAGGCCGGCGCTGTCGTTGAGCTTGATCATCCCCTCGGGGTACAGCAGCACATGGCCCTTTTGCGCGGGCTCGTACTGGAAGCGATAGCCAGGGCGCCAGGCGGGCACCTGTTGACGGTCGAAACTCATAGGGCGATCCCCTTGTGCCAGACCCGCTCGGCGGTGACGCTGTGGTACGGCGGGCGGTTCAGTTCATAGGCCATGCTCATGGCGTCGAGCATGCTCCACAGGATATCCAGCTTGAATTGCAGGATCTCCAGCATGCGCTCCTGCCCTTCGCGGGTGGTGTAGTGCTGCAGGGTGATCGCCAGGCCGTGTTCCACATCACGCCGGGCCTGGCCCAGGCGGGTACGGAAGTATTCATAGCCGGCCGGGTCGATCCACGGATAGTGCTGCGGCCAGCTGTCCAGGCGCGACTGGTGGATCTGCGGGGCGAACAGTTCGGTCAGCGAGCTGCTGGCGGCCTCCTGCCAGCTGGCGCGGCGGGCGAAGTTGACGTAGGCGTCCACGGCAAAACGCACCCCGGGCAGCACCAACTCCTGGCTGCATAATTGGTCCGGGTCCAGGCCCACGGCCTGGCCCAGGCGCAACCAGGCCTCGATGCCGCCGTCCTCGCCGGGTGCGCCGTCGTGGTCGAGCAGGCGCTGGATCCACTCGCGGCGGATTTCGCGGTCCGGGCAGTTGGCCAGGATCGCCGCATCCTTCATCGGAATGTTCACCTGGTAGTAGAAGCGGTTGGCCACCCAGCCCTGGATCTGCTCGCGGCTGGCGCGGCCTTCATACATCGCCACGTGGTAGGGGTGATGGATGTGGTAATAGGCGCCCTTGGCGCGCAGGGCCTGCTCGAACTCGGCAGGGGACATCGGCGTTGCGTCGCTCACAGGGCCTCCTTACAACTCGATACTCATGCCATCGAAGGCGACTTCCACGCCGCGGCGCTGTACTTCGGCACGCTCCGGCGAGTCTTCGTCGAGGATCGGGTTGGTGTTGTTGATGTGGATAAGCACCTTGCGCTGACGTGGGAAGCCGTCCAGCACCTCGAGCATACCGCCCGCGCCATTCTGCGCCAGGTGGCCCATCTCGCGGCCGGTGCGGGTGCCGACGCCGCGGCGCTGCATCTCATCATCCTCCCACAGGGTACCGTCGACCAGCAGGCAATCGGCGCCGTGCATCATCTCCAGCAGCTTGGCGTCGACCTGGCCCAGGCCCGGCGCGTAGAACAGCTTGCCGCCGGTGCGGGTGTCCTCCACCAGCAGCCCGAGGTTGTCGCCGGGGTGCGGGTCGAAACGGTGCGGCGAGTAGGGCGGCGCGGCGCTGCGCAGCGGGAAGGGAGTGAAGCGCAGGTTCGGGCACGCGTCGATGACGAAGCTGCCAGCGAGCTCGATGCGGTTCCACACCAGCCCGCCGTTCCAGTGGCTGAGCATGTTGAACAGCGGGAAGCCGGTGCTCAGGTCCTGGTGGACCATGTCGGTGCACCACACCTGGTGCGGGCAGCCTTCGCGCAGGCTGAGCAGGCCGGTGGTGTGGTCGATCTGGCTGTCGAGCAGGACGATGGCACTGATACCGGTGTCCCGCAGGGCCCGGGCCGGCTGCATTGGCGCGAAAGCCTGGAGCTGGGCGCGGATGTCCGGTGAGGCATTGCACAGGATCCAATGCTCGCCGTCGTCGGACAGGGCGATGGACGACTGGGTACGCGCCGTGGCGCGCAGGGTGCCGTCGCGGTAGCCCTTGCAGTTGACGCAGTTGCAGTTCCACTGGGGGAAGCCGCCACCGGCGGCGGAACCGAGAATCTGGATGTACATGCGCGCCCTCGTAAACGCTGATCCGAAAAACGACAACGCCCCGGCGGGCCGAGGCGTCGTAACGCACTGCCGCTTAGCGGTTGGCGAAGTACATGGTCACTTCGAAGCCGATACGCAGGTCAGTGTATGCAGGTTTGGTCCACATGGGTTTGCTCCTTCCGGATGGGGTTTGAGGTGGTCGGTTCATTATTGGGTTCTCTCAGGCACGAGAGGTTCCATTGACCGAGATTGCGCTATCTTACAAGAAAAAATTGTACCGAAAGGTTAATTATTCGAAATGTGCCCTTGCCCAAATGGTAACAATCCTCCCAAGCGTTATCGCCATTTTGCGTCTGGGGCGGCGGCATTGGCCAGGCACAGCCAACCGTGCGTGGCGTCGATGAGTTGTTGCAGCAAGTCGTCCAACTGAGCTTGTTCGACGTTGAGAATAGACTGCTGCATGCGCGAAAGGTCCGGATTATGTGTCGCCATATGTGCCTGCCAGGCCCATTGCACGACATCGGCATTGCTCATCGCCGTTTCGTCGAACTGGTCTGCCAACTGCGCACGGGCAGCGGCGTCCAGCGCGACGCCTTGACCCAGCAGTTCCAGCAGGTGGCCAAGGATCTGCGCGTGGCTGGCGTGCGGCGATTGCACGCCGAACAGGAGCCCGCCGTAGCCTTCGATCTGACGAAAGGCGCTGAACACCGCATAACCCAGTTGTAGCTCGACGCGCAGGCGTTGATAGACCGGGCCCTGCAACAGCTGGGCGAGCAGGCGGCCGGCAGGGTGCAGGCGCGCGGGCAATGGGCAGAACAGCAACAGTGCGGGCTCGCTGCCCGTAGTCGGGATCTGCCGCCAGTAGCGCTCGTGGATCGGACGTGGCGCTGAAGGCTCGGCAGGTTGGCCCATGAGGCTTTGCAGTACCGTTCCCAGCGCCCCCTGTTGCGCCGCGTCGAATCCTTGCGCCAATCCCTGCCACCGGGCCTGTCGCCAGAGTGAATCGAGCTGCGGCTGGTCCGGCGTGCAGGCATGCAGTGGTTGTATTGCGCCCATCAGCAAAGTGTCTGGCAGTGCCTTGAGCAGGGTGCGGATCGGTATCAAGGGTGCTTCGGCTGCCGCTGGCGCGTGCCAATGCTCCCTGGCAGGCGAACGCAGCAACGCAAGCGCCTCCTGCGTGGCGTTGATCACGGCCAGGGGATGCCCCGCCAGGCGCAACTGCCAGTACTCGCCGCAGGCCTCGAAGCCCAGTCGCAATGCCGCCTGCGTGGCACGCTCGCGCAACGGTCGAAGGCTGTGTTCGAGAACGGTCCACAGGCGTTGGCGCAGAGGCGACGAAACCTGCCAGCGCAGATCCAGCGCCGCGAACTGGCGTGCTGGCGGCAGGCAGTCGCCGATACCGAGCGCGGCTGGCAATACGCTGCCGATCATGGGCAGTGCGTCTGCCAGCAGTACTTCTTCGGGAGGGAGCTGCCAGTCTCCTGCCGCCGTGGATGGCAGGTCGGCCAGCAGTGCATCGAAGGCGGCCAGGCCTTGGGCCGACAGGCCGCTGAACGGCCGCCCGGCGCTGTCGCGCTGGGCCAGTTCGAGCGCGCTGCCAGCTTGCTCCCGGCGTTGCTGCAGTTGCGTGAAGCGCAGGTTCAGCTGCCCAGGATCCTGCTGCCGTAGAAAACCCAGCCAGCCATGCAGCAGCGCCCAGGTCTCGGCCAGGCAGGCTTCGTCCGCCAGCTGCAACTGAACATGCCAGAGCAGCTGCCCGGCATGGGCGTAAAGTTGTTGCGCCTTGCAGTCCTGCAGCCAGCCGCGCTTGCGCAAGGCATCCAGCCAACCGCCAGGCCGGCTGTCGGTGAGCTGGGCCAGTAACAATTCAAGCGCCTGTTCCGCGCCTTCCGGCACGCTGTCATGGGCGAACAGCCAGTCATGACGGGCACCCCATGCGGTTGGCTGGCGCAAAGGCGCTTCGAGCAAGGCGGGCGGTCGGTCCCGGACGGTGCCGGCGCCCTGGGTGAACAGCTCGCCGTATCGTCTGCCCAGTTGTGCCAGCTCATCCAGCGGTTGCGGGCCGACCAGGCTCAGGGTGAGCTGCCCGCCCTGGTAGTGGCGTTGATGGAACTGCCTCAGCCCTTGTTGGAAGGCGGGGCTTTCCAGCGGCAAGCTATAGCGGTTGCCGGCATGGAAAGCGCTCAGCGGATGGCGCGCCGACACCGATTGCAACAGGGTGAACTGGCGTTGGGCCTCGGGATTGCGCGCCCAGGCGATGAACTCGGCATGGATCACCTCGCGTTCGCGGCGTTGACGCTCGAGGGCGAAGTCCGGTTCGGCGAGCATCTGGCACAGGCGCTCCAGCCCGCCGGCCAGCGCTGTGCGCGGCACTTCGAAGAAGAAGTCGGTGGTGCGCTCGCGGGTGCTGGCGTTGACCTGGCCACCCAGGCTTTGGACGTAGCGCATCAGGCCGTCGTCCAACGGAAAACGCGTATTACCGAGGAAGAACAGGTGTTCGAGAAAGTGCGCCAGGCCCGGCCAGCGCGCTGGTGCGTCGTGGCTGCCGGCATGCACCCGCAGCGCTGCGGCCGCGCGCTTGAGGCGTGGCGCGTGGCGCAGGGTCAGGTGCAGGCCGTTGGCGAGGGTGAGGTGACGAATGGTGTCGGACATGACGCCATGCTAGCGCGCAATGCTGGGGTTGTCTGTTCTGGCCCTGCGGCTGTCAATGCAGGTCCCGACGCAGGTCCGCCAAGTAGGGAAACGCTTCCCGCCCTTTCAGTACCCGCTCGCGTTGCAGATCTGCCAGCAACAGTCCTTCCTCGTGGTCGGCCATCGCCAGTACATCGCCGTCCGGCCCGATGATGCTGCTCTGCCCGCAATACTGGATCTCGCCCTCGCTGCCGCGGTAGTTGGCGTATACCAGGTAGCACTGGTTCTCCTGCGCCCGCGAGCGCACGGTCACCTGGCAGACGAAGTCGTAGGGCGCCATGTTTGCCGTCGGCACCAGGATCAGCTCGGCGCCTTTCAGCGCCAGGCGCCGGGCGTTCTCCGGGAACTCGATGTCGTAGCAGATCAGCATGCCGACCTTCCAGCCCTCCAGCTCGACGACCGGGAAGTGATCGCCGCCCGGGCTGAACATCGAGCGGTCCAGCTCACCGAACAAGTGGGTCTTGCGGTAGTTGCACAGGCTGCGGCCATGGGCGTCGATCAGTTGCACGCTGTTGTAGATCGCCCCGTCCTCGGCCCGCTCGGGGTAGCCATAGACGATGGCGATGCGGTGCGCCTGGGCAATCTCGACGACGCTCATCGCCGAGGGGCCGTCCTCGGCCTCGGCCAGGCGTTCCACCTGGTCCAGGCCGATGTTGTAGCCGCTGAGGAACATCTCCGGGCACACCAGCAACCGGGCGCCGCGGGCAGCGGCAAGCTGGGCCTGGTGCTGCAGGCGCTCGAGGTTGCCGGGCACGTCCAATGGCTTTGGCGTGCCCTGGTACAGGGCGATGCGCATGGCGCTACTCCTTCGCTCAGTCGGCCAGGGCGATCGGACCGATCTCGTGGAACACATCGCCCGGGCCGGGGTTGTCCGGGTGGGTCTGGCCACCGAAGTGGTTGATGATACCCCACACGGCATTGAGCGAGGTCTGCACCGCGCCTTCGACCCAGGCCGGGGTCCACGATACGTCGTCACCGGCGATGAAGATGCCGCGCTGCTCGGCGGGCATGTCGGCCTGCATGAAGTGCGCGTACATGCGCTGGTTGTAGCGGTAGTGGCCCGGCAGCGCGCCCTTGAAGGCACCGAGGAAGTGCGGGTCGGCCTCCCACGAGATGGTGATCGGATCGCCGATGATATGCCCGGCGATATCGGTCTTGGGGTAGATCTTCTTCAGCGCGTCGAGAGCCAGTTGCACGCGCTTTTCGGTCGGGTGCGGCAGCATCTTCAGGGCGTCGCTCATCCAGGCGTAGGACAGGCAGATCACCCCCGGCTTGTCGTCGCCGTTGTCGAACAGGTAGGTGCCGCGGGTCAGGCGGTCGGTGAGGGTCATGCTCATCAGGTCGCGACCGGTCTGCGGGTCTTTGTCCTTCCAGAACGGGCGATCGACCATGACGAAGGTCTTCGACGACTGCATGTAGCGGGTGCGGTCCAGGGCCATCCACATTTTCTGCGAGAACAGCGACTCTTCGCAGTCGATCTGGGTGGTCAGCAACCAGCTCTGGCAGGTGGTGAGCACAGCAGCGTAGTGGCGCACGTCACCGTAGTTGTCGGTGACCGCCAGGCGCCCATCGCTGGCGCGGGCGATGCGCTTGACCCCGGTGCGCGGCGCGCCGCCATGCAGCGTACTGAGGCTGGTGCCCGCCGGCCAGTGGGCGCAGCGCTCCGGTACATGGCGCCAGATGCCTTGGGGCACCTGCTCGACGCCGCCGACCACTAGGTGCTGGTGGTCGTCGCAGTTGGTCATCACCACGCGGAAGATTTCCAGCATCGAGTTGGGGAAGTCCGAGTCCCAGCCGCCGGTGCCGAAGCCCACCTGGCCGAACACCTCGCGGTGCTGGAAGCTCAGCTTGGCGAACGAGCGCGAGGTGGCGACGAAGTCATAGAAAGTGCGGTCGTCCCACAGCGGCACCAGCTTGTTCCACAGGTCTTTCAGGCGTGGTACGTCGCGGTCGCGAATGGCCTGCTGAATGTCGGCGAACTGCGCGCCGCTCTCCAGGGCGTCGGCCCAGGCGTCGGCCACTTCGTGGAACAGCTGCGGCAGGTCGGCGTACTTCTCGGCGTAGTAGGTCTGGCCTTCCAGGTCGATCACCGTACTCCCTGAGGCCGGCGTCAGCGGGTTGGGGAAGGGCTTGGTCTCCAGGCCCAGCTTGTCGACGTAGTGGTAGAAGGCGGTGGACGACACCGGGAAACGCATGCCGCCCAGTTCGGCGACGATGCCGTCGGTACCGTTGAACACCTGCGAACGCAGCCTGCCACCCAGCTTGGAAGCTTCGTACACCACGGGCTTGAGGCCCAGCTTCATCAACTCGTAGGCCGCCACCAGCCCGGCAATACCGCCACCGACGATCGCCACTTCTTCGCCATGGCGCGCCTCGGGAATGCTGCCCAGGCCGGCCGGGTGCTCCAGCCAGTCGTCGAAGGCGAAGGGAAAGTCCGGGCCGAAGATGGTGATGGGTTTCTTGCCGTCGGCGGGGTGGCGGTTTTTCTTGTTCATGTAATGACCTTGCCAGGGGCTGCGCAGGGGGCGGAGCCTGAGTATAGAGAATGCCTGGTGGCCATTTTATGAAGTGGGGTGTTCGTTATTAAGGTGAAAATCGACGTCGTTATGTGATTTGTTTCGTCTTGATGATTGATGTTTATTAAAAAATGACGAATCAGCTCAATGATGCCAGGTGCTCGACGGTTTCAGGGTATTTCTGCACCAGCCGGATCAGCGCCACGGCCTGGGCGTTGGGCTTGGAGCGGCCTTGCTCCCAGCTCTCCAGGGTGCGGGCGTTGGTGCGCAGGTACGCGGCAAATACCGCCCGGGACATGTTCAGGCGCTGGCGCAGCTCGGTCAGTTCATTGGGGGCCAGTGGGGCCAGTTCCTCGAAGGCTACCTTGTGCGAACGCAGGGTCAGTTTGCCGGCGCGCTCATCGGCAAGGGCGTCGAAACCTTCGGTGAGTTCAGTGAAGATGTTGCGTGGCATTGGTGGCTCCTGCTTTTCAGGTGCACCATAATGCCACTTCTATACGTGATTTACGTATAGAGCATTACTTTCAAGTTGTTTCACTTGGGTTTCCAAGTCCTGAGGCGAGATGCATCCCTCGCCCAGCACCATGCCCCCGAGGCGGGGCGGGCGATGATCTGGTCGACCCTGCATTCGGCGGAAACGGTACGGGCGCTGCTAGAAGGGCTGCTCGACGCGATGGAGGCCTGAGGGCCTCAGCCTGGCTGCCCGCGGTCCACCTTGCTGCTGAGGATGATCGACGTGGTGGTCTTCTCCACCCCGTCGAGGCTGCCGATCAGGTCTAGCAACTGGTCCAGCTGCTCCGGTGAGTCGCTGAGCAGCCAGGCCACATAGTCGAATTCGCCACTGACCGCGCATAATTGCTGGACCTGCCCCATGGCGCTCAGGTGGCGCACGATGTCCTTGCCCGAGCGCGGCTGAGCCTTGATCCCCACGTACGCCTGCAGGCCGCCGCCGATCAGGCGCTGCCCCAGGCGCACGCCATAGCCGGTGATCACCTTGTTGCGTTCCAGGCGTTCGAGGCGCGAGTTCACCGTGGTACGGGCGATCCCCAGTTGGCGGGCGAGCGTGGCGACGCTTTCGCGGGCGTTGATCTGCAACAGGGAGATCAACTGGCGATCGATGGCGTCGAGGGTGATGGAGGAGGTGGCCGGCATGGTAGGTCTCTTTTGTCGAGCTGCTAGCCTATGCAAGCGCGACCGATTCGCGCAAGGCGCCCAGGGCTGGCATTACGTTGGCAAGGCGGTACGATAGCGGGCCGCTGCCGCTCGGCAGCCTGGACCATGGCAGGAGTGATTGACCCATGAAGTTCAAGGACTGGTACTGGCGGCGATGGATTCGCCAACACGGTTGCAAGGTGAGTACGGGCATTTCCAAGTTCGGCAAGCGGGCGAAGCTGGCGCTCGAGGCTGAAGTGCGCATTGGCGATGTGACGGTCAGCGCCGCCACCCTGGATGTCTCGATCGGGGCTCATACCTATATCCGCAGCGGCGGCTCGCTGCAGGTGGTCGAGTCGATCGGGCGTTACTGCTCCATTGGCAGCGCGGTGGTCATTGGCCAGGAAAAATACGCTCATCCCACCGACTGGTTGAGCTCCCACCCTTTCCAGTTCACCGGCACCCAGTGGCAGTACGAGCCGCCGAGCACGCCGGCGCGCATTGGCCATGACGTGTGGATCGGCGAAGGTGCGATGATCATGGAGGGCGTCGAAGTGGGCACGGGCGCGATTGTCGCCACTCGCGCCCTGGTGACTCGGGACGTGCCGCCCTATGCCGTGGTGGCGGGCTTTCCAGCCAAGGTCGTGCGTTATCGATACCCGGAAGCGATGATCGAGCGTCTGCTCGCATCGCGCTGGTGGGAGCGCGATACCCGGCAGTTGCTGGAGCTGCCGCTGCAGGACCCTGCCGCCTGCCTTGACCGGATCAGCGGGCTGGGTGAGGCAAGTTACACGAGGATCGAGATTTCGCGGCGTGGCTGCAAGGTGCTGGCGTCGGTTTGAATCGCCGAGAGACGTTTACGACCGGGGCTGCTGCGCAGCCCTGATCGGATTTGATCAACGTGACGCGCTGGTCTGCGCCGTGGTGCAAGGCGACTTCAGGCCAGCAGTCATGCTCTCGACATTGTCGAGCATCTGGTTGCCTTTGTTGACCTTCTGCGCGTTCTCTGCAAGCTGCATGCGTTGGTCATAGGTGGCTGAAGTGCCATTCATGCTGTTCTTGGTTTCGAGCACGGAGTTGGCGATGCTGAGCAGGCTGCGGCCGGTGGAGATCAGGTTGTCGGTCGCACTGGGCGTGCAGGGGGCGTTGCCGCCAGCCATCTGACTGGGCTGCTGGCCCTGGTTGTAGGAGCCCGGTGCCACGCAACCTGCGAGCGTGGCCAGCATCGGTACAACGAGTAGGGTCCCAAGCGTTCCTTGGATGTTCATGTGACGTTCCCTCGATCACTGGGCTCCGACCCGGTGCCGAAGCGATGGAGGGATTCTAGAAACGCGGCAGTGATGGCGAAATAGAACGGGTGTGCTAAAGGCACTTTGCCGCTGGTCAGAGTGACCCGAGCTACAAATCCAGGGGAAGCTGGGCACTGTAGCGCCAGTGTATTGTTTTTTGTACCGCGGAGCGGTCAGGTTTTCGGCCATGACGTTGTTCTCCTGGTAAAAATGTGATCAAGGTTGTTGCAAGGTGGCAATTGCACACCTAAGATGCCCGCCTTCTCTCACCCCGACAGCAAAGGAGGTACATCATGCAACAGTTGATCACCCTTTGCAGGTCGCGCCTGGCTTGATCGCATTCGCCGCTACTCGTTAGCGGTACCGCAACGCCCGGCCTCTGGCCTGCCAATCCGAACATCTTTTTGTTTCAACCCATCAGGATTGGACTATGGGCACTTGCATTCGCAATTTGTCCGACGGCGCCGTATTGGTCGCCGCGGACGACACCTGGATCGAAGGAAAAGCGATCCAACAACTCGAAACCACCGCTCGCCTAAGGGGCATGCATCGGGTGGCCGGCATGCCGGACCTGCACCCGGGGCGTGGCTATCCGGTCGGCGCGGCATTCTTTTCCGTGGGGCGTTTGTACCCGGCGCTGGTCGGCAATGACATCGGCTGTGGCATGGCGTTGTGGCGCACGGACATCCCGACCGCCAAGCTGCATCTGGACAAGCTGGAGAAACGCCTTGGCAACCTCGACCTGCCGCTCGACGAGACGTGGCAGGAGGCCGTCGCCAGCTTCGGTTTGCCTGCCACGGGGCACGAGCGCTCTCTAGGCACCATTGGTGGTGGTAACCACTTCGCCGAGCTGCAGCAACTCGATGAAAACTACGACGATGCTGCCCTGACAGCCTTGGGCATCGAGCGCAAACACCTGCTGTTGCTGGTGCACAGCGGCTCGCGTGGTTTGGGCGAGGCGATCTTGCGTGAGCAGGTCGACCTGTTCGGTCATCACGGACTGGAGGCGGGCAGCGAGGCCAGCACTCATTACCTGGGCCGGCACGACGGCGCGCTGCGTTTTGCCGAAGCCAACCGTCAGTTGATTGCCCGGCGCATGCTCGACCGCTTGCGTGCCGATGGCGATGTACTGCTCGACATCAACCACAACCTGGTGTCGCCAGCGCAGGTCGACGGGCTCGATGGTTGGCTGCATCGCAAAGGCGCCACACCTTCGGATCAGGGGGCGGTGGTGATCCCTGGTTCGCGCGGCGACTACAGCTACTTGGTACAGCCGATCGCCGACGAGCGCAGCCTGTTGTCCCTGGCCCATGGCGCCGGACGCAAATGGATGCGCAGCGAGTGCAAGGAGCGCCTCGCCTCGCGCTACAGCGTCGAGCAACTGAGTCGCACCGCACTAGGCAGCCGCGTGATCTGCGCCGACCGGGCGCTGATCTACGAGGAAGCGCCGGAGGCCTACAAGGCTATCGACTCGGTGGTGGGTGCCTTGCGTGAAGCGGGCTTTGTTCGCGTGCTGGCACGACTGAAACCGGTGCTCACCTACAAGACGCGCGGAGGGTGCTGCTGATGATCCTACTGCAACTCTCGGCGGCTCAGGGGCCGGAAGAATGTGCTCTGGCAGTGGCCAAGGCATTGCTCAGGCTGCAGGCCGAAGCGGATGCCCAGGCCGTGGCGGTACGGATACTCGAACAAGAGCCGGGGCCGCGGCGCGGTACCTTGCGCTCGGTGTTGCTGGCACTGGATGGCGAGCAGGCCGAGCGCCTGGCGGATCACTGGACGGGCTCGCTGCAATGGACGTGCAGCAGTCCGTACCGGCCGGCGCATGCGCGCAAGAACTGGTTTTTTGGGGGCGCACGGTTTGCGCCACCGGCACCGGAATTGGCGAGCGAGATCCACTTCGAGACCTTGCGTTCGTCCGGGCCGGGTGGTCAGCATGTCAACACCACCGACTCGGCAGTGCGCGCCACGCACCTGGCCAGCGGCGTCAGCGTCAAGGTACAGAGCGAGCGTAGCCAGCACGCCAACAAGCGCTTGGCGCTGCTGCTCATCGGTCAACGCCTGGCGCAACAGGCAGAGCAGGTCGACAGCGAACTGCGCGCGGAGCGGCGGTTGTTCCATCACCGCATCGAGCGTGGCAATCCACGTCGGGTGTTTCGTGGCGAGCGCTTCGAGCCGGCTGACGAGTAGATTGTGTGCGAATAGTCGTCGAGCAAAAGTCAGGCCGGGCGGCGTAGGCGATGCCGGCCCCACAAAAACGGATGAGGAAAGGACCCGGCTCGCACTCGGGTGTACGAGTTGCAAATGAGCATTCCGTATCTGAGGCGATCCCGCCAAAAACGCAAAAGCCGCGCAATGCGCGGCTTCGAAGATGGTGGGCCCACACGGACTCGAACCGTGGACCAAAGGATTATGAGTCCTCTGCTCTAACCAACTGAGCTATAGGCCCTCAGCAAGTGGGCAGGATTATAACGAGGGTTTAGATAGCGTGCCATCCGAAAGATCCGTTTGTGCTATGCGAAGAAAGGTCGCCGCGAATTCGTCCGGGGGCAGGGGCAGGCTGACGATGTAGCCCTGGATCTGCTCGCAACCTTCGGCGGCTAGGAAGCGCTGCTGCGCCTGGTTCTCCACGCCTTCGGCAATGATCGTCAGTTGCATGCTGCGGCCCAGGGCGATGATGGCGCGGGCGATGGCGGCGTCGTGGGGGTCGTCGGGCAGGCCCCGAATGAACGACTGGTCGATCTTGAGGATGTCCAGCGGCAGGCGCTTGAGGTAGCTGAGCGAGGAGTAGCCGGTGCCGAAGTCGTCGATGGCCAACTGCACGCCCAGTTGCTTGAGCTGGTGCAGCACGCTCAGCGCCTCCTCGGCCTGGCTCATGATGAAGTTTTCGGTGATCTCCAGTTGCAGGTCGCCCGCCTTGAGCTGGTAGCTGCGCAGCAGTTGCTCGATGCGCCGGGCCAGGTTGGGCTGGCGCAGCTGGGCGCCGGCGAGGTTGATCGAGAGCGGGCCGAAGGCGTGGTAGGTCTTCTTCCAGCTGTGCATCTGCCGGCAGGCCTGCTCCAGTACCCAGTCGCCAAGCTGGAGAATGGTGCCGTTCTCCTCGGCCAGGTGAATGAACTGCTCGGGCGGCACGTCGCCGAAAGTCGGGTGGCTCCAGCGGATCAGCGCCTCGGCGCCCACCAGGCTCTGGGTCTTTAGGCTGAACTTGGGCTGGTAGCACAGGCTCAGCTCATTGCGCTCGATGGCGCGGCGCAGTTCGTGTTCCAGGGCGATGCGCTCGCTGGCCTGGGTGGTCAGTTCGCGGGTGTAGGCCTCTACCCGGTTGCGGCCCTTGGCCTTGGAGCGGTACATGGCGGCGTCGGCGTTGCGGATCAGGTTGGCGACATCGGTGCCGTCTTGTGGGTAAAGGCTGATACCGATGCTGGCGCTGGTGAAGAACTCGTGCTCGCCGGCCTGGAAGGGTGCGTGGAAGCCGGCCAGCAGCTTGTTGGCGATGGCGCTGGCATCGCTGGGCTTGTGCAATCCGGGCAAAAGGATGATGAACTCGTCGCCGCCCAGGCGGGCCACGGTGTCGACATCACGCACCTGCTCCTTGAGGCGCTGGGCGATGCCCTTGAGCAACAGGTCGCCCACTGGGTGGCCGAGGCTGTCGTTGATGTGCTTGAAGCGGTCGAGGTCGAGGAACAGCACCGCGCCCTGGCGGTTGGATACCTGGGCGCAGCTGAGCGCGGCCTGCAGGCGGCTTTCGAACAGGGCGCGATTGGGCAGGCCGGTCAACGGGTCGTGGTGGGCTTGGTAGTCGAGCTTGGCCTGGGCGTGCTTGATACTGGAAATGTCGGCGAAAACGGCGACGAAGTGGGTGATCTCGCGTTCGTGGTTGCGCACGGCGCTGATGGTCAGCCAGCCGGGGTAGAGTTCGCCGTTCTTGCGTTTGTTGTAGATCTCGCCCTGCCAGTGGCCTTCCGCGGTCAACTGGTGCCACATGGCGACGTAGAAGGCGCTGTCGTGCTGGCCGGAGGCGAGCAGTCGCGGAGTCTGGCCGAGGGCTTCGATCTCGCTGTAGCCGGTGATTTCGCTGAACGCGCGGTTGACCGCGCTGATGCGCTGGTCGGTGTCGGTTATCAGCACGCCCTCGGCGGTGTTCTCGAACACCGTGGCGGCCAGTTGCAGCTTCTCCTGCATCAGGTGGCGTTCGGTGATATCGCGGGCGATGGTCAGCATACAGTCGACGCCGCCGATCGGCAGTGGCCGGGCGGACAGTTCACAGAGGCGGATCTGCCCGTCGCTGCGGCGGATATGGCAGCTGAAATCGCGCACGAAACCGTCACGCTGCAGTTGATCGACCAGGCGTTGGCGCTCGTTGAGGTCGACCCAGATACCCAGGTCCAGCGAGGTCTGGTCGACCGTTGGGCTGATGTCGTAGCCGGTGAGGCGGCAGAAGCCTTCGTTGACCTCCAGCAGCAGGCCGTCGCTCTGGCGTGACAGCAACAGGCCATCGGGTGAGGCGTGGAAGGCCTTGGCGAACTTCTCCTCGGAGGTCTGCAGTTGCTGCTGGGTTTCCTTCAGCTGGCTGATATCGCGGATCGCCACAACCAGTGCCGGCATGCCGTCGAGGTCGAAAGTCTCGGCCGAGGTCAGACCGGTGAACAACTCGCCGTTGTTGCGGCGAAAGGTCATCTCCAGGTTGCGGATGCCGCCGCGATGCAGGCGCTCGAGCAGGGCCGGGCCGGTACCGGCCACGCCCCACAGCCCGAGCTCGGTGGCGGTGCGGCCGATCACTTGCGCCGGGCTCAGGCCGATCAGTTCCTCGAAGGCTTCGTTTACCTCCAGCAGGCAGCCGTCGCTGTGCCGGGCGATGATCAGGATGTCCGGGCACTGCTGGAACACCGAGGCGAACTTCTGCTCCGACAGGCGCAGGGCATCTTCGGTGTGCTTGGTTTCGCTGATGTCGATCATCAATCCGCGCATCAGCGACTTGTGGCCATGTTCGATCATGCTGACGATGTTGCGCACCCATAGGGTGTGGCCGTCGGCGCGGATCACCCGGTAGTCGAGGCTGTGGTCGCGCCCGGCGGCTGTTTCGCTGTCGCAGTAGGCCTGCGCCCACAGGGCATCTTCCGGGTGCAGGATGCTGCGCCAAAAGCCCGGTTTGAGCCATTCTCCTGTCGGGTAGCCGAGCAGGTCCTCGGCGTGCGGCGACACATAGCTGTAGCTGAAATCGTTGGCATCGGCCTCCCAGGCCACTGCTGACAGGCTCTCGACCAGGCCGCGGTAATGATACTCGCTGCTGCGCAGTTCCTGTTCCAGGGCGATGCGCCGGGAAATCTCCGAACTCAGACGGCGGTTGATGCGGATCACCACTGCCAGGATGGCCATCAGCACCATCACGGCTGGTAGGCCGTAGAGCAGCACGTCGTGCCAGAAAGTCCGCTGGTCGACGACGTTGCCCACCCAGCGCTGCTGAATGTGGCTGACTTCGCTGCTGCTCATGTCGGCCATGACCTTGTCGAGGATGCCGACGAGCATCTTCTGTTCCCGCGGCACGGCCATGGCCAGCTGGTAGCGGTACGGCGTTTCACCGCTTACGTACAAGCCGTCGAGCTTGAGCTGGCGCAGGCTCCAGATGCTCGAAGCGAGGTCGCCGACCACGGCGTCCACCTCGTCGGTAGCCAAGGCCTGCAAGGTGGAACTGACATTGGGCATGGCCACCAGGTTGAGGTCCGGGTGGTGGGTGCGCAGCAGCTCATGGGGGGCGTAGTTCTCCACCACGGCGATCTTCAGGCCGTAAAGGTCCTTGAGGTTGCGCGGTTGGGCGCCGCCGGAGTGGGCGAGGATGACGATAGGGAAGTCCAGGTAAGGGCGGGTGAAGGCCAGATAGCCTTGCCGCTCCGGTGTGGACATGATGCCGGGCAGCAGATCGAGTCGGTTGCTGCGTGCCTGTGCCAGGACTTCGGTCCAACTGCTGGGCTCGATCGGCTTGAGGGTGATCCCCAGGCGCTCCTGGATCAGGGCGATGTAATCGGCGGCCAATCCCTGGTAGCGACCTTCCTGGTCGCGGAATTCGAACGGCGGCCATGAAGCATCGACGCCCAGGCGCAGCTGCGGGTGGGCGCTGAGCCAGGCTTGTTCCTCGTCGGTCAGGGTCAGGGCGCCGGCCGTTGTGTTCCAGGTGAGCAGGAGCAGCAACAGGAAGGCCGGCATCATGGGCATAGCGGCCTCTCGAACAGGGGGTCTGATTCGAGTGTAGACGGGCATTCCGCCCGCTGGGTAGACAGTGGCAACGACCTTCCGTCACATAAGAAAAACCCCGGCCTGGGCCGGGGTTCGTCTTTACTCGTCGAGGAAGGAGCGCAGATGCTCGCTTCGCGTCGGGTGGCGCAGCTTGCGCAACGCCTTGGCTTCGATCTGACGGATCCGCTCGCGGGTCACATCGAACTGCTTGCCGACTTCTTCGAGGGTGTGGTCGGTGTTCATGTCGATGCCGAAACGCATGCGCAGCACCTTGGCTTCGCGTGCGGTCAGGCCCGAGAGCACGTCACGGGTCGCTTCCTTGAGGCTTTCGACCGTGGCCACGTCGATCGGGGACTGCATGGTGGAGTCCTCGATGAAGTCCCCCAGATGCGAATCTTCGTCGTCACCGATCGGGGTTTCCATGGAGATCGGCTCTTTGGCGATCTTCAGTACCTTGCGGATCTTGTCCTCAGGCATTTCCATGCGTTCGCCCAGCTCTTCCGGGGTCGGTTCGCGACCCATTTCCTGCAGCATCTGGCGGGAAATACGGTTGAGCTTGTTGATCGTCTCGATCATGTGCACCGGGATACGGATGGTGCGCGCCTGATCGGCGATCGAGCGGGTGATCGCCTGGCGGATCCACCAGGTGGCGTAGGTCGAGAACTTGTAGCCGCGACGGTATTCGAACTTGTCCACCGCCTTCATCAGGCCGATGTTGCCTTCCTGGATCAGGTCGAGGAATTGCAGGCCGCGGTTGGTGTACTTCTTGGCGATCGAGATCACCAGACGCAGGTTCGCCTCGACCATTTCCTTCTTGGCGCGGCGAGCCTTGGCCTCGCCGATGGACATGCGGCGGTTGACGTCCTTGATCTCGGCGACCGTCAGGCCGGTCTCGGTCTCGAGGTCGATCAGTTTTTGCTGGCAGGCAACGATGGCGGCGTTTTTCTCACCCAGGGCGGCGGCCCATTTGGTGTTGCGCTTGGCCAGGTCACCGGACCAGGTCTGGTCGGTCTCGTTGCTCGGGAACAGGCGCAGGAAGTCGGCACGCGGCATGCGCGCGTCACGCACGCACAGTTGCATGATGGCGCGTTCTTGCTGGCGCAGGCGATCCAGGGCACCGCGTACGCGTTCGACCAGAACGTCGAACTGTTTCGGTACCAGCTTGATCGGCATGAACAGGTCGGCAAGCGCCTGCATGGCGCCGATGCTGTCTTTATGGCCTCGACCGTGCTTCTTCAGCACTTTGAGGGTATCGACCAGCTGATCCTTGACCGCACCGAAACGCTGGGCGGCAACGACCGGATCCGGACCGCTTTCGGCCTCTTCCTCGTCGTCGCCATCGGCGTTCTCTTCGTCTTCGTCGTCGCTTTCTTCCTTCGCGGCAGCGGCCTTGGCACCTGGGATCGGTACTTCTTCGGTCGGTGCGGCGATGTTGTCGTCAGGGTCGATGTAACCGCTGAGAACGTCGGACAGCCGGCCACCTTCGGAGGTGACACGGTCGTATTCGCCGAGGATGTAGTCGACAGTACCCGGGAAGTGAGCGATGGCGCCCATGACTTCACGGATGCCTTCCTCGATACGCTTGGCGATTTCGATCTCGCCTTCGCGGGTCAGCAGCTCGACGGTACCCATTTCGCGCATGTACATGCGCACCGGGTCGGTCGTGCGGCCGATATCGGTCTCGACAGCCGCCAATGCGGCGGCGGCCTCTTCGGCTGCGGCCTCGTCAGTGTCGGCTTCCGCCAACAACAGGGCATCCGCATCCGGAGCACTCTCGAATACGTTGATCCCCATGTCGTTGATCATGCGGATGATGTCTTCCACCTGCTCCGGATCTGAAATATCCTCTGGCAGGTGGTCGTTGACCTCCGCGTAAGTCAGGTAGCCCTGCTCACGACCGCGGGTGATCAACTCTTTGATACGAGATTGCTGTTGCGCTTTTCCGGACATAACACCCTATCCACTGAAGGTCTTGGCGGGCAAAAAACAAGCCGAGGATTATACCCGAGCATGGACCTCACGCGCCAGATGAGGTCGGGTTTTGTGCGGGAACATTACGGCTCAGCAGGGTAAGCAGCTGAGATTTTTCCTCTGTACTCAGTTCACTTAGACGCGCTTTCCTGAGCAGATGTTCCAGGCTGCGCTCGCGCTGGCGAGCGGACAAGCTAGTTATAGTGTCGAAAAACTGTTGTTCAAGGTTGTCGGCATCGATCAACCATTCCTTTTCCGCCAGGGCGCGCAGCAGGCGACCCTGTTCGGTCCCGTGCCAGCGTGCAATCAGCTGCATTGAGCTTAGCTTAGGATTCTTCTGCGCGGCCTCGATGAGGGCCACCAGCAGTTGGCTGTACAGTTGCTCTTCGTCGGCGAAGTGGCTGGCATCCTCGACCTTGCCGGCCAGCAGCGGGTGATGCAGCAAGGTGCGCAGGGCCGAGAGCGTCGGTGGTTCCACTGGCGCGGGTACCCGCGGTGGCGCTTCGCCGCGCTGGCCATCGCGCTGCCACGGCTTGCCACCTTTCTTGTCCCAGGGCTTGCCGTCCCACTGCTTTTTGCCGCCACCTTTGTTCGGCGTCCAGGGGCGTTGCTCCTGATGTGGTGCGGCATAGTCGGGCTGGTAGTGCATATCGCCATGGTCAGGCACGTAGCTTGCCATGGCGTCGTAGTCGTAGCCGGGGTCGTAATCCGGCGCGCTGGGTGCTGGCGCGCTCTGGGCCAGTTGCTCCATCTGCTGCGGGTCGAGGCCGGTGATGTCTTTCAGGCGATTGCGCATCAGTTGGCGCAGGTTGGCGCCCGGGACCTTTTCGATCAGCGGTGCGGCCAGCGTCACCATGTGCGCCTTGCCTTCCAGCGAGCGTGGGTCGGCCTCGTTGCTCAACTGCTCGAAGAAATAGTCGGCCAATGGCTGGGCGTGCTGGTTGATGCGGGCCTGGAAGGCGTCGGTGCCTTCGGCGCGCACCAGGCTGTCCGGGTCTTCGCCTTCGGGCAGGAACAGGAAGCGTGCGCGGCGACCGTCCTGCAGGCTCGACAGGGTCGCCTCCAGGGCGCGCCAGGCGGCCTTGCGGCCAGCTTGGTCACCGTCGAAACAGAACAGCACGCTGGGCACTACGCGGAACAGGCGCTTGAGGTGTTCCTCGCTGGTGGACGTGCCGAGGGTGGCCACCGCATTGCGCAAGCCCTGCTGGGCCAGGGCGATCACGTCCATGTAGCCTTCGACGACGATGATCTCGTCGAGGTTGCGATTGTGCTTGCGTGCCTCGTACAGGCCGTAGAGCTCCTGGCCCTTGTGGAACACCGGGGTTTCCGGTGAGTTCAGGTACTTGGGCTTGTCGTCGCCCAGCACCCGGCCGCCAAAGGCGATGACCCGGCCGCGGCTGTCGCGGATCGGGAACATCACCCGGTCGCGGAAGCGGTCATAGCGCTTGCCGCTTTCGGCGTTCTCGATCAGCAGGCCGGCGTCGATCATCACTTTCTGTTGCAGCGAGTCGGCACCCAGGTGCTTGAGCAGGTTGTCCCAGCCCGGCGGCGCGAAGCCCAGGCCAAAGTCGCGGGCGATCTCGCCGGATAAGCCGCGCCCCTTGAGATACTCCACCGCCGCCTTGCGGGTGGCGTGGCTGCGCAGGGCCTGGCGATAGAACTCGCTAGCCGCCTCCAGCAAGGGGTACAGCGGCGAGTCGGTCGGCTGGCGTGGCTTCTGCCCGCGGCGGCCTTCCTCGCGAGGGACTTCCATGCCGGCCGCGCGGGCCAATTCCTCGACTGCCTGGGGGAAGTCCAGGTTGTCGTGGTCCATGACAAAGCCGAGGGCGTTACCCCCTGCGCCGCAGCCGAAGCAATAGTAGAACTGCTTGTCGGGGCTGACGGTAAAGGAGGGGCTCTTTTCCTTGTGGAACGGGCAGCAGGCGGAAAGATTCTTGCCGGTCTTTTTCAGCTGGATGCGCGAACTCACCACATCGACGATGTCGGTGCGGTTGAGAAGGTCATCGATAAAGCTCTGGGGAATCAGCCCGGCCATGGCAGCCTCGTCATCTGGCAACTGGCAAGTCTAAACGCTTGTGCGCGGGTTTGGCGTGGGGTGTCGCAGGAAGAGGTGTGTGCTCGTCGGTAGCCGGTGAGGGCTCGTCAGAAAAGACGTGCACGCCTGGCCAAAGACCAGTTCTGACGCGTTGAGGCAGGTTGCCCATGGCTTTTGCCGGGGCGCCCCAGGCGCATGGCCAAGGGTTTCAAGCAACCGCTACCATAAGCCCGGCACGAGGCCGGGCATGGCAGAAGCTTTGCGTAGAACGGCTGTACTTAGTACAGACGAACGGCGCGGCGCTGTTCGCGCTGAACTTTCTTCGCGTGACGCTTAACAGCGGCAGCGGCTTTGCGCTTACGCTCGGCGGTCGGCTTCTCGTAAAACTCGCGGCTACGAACTTCAGCCAGTACACCGGCTTTTTCGCAGGAGCGCTTGAAACGACGCAGAGCTACGTCGAAGGGTTCGTTCTCTTTAACTTTGACGGCTGGCATCCAGGGCTACCTTAATTCATTACCGGGGTAGACGTGCTCCTGGCAAAACATAAGGTGTGCTGGAGAACGTCGGTTTTCAAGGGTTGCGGATGTTAACCCTTAGCTGGCCGGAATGCAAAGCCTCTGATCGAAAACCGCTGGTCGGCATCGGGCACGGGGACTATCATGCGCGCCTTCGAATTCAGCCTCCACAAGGCACGGACCCATGCTAGTACTGGGATTGGAAACATCCTGCGACGAAACTGGCGTCGCATTATACGACAGCGAACGCGGCCTGCTGGCCGACGCGCTGTTCAGCCAGATCGACCTGCACCGCGTCTATGGCGGCGTGGTGCCCGAGCTTGCCTCGCGCGATCACGTCAAGCGCATGCTGCCCCTGATTCGCCAGGTGCTGCAGGAGGCCGACTGCGTCGCTACCGAGATCGACGCCATCGCCTACACCGCAGGCCCGGGCCTGGTCGGCGCGCTGTTGGTGGGCGCCTCTTGCGCCCAGGCACTGGCGTTCGCCTGGGATATTCCGGCGATTGGCGTGCACCATATGGAGGGCCATCTGCTGGCGCCGATGCTCGAAGAGCAGCCGCCGCAGTTTCCGTTCGTCGCTTTGTTGGTTTCAGGTGGCCATACCCAACTGGTTCGGGTCGATGGCATCGGCCAGTACGAACTGCTGGGCGAGAGCCTGGACGACGCGGCTGGCGAGGCGTTCGACAAGACCGCCAAGCTGATCGGCCTCAATTATCCGGGTGGCCCCGAGATCGCCCGCCTGGCCGAACAAGGCACGCCTGGGCGCTTCGTGTTCCCGCGGCCGATGTGCGACCGCCCCGGCCTGCAGTTCAGCTTCAGTGGCCTGAAGACCTTTGCCCTGAATACCTGGCAGCAATGCCGCGATGCCGGGGACGACAACGAGCAAACCCGTTGCGACGTGTCGCTGGCGTTCCAGCAGGCGGTGGTGGAGACTCTGACCATCAAGTGCAAGCGCGCCCTTAAGCAGACCGGCCTCAAGCGCCTGGTCATCGCCGGCGGCGTGAGTGCCAACAAGGCCTTGCGTGTTTCGTTGGAAGAGATGCTGGCCAGCATCAAGGGCAATGTCTACTACGCCCGCCCACGCTTCTGCACCGACAACGGTGCGATGATTGCCTATGCCGGTTGCCAGCGTCTGTTGGCTGGGCAGCAACAGGACCTGGCGATCAGCGTGCAGGCGCGCTGGCCGATGGAGCAGTTGCCGGCAGTATGAGGTGAGCCGGGCTTGTGCGAGCGCATCAGAAGTGGCGTTCGCGCCCGGCGAACAGGTCACGCAGGTTGCGGCGGTGGCGCCACACGATCAGCACCGTCAGCACGGTCATCGGCAGCAGCGCTTCAGGCTCGCGCCAGGCCAGCAAGGGCAGCGTCAGCGGTGTGGCGATCAACGCCGCGAGCGAGCTGGTGCGGGTCAGGTAGAAGGTCAGCAGCCAGGCGCCGATGGCCAACAGGGCGGCTGGAAAGTACAGGGCCATGAGCATGCCGGCGGCGGTGGCCACGCCTTTGCCGCCCTTGAAGCGGAAGTACACCGGGAACAGGTGACCGAGCACCGCGCAGATGCCTACCCAGGCCTGCTCTTGCTGGTCGAGCCCGGCCAGGCGTGCCAGCAGCACTGGCAACATGCCCTTGCACAGGTCGCCGAGCAGCGTCAGGATCGCCAGTTTGCGGCCCGCCAGGCGTAGCATGTTGGTGGCGCCGGCATTGCCGGAACCGCTGGAGCGCGGGTCGGGGCTGCCACTGAGGCGGCTCAGGACAATGGCGAAGGACAGAGAGCCGAGCAGGTAGGCAAGCAGCGCCAGTGACCAAAACATGCTAACTATTCCGGGCGAGGACGCCCTGATTCTAACGGCGCCCGTCGCCCTTGTCGTGCTGTGGAGAGAAGTGCTTGGACAGAGTGTTCATCGAAGGCCTGGAAGTCGATACCGTGATCGGCGCCTATGACTGGGAGCGGGATATTCGCCAGTGCCTGCGCCTGGACCTGAGCTTCGCCTGGGACAACCGCCCGGCGGCGGCTGGTGACGACCTGTCGCTGGCACTGGACTATGCCAGTGTCTCGGCACGTATCCAGGCGTTCGCCGAACAGGCCCGTTTCGAGCTGGTCGAGACCTTCGCCGAGCGCTTGGTTGCGGTGTTGATGGCGGAATTCAACATTCCCTGGGTGCGCCTGAAACTCACCAAGCCGGGCGCGGTACCGGCGGCCCGTGGTGGTGTTGGCGTGGAGATCGAGCGCGGATGTCTCTGAGCACGGTATACCTTGGGCTGGGCAGCAACATCGAGCGTGAGCGGCACTTGTGCGCCGGGCTCGATGCCCTCGCCGGCATCCTCAAAGACATGCAGTGTTCCGCGGTGTTCGAGAGCCAGGCCGTGGGGATCAAGAGTGGCCCGTTCTACAACCTGGTGGTGCGCGGGCGCACCGAACTGCCGCTGCTGGAGCTCGATCGCCGGCTCAAGTTCATCGAGGCCGACAATGGCCGCTACGCGCCGGACCGCAAGGGGCTGCCGCTGGATATCGACGTACTGATGTTCGATGAACTGTGCGGGACCTTCGATGGCCTGGTGCTGCCGCGCGCGGAGATCCTGAAGAACGCCTTCGTGCTCTGGCCGCTGTCGTTGCTGGCCCCGGAGCTGGTGCACCCGGGCGAGGGCAAGTCCATGGGGCAGTTGTGGCGGGAAGCGCGCATCGAGCAGGTACTGGCGCCGGTTCCGTTCGAATGGCGCGGGTTGCAGTTGACTCCCGCTTAGCCTGCGCCGGCCTCTTCGCGGGTCTACCTGCGAAGAGGCCGGGCAGATCAAGCAGCCTTGTAGGCTTCTAGCGCTTTCAGTCGCTCACCTTTGAGCGCTTCGCCCAGGCCCTGGCCGGCAAGTCCGGCTTCCAGCAACGGCTTCACATCCACGGCACGCGCCGCTTCAGCGGCCCCGCGCAAGTACTCGCCTTGTGGATAACCTGAACCCAACGCCGCCATCTCGCAGGCGGCGATGAAGTCCTCGAAGCGCTGCGGCCGTCGGTACACGTCGAACTTCTGCAGCATTTCCAGCAGGCTTGCAGGCTCCAGCTGCGCAGCCTGGTCTGCGCGCTCGGCAAACTCCCCCACCAGCATTGCCAGTTCCTGGCATTCACGCGGGGCCTTGAAGCGCTGGTTCAGCGCCTTGAGCGCGGCAGGCGGCAGTCCGCGCAGTAGGCACGCCCAGCGAACCGCCAGCGGCTGCTGGTGCCTTGCCGCCTGGTGCAGCGCTGCCAGTGTACTGGCACCCTCAAGCTCGGGCATCAGCTCGCTCAACCCGCCGCAGCTGCGCAGCACCTCAATGAATACCTGCGGTTCGCTTTCCATCAATGCACGCTCGATCTCCTTCCAGCTGCGCTCGGCGGTCAACGCCTGCAGTTCGCCCGATTCGGCGATCTGGCGCATCAGCTGCAACGTCTCATCGGCCACACGAAAGCCCAGCGGCGCGTAGCGCGCGGCAAAGCGGGCAACGCGCAGCACTCGCAGGGGATCTTCGGCGAATGCCGGGGAAACATGGCGTAGGAGGCGCTGCTCGAGATCTGCCTTGCCATGGTAGGGATCGTGCAGGTTGCCGTGCTCGTCCTCGGCCATGGCATTGATGGTCAGGTCGCGACGAACCAGATCCTCCTCGAGGGTGACTTCGGGGCTCGCGTGGAAGGTGAAACCGCCATAACCGCGCCCGCTCTTGCGTTCGGTGCGGGCCAGGGCATATTCCTCGCCCGTCCTGGGGTGAAGGAATACCGGGAAATCGGCACCGACCGGGCGAAAGCCCTCGGCCTGCATCTGTTCGACCGTGGCGCCGACCACCAGCCAGTCGATGTCGCTGACCGGACGGCCGAGCAGACGGTCGCGCACGGCGCCGCCAACCTTGTAGATCTGCATGTGGAACCTCCATTACTGGCGACAGGATACCTTGTCGGCAGCAATGGAGGTGATGGCGGCTAGAGGTGGTGCACCACTGCGAGGTCCATGCGCCCGTAGTCGCCGGCCTCGCTGTGCTCGCCACGCGGCGGCATGTGGTGGGTCTTTATCACCTGGTCGCCCTGAACGGTCTCCAGGTGGATATCGAAGCCCCACAGGCGATGCAGGTGCTTGAGCACCTCTTCGGTGGAATCACCCAGGGGTTTGCGGTTGTGCTGCTGGTGGCGCAGGGTGAGCGAGCGGTCGCCGCGGCGATCAATGCTCCAGATCTGCACGTTGGGTTCACGGTTGCCCAGGTTGTACTGGGCGGCCAGTTGCTCGCGGATGGTGCGGTAGCCGGCCTCGTCATGGATCGCCGGGACCAGAAGGTCGTCACGCTGGTCATCGTCGAGGATGCTGAACAGCTTGAGGTCGCGCATCACCTTGGGCGACAGGTACTGCAGGATGAAGCTTTCGTCCTTGAAGCTGCTCATGGCGAACTTGATGGTCGAAAGCCAGTCACTGCCGGCGATGTCCGGGAACCAGCGGCGATCTTCCTCGGTGGGGTGTTCGCACATGCGACGGATGTCGGTGTACATCGCAAAGCCCAGGGCGTACGGGTTGATGCCGCTGTAGTAGGGGCTGTCGAAGCCTGGCTGGAACACCACGCTGGTATGCGACTGGAGGAACTCCATCATGAAGCCCTCGGTGATCAGGCCCTCGTCGTAGAGATCGTTCATCAGCGTGTAGTGCCAGAAGGTCGCCCAACCTTCGTTCATCACCTGGGTCTGGCGTTGTGGATAGAAGTACTGGGCGATCTTGCGCACGATGCGTACCACCTCGCGCTGCCAGGGCTCGAGCAGCGGGGCGTGCTTCTCGATGAAGTAGAGAATGTTCTCCTGGGGTTCGGCCGGGAAGCGCGCATCGTCCCTGTCGCCACCCTTTTCGGCACCCTTGGGAATGGTCCGCCAGAGGTCGTTGATCTGCCGTTGCAGGTGCTCTTCACGCTCCTTCTGCCGGCGCCGTTCCTCTTCGGCGGAGATGGGGTAGGGGCGTTTGTAGCGATCCACGCCGTAGTTCATCAGCGCATGGCAGGAGTCGATCAGGTCCTCGACGGCGTCGATGCCATGACGCTCCTCGCACTGGGCAATGTACTGCTTGGCGAACACCAGGTAGTCGATGATCGAGCTGGCGTCGGTCCAGGTGCGGAACAGGTAGTTGCCCTTGAAGAAACTGTTGTGGCCATAGCAGGCATGGGCGATCACCAGTGCCTGCATGCACATGGTGTTTTCTTCCATCAGGTAGGCGATGCACGGATCGGAGTTGATCACGATCTCGTACGCCAGGCCCATCTGGCCCCGACTGTAGGACTTCTCGGTGCTGAGGAACTGTTTGCCGTATGACCAGTGGTGATAGCCCAGCGGCATGCCGACCGAGGCGTAGGCGTCCATCATCTGTTCGGCGGTGATGACTTCGATCTGGTTGGGGTAGGTATCCAGGGCATAGCGGGCGGCCAGGCGACTGATCTCGCGGTCGTAGGTCTGGATCAGCTCGAACGTCCATTCGGAGCCGGTGGAAATGGGTTGGCGTCTCTGCTCTCTGGCGGTCATGTGGCTAACCTGCGCTGGAAGAGTTCACGGAAGACCGGGTAGATATCGCCGGCCGATACCAACTGCTGCTGGGCGAAGGTGTCGGGAAATGCTTCGCCGATGCGCTCGTACTCGTACCACAGCGCCTGATGTTCGCGTGGGGTGATCTCGACGTAAGTGTAGTACTGCACATGCGGCATGATCTGGTTGGCGAGGATGTCGCGGCAGATCGGCGAATCGTCGTTCCAGTTGTCACCGTCCGAGGCCTGGGCGGCATAGATGTTCCAGTCGCTGGCCGGGTAGCGCTCGGCCATGACTTCCTGCATCAGCTTGAGCGCGCTGGAGACGATGGTGCCGCCGGTCTCGCGGGAGTAGAAGAACTCTTCCTCGTCCACTTCGCGGGCGCTGGTGTGGTGGCGGATGAACACCACCTCGATGCGGTCGTAGTTACGCTTGAGGAACAGGTACAGCAGGATGAAGAAGCGCTTGGCGATGTCCTTGGTAGCCTGTGTCATGGAGCCGGAGACATCCATCAGGCAGAACATCACCGCCTTGGAGCTGGGGTTGGGCTGCTTGATCAGCAGGTTGTACTTGAGGTCGAAGGTGTCGAGGAAGGGCAGGCGATTGATGCGCGCCTTGAGGCGCTCGATCTCGGCCTCGGTATCCTGGATGTCGGTAAAGTTGTCGGGCTCTTCGACCTTGAGTCGGTCCAGCTCCTTTTGCGCCTCGCGCAGCAGTGCGCGGCTGCTGCCGGTCAGGGCGATGCGACGGGCGTGGGCCGAGCGCAGGGTACGCACGATGTTGATGCGCGAAGGGTTGCCCTCGTTGGCAATACCGGCGCGCACGGTCTTGAAGGTGTCGGCACCGGTAAGGTGGCGTTTGACCAGGTTGGGCAGCTCCAGGTCTTCGAACATGAATTCGAGGAATTCTTCCTGGGTGATCTGGAACACGAAATCGTCCATGCCCTCGCCGGAATTGCCGGCCTTGCCGCGCCCACCGCCACCGCCACCACCTTGTGGCCGGGCGATGTGCTCGCCGGCGGTGAACTCTTTGTTACCTGGGTGAACGATGGTCTGCTTGCCGCCGCGACCGTGGTGCAGCACCGGTTCGTCGATGTCACGCCCCGGGATACTGATTTGCTCACCGTGCTCCATGTCCATGATGGAGCGGCGGCTCACGGCCTCTTCGACGGCTTTCTTGATGTGCTCGCGGTAACGCCGCAAGAAGCGCTGGCGGTTGACCGTGCTCTTGTTCTTGCCGTTCAGGCGTCGGTCGATAACGTAGCTCATGGGCCCTCCGGTAGCTGGGTACAGCTGCAAGCTTCAAGCTACGAGCTGCAAGTAAAAGCAGTTGCTGCCGCCACGGGCCGGCGGTGTGCCGGGGCACACCGCCAAGCGCCCGGGGCGTGCCGCTTTTACTGCGATTTCCTGACCCGCAGGTACCATTCCGACAGCAGGCGTACCTGTTTGTCGGTGTAGCCACGCTCCACCATCCGGGTGACGAAATCGTTGTGCTTCTGCTGGTCTTCCTTGCTGGCCTTGGCGTTGAAGCTGATGACCGGCAGCAGGTCTTCGGTGTTGGAGAACATTTTCTTCTCGATCACCACCCGCAGCTTCTCGTAGCTGAGCCAGCTGGGGTTCTTGCCATTGTTGTTGGCACGGGCGCGCAGCACGAAGTTGACGATCTCGTTGCGGAAGTCCTTCGGATTGCTGATGCCGGCCGGCTTCTCGATCTTCTCCAGCTCCTCGTTGAGGGCGATGCGGTTGAGGATCTCGCCGGTCTCCGGGTCGCGGTATTCCTGATCCTGGATCCAGAAGTCGGCATACAGCACGTAACGGTCGAAGATGTTCTGGCCGTACTCGCTGTAGGACTCCAGGTAAGCGGTCTGGATTTCCTTGCCGATGAACTCGATATAGCGCGGCGCCAGGTACTCCTTGAGGTAGCGCAGGTAGCGCTCGCGTACTTCGGCAGGGAACTGCTCCTGCTCGATCTGCTGTTCCAGCACGTACAGCAGGTGCACCGGGTTGGCGGCAATCTCATGCGGATCGAAGTTGAATACCTTGGAGAGAATCTTGAAGGCGAAGCGGGTCGACAGGCCATTCATGCCCTCGTCGACGCCCGCGGAGTCGCGGTACTCCTGGATCGACTTGGCCTTCGGGTCGGTGTCCTTGAGGTTCTCGCCGTCGTAGACGCGCATCTTCGAGTAGATATTGGAGTTCTCCGGCTCCTTGAGACGTGAAAGCACGGTGAACTGGGCGAGCATCTTCAGTGTGTCGGGAGCGCAATGAGCCTTGGCCAGCGAGCTGTTGATCAGCAACTTGTCGTAGATCTTGATCTCGTCGCTCACGCGCAGGCAGTACGGCACCTTGACGATGTAGATACGGTCGATGAACGCTTCGTTGTTCTTGTTGTTGCGGAAGGTGTGCCATTCCGATTCGTTGGAGTGGGCCAGCAGGATACCGGTGTAAGGGATCGCCCCCAGGCCTTCGGTACTGTTGTAGTTGCCTTCCTGGGTAGCGGTGAGCAGCGGGTGCAGCACCTTGATCGGCGCCTTGAACATCTCGACGAATTCCATCAGGCCCTGGTTGGCCCGGCACAGCGCGCCCGAGTAGCTGTAGGCATCGGCGTCGTTCTGCGGAAACTCCTCGAGCTTGCGGATATCCACCTTGCCCACCAGCGCCGAGATATCCTGGTTGTTCTCGTCACCTGGTTCGGTCTTGGCGATGGCGATCTGGTTGAGGATCGACGGATAGAGCTTTACCACCCGGAACTTGCTGATGTCGCCGCCGAACTCCTGCAGGCGCTTGGTGGCCCAGGGCGACATGATGGTATTGAGATAGCGGCGCGAAATGCCGAATTCTTCCTCCAGGATCGCACCGTCCTCGGTGGCGTTGAACAGCCCGAGTGGCGACTCGAAGACCGGCGAGCCCTTGATGGCGTAGAACGGCACCTTTTCCATCAGCTGCTTGAGTTTTTCGGCCAGCGACGACTTGCCGCCGCCCACCGGACCCAGCAGGTAGAGGATCTGCTTCTTCTCTTCCAGACCCTGGGCGGCGTGGCGGAAGTAGGAGACGATCTGGTCGATGCACTCTTCCATGCCATGGAAATCGGCAAAGGCCGGATAGCGGCGGATCACCTTGTTGGAGAAGATCCGCGATAGCCGGGAGTTGCTTGAGGTGTCGATCAGCTCTGGTTCACCGATGGCCAGCAACAGCCGCTCGGCCGCCGAGGCATAGGCGCTGCGATCCTCTTTGCACAGCTCGAGGTACTCCTGCAGCGAAAGTTCTTCCTGGCGGGTGGACTCGAAACGTTGTTGGAAGTGGCTAAAAATGCTCATGACGTCACCTCGCTCGATACGTGGAGACGACGCCGGATCAGTCAGCCGATGCTGGCATGCAACCGGTTTTGCCGGTTGCTGTATACCCCCCAGAACACCCTGTAACGCTACCGATGACCCGCACGCCGGTGTACCGGCTCTCCCCTTTTTTGGATGGCCTGGGCTTAAGGATAGTTGGTTATACGAGAGGTCAAGGGCGGGGAGCGGAGAAGACGCCTACGACCGTTCGTCAGGTCGGGCGCTAGCCCGCGCCAAGCGCGGGCTGCAGGAAAAATGAAAAAATTATTCGGCGCTGCCCTGGGCGGTTTC
The DNA here is from genome assembly GCF_003253945.1 of Pseudomonas sp. 2848. Taxonomy (NCBI): domain Bacteria; kingdom Pseudomonadati; phylum Pseudomonadota; class Gammaproteobacteria; order Pseudomonadales; family Pseudomonadaceae; genus Pseudomonas; species Pseudomonas sp. 2848. Next base: position 648,300 of record NZ_QKZD01000002.1, read on the forward strand.
CGCCGGGTAGGTGTTACGCCACAGTTCGAAGCCACCATCGATGCTGTAGACGTTGGAGAAGCCCTGGCCGACCAGGTAGGCGGCGGCACTCTGGCTGGAATTGCCGTGGTAGCAGACTACCAGTGTAGGCGCGTCCAGGTCGGCGCTGCGGATGAAGTCGGCTACCGAGTGATTATCCAGATGAGTGGCGCCGGCGATATGGCCGGCGGCGAACGCCTGTGGGTCGCGGATATCGACAACGATCGCACCTTCGGCACGCAGGGCGAGGGCTTGTTCTGGGGAGATACGCTTGAATTCGCTCATGGGTGCGGTTCCTTCATGGCTGATCGTTGGGTGATGCCGGCGGGCGAGGGGTGCCTTCGCGGGTGCAGTCGCAGCGGTGGAATTCGCCGCTGTCGACATTGTACAGGGTCATCGCGCCCCCCCAGACACAGCCGGTATCCAGGGCAATCACACCGGGGGCGTCGACCCGGCCTTCGAGGGCGGCCCAGTGACCGAAGATGATCTTCACATGGCGCGAGCGGCGGTCCGGGTGAGCGAACCATGGTTTATAGCCTTTGGGCGCGCTGTCGGCGCCTTCCTTGGTCTTGAGGTCGAGCTTGCCGGCGGCGGTGCAGAAGCGCATGCGGGTGAAGTAGTTGGTGATCACTCGCAGGCGTTCGACGCCGGCCAGATCCTTGCTCCACTTGTTCGGCTCATTGCCGTACATGCCGTCCAGATACAGTTTCAGGCGACTGTCGTCGCGCAGCACTTCCTCGACCTCCGCGGCCAGCTCCAACGCCTTGCCCAGGGTCCACTGCGGTGGGATGCCGGCATGGGCCATGGCGATGCCGCGGGCTTCGTCGTAGTGCAGCAGTTTCTGCTGGCGGAGCCAGTCGAACAGCTGGTCGGCGTCCGGGGCTTCGATGACTTCGCGCAGGGTGTCGCTTTTCTTCAGGCGCTCGACATTGTGCCAGGCGGCCAGCAGGTGCAGGTCATGGTTGCCCAGCACGCAGACCAGCGCATGGCGGATCGAGTAGAGATAACGCAAGGTCTCGAGGGACTCTGGGCCACGGTTGACCAGGTCGCCCACCAGCCACAGGCGATCGACGGCCGGGTCGAAGCGTACGCGTTCGAGCAGGCACTTGAGTGGTTGCAGACAGCCTTGCAGGTCCCCGACGGCATAGGTGGCCATCAGTGCAGCGCCCCGGGCACGGCCAGGCGAAACGGGGCGATCTGGGCATCGAAGCGTTTGCCGTCTTCGGCGAACATCTGATAGCTGCCCTGCATGGTGCCGACGCGGGTGCTGATCACGGCGCCGCTGCTGTAGGTGTGGCTCTGGCCGGGCTCGATCAGCGGCTGCTGGCCGATCACGCCGGCGCCGCGCACTTCCTCGACTTCGCCGTCACCGTTGGTGATCAGCCAGTGGCGGGACATCAGCTTGGCCTTGACCGTACCGTTGTTCTGCACGGTGATGGTGTAGGCGAAGGCGAAACGGCTGCTTTCGGGATCGGATTGTTCTTTGAGGTAGCGGGTCACGACGCTGACGTCGATCTGGTAGCGGGGGTCGGACATGCAAGGGCCTTGGGCGAACTGACGCAATAATGCAGTCTAGGCCATTGGCGGGGGTGGAGGCCAGTCATGCCTGAGCGCGGGGCAAACCCATTCCAAGGGTGGGATGGGCTTATCCTACGCTGGCTCGGTCAGCCCTGCTGTTCAGCCAGCTTGTCGGCCAGGCGGACGAAGGCGGCCAGGTCGAGCTGCTCGGGGCGCAGGCTGCCATCCACGCCAGCGGCCTCGATGGCCTGGCTGTCGAGCAGGCCCTTGAGCGTGTTGCGCAGGGTCTTGCGGCGCTGGTTGAAGGCTTCGCGTACCACGTGTTCCAGCAGCTTTGGATTTTTAGCCGGATGCGGCAGGGTCTCGTGGGGCACCAGCCGCACGATCGCCGAGTCCACCTTTGGTGGCGGGTTGAAGGCGCCCGGGCCGACGTTGAACAGGTGCTCCACGCGGCAGTGGTACTGCACCATGATCGACAGGCGGCCCCAGTCGCCGCCGCCAGGGCCTGCGGCCATGCGTTCGACCACTTCCTTCTGCAGCATGAAATGCATGTCGCGGATCAGGTTGGCATGGGCCAGGAGGTGGAAGATCAGCGGCGTGGAGATGTTGTAGGGCAGGTTGCCCACCACCTTGAGGCTGCGCTCCGGCACGCCCAGCTGATTGAAGTCGAACTTCAGGGCATCACCCTGGTGCAGGCGGAAATTACCGCGCCCGGCGAACTTGTGTTGCAGGATCGGCACCAGGTCCTTGTCCAGCTCGACCACGTCCAGCTGAGCGCCACTGCCCAGCAGGCCCTCGGTCAGGGCGCCCTGGCCCGGGCCGATTTCCAGCAGGTGTTCGCCGGCCTTGGCGTTGATCGCCCGCAGGATGCGGTCGATGATTCCGGCGTCATGCAGGAAGTTCTGGCCGAAGCGCTTGCGCGCCCGGTGTTGGTAGTGCTCGGTCATGGTCGGTTCTCGGCCATCTGGTAGGCGGTTTGCAGGGCGACGCGCAGGCTGCCGGTGTCTATCCGGCCGGTGCCGGCCAGGTCCAGGGCGGTGCCATGGTCGACCGAGGTGCGGATGATCGGCAGGCCCAGCGTCACGTTGACCGCGGCGCCGAAGCCCTTGTGCTTGAGCACGGGCAGGCCTTGGTCGTGGTACATCGCCAGCACCGCGTCGCAGTGCTCCAGATATTTGGGGGTAAACAGGGTATCGGCCGGCAGCGGGCCGCGCAGGTCCATGCCTTCGGCACGCAGGCGCTGCAGCGCCGGCTCGATGATGTCGATTTCTTCGCGGCCCAGGTGGCCGCCTTCTCCGGCATGCGGGTTGAGCCCGCAGACCAGGATGCGAGGGTTGGCAATGCCGAACTTGTCGCGCATGTCCGCATGCAGGATGCGGGTGACGCGCTCCAGGCGGTCGCCGGTGATGGCCTCGGCGATGTCCCGCAGGGGCAGGTGAGTGGTCACCAGTGCCACGCGCAACCCGTGGGTGGCCAGCATCATCACCACTTGTGTGGTGTGGGTGAGGTCAGCGAGGAACTCGGTATGCCCGGAGAAGGCGATACCGCTTTCGTTGATCACGCCCTTGTGCACCGGCGCGGTGATCATCCCGGCGAAGTGCCCGTCCAGGCAGCCTTGCCCGGCACGGGTCAGGGTTTCCAGGACGAATGCGGCGTTGGCCTTGTCCAGCTGCCCGGCTGTCACCGGGCGGGCCAGGGGGGTATCCCAGACATACAGGCTGCCGGCGGCAGCCGGGTGCTCTGGCCAGGCGGTCGGCACGACCGTGATCAGCTTGACGTCCAGGCCCAGCTGCGTGGCCCGCTCGGCGAGCAGGTCACGGCTGGTGATGGCGATCAGGGGGTGGGGCTGGACCTCGGCGGCGAGCAGCAGGCACAGGTCGGGACCGATGCCGGCTGGCTCGCCGGGGGTGACGGCGAAGCGCAGGGGTTTCACTGGGTGACCTGGTCGGCGCCAGGCAGCTTGATTTCAACGTAGGCTTCGTCGCGGATCTGGCGCAGCCAGTTCTGCAGCTCTTCGTCGTACTTGCGGTTGCGCAGGACGTTCATGGCCTGCTGCTCGCGAGCCTGTTCGGTGCTGTCGGTGGCGCGGCGGCCCAGCACTTCCAGCACATGCCAGCCGTACTGGGTTTTGAAGGGCTTGGTCACCACGCCTTGCTCGGCGTTGGCCATCTGCTCACGGAACTCAGGTACCAGGCTGTTCGGGTCGACCCAGTTGAGATCGCCGCCGTTGAGCGCCGAACCCGGGTCTTCCGAGAAGCTCTTCGCCAGCTCGGCGAAGTTTTCACCGTTTTGGATCCGGTCGTACAGGCGCTCGGCCAGTTGCTCGGTGGCGGCTTCGCTGCGGATCTCGCTCGGTTTGATCAGGATGTGGCGTACATGCACTTCGTCGCGCAGCACGCTCTGGCTCCCGCCGCGCTTCTCTTCCAACTTGAGGATGATGAAGCCGTTGGGGATGCGGATCGGCTCGGTGATGTCGCCGACTGCCATGCTGCTGAGCATCTTGGCGAAGTCTGGTGGCAGCTGGCCTGCCTGGCGCCAGCCCATCTCACCGCCTTCCAGGGCGTTTTCACTGCGCGAGCGAGCGATGGCCATCTGGCCAAAGTCCGCGCCTTGCTTGAGCTGCTGGTAGACATCGCCTACCTGGCGCGCGGCGGCCTGGATGGCCTCCGAGTTGGCGCCTTCCGGGGTCGGGATGAGGATGTTGGCCAAACGGTACTCTTCGGACATCTGCATCTTGCCCAGGTCCGAGTTGAGGAAGTTCTTCACTTCCTGCTCGGAGACCTGAATGCGCTCGGCGACGCGGCGCTGACGCACGCGGCTGATGATCATCTCGCGCTTGATCTGCTCGCGGGCATCGTCGTACGACAGGCCGTCATGGGCCAGGGCGGCACGGAACTGTTCCAGCGACATGCCATTGCGCTGGGCAATGGTGCCGACGGCCTGGTTCAGCTCTTCGTCGGTGATGCGGATGCCAGAGCGCTCGCCGATCTGCAGTTGCAGGTTCTCGACGATCAGGCGTTCCAGCACTTGCTGTTCCAGCGCACCGGTGGGCGGCACGCCGCCGCCACGCTTGGCGATGGTCTGCTGCACTTCGCGAACGCGCTGGTCCAGCTGGCTCTGCATGACCACGTCGTTGTCGACGGTGGCCACGATGCGATCGATGGGTTGTACCGCGGCATGCACCGCGCCACTCAGCATTGCGGCGCCCAGCATCAGCGGGCGCAGACGATCAATAAGCTTGCTCTTCACGGGTACGGTAACCTTGAATGCCTTGGTCCAGGAACGATTCGACCTTGTTGCCGACTACACCACCGAGCCCTTTGAGCACGATCTGCAGGAAGATGCCGTGGTCGCCCTTTTCGTTTTGCGGAACGGCTTGGCTGAAATCGTCGTAGTCGATCCAGTAGCGGTTGATCAGACGCAGCTTCCAGCAGCAGTTGTCGTACTCGAAACCGCCCATCGCCTCGAGGGTACGGTTGCGGTTGTAGTCATGCTGCCAGCGACCGATCACGCTCCACTGAGGCACGATCGGCCAGATGACCGAGAAGTCGTGCTGCTGGATCTTGTAGTAATCCTTGATGTAGTTCGGGGTGCCCGGCGTGCCGTAGTCGCCACCGCCGACCTTCCAGTTACCGGTCTGCGAGTCATAGGTGATCAGGTCGTTGCGGTAGCGATAACCGAGGTTGACGACCTTGTTCGGGTTGTCTTCAGGCTGGTAGTGGAACATCGCGCTGCCCGAACGGGTGCTGCGGCTGTCCGGGTCCCAGTTGAAGTCCGAGTTGAAGCGCCAGTCGCGGTTGAAGGCGTATTCGTATTCCAGCGCGTACGGCGAGACATCCGATTTGCTGTCTTCGCGGGTACGATAGTCGATGCCAGGAAGCTGGACCTTGCGATCCTTGAAGTAGAACGCCTGGCCAATGCTGAAACGCTGACGTTGGAAGCCGTTGTCTTCAATCCAGCGGTTGGTCACGCCCAGCGACAGCTTGTTCTCGTCACCGATACGGTCTGTGCCGCTGAAACGGTTGTCGCGGAACAGCGAGGAGTAGTTGAACGTGTTTTCCCCGGTGTCGAAGAGCGGGATATCGGTCTGGTCCTTGTACGGCACATAGAGGTAGAACAGGCGTGGCTCGAGAGTCTGCCTGTAGTTGGTGCCGAACAGCTGTGTGTTGCGGTCGAAATACAGACCGCTGTCCACGCTGAATACCGGAATGTCGCGGTTCTGATTGCTCTTGAAGTCGCCGTAGAGTTCGTTCCGGCCTGGATTGTCGATCAGGTCCTGTTTGCCCTTGCCGTCCAGATCCAGATCGTAATGGGTGTAGACGTACTTCAGTTTCGGAGTGACGAAGCCATAGCTTGCTTGCATCGGCAGGCTGATTGCCGGCGCGACGTTCAAGCGGGTGCCGTTGGAGCGGGCGATGCCAAAGACGTTCTCATCCAGGCGACGGCCGTTTGGACCTGCGGTGGTGTCCAGGAAACCGTCCTTGTTTCTGACGGTGTCGTTGAGCAGGTCGCGCTCAAAGCGCACGGCCTCGGTCTCGTAGCTCAGATCGAAGCCACCCGGATGGAACGGCAGCATGCCATTGAAGGTGACCTGCGGCAGCTTGTCGTACGGTGTGATCTGCGAGATGGTCGCCATCTCGTAGGCGTGCACGTTCAGGCGTGCGGTATAGCTGTCGCCCCGGTAGGTCAGTGTGCCGCGCTGGTTCAGGATGTCCCGGCTCTGTACGCCGATCTGGTCGGTTTCCAGGTCCTGGAAGTAGAACGGATCGCTGATGTCGGTGTAGTCCACCTCGGTCATCAGGCGCTCGTCCAGACCACCCTTGTGCTGCCAGTTGATCATCCAGCGGTCTTTCTTGTAGTCCGTCTGTTTCTTGCGGTCGTCGTCCTGATCGCTCAGGAAGCCGCCGCCGAACTGCCCTTCGCTGGACTTGGTCAGGTAGCGGAACTCGCCTTCCATCAACATGCCGCGCTTGGCCATGTAGCGCGGGTACAACGTGGCATCGTAGTTCGGTGCCAGGTTGAAGTAATACGGCGTGACCAGCATGAAGCCGGTGTCGCTGCTGGAACTGAACGACGGCGGCAGGAAGCCGGACTGGCGACGATCGTCGATCGGGAAGTAGATGTACGGTGTGTAGAACACCGGGAAATCCTTGACCCGCAGCGTCACGTTGGTCGCGGTGCCGAAGCCGGTGGCCGGGTTCAGGGTGATGTTGTTGCCCTTGAGCTGCCATGCGTTGCTGCCCGGCTCACAGGTGGTATAGGTACCGTCCTTGAGGCGGATGATGGCGTTTTCCGCACGTTTGGCGTACAGCGCGTTGCCGCGGATGTGCGACTTGTGCATCACGTATTCGGCGTTGTCGACCCGGGCCTCGCCGGTATCGAGCTGGATCTGCGCCTCGTCGCCGACCACCAGCGAGCCGTTGTCGCGGATCTTGACGTTGCCCTTGAGCTCGCCGCGGTTTTCGGCCTGGTACAGGTTGGCCTCGTCGGCCTCGGCCTGCATGCTGCCCTGGCGCATGACCACGTCACCGGCGAGGGTGGCGATCTGCTGCTCCTGCTGGTACTTGGAGACCTTGGCGTTGATGTAGGTCGGCGACTCGTCCTTGGGCGTGGAGTCGTTCATGCCCGGGCGGGTCGGCTCGATGTAGGCGCCGCCGCAGTACGGGCCGGTCTCGGCCAACTGCGCGGCAGTGAGCTTCTCGCGCGGGACCCAGTCCAGATGGCTGTAGTCTTCGCTGCGCGACTTCAGGCCGCGGCCCTTGGCCTCGGTGACCAGCATCGGCTTGTCGGCCTCGGTCGTGGCGACTTCGCCGGGTGCCTCGGCACCCGTGCTGGCCGCGGCAGCGCCCGGGTGTACCGGGCGCGGAGGCAAGTTGGCAGCGGTCTTGGGCTTGCAGTCCCAGCCACCGGAAGCGGACACTTGGCAGTCGAACTGCTCGGCCGCCACCACGTACGACGTGGCCAGGGGTTGCAGGGCCAGCAAACCGCCAGTCACGAGCAACGGAAACTTTCTACGAAACGCGGGGGATTTCAATGCCATCTTATTAGTCCGGGCTTCCTGCGTGCCATCTGCCCGCGTGTGGGGGCCGCACGCCTCTCGATGGTCTGAAAAAGATGCTGGATAATAAAGCATGACCCGCTTGACGGCTAGGGCCGTCGGAGAACCCTTGTAATGCCCGATCACGATGTACGCCTGCAACAACTGACCGCCTGGCTTGCCGGGCAGCTGGAGAACCTCTTCCGTACCAATGCCTGGGGCGAAGTGCCCGCCGGCAGCCTGACCGCCGCCAGCAGCGATGCGAGTTTCCGCCGCTACTTCCGCTGGGAGGGCGCCGGGCACAGCTTCGTGATCATGGATGCGCCGCCGCCCCAGGAGAACTGCCGCCCGTTCGTCGACATCGACCATTTGCTGGCCACGGCGGGCGTGCACGTGCCGGTCATCCACGCCCAGGACCTGGAGCGCGGTTTCCTGCTGCTGGGGGATCTCGGCCGGCAGACATACCTGGACATCATTGATCAGGGCAATGCCGATGCCCTGTTCGCCGACGCCATCGATGCGCTGCTGGCGTTCCAGCGCTTGCCGATGGACGCACCACTGCCCAGCTACGATGTCGCCCTGCTGCGCCGTGAGGTCGAACTGTTCCCCGAGTGGTACGTGGGCCGCGAGCTTGGCCTGAAACTCAGCGACGCGCAGCAGGCCACCTGGCAGCGGCTCAGTCAGCTGCTGATCGACAGTGCCCTGGCCCAGCCCAAGGTGCTGGTGCACCGCGACTACATGCCGCGCAACCTGATGCACAGCGCGCCCAATCCAGGCGTGCTGGATTTCCAGGACGCAGTCTACGGCCCGGTCACCTACGACATCACCTGCCTGTTCAAGGACGCCTTCCTCAGCTGGCCCCAGGCCCGCGTCGAGGGCTGGTTGCGTAATTACTGGCACAAGGCGCAGGCCGCCGGGATTCCGGTACAGGCGGACTTCGAAGCCTTCCAGCGTGCCAGCGACCTGATGGGGGTGCAGCGCCACCTCAAGGTGATCGGTATCTTCGCGCGCATCTGCCACCGCGACGGCAAGCCACGCTACCTGGCCGACGTGCCGCGGTTCTTTGCTTATATAGATGAAGTGATCAGCCGCCGGCCTGAGTTGGCCGAGCTGGGCCAGCTGATTGCCGAACTGCATGCCGGGGCGCGTTCATGAAGGCGATGATCCTGGCGGCAGGCAAGGGCGAGCGCATGCGCCCGCTGACCCTGCACACGCCCAAGCCGCTGGTGCGAGCCGCCGGCAAGCCGTTGATCGAGTACCACCTCGAGGCGCTGGCCCGTGCCGGTATACGCGAGGTGGTCATCAACCATGCGTGGCTTGGCCAGCAGATCGAGGATCACCTGGGCGATGGCAGCCGCTTCGGCCTGGTGATCAGCTATTCGCCGGAGGGCGAGCCGCTGGAGACCGGTGGTGGGATCTTCAAGGCGCTGTCGCTGCTGGGTGATGCGCCGTTCATCCTGGTCAACGGCGATGTCTGGACCGACTACGACTTCGCCGGCCTGAATGCGCCGTTGCACGGCCTGGCACATCTGGTGCTGGTGGACAACCCCGGCCACCACGGCCGTGGCGACTTCCGCCTGGCGGACGGGCAGGTGAGCGATGGCGATGACGCCCCGGGAACGCTGACTTTCAGTGGTATCTCGGTGCTGGACCCGGCGCTGTTCGCAGGTTGCCAGCCCGGTGCATTCAAATTGGCCCCCCTGTTGCGCAGCGCCATGGCCGAAGGGCGGGTGAGCGGCGAGCACTATGGCGGGCACTGGATCGATGTCGGCACCCTCGAGCGTCTGGCCGATGTCGAGCGCCTGATCGGGGAGCGTGCCTGATATGTGGTGGCCGAGCACAGTGATTGGTGCCGGTGCCGGTTTCGCCGTGGCCAGCATCCCCGGTGCGTTGCTGGGGGCGCTGCTGGGCCAGGCCATGGATCGGCGCCTGCGGCTGCAGGGGTGGGATGACGTGCGCGAGCGCCTGGGCGGGCGCCCGGCACTGCGTGACGAAGAGTTGTTGTTCGTTCTGCTCGGGCGGCTGGCCAAGAGCGATGGCCGGGTAGGTGAAGGGCATATCCAGCAGGCGCGGCAGGAAATGACCCGGCTGGACCTGGCGGAGCCAGCGCGGATGCGTGCGATAGCCGCGTTCAACCGGGGCAAGTCGGGCAAGGAGCGCCTGGGGCACTACCTGCGCCGCATAAAGATGCAGCCCCACGGCGCCGAAGGCACCTTGCGTGCCTGTTGGCGCATGGTCTGGGCCGACGGCAAGGCCGGGCGCCAGGAGCGTGACCTGTTGCTCGGCTGGGGGCAGCAGTTGGGGCTCAGTCGCAACCAGGTGCAGGCATTGTCGCTAGATTATGAGCCGCGACGTTCTTCGACCGAAGGCGGCGTCATGACCTATGCGGCGGCGCTGAGATTGCTGGGGGTAGAGCCGGACACCGAGGCCGACAAGGTCAAACAGGCCTATCGGCGCCTGCTCAGCCGGCACCATCCGGACAAGCTGGTGGGCAGTGGCGCCAGCGAAGCGAAGGTGCGCGAGGCGACCGAGCTTACCCGTGAGTTGCATCAGGCCTATACCATGATCCGCAAGCGGCGGGGGCTGTAGGTACACCGGCGGGCAAGCCCGCTCCTGCCGAGGTGGCAGGAGCGGCTGTTGTTACTCTTCCTTCGGCGTCAACCAGCCGCGCACCCGCCGCAACAGTTGCTCCTGTTCCGCCGCTTTGTTGCCAGGCATGGCCATCAGCGACACCTGGCGATACTGGCTGCCCTTTTGCCGCTTGCTGGCCTGCAGGCGCTGCTGGGCCGCCAGCCGATCTGCTGTGCGGGTGACGTAGTAGAGGTCGGCGGTTGGTACCTTCAGCGTTGGGGTCAGGCTCAGCAGGTCATGCTCAACCCGCGCGGGTGTCTGCGCGGCGACCATTACCAGTTTCTGTACCTGGGGCGGCTGCTTCTCGCTGAGATAACGTGCGGCCCAGTACGCGCCACTGCCGTTGCCCAGCAACACGATGCTGCGCGCTTTCTCCTGCTGGGCATAGGCCACGGCGGCGTCGAGGCGGGCAAAGATGCGCTCGGCATCTTCCTCGCTGGTGTGTTCGTCGGCTTCGACCGCGTCGGTGCTTTCGGCGGTATCCGCTTCCGGCGCGGTCGCCTGGGCAACGTTGGCGTTGGCATCGGCGGGCGTGTCCTTGGCTGGAGCCGACTCGCCGTCCTGTTTTTTCGGTTCGACTGCGGGCTTGGCCTCGACCCGCGCCTGTGGGCGCTCGGCCAGCAGGTCGGGCATGCTCAGGCTCAGGGTGCTCCAGCCGACATCGGGGAAACCTCGACGCAGCGGGCCGACGGTGGTGGGCCAGTCGGCACTTTCGCCTGCGCCCGGGACAATGATCACCGCGCCTTGCGGATCGCTGTCGTTGGCAGGCTTCCAAAGCGCCAGGAAGTTTTCACCATTGGCCTGCAAGGTCTGCTGTTCGGCCTTGGGTACCTGGCGCTCGAGGGCCATGGCATCGTCCTGGCTGCGCTCGAGCAGCGGTGGGCGCGGAGCGGGAGCGGACGCGGCCGCTTCGGCGGGCGCTTCGGGTTTCTCGGCGTCGTCGGCTTGAGCCGCGAACGGCAGGGCCGAGGCCAGGCAGAACATTGCCAGCGTCGTGCGATAAAGTGTGAACATCGATCAATCCAAGGCCAGAATCATACCGGCAGCCTAATGGTATTTGCCCGCGACGGCCACGTCAGGTGGCCGTCATTGCCAAGACGAGCGTAGAGATGAAGCGAGTGCGTTGCCTGTGGGTTATCGGCTGGTTGTGTCTACCCTTGATCGCCCTGGCCAAGCTGCAGGCGCCGCCTGCCGTGGTGCTGGATCCTGCCCAGCAGCAATGGTTGGACGAACACCGCGGCTTGCGCGTCGGCCTGGTACTGCAGGCGCCCTATGCCCAGTTCGACCGGCGCCTGCAGCAGTTCTACGGGGCGAACGTCGAACTGGTCGGCGCCTTGTCCCAAGCGTTGGGCCTGGATTTGACCTGGCGCGGCTTTGCCGACCAGGCCGCCCTTGAGCATGCCTTGCAGGCGGGCGAGATCGATTTCGCCCCAGGCCTTATGCAAACGCCGACCAGCCTGCGGCTGTGGCTGTTCAGTGACCCTTACATGCGTGTGCCGCAATTGGTGGTAGGGATGCGCAGCGGCGTGGTAGCCGTGGAGCTGGAAAAGTTGAGCGGCAATGACCGCGTGGCGGTACGGATGCCCGGTACCTTGGCGGATTACCTGCGCGGCAACTACGGCAATCTGAACCTGCAGGGTGTACCCGACGAGCGCGAGGCCCTGCAGTTGGTGTTGGGTGGGCAGGCCAGCTTCGCCGTGCTGGACGAGTCGCAGCTCAGCCGGTTGTCGCGCGAAGGTGAGTTCGCCGACTTGGCGGTGGTGGGTGATATCGGTCTGCCGCAGTTGCTGCGGGTCGGCTCACGGCGCGATTGGCCAGTGCTGGCCGATATTCTCGAGCGTGCCTTGCAGGCCTTGCCGGCAAAGACCCTGGAGCAGATGCACCAGCGCTGGTTGCAGCCCAGGTATCCACGTTTCTCCGAGTCTGCCGGGTTCTGGCAGAACCTTGCCTTGCTGTTTGGCCTGCTGCTGCTGTGCGCATTGGCGACCCTGGCCTGGCAGCGTCGTCAGCAGCGCGGCCTGGAGCGGGGGTTGCTGGCGGCCCGGGAGAGCCTGGTCGAGCGCCAGGTGCGTGAGGAGGCCTTGCGCCTGAGTCAGTTTTCCATCGACCAGAGCACGGTGGGCATCCTCTGGGTCAACTGGGACAGCCATGTGCGCTACGCCAACCATGCCGCCGAGCGCATGCTGGGCTTTGCCGAGGGGGCGTTGCTGGAGCTGCCACTGGTCGTTATCGAGCCGAACCTGAAGATGGATCGCTGGCTGGAACTGTGGAAGCGTGCCCGTACCGGGGATGGCGGCGAACAGCAGTTCGAAAGCCAGTGTCGGCGCGCCGACGGCAGCCTGTTCCCGGTCGAGTTGTCGCTGTCGTTCCTGCGTTTTCGCGACGCCGAGTACCTGGTGGTGTTCCTCGCTGACGTCACCGAGCGCCGGCGCGACCTGGCCGCGCTGCGCGAAAGCGAGGCGCGGCTCAAGGGTATCGCTGGCAACGTGCCGGGGCTGGTGTTTCGCCTGGAGCGCGATCCGGCCGAAGGCGACCCGGAATTTCCCTATATCAGCGAAGGCAGCGAGGCGCTGGTCGGTTACACCCCGGCGGAGATCCAGCACCCGCAGATGGGGCTGCGCAACCTGGTCCATCCGGAGGATCGCGCCGACTACCATCGGGTACAGGACCTGGCCTTGGCCAGCGATCAGGACTGGTCCTGGCAGGGGCGTATCCTCACCCGCCAGGGCGAGCAGCGCTGGGCCGACATCAAGGCGACCACCCGCCGCCTGGCCGATGGGCGCATGGTGTGGGACGGCGTGGTCTGGGACATTACCCAAGGCAAGCAGGCCGAGCTGGCGCTGGCCGGGTCCCAGGAGCAATTGCGCGAGTTGTCGGCGCACCTGGAAAGCGTGCGCGAAGAGGAGAAGGCGCGGATTGCCCGCGAAGTGCACGACGAACTGGGGCAGATGCTTACGGTGCTCAAGCTTGAAGTGTCGATGTGCGAGCTGGCGTTCGCCGAGCTGGACCCCGCCCTCAACGAGCGCCTGGCCAGCATGAAGCGCTTGATCGCCCAGTTGTTCCAGCTGGTACGGGACGTGGCCACGGCCCTGCGCCCGCCGATCCTCGACGCTGGCATCGCCTCGGCCATCGAGTGGCAGGCGCGGCGTTTCGAGGCGCGCACGCAGATCCCCTGTCTGGTGCAGGTACCGGACAATCTGCCACCCTTGAGCGATGCCAAGGCCATCGGCCTGTTCCGTATCTTGCAGGAGGCGCTGACCAACGTCATGCGCCATGCCCAGGCGCACACGGTGCAGATCGAGCTGGTTCACGAGGCCGGGCAGTTGCGCATGACCGTGATCGACGACGGCGTGGGGTTTGCCATGGAGGCGGCGCGGCCGACTTCGTTCGGCCTGGTGGGTGTGCGTGAGCGGGTGTTGATGCACGGTGGCAGCATGAGCCTGGACAGCGAGCCGGGCGAGGGCACCAGCCTGAGCGTGGCGATTCCTTTGAAGCAGGAGAAACAATCGTGATTCGAGTGCTGGTGGCGGAAGACCACACCATCGTCCGGGAAGGCATCAAGCAATTGATCGGCCTGGCCAAGGACATGCAGGTGGCGGGCGAGGCGGGCAATGGCGAGCAGTTGCTGGAGACCCTGCGCCACACACCCTGCGAGGTGGTGCTGCTGGATATCTCCATGCCTGGGGTGAATGGCCTGGAGGCGATCCCGCGGATCCGCGCGCTGAACAATCCGCCGGCGATCCTGATGCTGTCGATGCATGACGAGGCGCAGATGGCGGCGCGGGCGCTCAAGGCCGGTGCGGCGGGCTATGCGACCAAGGACAGCGACCCGGCGCTGTTGCTCACGGCCATCCGCCGGGTGGCGGGGGGAGGGCGCTACATCGACCCGGCCCTGGCCGACCGCATGGTGTTCGAAGTGGGCCTGACCGAAACCCGGCCGCTGCACACGCTGCTGTCGGAGCGCGAATTCTCGGTGTTCGAGCGCCTGGCCCAGGGCGCCAACGTCAACGACATCGCCCTGCAGCTGGCGCTGTCGAGCAAGACCATCAGCACCCACAAGGCGCGGCTGATGCAGAAGCTCAAGGTCAACTCACTGGCGGAGCTGGTGAAGTACGCCATGGAGCACAAGTTGGTGTGAGTGTTCTGGTTGCGACAGGTAATCCAGAACTGGAACCGCCGCTGCCACGATCCCAAGCGTCATAGTTGTCTGGGAGCGTCACCCTTGTAGGGCGATCCCTACAGCAACTCTTCCATCCGGATGATGGCATTCTCTCAGCGCCCCCGATTTCCTGGGCTTTGCGCGTCTTCTACGCTTTTGCCTACGCAGTCATTCCAACAAGAAGGTGCAGGGCATGAGCGAGGCGAATTCGAACGAGACGCTGGTCAGCTTCCGAGGTGTGCAGAAGAGCTACGACGGCGAATCGCTGATCGTCAAGGACCTCAACCTGGACATCCGCAAGGGCGAGTTCCTGACCCTGCTCGGCCCTTCCGGTTCGGGCAAGACCACCAGCCTGATGATGCTGGCAGGCTTCGAGACCCCCACCGCCGGTGAGATCCAGCTGGCCGGGCGCTCGATCAACAATGTGCCGCCGCACAAGCGCGATATCGGCATGGTGTTCCAGAACTACGCACTGTTCCCGCACATGACCGTGGCCGAGAACCTGGCCTTCCCGTTGACCGTGCGCAACCTCAGCAAGACCGACGTCAGCGAGCGGGTCAAGCGCGTGCTCGGCATGGTCCAGCTGGATGCCTTCGCCAAGCGCTATCCCGGCCAGCTTTCCGGTGGCCAGCAGCAGCGCGTGGCACTGGCCCGCGCCCTGGTGTTCGAGCCACAGCTGGTGCTGATGGACGAACCGCTCGGCGCCCTCGACAAACAGTTGCGTGAACACATGCAGATGGAGATCAAGCATATCCACCAGCGCCTGGGCGTGACCGTGGTCTACGTGACCCACGACCAGGGCGAGGCGCTGACCATGTCCGACCGGGTGGCGGTGTTCCACCAGGGCGAGATCCAGCAGATTGCCGACCCGCGCACCCTCTACGAAGAGCCTTGCAACACCTTCGTCGCCAACTTCATCGGTGAGAACAACCGCATCAACGGCACCCTGCTGGCCAGTGACGGTAATCGTTGCCAGGTGCAACTGGCCCGTGGCGAGCGGGTCGATGCACTGGCGGTCAACGTTGGCCAGGCCGGTGACCCGGTGACCCTGTCGATTCGCCCCGAGCGGGTACGCCTGAACGGCCACAGCGAGAACTGCGTCAACCGCTTCTCCGGTCGTGTCGCCGAGTTCATCTACCTCGGCGACCACGTGCGGGTGCGCCTGGAGGTCTGTGGCAAGGCCGATTTCTTCGTCAAGCAGCCAATCGCCGAGCTCGACCCGGCCCTGGCGGTGGGCGACGTGGTACCGCTGGGCTGGGAGGTGGAGCACGCCCGCGCGCTCGATCCGATTGCCGAGGCCCATTGATGGTTTGCTTCACCAACCCTGAACTGTGGAGAGAATAATAATGCGCAAGCAGTTGAAACTGACCGCCCTGGCCCTTGGCCTGTTCGCCGCCGGCCAGGCCATGGCGGGCGACCTGACCGTGATTTCCTTCGGCGGCGCCAACAAGGCGGCCCAGACCAAGGCGTTCTACGAGCCATGGGAAAAGGCGGGCAAGGGCAAGATCGTCGCCGGTGAGTACAACGGCGAGATGGCCAAGGTCAAAGCCATGGTCGACACCAAGAGCGTCAGCTGGAACCTGGTCGAGGTAGAGTCGCCGGAGTTGGCCCGGGGTTGCGATGAAGGCATGTTCGAAGAGCTTGACCCCGCACTGTTCGGTAATGAAGGCGACTTCGTGCCCGGCGCCATTCAGCCGTGCGGCGTGGGCTTCTTCGTCTGGTCCACGGTGCTGGCCTACAACGCCGACAAACTCAAGAGCGCGCCTGCCAGCTGGGCCGACTTCTGGGACACCAAGAAATTCCCGGGCAAGCGCGGCCTGCGCAAGGGCGCCAAGTACACTCTCGAATTCGCCCTGATGGCTGACGGCGTCGCACCCAAAGAGGTGTACAAGGTGCTGGCGACCAAGGAAGGCCAGGACCGCGCCTTCAAGAAGCTCGACGAACTCAAGCCGAGCATCCAGTGGTGGGAAGCCGGTGCCCAGCCGCCGCAGTACCTGGCCTCGGGTGACGTGGTCATGAGCTCGGCCTACAACGGTCGTATCGCCGCGGTGCAGAAGGAAAGCAACCTCAAGGTAGTGTGGAACGGCGGCATCTACGACTTCGATGCCTGGGCCATCCCGAAAGGCGCCAAGGATGCGGAGGAGGCGAAGAAATTCATCGCCTACACCGTCCAGCCCGAGCAGCAGAAGACCTACTCCGAGAACATCGCCTACGGCCCGGCCAACTCCAAGGCCGTCCCGCTGTTGGCCGACGCGGTGAAGAAGGACATGCCGACCACACCTGAGAACATCGCCAACCAGGTGCAGATTGACGTGGCCTTCTGGGCCGACAACAGCGAACAGCTGGAGCAACGCTTCAACGCCTGGGCGGCGAAGAAGTAACACCTGCGCCGGAGCGTCGGCCTGATGGGCTGGCGCTCCTCTGTTCATCGGTTTTTCGGAGTTCGCCATGGCCATTGCAGTGCCCCTCAACGAAGGCGCGGGTAAAAGCCTCAAGCAGCGCCTCAAGCATGCCGAGCGGGTCAACCGCTGGAAGGCCCAGGCGTTGATCGCGCCGCTGGCGCTGTTTCTCCTGCTGGTGTTCCTGGTGCCGATCGCGGCGCTGTTGTACAAGAGCGTCGGCAACCCCGAGGTGGTCGCCGGCCTGCCGCGCACCGTCGAGGCAGTGGCGCAGTGGGATGGCAAGAGCCTGCCGGGCGAGGAGGTCTACAAGGCCCTGAGTCAGGACCTGGCCGAGTCTCGCAAGAACCAGACCCTGGGCGACCTTTCCAAACGCTTGAACATGGAGTTGGCCGGCTATCGCAGCCTGTTGGCCAAGACCGCGCGGGCGCTGCCGTTCAAGGCCGAGCCTGCCTCTTATAAAGAAGCCTTGCAGACGCTCGACGAGCGTTGGGGCGATCCTGCCTACTGGCAGGCGATCCGTCGCAACACCAGCAGTGTCACGCCGTTCTACCTGCTGGCCGCGCTGGACCACCGTATCGACGACCTGGGCGAATTGGCCAAGGCCACCCCTGACCAGGCCATCTACCTGGACATCTTCGCTCGCACCCTGTGGATGGGTGTGGTGATCACCGTGATCTGTCTGTTGCTGGCCTATCCCCTGGCGTACCTGCTGGCCAACCTGCCGACCCGGCAGAGCAACCTGCTGATGATCCTGGTGCTGCTGCCGTTCTGGACCTCCATCCTGGTGCGGGTGGCGGCCTGGATCGTGCTGTTGCAGTCTGGCGGACTGATCAACAGTGCGCTGATGGCCATGGGCATCATCGATCAGCCGCTGGAGCTGGTGTTCAACCGTACCGGCGTGTACATCTCCATGGTGCACATCCTGTTGCCGTTCATGATCCTGCCGCTGTACAGCGTGATGAAAGGTATCTCGCCCAGCTACATGCGCGCGGCGATCTCCCTCGGCTGCCATCCGTTCGCCAGTTTCTGGCGGGTGTACTTCCCGCAGACCTACGCCGGTGTCGGCGCCGGCTGCCTGCTGGTGTTCATCCTGGCCATCGGCTACTACATCACCCCGGCGCTGCTGGGCAGCCCGAACGACCAGATGGTCAGCTATTTCGTCGCCTTCTATACCAACACCAGCATCAACTGGGGCATGGCCACCGCCCTGGGCGGATTGCTGCTGCTGGCCACCGTGCTGCTGTACCTGATCTATAGCTGGCTGGTCGGCGCCAGCCGCCTGCGCCTGAGCTGAGGAGCCTTGTCATGCTGAGCCCTTACATGTCCCCCGTGGAGCGGGTGTGGTTCTACAGCCTGCGTATCCTGTGCGGTCTGATCCTGCTGTTCCTGGTGTTGCCGGTGCTGGTGATCATCCCGCTGTCGTTCAACAGCGGGAGCTTCCTGGTCTATCCCCTGCAAGGCTTTTCGTTGCACTGGTACCAGGACTTCTTCGCCTCCGCCGAATGGATGCGCGCCCTGAAGAACAGCATCATCGTTGCCCCGGCAGCCACGCTGCTGGCCATGGTGTTCGGCACCCTGGCGGCCATCGGCCTGACCCGTGGCGACTTCCCCGGCAAGTCGCTGGTGATGGCGCTGGTGATTTCGCCGATGGTGGTGCCGGTGGTGATCATTGGCGTGGCCAGCTACCTGTTCTTCGCCCCGTTGGGCATGGGTAACAGCTTCACCTCACTGATCCTGGTGCATGCGGTGCTGGGTGTGCCGTTCGTGATCATCACCGTGTCGGCCACGCTGCAGGGGTTCAACTACAACCTGGTGCGCGCGGCGGCGAGCCTTGGGGCCTCGCCTCTGCTGGCCTTCCGTCGGGTGACCTTGCCGTTGATCGCCCCGGGGGTGATCTCCGGCGCGCTGTTTGCCTTCGCCACGTCGTTCGATGAGGTGGTGGTGACCCTGTTCCTTGCCGGGCCTGAGCAGGCGACCCTGCCACGGCAGATGTTCAGCGGCATCCGCGAGAACCTGAGTCCGACCATCGCCGCGGCTGCCACCTTGTTGATCGCCTTCTCGGTGATCCTGCTGCTGACCCTGGAGTGGTTGCGTGGGCGCAGTGAGAAACTGAGGACCCAGCAGCCAGGTTGAATCTTCGACGCGGGTGACGTGGGCTTGCCCCGCGATGGCATATCGAATTCACGATCGCAATCGCGGGGCAAGTCGGGTCGCCGCATCGCCGCTCCCACGCCATCCGTTCGACCATCTGCCGCGCTGGCGTTGATACCAATCAGCCCCGATCCGCTTCCCTGAGTTACAATGCGCGCCACCGTGATTCTGCCCAACAGGTGCGCCATGCAGCCCTACGCTATTGCCCCCTCCATTCTGTCCGCCGACTTCGCCCGCCTGGGCGAGGACGTCGACAAGGTCCTGGCCGCCGGGGCCGACATCGTCCACTTCGATGTCATGGACAACCACTACGTGCCCAACCTGACCATCGGCCCGATGGTCTGCAGCGCCCTGCGCAAGTACGGGGTGACCGCGCCCATCGACGTGCACCTGATGGTCAGCCCGGTCGACCGCATCATCGGCGACTTCATCGAGGCCGGCGCCACCTACATCACCTTCCACCCGGAAGCCACGCAGCACATCGACCGTTCCCTGCAACTGATCAAGGACGGCGGCTGCAAGGCCGGGCTGGTGTTCAACCCGGCTACCAGCCTGGATGCGCTGAAGTACGTGATGGACAAGATCGACATGGTCCTGTTGATGAGCGTCAACCCAGGTTTCGGCGGCCAGAAGTTCATCCCCGGCACCCTCGACAAGCTGCGCGAAGCCCGTGCCCTGATCGACGCCAGCGGTCGTGACATCCGCCTGGAGATCGACGGTGGCGTGAACGTCAACAACATCCGCGAGATCACCGCCGCTGGCGCTGACACCTTCGTTGCCGGCTCGGCGATCTTCAATGCCCCGGACTACAAGGAAGTCATCGACAAGATGCGTGCCGAAATGGCGCTGGCACGCGCATGAGCGGCTTCGAGCAGCTGTTCCCGGGGACACTGCCCAGGCTGGTGATGTTCGATCTGGATGGCACCCTGATCGATTCGGTACCTGACCTGGCCGCAGCCGTCGACCGCACGCTGCTCGAACTCGGGCGACAGCCTGCAGGCCTGGAGGCCGTGCGCCACTGGGTCGGCAACGGCGCCCAGGTGCTGGTGCGCCGGGCCCTGGCCGGCGGTATCGACCATGCCGCGGTGGACGATGCGCTGGCCGAGCGCGCGCTGGCGCTGTTCATGGAGGCCTATGCCGACAACCATGAACTCACCGTGGTCTACCCCGGCGTGCGCGACACCCTGCGCTGGTTGCGCAAGCAGGGCGTGGAAATGGCGCTGATCACCAACAAACCCGAGCGCTTCGTTGCCCCTTTGCTCGACCAGATGAAGATCGGGCGCTACTTCCGCTGGATCATCGGCGGCGACACCCTGCCACAGAAGAAGCCCGACCCTGCAGCGCTGCTGTTCGTCATGAAAATGGCCGGCGTCAGCGCCGAGCAGGCGCTGTTCGTCGGCGATTCACGCAGCGACGTGCTGGCCGCCAAGGCCGCGGGGGTGCAGTGCGTCGGCCTGAGCTACGGCTACAACCATGGCCGCCCCATCGACGAGGAGTCGCCCAGCCTGGTGCTCAGCGATCTGCGCCTGCTGCTGCCCGGTTGCTTAGTCACCGACACTGGGATAACGTTGGCGGACCTTCAAGCCCCGCAAAGCAGAGACAACGACGTGGTGGTTACTGGCAAATTCTGGATGAAAGTCATCAAGGCCCTGGCCCGCTGGCGCTGGCGCGCCTGACTCCCGCCCGCCGGCGCCTGCCGGTACATCCGTTTGCCCGACCCCATTGCTGCTTGCCCCGAGGCTACACATGACCCGCGAAGAATTCCTGCGCCTGGCCGCTGCCGGCTACAACCGCATCCCCCTGGCCTGCGAAACCCTGGCTGACTTCGACACGCCGCTGTCGATCTACCTGAAACTGGCTGACCAGCCCAACTCCTACCTGCTCGAGTCCGTGCAAGGTGGCGAGAAATGGGGCCGCTACTCGATGATCGGCCTGCCGTCGCGCACCGTCATGCGTGTGCATGGCTACCATGTGAGCATCCTGCAGGATGGCGTCGAGGTGGAAAGCCACGACGTCGAAGACCCGCTGGCTTTCGTCGAGGCGTTCAAGGACCGTTACAAGGTCGCTGACATCCCAGGCTTGCCGCGTTTCAATGGTGGCCTGGTCGGTTACTTCGGCTACGACTGCGTGCGTTATGTGGAAAAACGCCTGGGCGCCAGCCCCAACCCCGATCCGCTGGGCGTGCCAGATATCCTGCTGATGGTCTCCGACGCGGTAGTGGTGTTCGACAACCTGGCCGGCAAGATGCATGCGATCGTGCTGGTCGACCCCGCCGAAGAACAAGCGTTCGAGCAGGGCCAGGCCCGCCTGCAAGGTTTGCTGGACACCCTCCGCCAGCCGATCACCCCGCGCCGCGGCCTGGACTTGAGCGGGCCACAGGCAGCCGAACCCGAGTTCCGCTCCAGCTACACCCGTGACGACTACGAAAACGCGGTGGGCCGGATCAAGGAATACATCCTGGCCGGCGACTGCATGCAGGTGGTGCCATCCCAGCGCATGTCCATCGACTTCAAGGCCGCGCCCATCGACCTTTACCGGGCGCTGCGTTGCTTCAACCCGACGCCGTACATGTACTTCTTCAATTTCGGCGACTTCCATGTGGTGGGCAGCTCGCCGGAAGTGCTGGTGCGGGTCGAAGACAACCTGGTGACCGTGCGCCCGATCGCCGGTACCCGCCCGCGTGGCGCCACCGAAGAAGCCGACCGGGCCCTGGAAGACGACCTGCTGTCGGATGACAAGGAAATCGCCGAGCACCTGATGCTTATCGACCTGGGCCGCAACGACGTGGGCCGCGTGTCCGCCACCGGCAGTGTTCGCCTGACCGAGAAGATGGTGATCGAGCGTTATTCGAACGTCATGCACATCGTGTCCAATGTCACCGGCCAACTGCGTGAAGGCCTGACCGCCATGGACGCACTGCGGGCGATCCTGCCGGCCGGCACCCTGTCGGGTGCGCCGAAGATTCGCGCGATGGAAATCATCGACGAGCTCGAGCCGGTCAAGCGCGGTGTCTACGGTGGCGCGGTGGGTTATTTTGCCTGGAACGGCAACATGGATACCGCCATCGCCATCCGCACCGCGGTGATCAAGGACGGCGAACTGCATGTGCAGGCCGGCGGCGGCATCGTCGCCGACTCTGTGCCGGCGCTGGAATGGGAAGAGACCATCAACAAGCGCCGGGCAATGTTCCGGGCAGTGGCGTTGGCCGAGCAGACCTGCGCCAAGTAAATAGATCGGGGCCGCAACGCGGCCCCGACAACTTAGAAGTCCAGGCTCAACGCCACGCTCACGCCCTGCTGGCGCAACTCATCACTCTTGCGCCAATTGTAGTTCCCCCGCAGGTTCACCCCCGGCACCAGTTCATGGCTCACCCCCAGGCTGGCCCGCGTCAGGTTGCTGTCCGGTGTATAGCCGGTGAGGGTGAAGTCGTTCGCCGGCAGGCTGGTCAGGTGCATGCGCAAGTCCTGCTGGTCATCCTCGAACTCATGCTCGCGGGCCACCTCGGCAAACAGCTTTGTCGTCGGCAGCAGTTGCACGCTACCCAGCAGGCCGGCCCCGAGCCGACGTGATGTACGTTCCTGATCGTCGAAACCGAGCGCCGTGGAGCGGCCGCTCTTCTCGTCGTAGCCATCGACCTTGACCCGCGCATAGTCGGCACTGATGAACGGCGCCAGTTGCCAGTGGCTGCTCTCGGGCGCCAGGTTGTAGCCCACCCGGCCGGTGACGGCCCAGGCCTCGCCATCGGTGTTGCCTTTCTCGCTGCGGTCGTTCACACCCAGGGCGAAGGTGCGCTTGAGGTCGCGGTAATCCAGGTGACCGGCGGTCAATGCCGCATCAGCCCACCAGCGATCCCGGCGGAACTGAGCGAAGGCGCTGGCAAGGTAGCTGTCGAGCTTGTAATCCGAGTCATCCTGGCCCGCCTCGAGCTTTTGCCGGTACACGCCGGCCGCCAGCCCCACGCGCCACGCTTCGTCGAGCCGGTAGCTGCCGCCGAGGGTCAGGTTGTAGCCGCGCCCGTCACCACTGGCGGCGCTGCGCTGGCTGCCGAAGTCCAGGTCCTGGCCGCCGGTGGCGACGAAGGCCTGCCATTGACCGACGGCCTGCCAGGGTGTCTGCCACTGGTTGCGCAGTTCATCCTGGTGGGCGCGGATACTGGCGTGGGCGATTTCCGGGAGCAGGGTCAGCTCCCACGGCGCGGCCAGGATCGAATAGGCATAGTCGGCGATCAACTGCTGGCCGGCGATGGTCGGGTGCACCGAGTCGTTGAACAGCAGCCGGGTCGGGTCCGGGGTAGTGCCGTTCAGCCCGTAGACCGGGTTGCCCACGCAGCCGTCGCCGCTGTAGCAGGTGCCGACCAGGTTCTGGTCGGCGGCCAGGCCGAACTGGGCGGGGCTGGTGAGGGCCTCCTGCAGCAGGGTGGGGATGTTGAGCGGAATGATCTCGGCGTCGATCTGCCCGAGCTGGCTGACCAGCGACTGGTTGAACACGCTGGACAGTTGCGACAGCGGCCCTTGCTGGGGCGTGCCGCTGAAGTTCGGTGTCTGTCCCAGGTCTGGCAGCAGCCAGACCATGATGTAGCGCGCTCCGCCCTGTTGCAGCGCCTGGGCGCTGGCCGCCAGGCGGGCGCCAGCTGCGGCAGCGGTAGCGGGGCTGTTGACCAGGCCCTGGAGGAAGTCGTTGCCGCCACCGGTCAGGTAGTACAGGGCATTGGGGTCGGCGCGCAGGCCGTTGGCCAGGTAACCGTCACGCTCGCGCAGGACCACCCCCGCGCCAGGGCGCCCGGGCGGGATGACGGCTTTCGAGGTGTCGGTGATCGAGTCGAGGATCTGCTGGGTGGTGTAGCCGCCGACGGCCCAGTTGTTGCCGTCGGGCGTGCCTTGCAGCTGGTTGCTGAGTGATGTCGATGGTCCCAGGGCAGATCCCGAAAAGCCCAGCCTGCCCCCCAGGATCATCGGCGAGACGGGCGCGTAGTTGCCATCGGCATCGCGGTTGGTGAAACGCATGCCTGGCGTGCCGCCGGTCAGGTCGGGAAACTGCCCGGCATCACTGAGGCTGTCGCCAAAGACGATGAGCGATGAATAAGGGGAGGGGCCGGCCATCGCCTGGCTGCAAGCCAGGGCGAGGATGCCGAGGGCGGAGTACAGGAAGGGAGTCTTGCGCATGCATGAATATCCTTTTCGTTGTTTTTATCGAAGCAAGCCGCATGACCTTAGCAAATCGCCGGTCTTCGCCCACCATCGCATTGGTTTCCCCGTGTTTACGGGCGTATTGCGCCCGTCGCCCCGGTAGGCTACTGTGCCCTGACGTATGAACGAGACCTACCCCGTGTTGATCGTCAGCAAACTCTTGATGCGCGTTATCAAGGCCGTCGCCCGTTGGCGTTGGCGCGCCTGACTTTATCTCTTGCCGGCATGCCCGGCCCGCTCCTGTTTGCCTTCCTTTCGCTTTACCCGCCGCTCACCGCGGAATTTTCCCGCGCCCATGGCAGCAGGGAAGGCTCGAATCAAAAGTCAGTATTCAAGAGGTTCGTTCCAGATGTTACTGATGATCGACAACTACGACTCCTTCACCTACAACGTCGTGCAGTACCTCGGCGAGCTCGGTGCCGAGGTCAAGGTCATTCGCAATGACGAAATGACCATCGCCCAGATCGAAGCCCTGAATCCCGAGCGCATCGTCGTCTCCCCGGGCCCCTGCACGCCGAGCGAGGCCGGTGTGTCCATCGAGGCCATCCTGCATTTTGCCGGCAAGCTGCCAATCCTCGGCGTGTGCCTGGGTCACCAGTCCATCGGCCAGGCCTATGGCGGTGACGTGGTGCGTGCCCGCCAGGTGATGCACGGCAAGACCAGCCCGGTGTTCCACCGCGACCTGGGGGTGTTCTCTGGCCTGAACAACCCGCTCACCGTGACCCGCTACCACTCGCTGGTGGTCAAGCGCGACACGTTGCCCGACTGCCTGGAAGTGACCGCCTGGACCGCGCATGAAGACGGCTCTGTCGACGAGATCATGGGCCTGCGTCATAAAACCCTGAACGTGGAGGGGGTACAGTTCCATCCGGAATCCATCCTCACCGAGCAGGGACACGAGCTGTTCGCCAATTTCCTCAAGCAGACCGGCGGACGCCGTTAAGGACCGATCATGGAAATCAAGACCGCTTTGAGCCGCATTGTCGGCCACCTGGACCTGTCCACCGAGGAAATGCGCGACGTCATGCGCCAGATCATGACCGGCCAGTGCAGCGAGGCGCAGATCGGTGCCTTCCTCATGGGCATGCGCATGAAGAGCGAGAGCATCGACGAGATCGTCGGCGCGGTGTCGGTGATGCGTGAGCTGGCCGACAAGGTCGAGCTCAAGACCCTCGACGGCGTGGTCGACATCGTCGGCACCGGTGGCGACGGCGCCAACATCTTCAACGTGTCCACCGCCTCGGCCTTCGTGCTGGCGGCTGCGGGCTGCACGGTGGCCAAGCACGGCAACCGCGCCGTTTCCGGCAAGAGCGGCAGCGCCGACCTGCTGGAAGCTGCGGGCATTTACCTGAACCTGACCCCGGTCCAGGTGGCCCGCTGCATCGACAGCCTCGGCATCGGCTTCATGTTCGCCCAGACCCACCATACCGCGATGAAGCACGCCGCTGGCCCGCGTCGCGAACTGGGGCTGCGTACCTTGTTCAACATGCTCGGCCCGCTTACGAATCCGGCCGGTGTGAAGCACCAGGTGGTCGGCGTGTTCACCCAGGCCCTGTGCCGCCCATTGGCCGAAGTGCTGCAGCGCATGGGCAGCAAGCATGTGCTGGTGGTGCACTCCAAGGATGGCCTGGACGAGTTCAGCCTGGCTGCGCCAACCTTTGTCGCTGAACTGAAGAACGACCAGATCACCGAGTATTGGGTCGAGCCGGAAGACCTCGGCATGAAGAGCCAGAGCCTCCATGGCCTGGCGGTCGAGGGCCCGCAGGCCTCGCTGGAACTGATCCGCGATGCCCTGGGCCGGCGCAAGACCGAGAACGGCCAGAAGGCCGCCGAGATGATCGTGCTCAACGCTGGCGCGGCGCTGTATGCCGCTGATCACGCGATGACCCTGGCCCAGGGTGTCGAGCTGGCTCACGATGTCCTGCACACCGGCTTGGCCTGGGAAAAACTCCAGGAGCTGGGCGCCTTTACCGCGGTATTCAAGGTGGAGAACGAAGCATGAGTGTACCGACGGTGCTGGAAAGGATCATCGCCCGCAAGTTCCAGGAAGTGGCCGAGCGCAGCGCGCGGGTCAGCCTGGGTGAGCTCGAGCGCCTGGCCAAGGCAGCAGATGCCCCGCGTGGCTTTGCCAATGCCCTGATCGAGCAGGCCAGGCGCAAGCAGCCGGCGGTCATCGCCGAAATCAAGAAGGCTTCGCCGAGCAAGGGCGTGATCCGCGAACACTTCGTGCCGGCGGAAATTGCCGTCAGCTATGAGAGGGGTGGCGCAACCTGCCTGTCGGTGCTGACCGACGTGGACTACTTCCAGGGCGCTGACATCTACTTGCAGCAGGCGCGTGCCGCCGTTTCGCTGCCGGTGATCCGCAAGGACTTCATGGTCGATCCTTATCAGATCGTCGAGGCCCGCGCCTTGGGTGCCGACTGCGTGCTGTTGATCGTGTCGGCGCTAGACGACGTGAAAATGGCGGAGCTGGCGGCCACGGCCAAGGACGTCGGCCTCGACGTGCTGGTCGAAGTGCATGACGGCGATGAACTGGACCGTGCGCTGAAGACCCTCGATACACCGCTGGTCGGGGTCAACAATCGCAACCTGCATACCTTCGAGGTCAGCCTGGAGACCACCCTCGACCTGCTGCCGCGCATCCCGCGTGACCGTCTGGCGATTACCGAAAGCGGCATCCTCAACCGGGCCGATGTCGAGCTGATGGAAATCAACGAGGTGTACTCCTTCCTGGTCGGCGAGGCGTTCATGCGCGCCGAGCAGCCAGGGCTGGAGTTGCAGCGGCTGTTCTTCCCCGAGCAAGTGAAGAAGACTGTTCAGCAACTGGACTGATCGAACCGAAAGCCGGCGTTTTTGCCGGCTTTTTCGTATTCGAGGGCCTCATTGCGGCACCGTTCCAGCGTGGGAGCGGGCTTGCCCCGCGATGAGGCCGGTGAACATCACATCAAAGGTGGATCAATGACCGATCAACCCCTGGCCCTCACCGTCGAACAAGGCTTGCATGCCGAGCAGGACCTGCTGGCCGCCGTCTGCCGCGGCGAGCGCGAATCCGGCGTGCTGTTCTGGCGCCCTACCGACCATGCCCTGGTCATGCCCCGACGCATGAGCCGCCTGGACAACTTCGAGGCTGCCTGCGCCGAACTGGCCATTGCCGGTTGGCCGGTGCTGCTGCGCGAAACCGGCGGTGAGCCTGTGCCGCAATCCCATGCAACCGTGAACGTGGCACTGGTCTACGTCGCGCCGCGCAGCGAAGGCGACCATGGCCGCATCGAGAACGCCTACGAGCGGCTGTGCCTGCCGCTGTGCGATGTCTTGCGCGAATGGGGCGGTGTGGCCTCGGTGGGCGAGATCGACGGCGCCTTCTGTGATGGCCGCTACAACGTCAACCTCAATGGCCGCAAGCTGGTCGGCACGGCCCAGCGCTGGCGTCAGGGCCTGGGCGGCAAACGGCCGGTGGTGCTGGTGCATGGTGCGTTGTTACTGGACAACGAGCGCGAATCGATGGTCGCGGCGGTCAACCGCTTCAATGAATGCTGCGATCTGCCGCAGCGCTGCCGCGCCGACAGCCATATTGCCCTGCACGAAGTGGCGCCCGCCGCGCCCTGGTGCGAGCGTCTGAACCAGGCTTATGCGCAGGTGCTCGCGGCGCTGCCGACAGACTAACGGGTGCCGTAGACCACCATGGTCTTGCCCTTGACCTGCACCAGGCTGCGTTCCTCGAGGTCCTTTAGCACGCGGCCGACCATCTCCCGTGAACAACCGACGATCCGGCCGATCTCCTGGCGGGTGATCTTGATCTGCATGCCATCGGGGTGGGTCATGGCATCAGGCTGCTTGCACAGGTCGAGCAGGCAGCGGGCGACGCGGCCGGTAACGTCGAAGAACGCCAGGTCGCCGACCTTGCGCGTGGTGTTGCGCAGGCGCTGGGCCATCTGGCTGCCCAGGGCGTAGAGGATGTCCGGCTCCAGGCGCGCCAGCTCGCGGAACTTGTCGTAACCGATCTCGGCCACTTCGCACTCGGTCTTGGCGCGGACCCAGGCGCTGCGCTGATGCTCCTGACCGACCGGCTCGAACAGCCCCAGCTCGCCGAAAAAGTCGCCGCTGTTGAGGTAGGCGATGATCATCTCATGGCCGTCGTCGTCCTCGATAAGGATGGTCACCGAGCCCTTGATGATGAACGACAAGGTCTCGGCCCGGTCACCCGCGCAGATAATGTTGCTCTTGGCGGCGTAGCGACGGCGCTGGCAGTGGGCCAGCAGCTTGTCGATGTTCTTGATCTTGGGTGGCAGGGCTGAGGAGACCATCACGAAATCCTGTTCGATGCGACGCATTGGCTTTTTATAGAGGCTGCCTGGCAGCATGCGCCAGTCATTTGGCGCCAGCTTATCAGACACTTCAACTTGAATCGGCACAAAAGCGCCGCGGCTTGAGCTTTTCCGACAGCCTCACAAGGTCTAAGCTGACACCCTTTTACGAGATTGGGAGTCCGGATTGATGAAGGCACGCATCCAGTGGGCCGGTGAAGCGATGTTCCTCGGCGAGTCGGGGAGTGGCCACGTCGTGGTCATGGACGGGCCCCCCGAAGCAGGAGGCCGCAACCTGGGCGTGCGCCCGATGGAAATGCTCCTGCTTGGCCTGGGTGGCTGCAGCAGCTTCGACGTGGTCAGCATCCTCAAGAAATCCCGCCAGGCCGTGGAGAGCTGCGAAGCCTTCCTCGAAGCTGAGCGTGCCGGTGAAGACCCCAAGGTGTTCACCAAGATCCACATGAACTTCGTGGTCAAAGGGCGAGGGCTGAAAGAGGCGCAGGTCAAGCGCGCAGTGGAGCTGTCGGCCGAGAAGTACTGCTCGGCGTCGATCATGCTTGAGCGTGCCGGTGTGGAGATCACCCACGGTTACGAAATCGTCGAGCTCGGTTGAAGCCCCTGGCGCCTGATTGTCAGGCGCTTTGCTGGCGCAGGCGTTCGGCGACCAGCAGCAACATCACCCCGGGGACCAGCGCGAGCAACAGCCACGGCGTATTCACGCCGAGCAACATGAGGATTTCAAGGTTGCTCCAGGTGGTGCCGAAGTGCTCGGCAAACAGCGCGCACTGCAGCCACGCCGTGATGATGCCGGCCAGTACGAACATGCCGACCAGCAACCGGCGGCTGACAACAAAGCCACCGAGCAGCAGGAACAGCAATTGCCCGGGTAATGTACTCAGCAACAGTTCGACGGTGCTGTTGCTTTCGGGGTCGGTGAGCGTTGGCAGTTCCAGGCTGAAAGGATCTTGCCCGACGCTGGCGAGCATCAGGCAAACGAACAGGTAGGCGACCAGGGGCAGCGCTAGGCTCTGCAGCAATCGGGTCATTGCCAAGCGCATGATCAACGACGCAGCGCTGGCAGCCACTGCAACAGACCGGCGGGTAATCTTGCTCGAAGCTGCTCGCTCATTGCCTCGCGGCGTTTCTGGTAGAGCACGCCCAGGGCGATCACACCCAGGCCGATCAAGCTGAGTACCACCGGGAACAACAGCGAATCGGCGAACACCTCGTGGGAAAGATGCCCGAGGTAGACCGCCACGCCCATCGCGCCAAAGACCATGAATACCGGCCGGCGCAGCAGCACCGCCAGGCCCATCAGTCCCAGGTTGATCAGGCAATAGAGGAATTTTCCCCATTCACTGGCGCTGTTCATCAGCGTCAACCCACCCCAGAATGCCGCCAGTCCGGCGAGATAACCCCAGAAGGCATAGTCGCGCTTGGTGCGCCCGTCGACCACGAGGAAGACCAGCAGCAGGCCAAGGCCGAACCACAGCGATACCGTGCGCCGTTGCTCCCAGGTGAATACCTCGCCGTGGAACCATTCGCTGAGGTCCATGGACATGAACCACAGCGCCACGGCAATCGGCATGACGATGAACGGGAAGGGAATCAGGCGCAGCATCAGCAGGCCGGCGAGTACCGTCGCCACTTCCATCACCACCCAGCCACCCTGTACATGGGTGAAGTACCAGTCGTAGCCACCTCTGATGTCGTTTAGCGGCCACCAGCCGACCAACCGCTCGATGGCGAATACCGCCAGCGGCACGATGCTCACGGCCACGGCGGCCAGCACACCGGCGGCAATGGGTTGGGCGCGACGCTGCAGGGAGAGGGCGAACAGGGTGATGCCGACGATATACAGCAAGGCGAAAGCCAGCAGCGCGCTGTCGCCGATGCGCATCCAGGCCTCGGTGAGCATCCAGCCCATGGCGCCCATGATCAGCAGCGCGCCCAGGTAGAAGGCGACGTGGGCCAGCTGGAAGCTGGCACGGCTGGGCGGTTGCTGGCGCAGGAACGCCAGCAGGGCCTGGTCTTGGCCAGGCTGCAGGATGCCGGCAGTCACGGCGTGAGCCAGGTCCCTGGCGTCGAAGCGGTCCATGCGGGGAAACCTCAGATACGGTAGGTGCTCTTGGTCATGACCTTGGCCAGCAGGCTCATGCCAAAGCGCACGGGCGCCGGGAAGCGGTAGCCGCCGGCTTCCAGCGCGGACTCGGCATGGTGTTCCTCGTCGACGCGCATCTGTTCGAGGATGGCGCGGGACTTGCCGTCGTTCTCGGGGATCTGCTCCAGGTGTTCGTCCAGGTGCTTGCACACCTGATGCTCGGTAGCGGCGACGAAGCCCAGGCTGACCTTGTCGCTGACCAGCCCGGCGAGGGCGCCGATGCCGAACGACAGGCCGTAGAACACCGGATTGAGCACGCTGGGGTGGCTGTTGAGCTGGCGAATACGCTGCTCGCACCAGGCCAGGTGGTCGATTTCTTCTTCCGCCGCATGCTCCATGGCCTTGCGCACCTGGGGCAGCTTGGCGGTCAGGGCTTGGCCCTGGTACAGCGCCTGGGCGCAGACTTCGCCGGTGTGGTTGATGCGCATCAGGCCGGCGATATGGCGGGACTGCTGCTCATCGAGCTCGGCGTCCGGCTGGACGATGGCCGGCGAGGGGCGGGCGGGTTGGCCGCTGAAGGGCAGCAAGGTGCGCATGGCGGTATCGGCCTGCAGCAACAAGCGGTCGAGCGGCGAGTAGTGACGTTCGGTAGCCATCGGGCACCTCCGCTGAAGTGATGCCCGACAGTCTACCTCAATACCCTTGGGCGGGCTTGCCTTGGATCAGCCCGGCGGCCAGTGCATCTGGCGCTGGCCAAGCACGTGCATGTGGATGTGGTAGACGGTCTGGCCGCCTTTCGGGTTGCAGTTCATGACGACGCGGAAGCCTTCCTCGCAGCCCTGCTCGACGGCCAGACGCTGGGCGGTGAACAGGATATGGCCGGCCAGGGCCTTGTCCTCTTCGGTCAGGTCGTTGAGGGTGCGGATGTGTTTTTTCGGAATGACCAGAAAATGCACAGGCGCCGCTGGGGCAATGTCCTTGAAGGCCAGGATCTGGTCATCTTCATAGATGATATCCGCCGGGATTTCCCGGTTGATGATTTTGAGGAATAGATCGTCCACAGCACGTGCTCCATGGTGATTGTCGGGGCTGAGTGTACTGAGCCCGACGCTGCTCGCCCAGTGGCTATTCCATGCCGACCGGGCAGTAGCGCCGATGGATAACGCCGGCCAGCTTGCGCGCCAGCCAGCGCGGTAGCAGGCGTGGGGCGAAGGCCAGCCAGCGGTTGCGCCTGCCGGGCAGGATCAGGGCGCGGTTCTTGTCCAGGGCGCGCACTGTATACAGGGCGATTTCTTCGGGACTCAGGCAGCGGGTGTTGCCTTCCAGCCGGGGAATGCGACGTCTGGCGGAGCGCACCGGTCCGGGGCACAGCACCGATACCTTGATTCCGGTGCGTTTCAGCTCTTCGCGCAACGCCTCGGAAAAACTCAGCACATAGGCCTTGCTGGCCGCATAGGCGGCCATCCACGGCCCGGGGGCGACGCCGGCAAGTCCCGCGACATTGAGGATCTGCCCGCCACCTTGGATCGCCATCAGGTTGCCGATGGCATGGCACAGGCGACTGAGCGCGAGGATGTTGACCTCGAGCAGGTCCTGCTCATCGGCCCATTCATGCGCCAGGAATGGCCCGTAGGTGCGCTGCCCCGCGCAGTTGACCAGAAGGTCGATACGCCGCTCGCCTTCCTCCAGCTCAAGCACGAAGCCCGACAGGCGCAAGGGTTGGCTGAGGTCGCAGGCACGGAACAGCACTTCCACGCCAAAGCGTTGGGTGAGTTCGATGGCCACCGGCTCCAGCGTTTCGCGCTGGCGTGCCACCAGGATCAGGTTGCGCCCGCGCCGTGCCAGAGCCTCCGCCAGGGCCAGGCCCAGGCCGCTGGAAGCACCAGTGATCATGGCGTAACGGGTCATGCAAGGCTCCTGGGGCGAAAGGGGCGCCTAGTGTACAGCGTGGCCGTTTTGCTACAAGGCGTTGCTGCGCAGCTGCTGGCTGCGTTCGAGGGCCGCTTGGTATTCGTCCTGCAAGCGCCCGATCAGGTCACCGGCAGTGGGCAGGTCATGGATTTCGCCGACACCCTGGCCGGCCGACCATACGGTCTTCCAGGCCTTGGCTTCCTCGTCCAGCGGCTTGAGCTTACCGGCCTCGTGGTTGCTCTTGAGCGCGGCCAGGTCGTACCCGGCCTGCTCGAGGCTCTGGCGCAGGAAGCTGGCGGGGATGCCGGACACTGCCGGGGTATGCACGATATCGGCCGCACCTGCGCCCAGGATCATCTGTTTGTAGGCGTCCTGGGCCTGGCTCTCGCGGGTGGCGATGAAGCGTGTGCCCATGTAGCCGAGGTCCACCCCCAGCAATTGCGCGGCCAGCAGTTCGTGGCCATGGTTGAGGCAGCCCGCCAGCAGCAGGGTCTTGTCGAAGAACTGGCGGATCTCCGCAACCAGGGCGAACGGACTCCAGGTGCCGGCATGGCCCCCGGCCCCGGCCGCCACCGCGATAAGGCCGTCGACACCTGCCTCTGCGGCCTTTTCGGCGTGGCGACGGGTCGTCACGTCATGGAACACCAGGCCGCCATAGCCGTGCACCGCATCGACCACCTCCTTCACCGCGCCGAGGCTGGTGATGACGATGGGGACCCGATGTTCGACGCACAGTGCAAGGTCGGCCTGCAGACGCGGGTTGCTCGGGTGCACGATGAGATTTACCGCATAGGGAGCAGGTGCCTGCAGTTCGTCCAGCCCTGCTTCGATCTCCTCCAGCCAGGCCTTGAACCCTGCACTGTCACGCTGGTTCAGCGCCGGGAAGCTGCCCACCACGCCATTGGCGCAGCAGGCCAGCACAAGCCGGGGGTTGGAAATCAGGAACATCGGCGCCGCAACCAGAGGCAAGCGCAGGTGTTTTGCGAGCGAGGCGGGCAGGGACATGGCGAAACTCCTGTAGGCGGGTGGATATCGTCAGAACGGTTTGACCACCACGAGAATTACGACGCCCAGCAGCATCAGCACCGGTGCTTCGTTGAACCAGCGGTAGTACACGTGGCTGCGGGTGTTGGTGCCGGCGGCGAAGCGTTTGCGCTGGGCGCCGCACATGTGATGGTAGACGGTGAGCAGCGCGACCAGGGTGAGCTTGGCGTGCAGCCAGCCCTGGCTCAGCCAGCCGGGGTTCAGGTACAGCATCCAGCCGCCGAACACATAGGTGGCGATCATCGCCGGGTTCATGATGCCCCGGTACAGCTTGCGCTCCATGGTGACGAATCGATCGAGGCTGATGCTGTCCTGGCTCTGGGCGTGATAGACGAACAGCCGTGGCAGGTAGAACAGGCCGGCGAACCAGCAGACCACGCTGACGATATGCAGCGCCTTGATCCATAGATAGAGCATGGGGAGTTCCTTCAGGTTTTCACGGTCGTCAGATAGTAGAGGCCAAGGGGCCGAAGGGTCATCCCAAGAGTTGTTACAGGCGCCTTGGCCCCCTATTATCGTGCGCTTTCCAGTGGTCTCGTTGATAAGGGGCAAGCGTCATGATCAAGGTCGGTATCGTCGGCGGCACGGGTTACACCGGTGTCGAACTGCTGCGTCTGCTGGCGCAGCATCCACAGGCCGAAGTGGCGGTCATCACTTCGCGCTCCGAGGCGGGCGTGGCGGTTGCCGACATGTATCCGAACCTGCGCGGCCACTACGACGGCCTGGCGTTCAGCGTTCCGGACAGCAAGACCCTGGCGGCCTGCGATGTGGTGTTCTTCGCCACGCCCCATGGTGTCGCCCACGCCTTGGCCGGCGAGCTGCTGGCCGCCGGGACCAAGGTCATCGACCTGTCCGCCGACTTCCGCCTGCAGGACGCTGTCGAGTGGGGCAAGTGGTACGGCCAGCCTCACGGCGCCCCAGAGTTGCTCAAGGACGCGGTCTACGGTTTACCTGAGGTGAATCGCGAGAAGATCCGCCAGGCGCAGCTGATCGCAGTGCCGGGTTGCTATCCGACCGCCACCCAGCTCGGCTTCCTGCCCCTTCTGGAGGCTGGCCTGGCCGATCCGTCGCGCCTGATCGCCGACTGCAAGTCGGGCGTCAGCGGCGCCGGGCGTGGTGCCGCTGTGGGCTCGCTGTTCTGCGAGGCTGGTGAAAGCATGAAGGCCTATGCGGTCAAGGGCCACCGTCATCTGCCGGAGATCAGCCAGGGCCTGCGCCAGGCAGCCGGCAAGGACATCGGCCTGACCTTTGTGCCGCACCTGACGCCGATGATCCGCGGCATCCATGCCACGCTCTATGCGACGGTCGCCGACACGTCTGTCGACCTGCAGGCGCTGTTCGAGAGGCGCTATGCCAATGAACCGTTCGTCGACGTGATGCCCGCCGGCAGCCACCCGGAAACCCGCAGCGTGCGCGGTGCCAACGTCTGCCGCATCGCCGTGCACCGGCCGCAGGGCGGTGACCTGGTGGTGGTGCTGTCGGTGATCGACAACCTGGTCAAGGGCGCGTCGGGCCAGGCGGTGCAGAACCTCAACATCCTGTTCGGCCTGGATGAGCGCATGGGCCTGTCCCACGCGGGCCTGCTGCCGTAAGCCAGCGTACGTCGCCAAGGCCCGCCGCGTGCGGGCCTTTTTCGTAGGGCCGACTAAAGCCGCACAATTCTTGACCGATTTTCTCGGACAAGCGGATAATACGCCCCATCGAGTTTTATGGCGGCACTGCGCCGGGAGAATCAACATGAGCGTCGAATCCTTCACCCCCACGGCTTTGGAGTTCACCCCCGGGGCTGCGCACAAGGTGAAGACCTTGGTCAGCGAAGAGGGCAACGACCGGCTGAAGCTGCGTGTGTTCGTGACCGGCGGCGGTTGCTCGGGCTTCCAGTACGGCTTCACCTTCGATGAGGACGTGGCCGATGACGACACCATCGTCGAGCGCGAAGGCGTTGCACTGGTCGTCGACCCGATGAGCTACCAGTACCTGGCCGGCGCCGAGGTGGATTACCAGGAGGGGCTGGAAGGCTCGCGCTTCGTGATCAAGAACCCGAACGCCACCACCACCTGCGGTTGCGGTTCGTCGTTCTCGATCTGATCAGGTCGGGCAAAAAAACGCCGCGCATTTGCGCGGCGTTTTGCATTCAGGCGGGGTAGATCGCGCCGAGGATACGCAGGCCTCTGGCGGCGGTGACACTGGGCCGATTGGCGGGAATGCCTTCCAGGCAGCAATGGGCCAGCCAGGCGAAGGCCATGGCCTCCACCCAGTCGGGGTCCACGCCATGCGCGGCGGTGCTGGCAACCTTCGCCCCAGGCAGCAGGGCGGCCAGGCGAGCCATCAGGACGCCGTTGCGGGCGCCACCACCGCAGACCAGCAGGGCTTCAGTCCCTGACTGAGCCTGGCGTAGCGAGTCGATGATGGTGTGGGCCGTCAGCTCCAGCAGCGTGGCTTGGACGTCTTCGTCGCGATAAGCGGGTAGCCGGGCAAGGTGGGCATCCAGCCATGGCAGGTTGAACACCTCGCGTCCGGTGCTCTTCGGGCCGCTGCCGGCGAAGAACGGATCGCTTAGCAGCGCGTTCAACAGGCCGTGCTGCACGCAGCCGCTGGCCGCCCAGGCGCCATTGGCATCAAAGGCCTGGCCTTGCTTGCGTTCGATCCAGGCATCCAGCAGCACATTGCCCGGCCCGCAGTCGAAGCCATGTACCGGTTGCTCCCGCTCGATCAGGCTGAGGTTGCTGAAACCGCCTACGTTGAGGATCGCCAGGCACTGGCCGAGATGCCCGAACAAGGCCTCGTGAAATGCCGGTACCAGGGGAGCGCCCTGGCCGCCTGCCGCCACGTCGCGGCGGCGGAAGTCGCCCACCACGCAGATGCCGGTGAGTTCGGCCAGCAGGGCGGGGTTGCCGATCTGCACGGTGAAGCCGCGGGCCGGCTCATGGCGAACAGTCTGGCCGTGGCTGCCGATGGCGCGAATGGCCTCGGGGCCCAGGCCTTGGGCGTCCAGCAGGTGGTTGATGCCCTGGGCGGCCAGTGTGGCCCAGCGGTTCTCGGCAAGGGCGGCACGCGCGATCTCGTCGGGGCCGCTGGCGCAGAGGCCGAGCAGGTCCTGGCGCAGGTCGATGGGCATGGGGATGTAGTGGGTGGCGAGCAGCCGCAGCTGCTCGTCTTGCTCGATCAGGGCGATGTCCAGCCCATCGAGGCTGGTGCCGGACATCACCCCCAGGTAGAGCGCCATGGGCTCAGCGCTTGTTGGCTGCGAGCAGAGTGGCCTTTTCCTGATCCATGCGGGCAATCAGGGGCTGGCTCTGCTGGTTGAAGCGCTGGCGCTCAGCCTTGGCGATCGGGTCGGCCATTGGCACTTTTTGGCTCAGTGGGTCGACGTGCACGCCATTGACCTGGAACTCGTAGTGCAGATGCGGGCCGGTCGACAGGCCGGTGGTGCCGATGTAGCCGATGATCTGCCCCTGCTTGACGCTGGAGCCGGTCTTGATGCCCTTGGCGAAGCCCTGCATGTGGCCATAGAGCGTCTTGTACGAGTTGCCGTGGGCGATGATCACGGTGTTGCCGTAGCCGCCACGGCGGCCCGCGAGCTCGATGCGACCGTCGCCTGCAGCCTTGATCGGCGTACCGCGTGGCGCGGCGTAGTCCACGCCCTTGTGCGCGCGGATCTTGTTGAGGATCGGGTGCTTGCGGCCGGCGGAGAACCGCGAGCTGATGCGGGCGAAATCCACCGGGGTGCGGATGAACGCCTTGCGCAGGCTGTTGCCGTCGGCGGTGTAGTAGTTGGTGTTGCCCTGCTTGTTGGTGTAGCGCACGGCGGTGTAGGTCTTGCCGCGGTTGGTGAAGCGGGCGGAGAGGATGTTCCCGGTGCCGACCACTTTGCCGTCCATCATCTTCTGCTCATAGACCACGTCGAATTCGTCGCCCGGGCGGATGTCCTGGGCGAAATCAATGTCGTAGCCGAGGATGCGCGCCATGTCCATGGTCATGCTGTGGGACAGGCCGGCGCGCTGGGCGGAGGCGGACAGCGAGCTCTTGATCACGCCGTGGGCGTAGGCGGTGCGCACCACCGGCTTGCTGACCTCGCGCTCGAAGGCGAAGCCCTTGTCGGTGCGGTTCAGGCGGATGGTCTCGAGGTTGCTGACCTTGCTGTGCAGGCTTGCCAGTTGGCCGTCCTTGTCCAGCTCGAATTGCAGCACCTGGCCATGCTTGAGCTGGCTGAACTGCTTGGCCTGCTTGTTGCTGGCCAGCACGTCGTGAACGACGTTGGCAGGCAGGCCAACCTTGTTGAACAAGGTCGAGAGCGTATCACCGCGGCTGACGACCACCTCGCGGTGGCCAGGGGCCTTGTCCTCTTGTTTGGCTGCAGGGGCAGGCGCGGGTTCTGCCTTGGCGGTTTCGGGCGTCGCGCCTTCGATCTGGGCGAAGGGCGAGTCGCTGTTTTGTTCGGCCTGGACCAGCGGGGCGCCGCTGGCCTCGTCCTTGAGCTGTTCGGCCGGGCTTTCCAGCTCCAGGCTGAGGGTGGTTTTCTTGGCTTCCACTTCGCTGGAGGGGAACACCAGCAAAGCCAGACTGAGAAGGGCGGCGATGCCGCTGGCGGCCAACAGATGGCTTTTCGGATAAAGCGGGGGCGCTTTAGGCGTTTCGTTGGTCATAGGTAAGGTGACTTTGAAAAAGGTGAAATGGAAAAGATGAATGACATGATGAAGATGAAATAACTGTATAAAATATAACCAAATCCATTCTCACGCAAGGGCGCGTAGACGTTGCGGTGCGCCGTTCGGGTCACAATCCGTTGCGAAACTTGTATTTGATGGCCGATCTTGTATGGTTGGCTCCCCTTGAATCCTAGCGTTGCGGGTCTGTCTATGAAGTCGGTTGAAGAGCAGCTGGCGCTTATCAAGC
This sequence comes from Pseudomonas sp. 2848, assembly GCF_003253945.1. NCBI lineage: Bacteria > Pseudomonadati > Pseudomonadota > Gammaproteobacteria > Pseudomonadales > Pseudomonadaceae > Pseudomonas > Pseudomonas sp. 2848. Next base: position 686,658 of record NZ_QKZD01000002.1, read on the forward strand.
GCGGTGCGGAAGAGGTATTGGTCGAGTCGGAACTGGTGGAGAAGCTCAAGCGCGGCCAGCCGCTGCGCATCAAGGCGGGCTTCGACCCAACCGCGCCCGACCTGCACCTGGGGCACACGGTGCTGATCAACAAGCTGCGTCAGTTCCAGGAGTTGGGCCACCAGGTCATCTTCCTGATCGGCGACTTCACCGGCATGATCGGCGACCCGAGCGGCAAGAGCGCTACTCGCCCGCCGCTGACCCGCGAGCAGGTGCTCGACAACGCCGAGACCTACAAGCAGCAGGTCTTCAAGATTCTCGACCCGGCGAAGACCGAGGTGGCGTTCAACTCCACCTGGATGGACACGCTCACGCCTGCCGACTTTATTCGCCTGGCCTCGCAGTACACCGTGGCGCGCATGCTCGAACGCGATGACTTCGACAAGCGCTACACCACCAACCAGCCAATCGCGATCCATGAGTTTCTCTATCCGCTGGTCCAGGGTTATGACTCCGTCGCCTTGAAGGCCGATGTCGAGCTGGGTGGTACCGACCAGAAGTTCAACCTGCTGATGGGCCGCGAGCTGCAGCGCGCCTATGGCCAGGAGGCGCAGAACATCGTCACCATGCCGCTGCTTGAAGGGCTGGATGGCGTGAAGAAGATGTCCAAGTCGCTGGGCAATTATGTCGGCATCCAGGAAGCCCCTGGGGTGATGTACAGCAAGCTTGTGTCGATTCCCGATACCTTGATGTGGCGTTACTTCGAACTGCTGAGCTTCCGTTCGATGGAAGAGATCGATCAGTTCCGGGCGGATGTCGAGAACGGTGCTAACCCGCGTGACATCAAGATCAAGCTGGCCGAGGAAATCGTGGCGCGTTTCCATGGTGAAGAGGCCGCGGCCAATGCGCACCGTGCTGCGGGTAACCGCATGAAGGAAGGCGAGTTGCCAGAAGACCTGCCGGAGGTCGAAGTGGCCGCTGCTGAAAATCTGCCGATCGCCGCCGTGCTGAACCGGGCTGGCCTGGTGAAGAACTCGGCGCAGGCGCGGGATCTGCTCGGCGCCGGCGCGGTCAAGGTGGATGGTGAGGTGATCGACCGTGACTTCATGTTTGTGCTCGGCGCGACCCACGTGTGCCAGGCGGGCAAGAAGGCGTTTGCTCGGGTTACCCTCAAGGCTGAGTGATTGCCTGCAGGTGTAGTTATATAGAAGCGGGGAGGCCGGTAGGCCTCCCCGCTTTTGTTTTAGCGCTGCTTATATAGGTGCCAGGGTGGCAGGGCGTCGGCGAGCACCTGGCGCGATCTTTTTGATTTTTATGAAATTAACGGTTGACGGGGTTTCAGATCCCCTTATAATGCGCCCCACTTCCAGCGACATCGGAACGAAAAACTCCTTGAATATCAATGAGTTGATTGTTTGGAAAGGTTCCGGAAGTGCTTCGGTCATCTGATCGGCAGCGGTGAAAAGGGCAGTTGACAGCAGGTTGTAACGCTGTATGATTCGCCTCCCGCTACGAGAGATCGCAGCGAGTCAAGTGTTTGAAGTTGAACGGGTTTCTCGCA